>NZ_NEHZ01000002.1:0-427532 GCF_002112565.1 Pseudomonas sp. R25(2017)
GAGTAACTTGTGATGCTGATAATCTTTTTGACTGTCAGTCTGACCCCACAAGCACCCACACGAATTGCTTGATTCAGTTGTTAAAGAGCGGTTGGTCAAGCCTTTCGTCTCGACCGAGGCGCGCATTCTACAGCAGCCTCATTTGCTGTCAAGCGGTTATTTTCAGAAGTTTTCAAAATTTCTTTTTCAACTTCAACCACTTGCGCTTTCGATCTCTCGTCAGCGGGAGGCGAATTCTACAGCGTTGCACGCTGCTGTCAACACCTCTTTTCTCCGCTTTCGACCGGGAGGATCGAAACGCCGAAAGGGCCAAACATCACCACCCTCTTCGACTCCCTCCGGGCTTCGCTGAACTGAAGCGATCCGCTGCCTAAAACTTCGTAACTCGTTGAATCTCAAGGAGTTTTCCGTTTCGACTGCGCCGGAAGTGGGGCGAATTATAGAGAACTAAAATCTACCGTCAACCGTTAATTTCTCTTTTCTATCAACATTCTTAAAAAGGCCGCGCTGCATATAGACGCCCACACGGCGAATGCGCACTATATTGCGCAACCCAAGCCTATCTTCAACTCGGACACTGCCCAGCGATGAACGACCACTCCCGCAGCCTTGCCTCGATTCTCTTTCCGGTCGGCCTGCTGCTCATAGCCATGGCGTCGATCCAGTCCGGCGCCTCTCTCGCCAAAAGCATGTTCCCCGTGGTCGGCGCTCAAGGCACCACCACCCTGCGCCTGATTTTCGCCAGTGTCATCATGGCTCTGCTGCTGCGCCCCTGGCGAGTGAAGCTGACGGCCCAATCCCTACGCACCGTCATTGTTTACGGCATGGCATTGGGGGGCATGAATTTCCTCTTCTATATGTCGCTGCGCACCGTACCGCTCGGCATCGCCGTCGCCTTGGAGTTCACCGGCCCGCTGGCCGTCGCCATCTATGCTTCCCGCCGGGCCATCGACTTTCTCTGGATCGCACTGGCCGCCGCCGGACTTCTGCTGCTGATCCCGACCGGGGCGACAACGGCCGGCATCGATCTGATCGGTGCCGGGTACGCCCTGGGCGCCGGCGTCTGCTGGGCGCTGTACATCCTCTTCGGCCAGAAGGCCGGTGCCGACAACGGCGTGACGACCGCCGCGCTGGGCGTCATGATCGCCGCACTGTTCGTCGCCCCCATCGGAATCATCCACGCCGGGACAGCACTGCTGACCCCCTCTCTGATTCCGGTGGCGATCGGCGTGGCCATCCTGTCCACAGCCCTTCCCTACACCCTGGAGATGGTTGCCCTCACCCGCATGCCTGCCCGTACGTTCGGCACCCTGATGAGCATCGAGCCCGCGTTCGGCGCGTTGTCCGGCCTGCTCTTCCTGCAGGAGTACCTGTCGTTGTCACAATGGATGGCGATTCTGTGCATTATCCTGGCCTCCGTCGGTGCGACCATGACCATGGGCAGCACAGCCAAGCCTGCCGTTGCGGCAGATTGAGACAGGATTTGACGAAGGTCTGGCATTTGGCGCGCATTTAGGCCATGTTAAAGCGCGTAACCCAATGCCAGGCATGGATTTTTCAGACAGGGACGGCACAACGCTTCAAACGTGAGCGAATGCAGGCAGAATCGAGCACCAGACTCGGCGCCGCGATTAAGGACGTTAATGAAACAGATTTTGATACTGATCGCCGTACTCGCAATCGCGGGTTGTGCAGCCACCACGAAAACCCAGGTCAAGCATGGCAAGAAAGGCCTGCACATAAACTGTTCCGGACTCTCCTCCTCCTGGGACAAGTGCTACGCCAGCGCCGCCAACGCCTGCGCTCCCAAAGGCTACAAGGTGATCGCAAAATCAGGGGATGCCGTGGAAGAGCCCGGTGACTATCCCTTCGGCCTCAATCCCGCCGGCTATACCAGCCGCAGCATGATCGTCATCTGCAAGTAAGCGGGCACCTACTCCGCGAATTGAGCTGCGATTCGCCGACTGATTTCCTCATGACTGGCGCCCAGCACTTTCTTCTGCATGTCCGTGCTGGCCAGCATCCGCGCAACCACCAATGCGCCCACGCATTGCGACAGAATCGCCCAGGCCAGGCTCTCGCTTCCCAACGTCTGCGCCCAACTCTGCTGAAGCCTGCCGATCCACAGCTCGGCCTGCTCACGCACCCCGCTCTCGGAACGCGCGATCTCCGCGCCCAATGCCGGTATCGCACAGCCGGACTCAGGCTGTTCGACATGAGCCATGCTCAGATACTGCTTCAGGCAACGCTCAAGCCGCTTGCGATCCTGCGTACCCTGCCCGCCCAACCGCTCGAGACTTTGCCCGAGCTCACGCTCGACAATGGCCGCGAACAGCGCGTCCTTGGATGAGAAATGGCTGTAGAACGCCGCGCCGCTCAGTCCGATCGCCTTCATCAGACCGTCGACGCCCACCGTGGAAAAGCCAGACCGTTTCGCCGACAACGCACTGCTGTGCAGCAGCTTTTCCTTGGTTTCGAGCTTGTGACCGGCTGAATAACGCATTTTCGTACTCCGCGATTGACTGCCTTGACGCTGCCAGGATCCTAGCATAACGTTCGTTCACTTAACGATCGTTTAATAAAGGGGATACCCATGAACAACAAGAAGGTCGTATTGGTCGTCGGCGCAGGCGATGCCACCGGCGGCGCGATTGCCAGGCGCTTCGCCAAGGAAGGGTTCGTGGCCTGCGTCACCCGCCGCAGCGCCGACAAGCTGCAACCTTTGGTGGAAGCCATCCACGCGGAAGGCGGCCAAGCCCATGGCTTTGCCTGCGATGCGCGCAAGGAAGAAGACGTGATCGCATTGGTCGAGGACATCGAGACCCGTCTGGGCCCGATTGAAGCGTTTGTCTTCAACATCGGCGCCAATGTGCCGTGCAGCATCCTCGACGAAACCGCACGCAAGTATTTCAAGATCTGGGAAATGGCCTGTTTCTCGGGTTTCCTCAATGCCCGGGAGGTGGCCAAACGCATGGTCACCCGCCGCCGGGGCACCATACTGTTCACCGGCGCCACCGCCGGCCTGCGCGGCGCCGCCGGCTTTGCCGCGTTCGCGGGCGCCAAGCACGGCATCCGGGCCTTGGCGCAAAGCATGGCCCGAGAACTGGGCCCCTTGAACATCCATGTCGCCCACGTCGTGGTGGACGGCGCCATCGACACCGACTTCATCCGCGACAACTTCCCCGAGAAATACGCAACCAAGGAACAGGACGGGATCCTCGACCCCGAGCACATTGCCGAAAATTACTGGTATCTGCACAGCCAGCCCCGGGACGCCTGGACATTCGAGCTGGATCTGCGCCCCTGGAGCGAACGCTGGTAACGTCCATAACAACAATCAGGAGTGCCGCACCCATGAGCAAAACCGTGGAGTTCTACTTCGACCTCGGCAGCCCCGCCACTTATCTGGCCTACACGCAGCTGCCGAAGATCTGCGCCGAAACCGGCAGCCAACTGGTTTACATCCCGATGCTGCTGGGCGGCGTATTCAAGGCCACCGGCAACGCCTCCCCGGCCACGATTCCGGCCAAGGGACGCTACATGTTCGAGGATCTGGACCGTTATGCCCGACGTTACGGCGTTGCGCTGAAGTTCAACCCTCACTTCCCGATCAACACGTTGATCCTGATGCGCGCCGTCACCGGCATGCAATTGCGCCATCCGGAGCGGTTCCAGGCGTTCGTCGATTGCCTGTTCAACGCCCTCTGGGTCGAGGGCCGTTGCCTCGACGAGCCCGCAACGGTGGCGGCCGTGCTGACCGAGCACGGTTTCAACCCGGAGGATGTGCTGGCACTGACCAACGACGAGGCCGTGAAGGCTGCCCTCAAGGACAACACTGAAACCGCCGTCAAGCGAGGTGTGTTCGGTGCCCCGAGCATGTTCATCGGCAACCAGCTGTTCTTCGGTCAGGACCGGCTGGACTTTGTCACAGAGGCCTTGCGTTAGAGTTCGATCACCAAGCGTCCACGGGCCGCTTTCGATGCGAGCACCCCGTGGGCGTCTTCGGCGGTTTCCAGGGTGAACCGACGAGGGTCGACCATCGGCCGCAGACGTCCCGCTTCGATCATTTGCGCAACCTGCCGCAGGATGTCCCCGTGATGTTCACGTCCGTGGCCGGTCAACAGCGGCAGCAGGGTGAACACGCCGGAATAGGTTGCGCCCCGGAACGAAAGCGGCGCCAGGCTGTGCTGCCCCCATCCCAGGCAACTCAGCACATGCCCGTGATACACCCGCGCGGCCTTGAAGGCGGCGTCCAGCGCTTCGCCGCCCACCGTGTCATAGACGATGTCAAAGCCCTCCCCCGCCGTGTGTTCGTTCACATAACTTTCCACCGGGGTTTGTCGGTCGATGAATGTCGCGCCGACCCCTTCGATGATTGACCGCTGCCCGGCAGAACCTGTGGCGAACACATCCGCCCCGAAGGCCCGCGCCAGCTGAATGGCCACATGCCCGACCCCGCCTGCTCCCCCATGGATCAGCACTTTTTGCCCGGCGCGCACATGAGCGCGATCCACCAGCCCCTCCCACGCCGTAATGACCACCAACGGCAAACCGGCCGCCTCACGCATGGACAGGTTCGAGGGCTTGCGTGCCAGCAGTCGCGCGTCCACTGCTGCATAGTCGGCCAACGAGCCCTGGGCGCCACCAATCCCCGTGGCCATCGCATACACCTCGTCACCCGGCACCCAGCCGAGAACGCCTTCGCCTACCGCCTCGACCACACCGGCAAGGTCGATGCCCAACACCGCCGGCAGCGCCTGCCGGGCATGGGCGGCTTGGCCCGCACGGACTTTCAGGTCCAACGGATTCACGCCGCTGGCCTTGATCCGCACCAGCACTTCTCCCGGACGTGGCGTGGGACGTTGCAGCGAAACCAAGCGTAGCGAACCGTTTGGGGTTTCAACCATCAGCGCGCGCATGTGCATTGAGTCAGTCATTTCGGCATTTCCTGTCTGAAAGAGAGTGGAATCATCCTCTCGCAACCAATCCATGCCGATAAGACGCCGTATCGTTATAGTAACCATGCCAAAACAGCATGAATGAGCGCTGCCTCCCATGGACAAACTCCACGCGATGTCGATTTTCGTCCGGGTCATCGAACGCGGCAGTTTTTCCGCCGTGGCCCGTGAGCTGCAGACCACACAGCCGACCATCAGCAAAGTCCTGCGTGCGCTCGAGCGCCAGCTCGGCGGCAAGCTGATCGCCCGCAGCACGCGCAAGCTGTCGCTGACCGATGAAGGCCAGCGCTACTACAACGAATGCCGAACCATCCTGGCGGCGGTGGATGCGGCCGAGCACAGCTTTCAGTCCGGCCGGGAAACCGTTGCGGGTCCCTTGCGGATCGGCTCGTCCGTCAGCTTCGGCCGCCTGCAGATCGCACCGCGTCTGGCGGCGTTTCTGGAACACTACCCGCAGGTGCAGATCGATCTGCAACTCAGTGACCAGAACCAGGATCTGGTCAGCGAAGGCCTGGACGTCAGCCTGCGAATCGGCGCATTGAGCGACAGCAGCATGATCGCCCGCCCCATCGGCCTTACCCACCGCATCACGGTCGCCGCGCCGGCTTATCTGGAGCGACATCCCGCACCGCTTGCGCCCGCCGATCTGCGCCGGCACAACTGCCTGCAATTCAACCTGCTCAGCAGCCAGAACCTGTGGACTTACGAAAGGGACGGACAGCGCCACGAGGTGCGCATCCAGGGAAACGCCCAGAGCAACAACTCAGAGGCCATCCGTGAAATGGTGCTGGGTGGGTTGGGGATTGCGCTGTCGCCGGTCTGGCTGTTCAGCGAAGACTTGAAGGCGGGCCGGGTGGTCGCCCTGTTGCAGGACTACCGCACACAACCGCTGCCGATGCACGCGGTGTTCCCGGCGAACCGTCGCCAGTCCGCCAGGATCCACGCATTCGTCGACTTCATGGCTCAGGCGCTGGCGACAGCGCCCGAGTTGACGCCGATCAGATAGCCGCAGTGCGGGCGTTCAGCCAGGCCAGCGCCGCGCCGTCGAGCAGCGGGCTCAGGCGCTTGCGCACTTGGGCGTGGTAGGCGTTGAACCACTGTTTTTCGTCCTCGGTCAGCAAGGACGGCTCCAGGCAGCGGGTGTCGATCGGGCACAGGGTCAGGGTTTCGAACTTGAGGAATTCGCCGAACTCGCTGCTGCCTGCTTCGACGTTCATCGCCAGGTTCTCGATGCGCACGCCCCAGCGTCCCGGACGGTAGGTGCCCGGTTCGATGGAGGTGATCATCCCCGGTTGCATGGCGGTCTGCGGTGCCGGCGCCGCCTGGTAGGCGATCACCTGCGGGCCTTCATGGACGTTGAGGAAGTAACCGACGCCATGGCCGGTGCCATGACCGTACTCCACGTTGTCGGCCCAGATCGGCGCCCGGGCGATGGCGTCGAGCAGCGGCGACTGGATGCCTTTGGGGAAGTGAGCCCGCGACAACGCGATCACGCCTTTGAGCACCCGGGTGCAATCACGCTTCTGCTCGGCGTTCGGCGTACCGACCGGCACCATCCGGGTGATGTCGGTGGTGCCGCCCAGGTACTGGCCGCCGGAGTCGATCAGCAGCAGGCCGTCGCCCTCGATCACCGCATGCGCTTGCTCGGTGGCGTGGTAGTGCGGCATGGCACCGTTGGCGTTGAACGCCGCGATGGTGTTGAAGCTCAGCGACACGTAGTCCGGACGACGCGCACGGGCGGCGGTCAGTTTCTCGTCGATGGTCAGCTCGGTGATGCGCTCGCGGCCCCAGGCGGATTCCAGCCAGGCGAAGAATTCGCACAGCGCCGCGCCGTCCTGCTCCATGGCCCGGCGGATGTGTTCGGCATCGGCCTGGCTCTTCTGCGATTTGGCCAGCGTGGTCGGATTGAGGCCTTCGACCAGTGTCACACCGCCGTCGAGATTGCCCAGCAGACCGCTGGTGACCCGCGCCGGATCCACCAGCAGGCTCGCCCCGTCCGGCACCGCGCGCAAGGCATCGGCGACTTCGCTGTAATCGCGCAGGGTCACGCCGTCCTGTTCCAGCACGGCGCGCAGGTGGGCGTCGACCTTGCCCAAGGCCACGAACAGCGTGGCTTGCTGCTGGCTGATCAGGGCAAAGGAGATGAACACCGGGTTGAACGACACATCGCCGCCGCGCAGGTTGAACAGCCAGGCGATGTCGTCGAGCGTGGCGATGAAATGCCAATCGGCCCCGCGCTCCTTGAGGGTTTCGCGCAGTCGGGCGAGCTTCTCGCCACGGCTGACGGTGGCCTGCGGCGACAGGTGCTGATAGACCGGTGCGTCGGGCAGTTGCGGACGGTCGCTCCAGACTTCATCCAGCAGGTCGATGTCGGTGCGCAGACGGGCGCCGCGGGCCTCGAGCTTGCTGCCCAGGGTCCGTGCCGACGCCACCGCCATCACCGCGCCATCGACCGCCACCACGCCGCCTTCCGGCGTCTGTTCGGCCAGCCAGTCCAACGGTCCCGGCTGGCCCGGCTGCAGCTTGACCAGTTCGATGCCGCTGCCGTTGAGCTCTTGGGTCGCCTGTTCCCAATAACGGCTGTCGGCCCAGACGCCGGCGAAGTCCGTGGTGACGATCAGCGTACCGACCGAACCGTGGAACCCCGACAGCCATTGCCGGCCCTGCCAGTAGCCCGGCAGGTACTCTGACAGGTGCGGGTCGGCCGACGGCACCAGCAACGCATGGATGCCTTCGCGGCGCATCAGTTCACGGGTGTGCGCCAGGCGCTGGGGAACCGATCCGTCGGTCAAAGTCTGGGTACTCATCATGTCTCCTGCTAACCACTTCGTCGTTATTGTCCGGTGCCGGTTGTGTCCGGCACCTTTATGAAAGTCCTGTCGCCCAGAACGCCGGAGCGCCGGTGCAGGCGGCCTTGATCAGTTGCACGGCCCGGTCGATGTCGTCGGCCGTGGTGAAGCGGCCGAGGCTCAGGCGGATGGTGCGGCCCGCCAGGCGTGCGTCATGCCCCAACGCCAACAGCACGTGGGACGGGGTGTTGCTCGCCGAGTTGCAGGCCGAGGTCGCGGAAAACGCGAGCGAATGGCTCAGGGTCGCGGCGTTGAACTCGCCTTCGCCGAAGGTCAGGCTCAGGGTGTGCGGGATGCGCCGCTGCGGGCTGCCGTTGAGGCGCACGCCGGGCAGGCTCAGCACCTGTTCGAGCAGGCGCTCGCGCAGCGCAGCGATGGTGTTTTTCTCTTCATCGAACACCTGCGCCGCCAGGGCGAAGGCGGCGCCCATCGCCGCGATCTGGTGGGTCGCCAGGGTGCCGGAGCGCAAGCCGCCTTCATGCCCGCCGCCGTGGATCTGCGCCTGCAGACGCTGCTGCGCGCGCGGGCCGACGTACAGGGCGCCGATGCCCTTGGGGCCGTACAGCTTGTGCGCCGAGAAGGACATCAGATCCACCGGCCATTGCGCCAGGTCGATGGCGACCTTGCCGGCGCCCTGCGCCGCATCGACATGGAACAGCGCCTCGCGGCCGCGCACTACCTCGCCGATGGCCGGGATGTCGTTGACGGTGCCCAGTTCGTTGTTGACCAGCATCAGCGACACCAGAAAGGTGTCGTCGCGCATCGCTTCGCTGACCGCCTGCGGGGTGATCAGGCCGTCGGCGTCCGGCACCAGGTAGGTCACGGCGATGCCGGCGTCCTGCAGTTGCCGTGCGGTGTCGAGGATGGCCTTGTGTTCGATCTGGCTGGTGATGATGTGCCCGCCGGGCACGCCCCGGGCCTGGACCACACCCTTGAGGGCCAGGTTGTTGGATTCGGTGGCGCCGGAGGTCCAGACGATCTGCCCGGCCTGGGCCCCGACCAGTTCGGCGACCTGCAGGCGCGCCTGCTCGACCGTGTGCCGGGCCTGCCGGCCGAAGGCATGGGAGCTGGAGGCCGGGTTGCCGAAATTGCCGTCGAAGCCCAGACACTCGATCATCACCTGGATGACCCGCTCGTCCACCGGGGTGGTGGCGGCGTAATCGAAATACAGCGGACGTTGGTTCATAGAAAAACTCGCAGAGCGTGTTCCGGGGTCAGGAGGCTCGTGTCTGCAAACGGCAAGGCGCAGCCTTGTGGGCCGCGCCGCGGTGAGAGAGCGTCATCATTACCTGATCGGATGCCGTTAAAGAAGAACAACTTCATTTAAGAGTGCGTAGGAACGCTCCTGAAGCCGAGCTTAACAGGCATCGGGCCGGCGGTTGAAGCGATGCGTCAGGCAAAGCTTTCCAGCAGCAGCGGGTACAGCGAAATCACCAGCAGCGCCGCCATCCCCCAGTTGAACGCCCGCAGCCAGCGGCGATCCTTGAGCACGTTGCGCAACAAGGTGCCGCAGGCCGCCCACACGCCGACGCTCGGCAGGTTGATGATGGCGAACACGGCGGCGATCACCAGCACGTTGGTGAAGTAGCCTTGCATCGGCGTGTAGGTGCTGATGGCGCCGATGGCCATGATCCACGCCTTGGGGTTGACCCACTGGAACGCCGCCGCCCCCAGGTAGCTGATCGGCTTGCCTTCGCCGTCGCCGCTGTCGCCGACCGGGCCGGAGCGGGCGATTTTCCACGCCAGGTACAGCAAGTAGGCCGCGCCGACATACCGCAGGATCGTGTACAGCAAGGGATAGCGCTGAAACACCGCGCCCAGGCCGAACCCTACCGCCACGACGAGCACGAAGAAGCCGCAGGTGATGCCGAGCATGTGAGGGATGGTGCGGTTGAAGCCGAAATTCACCCCCGACGCCAACAGCATGGTGTTGTTCGGCCCCGGCGTGATCGAGGTGACAAGGGCAAACAGGGCGAAGCCCAGCAGCAGATCGAGCGAGAGGGTCATGGCAGGCATTCCGTGAGGGTCATTCAGGTGTTGACCCTATCGCACGGCACCGCGCCAGCCCATGGACAGTTGGGTGAAACTTCGAGCAGTACAGTTATCGATCAGCTTGGACGACCGTGAAGCTGTACGGCCCGTTCGGCGCTCATTTCGCCATGGCTGTCGAAGCCGACAGTCCTCTGTGGCTGGCCGAGCAGTTCGGCTTTCTTCGCGTGGTACTCGTCGAAGGACAGGCCGCGGCGGTTCAGCGCTTCGAGGGCCAGTTCGCGGGTTTCTTCCGCCGTGTAGGGGCGCAGCTCGGGCGACACGTGGCTGGCGCAACCGGCGAGCACGGAGACGGCGAGCATCAGGGAAACAGTCAGTAAGCGGTTCATCGGGAGCGTCCTGGCGAAAGGTGTTTGTCGATGGACAAAGGCTACGCCCGGGCACGCGTGCGCAGAAATCAACGCGCTCAATAGTGGCTATCAGGTTTGACGGTGAGTCCCTCAAGCACGTACGCAAGATCAGTCGGGCAGTGCCGCGACTGATCCTTCCCACACCGCACCGCCCCCGAAACGCTTGATCCGGCTGCCGATCTATCCGACCAGCTGACAATGCAGCCCTTCGTCATGGCTGCGGGCAATGCTGCTCAACACCTGGAACGAACCGAAGGTCACGGTGCGCGCCCGATGGGTGCGGATCAGGTGCCAGAAATCCTGTTCGCCGTTTTCGAAGCTGCGAAACGCCGCCTCGCCGGCCTCGCGCGAGCGCCATTGCAGAAAGCCCAGCACCCGCCGGCCGTCGTCGCTGGCCTGGACGCTGGCGCTGACGAACCCGGCGTAGCGTTCGGCCAGACGCTCGGTCTGCAATGCCAACGCGGCGACCAGCGCAGGTTGTTGTCCGGGGTCGATCTCGAATTCGATCAATTGGGTGAAGCTGCTGTTTTTCGGCGCGTGCATAACGTCCCCACTCGTCTGTCAGGCGAATCTTGCGATTCGAAGGCGTGCAGGTTAAAACCTCTAGTTAAGTAAAGGTCAAGAGGCAAACTTCAAATGGTCACCGCAGACACCCTGCACAAACAACTGACTGTCGGCGAAGTCGCGGCCCGCAGCGGCGTGGCGGTCACGGCCCTGCACTTTTACGAATCCAAGGGGTTGATCAAAAGCCAGCGCAATGCCGGCAACCAACGCCGCTACCCGAGGGAAGTGCTGCGGCGCGTGGCGTTGATCAAGGTGGCGCAGCGCCTGGGCATTCCGCTGGCGGAAATCGGCAAAGCCCTGAAGAACCTGCCGGACAACCGGGCGCCGACGGCGGCGGACTGGAAACGGCTGTCGGAGCAATGGCGCCGCGAACTGGACGAGCGGATCGGGCAACTGATGCTGTTGCGCGACCGCCTCAACGGCTGCATCGGCTGCGGGTGCCTGTCGATGGAAGCCTGCCCGCTGCGCAACTACGGGGACGTGCTCGGGGAACAGGGGCCGGGGCCGCACTTCCCGCCGTCGGCGAGCGATGCCGAATGACCGCCGACCCTTTGTCGGCGGCCCGGTCTGCGGCGCCGGCACGGACCTATAGTTGACCGACCGGACATCCGGTGAAGACTGACCGTCCACAAGAAAGAACAGGGAGAACGTCATGAGCGTCAAACCCATTCCTGAGGGGTATCACAGCATTACCCCGTATCTCGGCATCAAGAAAGCCGCCGAGGCCATCGACTTCTACAAGAAAGCCTTCGGCGCCACCGAAGTCATGCGCCTGGCCATGCCCGACGGCAACATCGGCCATGCCGAACTGCGCATCGGCGACAGCGCGATCATGCTCGGCACCCCGTGCGAAGAGGGGCCGTTCAGCAGTCCGGAGCAGTTCGTGTCGGTCGGCCTGCATCTATATGTGACCGACGTCGACAAGTCGTTCCGGCGGGCGATCGATGCCGGTGCGACCTCCGTGGAGGACGTCAAGGATCAGTTCTACGGCGACCGCAGCGGCTCCTTGCGAGATCCTTACGGGCATCTGTGGTTCCTGGCCTCGCGCAAGGAAGACCTGACCGAAGAGCAGATCCGTCAGCGGGCCATTGAGAGGTTCAAGCAAGGCTGAACGACCTCCTTGCCGAATGCCTGTAGGAGCGAGCCTGCTCGCGATTGCTGTATGTCCGTCAATGAAGCTGTCGACTGACTTGAGGCAATCGCGAGCAGGCTCGCTCCCACAGTGCGGATGCCGCTTCGGCGAAGTGCGAAACATTTACTTTCATATCACCCATCGGGAATTTCCTCGCTCATCCGTCTTATAGAGATGCGGGCCGGTCGCCCGGGCGAACGCCTCGACCGCGCCCTCCAGGGACGCCCCTGCTGCGAAGCCCGTAGCAGCCGCTCCTCCCACTGAATCAAGACGTTCAATCATGTCGAAGAAATCCCGCTCGAAACTGTGGTTCCTGGTGCATAGCTGGCTGGCCTTGCCGATCTGGTTCTTTGTCCTGATCGTCTGCGTCACCGGCACCCTGGCGGTGGTCAGCCAGGAAATCGTCTGGCTGGCCAACCCGCAGATGCGCGCCAGCCAGCCGTCCGACGACGCGACGCGGCTCAGCTACGACCAGATCCTCGCCGCCATCAAGAAAGCCGAACCGCAGACCGTGGTGCAAAGCATCAACCGTCCGGACGAATCGCACTTTGCCCTCGACGTCGACGTCAGCTACCCCGACGGTCGTGTGCAGACGGTGTACGTCAACCCGTACACCGGCGCCATCCAGGGCACGGCGCCGGACTTCAACTTCAAGGCCTTCACCCGGGCGCTGCACGGCTGGTGGCTGGTGCCGTTCACCAACGGCTTCAGCTGGGGCTGGTACCTGGTGTCGTTCCTCGGCCTGCCGATGCTGGCTTCGCTGGTGACCGGGCTTGTGGTGTACAAACGGTTCTGGAAAGGCTTCCTGCGCCCGACCCTGCGCTTCAGGCACGGCGCACGGATCTTCTGGGGCGACTTCCATCGCCTGAGCGGCATCTGGTCGATCTGGTTCATCGCGGTGATCTCCATCACCGGCACCTGGTTCCTGATCCAGGCGCTGCTGTCGGACAACCAGATCTCCATCTCCAGCGAACCGATCATCCCGGCCATGGCCCGCGAAGCCGTGCCGATGTCCGGTGACGGCACGCCGCCGCCACGGATCAGCCTGGACCGCGCCGTCGAAATCGCCCGGGAGAAAATCCCCGGCCTGGAAGCCAGCTTCGTCAGCCTGCCGGGCAACGCCTACGCCCACCTCGACATCGGCGGGCGCGGCTGGTATCCGCTGATGTTCCAGAGCGCCACGCTCAACCCCTACAGCGGCGACGTGGCGGCCACGCGCCTGCTGTCCGACCGCACTTCGCTTGAGTTCGTCACCGAATCCATGCGCCCGCTGCACACCGGCGACTTCGGCGGTCTGTGGATCAAGCTGATCTGGTTCTTCTTCGGCCTGCTGCTGAGCATGATGGTGCTGAGCGGGCTGCTGATCTGGACCAAACGCACGGCCTTGGCCACCGCCAATGCGCTCAAGCGCGAGCACAAGCAGCAGCGCGTCAAGGCACAACCGGCCCCGCGCCATGAACCGTCGGAGGCCAGCCTGTGAGCCGATCCACACCTGCACCGCAGCCTTCCCGGCTGAGCCTGTTCTGGCACAAGTGGCGTTTCCACATCAATGTCCTGCTGCTCCTGATTCCGCTGGGCTTCATGCCCAAGTACTTCGCCGACGCCGCGCTGTTCCGCGGCGACAGCGGCCTGGGCGAGCGGGAGATCGGGCAGATCCAGGTCGGCCCCTGGAGCCTGCGCCTGGCCGAGCTGCGCGACGAGGCCCCGCGCTCCGACGGCCCGGCCGGCTACCTCAAAGGCTTCAACGCCGCCCTGTGCAGCGCCTGCGTCGATCAGGTCAAGGCCACTTACCTGCGCATCGGCAAGCCCCGCAGCCTGCGCGCCGCCGGCTCGATCTTCTTCGGTACGCCGTACCGCATGGGCACCCAACTGCCGGTGCCGGACAAGACCCGCGCCGATGCCGAACTGTGGATCACCATGGAAGGCTGGGACGGCAGCATGCACCAGGCCTCGATTCCGCTGAGCCAGGCCTCCCCCGCCACTCTCGCCTGGCTGAACAAACAAGGAGCCAAACCATGAGCCGCGCCCCACGTCCTTTCCGCCCACGCCGGTGCCTGAGCGCCGCGCTGCTGGCGCTCGGTGCCGTCTTCAGCGCCGGCGCCCTGGCCCACAACCCGATGTGCGAGTGCAAGGCCATCGACGCCGAACAGATCAAATGCACCGGTGGCTTCTCCGACGGCAGCGGAGCGCCGGGGGTGACCCTCGACGTGATCGGCTATGACGAAACCATCCTGCTGCCGGGCAAGCTCGGCGCCGACTCGACCTTGACCTTCAAGAAGCCCGGCGCCGAGTTCTACGTGCTGTTCGACGCCGGCCCCGGCCACGTCGTCGAAATCGACCAGGCGGACATCGAAAGCCCATGACCACACCCACCACCCAAACCGTCCGCCCGGCCGGCGCCGGCCATGAAACCCTCAACGTGCTGCTGTTGTGCCTGCTGATCCTGGCGCTCGCCGGTTCCGTGGTGGCCTGGCGCGGCGTCTCCCACGAGCCCGAGCCGGTTTCCGGCCATCAGCTGGATGCCCGCCGCGACCTCAATGCCGCCGAGCAGGGCCTCTACGCCGACCTGCGGGTCACCCTCGACGAAATCCGCCTGCTGCGCGAAGAACAACAGGCCCTGCCGACACCGCAGGCCCTGGCCGACGAAGGCTTCGCGCCGTTCGCCCAGGACGCCAGCTCCGTCAGCCGCGGCGGTCACGCATGGCAGTTGCTGGCCGACTCGGCCTACTACGGCCAAAGCCAGGCGCCTGCCGTGGCCGGTTCGTTCCTGATGCGCACGGACGCCGACGGGCACGCCCCGCCCGACATCTGGCTTACCCGCCAGGCCGACGCCGGGGTGCCGACGGATCTTTCCGACGATGCCCTATCGGCCGCCGGCTGGAAACAGATCGTCGCGCAATACGATGCCGGGGTGACCCGCGAGCATCGCCATTGACCTCCCGCCTCCATTCCACGGAAGACCGCTTGCCCATGTCCATTTCCTCTGCCCGCCGCCCCTTCCTGCGCCTGCTCCTGGCCGGCCTGTGCGCCTGCCTGCTGAGCCCACTGGCCAGCGCCGACCCGGCCAAGCGCCTGCGCATCGGCATCACCCTGCACCCGTACTACAGCTATGTGGCCAACATCGTCGGCGACAAGGCCGACGTGGTGCCGCTGATTCCCGCCGGCTTCAACCCGCATGCCTACGAACCCCGCGCCGAAGACATCAAGCGCATCAGCGGGCTGGACGTGATCGTGCTCAACGGCGTGGGCCATGACGACTTCGCCGACCGCATGATCGCCGCCAGCGAAACCCCGGACATCAAGACCATCGAAGCCAACGAAAACGTGCCGCTGCTGGCCGCCACCGGCGTCGCCGCACGCGGCGCCGGCAAGGTGGTCAACCCGCACACGTTCCTGTCGGTCAGCGCCTCCATCGCCCAGGTCAACAACATCGCCCGGGAACTGGGCAAGCTCGACCCGGACAACGCCAAGGCCTACACCCAGAACGCCCGCGCCTACGGCAAGCGCCTGCGGCAGATGCGCGCCGACGCCCTGGCCAAGCTGACCCAGGCGCCCAACGCCGAACTGCGGGTGGCCACGGTGCATGCGGCCTACGACTACCTGCTGCGCGAATTCGGCCTGGAGGTCACCGCCGTGGTCGAACCGGCCCACGGCATCGAGCCGAGCCCGAGCCAGTTGAAGAAGACCATCGACCAGCTGCGCGAACTGGACGTGAAGGTGATCTTCTCCGAGATGGACTTCCCTTCCACCTATGTCGACACCATCCAGCGCGAATCCGGCGTGAAGCTCTATCCGCTGTCGCACATTTCCTACGGCGAATACACCGCCGACAAGTACGAAAAAGAAATGGCCGGCAACCTCAACACCGTGGTGCGGGCGATCCAGGAGTCCGGCGCATGAGTTCGACAGACATCGAATCCCCTGTG
This sequence comes from Pseudomonas sp. R25(2017), assembly GCF_002112565.1. NCBI lineage: Bacteria > Pseudomonadati > Pseudomonadota > Gammaproteobacteria > Pseudomonadales > Pseudomonadaceae > Pseudomonas > Pseudomonas sp. R25(2017). Next base: position 15,829 of record NZ_NEHZ01000002.1, read on the forward strand.
GGAGCGGGCGTGCCCGCGAAGGCGGTGAGTCATCCTGCGATGATGCCGGCCGATCCGGCGTTTTCGCGGGCAACCCCGCTCGCACTGGGGCCGACCCTGGATTTCAACGAAGTGAACCTGACGCTCGGGCGCACGACGATCCTGGACAACGTCACCTTCACGGTGCGGCCCGGCAGCGTGCACGCGCTGGTCGGCCCCAACGGCGGCGGCAAGAGTTCGCTGATCAAGACCCTGCTCGGCCAGATGCCCCACCAGGGCCGGCTCACCCTGCAGTGGCCCGGCGAGCCCGGCACCATCGGCTACGTGCCGCAGGCGCTGGAGTTCGACCGGGGCCTGCCGATGACCGTCGATGACTTCATGGCCGCCATGTGCCAGCGCCGTCCGGCGTTCCTCGGCCTGAGCCGGCACTACGCCGGGGCCATCGGCGATGCGCTGGAACGGGTCGGCATGCAGGACAAGCGCAAGCGCCGGATGGGCGCGCTGTCCGGCGGCGAACGCCAACGGGTGCTGCTGGCCCAGGGCCTGATCCCGGCGCCGCAACTGCTGGTGCTCGACGAGCCGATGTCGGCGCTGGACGAAGCCGGGATCCAGGTGTTCGAACGCCTGCTCGGCGACTGGCGCGCCGCCGGCATCACCGTGCTGTGGATCGAGCACGACCTGGAAGCGGTCGGCCGTCTGGCCGATCACGTCACCGGCCTCAGCCGCCGGGTGCTGTTCGACGCCCCGCCGCAACAGGCCCTGACCCCGGAACGCCTGCTGACCCTGTTCTCGACCCACCCACGGAGCGCTGCGCAATGAGTTACGAAGCCTTTCGGCTGATGGTCCAAGGCTGGGCCTCCTCCGGTTATCTGCCCGAGGCGCTGGCCTATGGTTTTGTGGTCAATGCCTTGCTCGCCGGCCTGCTGATCGGCCCGGTGCTGGGCGGCCTCGGCACCTTGGTTGTGGTCAAGCGCTTTGCGTTCTTCTCCGAAGCGGTCGGCCACGCCGCGTTGACCGGCGTGGCCATCGGCATCCTGCTCGGCGAGCCCTACACCGGCCCTTACGGCAGCCTGTTCGGCTACTGCCTGCTGTTCGGCATCCTGCTCAATTACCTGCGCAACCGCACCGGCCTGGCGCCGGACACCCTGATCGGCGTGTTCCTGTCGGTGTCCCTGGCCCTCGGCGCCAGCCTGCTGCTGATCCTGGCCGGCAAGATCAACGTGCACATCCTGGAGAACGTCCTGTTCGGCTCGGTGCTGACGGTCAACGGCAACGACCTGCTGGTGCTGGCCATCGTCGGTGCGCTGGTGATGGCCCTGGCCCTGCCGCTGTACAACCGGATCATGCTCGCCAGCTTCAACCCGCAACTGGCGGCGGTGCGCGGGGTGGCGGTCAAGGCGCTGGACTACCTGTTCGTGATCCTGGTGACGCTGATCACCGTCGCGGCGGTGAAGGTCATCGGCGCGATCCTGGTCGGCGCCCTGCTGGTGATCCCGGCCGCGGCCGCGCGCCTGCTGAGCCAGTCGCTCAAGGGCTTCTTCTGGTGCTCGGTGCTGATCGCCACCGTGAGCACCCTGTGCGGGATCCTGGCGCCCATCGTGTTCGACCTGCCGGTGCCGTCCGGCGCCGCGATCATCCTGGTCGCCGGCCTCGCCTTCGCCCTCGCCGCCGTCGCGCGCGGCGTCGTCCCCAGCCTGAAAGGGAACCTCGGATAAATGACTTTTGCATTGCGACGACTGACCCTGGCCCTCGCCCTGTGCGGCGCGGTCTCCACCTCCGTCATGGCCGCCGACGGCACCGGGCCGCTGCGGGTGCTGGCCTCGCTGCCGATCACCTACGGCCTGGGCGAAACGCTGCTCAAAGGCACGGCCGTCAGCCTGGAACGCGCGGCACCGGCCAACCTGCCGGGCAGCCGCCAGACCGCCTACTTCAGCGGTCGCGGCGCCCCGGCGCTGAGCAAGCTGGCGACCGGCGCCGATGCGGTGATCGGCGTGCGCTCGTTGTGGGCCGATGATCCGCTGTACCCGATGGCCCGGCGCAGCAACATCCGCATCGTCGAGGTCGACGCCGCCCGGCCCGTGGACGGCGCCCTGCCCGGCATCGCCGTGCAGCCGGGCCTCAAGGTCGACGGCCTGAACAGCCAACCGTGGCTGGCGGGCAACAACATGGGGCGCATGGCCGATGTGATGGCGGCGGACCTGGTACGCCTGGCGCCGCAGGACAAGCCGAAGATCGAAGCCAACCTGGCGGCGCTGAAACAGCGTCTGCTCAAGCTCAACGCCGACACCGAGGCGCGGCTGGCGAGCGCCGATAACCTGAGCGTGATGAGCCTGAGCGACCATTTCGGGTATCTGATCGGCAGCCTCAACCTGGAGCTGGCCGGCCAGGATGCACGGCCGGACGCCGAGTGGACGCCGGAGGATCTGAAACGGCTCACCGCCACCCTGAAGGACAACGACGTGGCGGTGGTGCTGCATCACCGCGAGCCTTCCCCGGCGCTGAAGACGGCGATTGCCGACGCGGGCAGCCGCTTGGTGGTGCTGGGCACCGACGGAGCGGATCCGGTGGCCGAGCTGGAGGGCAATGTGGATCTGCTGCTCAAGGGCTTGAGCGGCACTTAGTCTCATCCGGAACCGGGTCATCGTTCATCGCCAGCAGGCTGGCGATGAGGCCCTACCGGTCCTGACAAAAACCGCAGGCAAGAAAAAACCCGCTGACCGTCACCGGTCCAGCGGGTTTTTCTTTGGCCGACGGCTTACTGGGCAGCCGCTTGCGCTTCCATCTTCTGGCGCAGGCTCAGCGGACGCATGTCGGTCCAGACCTCTTCGATGTAGGCCAGGCACTCTTTCTTCATGCCGCTTTTGCCCACGGTGCGCCAGCCTTGCGGCACGGCCTTGTAATCCGGCCAGATCGAGTACTGCTCTTCGTGGTTCACCACGACCTGAAAGAGGATGTCCTCGCGGTCGAATACTGACGTCATGCTGTGTCTCCATCGCTGTAAGGGTGGGCTGCACGAACGGTGCAGCCGGGTATGTAGAAGGAACGTTCGGCGCGGCGAAAAATTTACAGGGCCGCAATCGCGGCGGCCAAGGCACGGCCGAAGATCCCGGCGACGCGGTCGATTTCCGCTGCGGTGATCACCAGCGGCGGCAGGAACCGCACCACCGCGCCATGGCGGCCGCCCAGCTCCAGGATCAGGCCGCGCTTGAGGCATTCGCGCTGCACCAGCGGCGCCAGACGGGCGAAGGCCGGCGGGTGGCCCAAGGCGTCCGGCGTACCGTGCGGATCGACCAGTTCGACCCCGAGCATCAGGCCGCGGCCGCGGATGTCGCCCAACTGCGGGAAGTCCCGCTGCAGCAGGCGCAAATGCTCGCTCAGGCGCTCGCCCATGGCGGCGGCATGTTCACAGACCTTGTGCTCGACCAGGTAACGCATGACCGCAGAGCCGGCGGCCATCGCCATCTGGTTGCCGCGGAACGTACCGGCGTGGGCCCCCGGCTGCCATTTGTCGAGCCACTCGCGGTAGACCACCACCGCCAGCGGCAGGCTGCCGCCGATGGCCTTGGACAGCACCACCACGTCCGGCACGATGCCGGCGTGCTCGAAGGCGAACATCTTGCCGGTGCGGGCGAAACCGCTCTGGATCTCGTCGACGATCAGCGCCACGCCGGCCTTCTCGGTGATGCGGCGCAGACCGCGCAGCCACTCGATGTCCGCCGGGATCACCCCGCCCTCGCCCTGCACCGCCTCGACGATCACCGCCGCCGGCAACTGCACGCCGGCCTCGGGGTCGTTGAGCAGGTTCTCCAGGTAGCTGAGGTTGGCGTTCACGCCGGCGGCGCCGCCGAGGCCGAACGGGCAGCGGTAGTCGTACGGGAACGGCATGAACTGCACGCCGTTGCTGAGCAGCGCGCCCAGCGGCCGCTTCGGCCCCAGGCTGCCCATCAGGCTCAGCGCGCCCTGGCTCATGCCGTGGTAGCCGCCGGCGAACGACAGCACGGTGCTGCGCCCGGTGGCGGTGCGCACCAGTTTCAGCGCGGCTTCCACGGCGTCGGTGCCGGTCGGGCCGCAGAACTGGATTTTCGCTTCCGCGGCCAATGCCTGCGGCAACAGGCCGAACAGGTCCTGGACGAACCGGTCCTTGACCGGGGTGGTCAGGTCGAGGGTGTGCAGCGGCAGCTCATCGGCCAGCACCTGCTGGATCGCCCCGATCACCACCGGGTGGTTGTGCCCCAGCGCCAGGGTGCCGGCACCGGCCAGGCAGTCGATGAAGCGACGGCCTTCGACGTCTTCGACATACAGGCCCTTGGCGCGCTTGAGCGCCAGCGGAATGCGCCGCGGGTAACTGCGGGCGTTGGACTCCTGGCGGCTCTGGCGGGCCAGCAGCGGCGACTCGTTGAACTGGTACAGCGTTTCCGCCGGTTCGTGGCCGGTTTCGGCCGGCGATGTTTCGATTTGGCTGGTGGCGACTGACATCTCTCGACCCCTCAATGCGCTATGGATAGTGACCAAAACTGCACACCACGCAGGTGCGCGTTCCGGTCATGGAGCGCACATGCAGGTTTTCCTGTTCTGGAAACGCTTAAGCGCGTCGAGGATTTACACCCTTGATCGCCGGTCAGGCCGACAACGGCAACCGTTTGTGCATCGGCAGCGCCTGCACGCCGTGGTGGAGCTGGCGCGGCGCCGACTCGCAATAGCCCAGGCGCCGGTAGAAGGCTTCACCCGCGCGGGTGCTGCGCAGTGTCGCGCGGGGCGTTCCGCGGATCCGCAGCCAGCCTTCGAGATCCCCCATCAGCGCCCGCCCGGCCCCACGGCGGAACCACTCCGGCTGCACGTGGCACAGGGTGACATCGCCGCAAGCCGCCGCCATGCCGACCCCGACCGGCTTGTCCTGCAACAGTGCGATGTTCAGGTAGTGCTCGGGATCGGCCAGCCAGGCGCGGATGTGCTCGGGCGATTGCCGACGGATCCAGTGGTCGACCAGTTGCGCGTCGTTGCGGTGGTCGAGGGCGCAACCGACCCGGATCGAGCGCTCGACGATGCGGCTGATCACGCCGGCATCGCGCAAGGTGGCCGGGCAGATGTAGATGGAGGCGTCCATGTCGCGGTTTCCTCAGTCCGTTGAGTCAGGCTGAGCAGGACGATAGCGGTGCGGCGGGCGCATCGCCAATGTGCAGGCGTTACATTTGATGTGCCCGGCGCAACACCATGCGGGAGCCAGCCTGCTGGCGATGACGTCGGTCAAGGCACCGCAAAGGTGCCTGGTTCAGGCCGGTTGCAGCGGCATGGTCAGCTCGACGCGCAGGCCGTCGGGGCGGCTGTCGAAATGCAGGGTGCAGGCGCAGCGCTGGACAATCGCCTGGACGATCGCCAGCCCCAGGCCGCAGCCGGTGCTCTGGCCGTTGCGCCAGAAGCGCTGGGTCAGGTGCTGAAGGTCGTCCGAGGCGATGCCGGGGCCGTGGTCGCGCACCACGAAACGCACGCGGTTGCCGCTGGTTTCCAGGCTCAGCTCCACCGGCCCGTCCGCCGGGGTGTGGCGCAGGGCATTGTCGAGCAGGTTGCGCAGGGCCGCGATGGACAGCACCGCCGGCATCTGCAGCGGCGCGGCCGACAACCGCTCCGGCAAGAGCAGCCGGATCCGCTGGCGCTGGTCGCTGGCCGAATCCTGGATCGCCAGTTTCGCCACTTGCTCGGCGCTGCACTGCACGCCGTCATCGAACGACAGGCTGCCCTCCACCCGGGCCAGCAACAGCAGTTGCTCCAGGGTGCGGTGCAGCCGGTCGGCGCCCTCCTCGGCCCGGGCCAATGACTGGTCGCGGGCGCTGCCGTCGGTCATGCGCGCCACTTGCAGGTGGGTCTTGATCGCCGTCAGCGGGCTGCGCAGCTCATGGGCGGCGTCGCCGGTCAGGCGGCGTTCGCGCTCGATGGTCTTGCCGATGCGCAGGAACAGCTGGTTCTGGGTTTCGAGCAGCGGTTTCAGTTCGCTGGGGAAGGCCTGGATCTGCAACGGCTCCAGCGAATCGGCGTTGCGCCGCATCAAGGCTTCGCGCAGGCGGTTGAGCGGCGTCAGCCCCTGGCCGATCCCCAGCCACAGCAGGCACAGGCAGCCCAGCAACGCCACGCCCACCGGCACCGAGGCCGCCAGCAGGATCGACATGTTCAGGGCCTCGCGCTCGATCACCCGGTCCGCCGTGGTGATCCGCACATCGCCCCGGGCCAGGGTGAAGGTGCGCCACGGCGCGCCGTCGATCATCTGGTCGTGGAAGCCCATTTTTTGCGCTTCCAGCGCCTGTTCCGGGTTGTTGTGGCTGCGGGCGAGGATCTCGCCGCGCAACGAACTGACCTGGCAGGCCATGCCGCCGGGGATGTTCAGTTGCTCGGCGCTGAAATGGGTGCCCTCGCCCTTGCCCGGCAACGCCGGCAATTGCTCCAGCAGCCCCGCGACCATCCGCGCCGACGCCACCAGGCGCTGGTCGAGAGAGAACATCATCTGGTTGCGCAGGTCGCTGAGCATCCAGGCGGCGGCCAGGGCCCAGATCAGCGCGAAGGCGGCGCCGAGGGTCAGGCTCAGGCGCAGGCGCAGGCTCATCACTTGTCGGAATCTCCGCCGTCGGCCGGGCCCAGGCGGTAGCCCAGGCCGCGCACGGTTTCCACGATGCCTTTGCCCAGTTTGCTGCGCAGGTGGTGGATGTGCACGTTGAGCGCGTTGCTTTCCAGCTCGTCGTTGAACCCGTAGACGCTGTCCTTCAACTGCTCGGTCGACAGCACCCGGCCGCGGTTGTGCAGCAGGGCCTGCAACAGCGACTGCTCGCGCCGCGACAGGTCCACCGGCCGCCCTGCGAGGGTGGTTTCGCGGCTGCTCGGGTCGTAGGTCAGCGCACCGTGCTCGATCAGATTGACGCTGCGCCCCGCCACCCGCCGCAACAGGGTCTGCAGGCGGGCGAACAGTTCGCGCAGGTCGAAAGGCTTGAGCAGGTAATCGTCGGCGCCGGCCTGCAGGCCGTCGACCCGGTCGGTGACCGAGTCCCGCGCGGTGAGGATCAGCACCGGAATCTCCAGGCCCTGCTGGCGCAACTGCTGCAACAGCTTGAGGCCGTCTTCGTCGGGCAGGCCGAGATCCAGCACCATCACGTCGAATTCCGCGACCTTGAGCATCGCCCGCGCCTTGGAGGCGGTGTTGACGTGCTCGACGGTCAGGCCTTGGGCCGTCAGCCCCGCGACGATGCCGCTGGCGATCAACTCGTCGTCTTCGCAAACCAGTACGTGCATGGTGGATCCCGTAGAAAAAGGCAGATTAGGCCGCCGGCCGATTAAGCCGACATTATGCCCCGAACGCCGCACCGACAAGGGCGCGGCGGTTAATCATCGGTTAATCGCCGCGCGCCAATGTGCACCTCAATTGCACAGGGACAAGGCTCCTCCATGCGTCATTTCTTTCTCTTTTTTGCGTTGCTGATCTCCACGCTGGCCCAGGCCGGCAATAATCCGTTCGACGCCAAGCCCGAGTTCCTGCCGGTCGACAAGGCGTTCGTGCTGACGTCCGAACGCTTGGAATCCGGCGAAACCCAGCTGTTCTGGCAGATCACCGACGGCTATTACCTGTATCAGAAACGTCTGAAATTGGATGGCCTGAGCACCGACCGGCAACCGGCCCTGCCCGAGGGCGAGTCCCACAGCGACGAGTTTTTCGGTGAGCAACCGGTGTACCGCCAGGGCCTGGAGCTGAAGATCCCGGCCGACGCCAGCGGCCAGATCAAGGTCAGCTATCAGGGCTGCGCCGACGCCGGCCTGTGCTATCCGCCACAGACCCGGATCATCGACCTCGGCGGTCAGGCGACTGCGGCCACGGGCACCGAGGCGCCGGATCAGGCCCTGGCCAGCGGCCTGCAGCAGCGGGCGCTGGGCTGGAGCCTGCTGGTGTTCTTCGGCCTCGGGCTGTTGCTGGCATTCACCCCGTGCTCGCTGCCGATGCTGCCGATCCTGGCGGGCATGATCGTCGGCAGCGGCGCCACCCCGCGACGCGGTTTTGCCCTGGCCGGCAGTTATGTGATCTGCATGGCGCTGGTCTACGCGGCGATGGGCGTGGTGGCGGCCTCGCTGGGCGCGAACCTGCAGGCGTGGTTGCAGAACCCCTGGCTGCTGGGGGCCTTCGCGGCGATTTTCGTGGTGCTGGCGCTGCCGATGTTCGGGTTCTTCGAGCTGCAGTTGCCGGTGGCGTTGCGCGACCGGCTGGAGCACGCCTCGCGCAGCCGCACCGGCGGCAGCCTGATCGGTGCCGGGGTGCTGGGGGCGTTGTCCGGCCTGCTGGTCGGCCCGTGCATGACCGCACCGCTGGCCGGCGCCCTGCTCTACATCGCCCAGAGCGGCAACGCCGTGCACGGCGGGCTGATCCTGTTCGCCCTGGGCATCGGCATCGGTGTGCCGCTGCTGGTGCTGGTGACGGTGGGCAATCGCTTCCTGCCCAAGCCCGGCGCCTGGATGAACCTGCTCAAAGGCGTGTTCGGTTTCCTGTTCCTGGCCACCGCGCTGCTGATGCTGCGTCCGGTGCTGGATCCCGTGCTGTGGCTGGGCCTGTGCGGCGCCCTGCTGCTGATCGCCGCGTACAGCGCCTGGAAACAGTCCGAAGGCTTCGGCCGCGTCGCCCATGTGTTCGGCGCCGGTTCGCTGCTGTTGGGCCTGTGGGGCAGCCTGCTGGTGGTCGGCGCGGCCGGCGGCAGCGACGATCCGTACCGGCCGTTGCAGGTCTACAGCGCCGGACGCGACGGTGCAGCGGCCCCCGACAGCCACGACGCCTTCACCACCATCAAGGATCCCGCCGCCCTGGCCCGTGAGCTGGATGCGGCAAAGGCCCGGGGCCAGTGGGCGATGCTCGACTACTACGCGGACTGGTGCGTGTCGTGCAAGGTCATGGAGAAGCAGGTGTTCGGCCAGGCCCGGGTGATGCAGGCGTTGAGCGACGTGCGCTTGCTCCGGATCGACGTCACCGCCGACAATGCCGCCAGCCGCGAACTGCTCGGCCGCTACAAAGTGCCCGGACCGCCGAGTTTCGTGTGGATCGGCGCCGACGGCGAAGAGCGGCGCAGCCGGCGCATCACCGGCGAAGTGAGCGCCGACGCCTTCCTGCAACACTGGACCATCACCCGAGACGCCCGTTAATGCTGACCTTCACCCTCGGCACCTTTGCCATCGCGCTCAACCACCTGCTGCTGATCAGTGCATTGGCGCTGGCGACGTTCGTCGGCTGGCGGGTGGCCAAGCGTGGCGGGGACAATCCCGAGTCGGCGCTGTTCAGCCTGTTCCTGCTCGGCCTGCTGGCGGCGCGCATCGCGTTCGTGGCCGTGTACTGGGGCCATTACCGCAGCGATCCCTGGCAGATCATCGACCTGCGCGACGGCGGCTTCCTCGCCTGGCCGGGGGTGATCGCGCTGCTGCTCGCCGCCCTGTACCGCGGCTGGCGCCGGCCGGGCCTGCGCCGCCCGCTGGGCTTCGGCGTGGCGAGCGGCGTGGGCTTCTGGCTGCTGGCGACCTTGGCGCTGGGCATCTATGAACAAGGCACGCGCCTGCCGCAGATCACCCTGCGCAACGCCGCCGGGGAAACCGTGGAACTGACCGACTACCGGGGCGGGCCGCTGGTGATCAACCTGTGGGCCACCTGGTGCCCGCCGTGCCGGCGGGAAATGCCGGTGCTGGAGAACGCCCAGCAGCAGCGCCCGGATCTGACGTTCCTGTTCGTCAACCAGGCCGAGAGCATGCAGAGCGTGGCCACCTTTCTTGAGACCCAGGGCCTGAGCCTGAACAACGTCCTGTTCGACCGCAGCGGGCGCCTGGGCCAGGCCGTGGGTTCCATGGCCTTGCCGACCACCTTGTTCTACAGTCCGGACGGGCGCCTGCTGGGCAGCCACCTGGGCGAACTGTCGAACGCCAGCCTGGCCCGCGCCCTGGAAAACTTCGACACCCCCGATTCGAACCCGAACGCCGCACCGGCCACCTCTGCAAGGAAACTGCCATGCCCCGCCTCCGCCACCTGCTGACGCTGACCCTGGGCGCTGCCCTGCTGCATCTGCCGTCCGTGCAGGCCGCTGAAGAACTGCCCGACGCGATCAAGAAGATCGAAGCCAAGGGCGCGAAGATCGTCGGCCGCTTCGACGCCCCGGACGGCCTGCGCGGCTATGCGGCGCAGTACCAGAACCGTGGCATGGCGCTGTACCTGACGCCCGACGGCAAGCACGTGCTGCTGGGCAACCTGTACGACGCCGACGGCAACGACCTGAGCAGCGAGCCGCTGCAGAAGCTGGTCTACGCGCCGATGGCCAAGGAGATCTGGGGCAAGTTCGAGGCGAGCAACTGGATTCAGGACGGCAACAAGGACGCCCCGCGCACCGTGTACCTGTTCAGCGATCCGAACTGCCCGTACTGCAACATGTTCTGGGAGCAGGCCCGTCCCTGGGTCAAGGCCGGCAAGGTGCAGCTGCGCCACATCATGGTCGGCATCATCCGCGAGGACAGCCCGGGCAAGTCCGCCGCATTGCTGGCGGCCAAGGATCCGGCCAAGGCCCTGGAAGACCACGAGAAGGCCGGCAAGGGCAGCTCGCTCAAGGCAATGAAGGACGTCCCGGCGGCGGTGCAGGCCAAGCTGGAGGCGAACATGCAACTGATGGACGAGCTGGAGCTGCAGGCCACCCCGGCGATCTTCTACATGGACGACAAGGGCGAGCTGCAGCAACAGCAAGGGGCGCCGGCGCCGGACAAACTGGCGAAGATCCTGGGGCCCAAGTAACGCCGGCTTTTGCAGGCAGCGCCGTTCACACATTGTTCTGCGGTGAACGCAGGCTCTGCATTCACCCGAGACTTCCTGTGGGAGCCAGCCTGCTGGCGATGGCGGTGGGTCAGGCAACGGTGATGCTGGCTGTGCCGGCCTCATCGCTGGCAAGCCAGCTCCCACAGGTTTGGCGGCGACAGGTTCTGCAGACATCCGAGATTCCCTGTGGAAGCCGGCCTGCTGGCTATGGCGGTGGGTCAGGCGATAAAGATGTCGGCTGTACCGGCCTCATCGCGGGCAAGCCCGCTCCCACAGGTTCTGGAGGCGGCCGCAGATTCCGCATACATCCGAGATTCCTTGTGTGAGCCAGCCTGCTGGCGATGGCGGTGGGTCTGCCAACGGTGATGCTGGCTGTGCCGGCCTCATCGCTTGCAGGCAAGCTCCTACAGGTTTTGGCTGCGGCACGAAACCGGGCCTAGCGGTTGCGCTCGCTCAGGAACGTGAACAGCACCTCGGTCACGAACGCCGGGTTCTCCAGGTTGGAGATGTGCCCCGCCTCCGGCACCAGCACGCACGGGCAGCCGATCAGCTCCGCCATTTCCTGTGCCTCCGTCGGCGGACGCGGTTTGTCCTGGTCGCCGCACACCACCAGCGTGGTCGCTGCATCCAGTTCCCCCAGACGCGGCAGCAGATCATCCCGCCCGAAGGTGATGCGCCCCATCGGCACGATGCTTTCGCGCAGGCGCTGCGGCGAGTAGCCCGCCAGTTTCGCGCGAAAGTCCTGGTACAGCGCCGACGCCTTGTCGATGCCCGGGCGGAAGAAGATCGGCACGACGATGTCCAGCAGTTGCTCGGAAATCGCGCCGCTCTCTTCGATCTGCTTGAACAGGGAGAAGTAGTACTGACGGGTCGGCTCCGGCTCGACGCCGACGTAGGTGTCCATCAGCACCAGGCCGTTGAGCCGCTGCGGCGCCGACAGCGCCAGGCGCACGCCCCACATGCCGCCCACCGACAGGCCGGCGAGGGTGACCCGGTCGATGTCCAGGTGATCGAGCAGCGCCAGGGCCTGGCGGGCGATGTCGTCCAGCGACGCGGTGCCTTCGGGCAAGCGCCCGGACTCGCCGTGGCCCCACAGGTCCAACGCGATCACCCGGTAGTGCGGCGACAGCGCGGCGATCTGCGGCGCCCACATGGCCTCGTCCCACAGGTAGCTGCCGGCCAGGAGCAGCGCCGGGCCCGAGCCTTGATCCGTGTAGTGCAGCGCTTGTCCGTCCACCGTGAAAAAGGGCATCCATCACCTCCGCGAGAAAAAGAGAACCGGCAGACTGAGCTGCCGGTTCGTTGTCGTCAACCTTGGAAATGTACGGCAATGTACAAGACGGTTTTGCGGTGGTTTTGCAGACGCCATCGCCAGCAGGCTGGCTCCCACAGGATTCTCAGTCGTTCGCAGGCCTAGCGGACGGCCACAATACCTGCTGGCAATGGCGGTCGCCCTGCCAACACCGAGGCTGCATGTGTCGGCCTCATCGCTGGCAAGCCGAGTCGTCGCACCGCAGCTCCCACAGGTTTTGCGGTGTCCGCCATTTCTGCACTCACCCAAGATCCCTGTGGGAGCCAGCCTGCTGGCGATGGGGCCGGCGCGGCCCCGGCGATTAAAACCCTTCCAGTTCCGCCATCAGGTCATTGAGCCGGTCCGCCTTGTCCGCGGTGATGTCGTTGGCCACCAGTCCTTCGATGTACTCGGCCAGCTCCGCCACCGTGCTGCACTCGAACATCGCCCGCAGCGGCACGTCCCGTTGCAGAGCCTTCTGCACCCGCGAGGCGATCTGCGTGGCCAGCAGCGAATGGCCGCCGAGCTCGAAGAAGTTGTCGCGTACGCCCACCCTCTCCACCTTCAGCACCTCGGCCCAGATGTCGGCCAGGGTCTGCTCCAGTTCGCTGCGCGGCGCCAGGTAGTCCTGGCTCTGCAACTGGCCGATCTCCAGCGCCGGCAAGGCCTTGCGGTCGAGCTTGCCGTTGGCGTTGAGCGGCAGGCGTTCCAGCCACAGCCAGTGCAGCGGCACCATGTACTCCGGCAGTTCGGCGCGCAGGCGCTGCTTGATCCGCTCCAGCCGTTCGGCCGGGCTGAGTGCCGAATCGGCCGCCACCAGATAACCGACCAGGTGCTTGCCGTTGGCGCCCTCCTGCACGCCGACCGCGCCGTCGCGGACTTCCGGCTGCTCGTGCAGACGCGCCTCGATCTCGCCCAGTTCGATCCGGTAGCCGCGGATCTTCACTTGATGGTCGACCCGGCCGACGTACTCCAGCACACCGTCGCTGCGACGGCGGGCCAGGTCACCGGTGCGGTACAGCCGCTCGCCCGGCGCACCGAACGGGTTCGGCACGAACACCGGTGCGGTGCGCAGCGGATCGCTGACGTAACCACGGCCGACCCCGGTGCCCGCCACGCACAGCTCGCCCACGGCACCCAACGGCACCAGGTCCAGCGCACCGTCGAGCAGGTACAGCAGGTTATTGTCGGTCGGCGTGCCGATCGGCAGGTAACTGCCGCGGGTCGAGGCCAGGTCGACCCGGAAGAACGCCACGTCGTCCGAACATTCCGCAGGACCGTAGGCGTTCACCAGACCGATGTCCGGGTAACGCAGCAGCCATTGGTGCGCCAGCTCCGGCGGCATCGCCTCGCCGGTCGGCAGCATCCAGCGCAGGCCGTCCAGGCTCAGGCGGTCCGAGGCAAGCATGCCCTGGATCAGCGACGGCACGCTTTCCAGCACGGTGATGCCCTGCTGCTGCACGTGCACCAGCAAGCCTTGCGGATCGTGGGCGATGGTGTTCGGCACAATGTCCACCCGCGCGCCGAACAGCGGCGCGGCGAGGAACTGCCAGACCGAAATGTCGAAGCTCTGCGAGGCGGTCTGGGCGATCACGTCGGCGTCGCTCAGGTTCAGGTACGGCACCTTGCTCAACTGGTTGTTGAGCATGCCGCGCTGCTCGACCATCACGCCTTTGGGCAGGCCGGTGGAGCCCGATGTGTAGATCACGTAGGCCAGGTTGTCCGGGCCGCTGTAGATGCCTGGGTCGGACGACGCTTGCGCGCCGGCCTGAACCTCTTCCCACACCAGCAGACGCGGACGGTTGGCGCAGCCGGACTCATCGAGCAAGGCTTGGGCCTGTTCGCGGCACGCCTCGCTGCACACCAGCACCGGCGTGCGGCTCAGTTCGATGATGCGGCTCAGGCGCTGGCTCGGCAGGCCCGGATCCAGCGGCAGGTAGCCGGCGCCGGCCTTGAAGCTGCCGATGATCATGCCCAGCAGGTCGAGGCTACGCTCGGCCAGCAGCGCCACCGGTTGATCCATCCGCACCCCGGCCGCGACCAGCGCGTGGCCGAGACGGTTGGCGCGCAGGTTCAGGTCGGCGTAGCTCTGGCGCTGGTCGAGGCAACTGGCGGCGATGCGCTGTGGGTGCGCCGCCACCTGCGCTTCGAACAGTTCGACGTAGCTCGTCTCCAGCGGATAGTCGTGGCCGCTCCGGTTGCAGCCGTGCAGCAGGAAGTCCTGCTCGTCGGCGCCCAGCAGCGGCAGGTCGGCCATGTCGCCATGGAAGCCGTCCACCAGCGCCAGCAGCAGGCGCTTGAACTCGCCGAGCATGCGCTCGACCGTCGATTCGTCGAAGTAGCGCTGGTCGTAGGACAGGTGCAGGCCGAGGTCGTCGCCCGGGTAGCACACCGCCGTCAGCGGGAAGTTGGTGTGGGTGCGGCCCGAGTCCGAGGTGGCGTTGAGGCTCTGCGCCCGGTCCAGCACCGAGACCTCCACCGGGGCGTTCTCGAACACGAACAGGCTGTCGAACAGCGGCTGGCCCTTGGGCAGTTCGCTCTGCTCCTGGATGTTCACCAGCGGCAGGTATTCGTACTCGCGCAGCTGCATATTGCTGTCGAGCAGGCCATTGAGCCACTGGCGCACGCCGCAGCGCTGGTCGTCCGCCGGGATCTGCACCCGCAGCGCGATGCTGTTGATGAACAGCCCCACGGTACGCTGCATCTGCGGCATCTCCACCGGGCGGCCGGCCACGGTGACGCCGAACAGCACGTCACGGTCGCCGCTCAGGCGGCGCAGCACCAGCGCCCACGCCGCCTGGGCGAAGGTGTTGACGGTCAGCTGATGGGCCTGGGCCAGTTCGCGCAGACGCGCGCCGTCCTGCACATCGAGACGGGTGTAGCGGTCGCTGACGATCATGCCGCCGCTCTCGCCGGCGTGCTCACGCAGGAACGGCCGGTCGCTCGGGATCGGCGTGGTGCGCTCGAACCCTTGCAGGTTCTGCTGCCACCACTGGCGCGCTTCGGCCAGGCTCTGGCGCTGCAGCCAGCCGATGTAGTCGCGGTAGCGCGGCGGCACGGCCAGTTGCGCCTCGCGGCCTTCACCGAGGGCGGTGTAGATCTCGAAGAAATCGTTCATCAGCAGCGAGCGGCACCAGGCATCGATCAGGATGTGGTGGTTGCTCATCATGAACCAGTAGCGCGCCGCGCCGACCTTGATCAGGCGCAGGTGGAACGGTGCCTGGTTGAGCAGGTCGAACCCGGCCTCGCGCTCGGCCTTGAGCAGCGCCTGGAGTTTCGGCTCCTGCTCGGCGTCGGCGACCGCGCTCCAGTCCAGGTACTCGATCGGCGTGCGGCCCGGGGTGTGGATCACCTGCAGCATGTCTTCGCCGACGTTCCAGCAGAACGACGCGCGCAAGGCTTCGTGACGGGCCGCCACCGCTTGCCACGCCTGGGCGAAGCGCTCGGGGTCGAGCTCGCTGTTGATGCGGTAGCGGTCCTGCATGTAGTACAGGCCGGTGCCCGGTTCGAGCAGGGTGTGCAGCAGCATGCCCTCCTGCATCGGGGTCAGCGGGTACACGTCTTCGATCTGCGCCGCCGGCACCGGCAACGCGTCGAGCTGGGCCTGGGTCAGCTGCGCCAGCGGGAAGTCGGACGGCGTCAGGCCGCCCGCGCCGTCCTGCAGGCAGTGGCCGATCAGGCTCTGCAGCTCGCCGATGTAAGCATCGGCCAGATCCTGGATGGTCTGCGGATCGTAGCGCTCGGCGCTGAAGGTCCAGCGCAGCTGCAACTCGCCGCCGGACACCTGGCCGTCGACGCTCAGCTCGTTCGGCAGCGGGGCCTGCGGATCGTGGGCGGCGCCGACCGGTTCGTCCACCGGACGGAACAGTGCGTCGTTGCCCAGGGTCTGGTCGAGCTGGCCGAGGTAGTTGAAGGTGACCGGCGCGTTCGGCAGCGCCGCCATGCTGTCGCGGCTGGCGCCGTCGGCCAGGTAGCGCAGCACGCCATAGCCCAGGCCCTTGTGCGGTACTGCGCGCAATTGCTCTTTGATCGCCTTGATCGACGCGCCCTGGCCGGCCGCCTCTTCGATGCCGTGCGGGGTCAGGCGCAACGGGTAAGCACTGGTGAACCAGCCGACGGTACGGGTCAGGTCGATGTCGTCGAACAGGGTTTCGCGGCCGTGGCCTTCCAGCTGGACGAGCGCCGACGGTTGGCCGCTCCAGCGGCACAGCACGCGGGCCAACGCAGTCAGCAGCAGGTCGTTGACCTGGGTGCGGTAGGCGCTCGGCGCCTGTTGCAGCAACTGCCGGGTGCGCTCGGCATCCAGTTGCACATTGACGGTTTGCCCGTGACGGTTCTGGCGCCCGCCCTCGGGGTTCTCGCACGGCAGCCCGGCCACAGGACCTGCCAGTTGCGCTTGCCACCAGCCCAGTTCCTCACGCAGGGATTCGCTGCCGGCGTAGGCCTGCAGACGCGCCGCCCAGTCCTTGAAGGCGCTGGTCTTGGCCGGCAGGTTCACCGACTGCCCGGCATCGAGCTGGCGGTACACGGTCTGCAGGTCGTCGAGCAGCACGCGCCATGACACCCCATCGACCACCAGGTGGTGGATGGCGATGAACAGACGCTGTTGGCCTTCCGGCCCATCGACCAGCACCGCACGCAGCAGCGGCCCGTGTTCCAGGTCGAGGCTGCGCTGGGCGTCGGCGAACAGCGAGGCGCACTTGTCCATGGACGGCACGCGCACTTGCCACAGCACGGCAGCCTCGGTCAGCGGTTGATGGTTCGCCTGCCATTCGCCATGGGCTTCGGTGAAGCGCAGGCGCAGGGCGTCGTGCTGTTCGATCACCGCCAGCAGCGCCTGCTCCAGGCGATGGGGTTCCAGCGCGGTGGCAGGTGCCAGCAGCAACGCCTGGTTCCAGTGCTGGCGCTCGGTGATTTCCGTGTCGAAGAACCAATGCTGGATCGGCGTCAGGCGCGATTCGCCCGTCACCAGCCCTTGCTCGGCGGTCACGGTTTCGCTGCGGCTCGCCACAGCGGCCAGGGTCTGCACCGTCTGGTGCTGGAACAGGTCGCGCGGGCTGAAATGGATGCCCTGCTGCCGCGCACGGCTGACCACCTGGATCGACAGGATCGAGTCCCCACCCAGTTCGAAGAAGTTGTCGTTGAGGCCGACCTGCGTAACGTTCAGAACCTCGCACCAGATCTGCGCCAGGGTCTGCTCCAGCTCGTTGCTCGGCGCCACGTAGTCCTGGCGGTTGAGCGCAGGGTCCGGTGCCGGCAAGGCGCGGCGGTCGAGCTTGCCGTTGGCGGTCAGCGGCATGCTGGCCAGCAGGATCAGGTGGGTCGGTACCATGTAGTCCGGCAGTTGCGCCTTGAGGTGCGCCTTGAGCGCTTCGCGCAGCGCGGCCTGATGCGTCTCGTCCCGTTCAGCCATGTCGGTGACGAGGTAGCCGAGCAGTTGCTTGCCGCTCGGCGCGTCCAGCGCCAGCACCACGGCTTCGCGGATCGCCTCGTGGTCCAACAGACGGGTTTCGATTTCCCCCAGTTCGATGCGGAAGCCGCGGATCTTCACCTGATGGTCGATCCGGCCCATGTACTCCACCAGACCGTCGGCGCCCTGGCGCACCAGGTCGCCGGTGCGGTACATGCGCCCGCCGTCGGCGGCGAACGGATCCGCCACGAAGCGTTCGGACGTGATGCCCGCCCGCTCGTGATAACCCACGGCCAGGCCGGCGCCGCCGACGTACAGCTCGCCCGTCGCGCCTTGCGGCACCAGCGCCAGGTCGGCGTCGAGGATGTAGGCGACGCGGTCGCCGATCACGCTGCCGATCGGCACACTGCCGGCGCCCTCCTCCAGCATCTCCGGCGCCAGGCTCGCCAGCGGCATGACCACGGTTTCGGTGGGGCCGTAGGCGTTGAAGAACACGCTCGGCTTGAACGCGGCGCGGATCCGTTGCAGGTGCTCGCCGGTCAGCGCTTCGCCGCCGGTGATGATCATCCGCACCGGCAAAGTCTGGCTTTGCGTCGCCAGCCACTGCGCCAACTGGCTACCGTAGCTTGGGGTGAAGCCGAGGATGCTGATGCGGTGCGCGCGGATCAGGCCGCAGATTTCCTCGGCGTCCCATTGCCCTTGGGCACGCAGCACCACGTGGGCGCCACTGAGCAGCGGCACCAGCAGACGCTCGGTGGCGGCGTCGAAGTTGATCGAATAGAAGTGCAGCTCGCAATCGTCCGGGCGCATGCCGAAGCGTTCGATCACGGCCTGGCAATGCATGGCGATCTCGCCGTGGGACACCACCACGCCTTTCGGCTTGCCGGTGGAGCCCGAGGTGTAGATCAGGTACGCCTGATGCTGCGGCAGGCTGATGAACGGCAGCTCGCCGGACGGCTGGCCGGCCAGCGCGGCGCTGTCGTCCTCCAGGCACCAGCGCGCCACGTTCGGCGGCAACTCGCCCAGGGCGGCGAACATCGCCCGGTCGCTGAGCAGCAGGCCGACGCCGCTGTCCTCGATCATGTAATGCAGGCGGTCGAGCGGGTATTCCGGATCCAGCGGCACATAGGCGCCGCCGGCCTTGAGGATCGCCAGCAGGCCAATGACCATCTCCAGCGACCGCTCAAGCGCCAGGCCGACCCGCACCTGCGGGCCGACGCCGCGCTCGCGCAGCGCCCAGGCCAGGCGGTTGGCGCGGGCGTCGAGCTCGGCGTAGCTCAGGGTCTGCCCGGCGAAGGTCAGGGCCGGCGCGTCTTTGCGCGCCAGCGCCTGCTCGGCGAACAGGTGATGGATGCACTGGTCGAGACGATGCTCGCCGGCCTCGACGCCGAGGCTGTCGAGCAGGCGCTGGCGCTCCGGCGCGTCCAGCAGCGGCAGTTCGCTGAGGGGCCGCTGCGGGTCGGCGATCAGCGCCTCCAGCAGGTTGCGCCAATGCCCGGCCATGCGGGCGATGGTCGGCTCATCGAACAGGTCGGTGCTGTAGGTGAGGCAGCAGCCCAGACGGTGGTCGAGGTCGGTGACTTCCAGGTTGAGGTCGAATTTGGTCGCCCGTGCGTCGTTGACCAGGTACTCGACGGTCATGCCGGCCAGGGTGCGGGTCTGCTGGAATTCCCAGCGCTGCACGTTGCACATCACCTGGAACAGCGGGTTGTAGGCGGCGCTGCGCGGTGGCTGCAACGCTTCCACCAGATGGTCGAACGGCAGATCCTGATGGGACTGGCCTTCGATCACGGTGTGGCGCACATGGTCGAACAGCTCGGCCACCGTCATCCGCCCGTCGAGCTGGCAGCGCAGCACCTGGGTGTTGAGGAATGCGCCGATCAGCCCTTCGCTTTCCGGGCGGATGCGGTTGGCCACCGGTGCGCCGATGCGCAGGTCGGTCTGGCCGCTGTAGCGGTAGAGCAAGGTGGCCAGCGCGGCGGTCATGGTCATGAACAGGGTCAGGCCGTTCTGCGCGTTGAAGGCGCGCACGCGGGCGGCCAGGTCATCGCTCAGGTCGAAGCGGAACAGTTCGCCCCGGTGGCTCTGCACCGGCGGCCGCGGACGGTCGCCCGGCAGTTCCAGCAGCGGGTGTTCGCGGCCCAGCTGGGCGGTCCAGTAGTCGAGCTGACGCTGGCGTTCGCCGGACTCCAGCCACTGGCGCTGCCAGACGCTGTAGTCGAGGTACTGCACCGGCAGCGGTTCCAGCGGCGAGTCGCGGTCGTCGACGAACGCTTCGTACAGCGCGCTGAGTTCCCGGGCGAAGATGTCCATCGCCCAGCCTTCGGTGACGATGTGGTGCAGGGTCAGGACGAAGTAGTGCTCCTGCTCGGCGGTCTTGACCAGGCAGGCGCGCAGCAGCGGACCGGTTTCCAGGTCGAACGGCCGGTGCGCCTCTTCATCGGCCAGTTGCTGGACTTTCTGCTCGCGGACTTCGGCCGGGTGCTTGGAGAAATCCTTCCAGTCCATACGCAGGCCGGTTTCGGCATGCACCTGCTGACGGGCCACGCCATCGACGCTCGGGAACGTGGTGCGCAGGGTTTCGTGACGCAGGATCAGCGCTTGCAGCGCCGCTTCGAAGCGCCCGACATCCAGCACCCCGCGCAGGCGCGCCATGCCGCCGACGTTGTACGCCGGGCTGTCCGGCTCCATCTGCCAGAGGAACCACATGCGCTGCTGCGAATAGGACAGCGGCACCGGCCGGCTGCGGTCGACCTTCTCGATCGGCGGCTGCTTGTTGGTGCGGCCGCTGGCCTGGATCAGGCGGATCTGCTCGGCGAAACCGCCGAGCTCGCTGTGCTCGAACAGCGCCCGCAGCGGCAGTTCGACGTCGCAGGCCTGGCGGGTGCGGGAAATGATTTGGGTGGCCAGCAGCGAATGACCGCCGAGGGCGAAGAAATCGTCGCGCAGGCCGACCTGCGACAGGCCCAGCACCTCTCGCCAGATCGCGGCGATCTGGCGTTCCAGTTCGCTGACCGGTTCGACGCGCTCGCGCACCTGCCACTGCGGCTCGGGCAAGGCACGGCGGTCGAGCTTGCCGCTGGGGCTCAGCGGCATTTCGTCCAGGCGCATCAGTTGCGCCGGCACCATGTATTCCGGCAGTTCGGCGGCGAGGGCGGTTTTCAGGCGGGCGATTTGCGCCTCCTGGTCCTCGCTGGCATCGCCGGCGGTGAAGTAGCCGATCAGTTGCGGGCCGGCGGCGGTGTCGCGCACCAGCACGGCAGCTTGGGCGACGCCGTCCTGCGCCAGCAGGCGCGCTTCGATCTCTTGCGGCTCGACCCGGAAGCCCCGCAGTTTGACCTGCTGATCGAGGCGGCCGAGGTATTCGATCACGCCGTCGTTCGTCCAGCGTGCCCGGTCGCCGGTGCGGTACAGGCGCGCGCCCGGCTCGCCCGACGGATCGGTCACGAAACGTTCGGCGGTCAGCGCCGGCCGCCCGAGATAACCGCGGGCCAGGCCGATGCCGCTGATGCACAGCTCACCCGGCACCCCGGCCGGCACCGGGTTGAGGTCGCTGTCGAGCACCCGGCAGATCACGTTGCCCAGCGGGCGGCCGATCGGCGAACGCTCGCCGTCGGCCTCGCTGCACTGCCAGTGGGTGACGTTGATGGCGGTTTCGGTCGGGCCGTAGCGGTTGTGCAGTTGCGCAGCCGGCAGTTGCGCCAGCACGCGGTTGCGCAGTTCCGCCGGCAGCGCTTCGCCGCCGGAGAACACCCGGCGCAGGCTGGTGCATTCGGCGCTCAGGGGTTCGTCGATGAACAGCGACAGCAGCGGCGGCACGAAGTGCAGCGTGGTCACGCCGTACTGCTGCACCAGTTCGGCGATGCGGTGCGGATCGCGGTGCTCGCCGGGGCCGGCGATCAGCAGGCGCGCGCCGGTGATCAGCGGCCAGAAGCATTCCCACACCGACACGTCGAAACTGATCGGCGCCTTCTGCATCAGCACGTCGCTGTCGTTCAGCTGATAAGTGGCCTGCATCCATTGCAGACGCTCGGCCAGGGCGCCATGGGTGTTGCCCACGCCTTTGGGCTGGCCGGTGGAGCCGGAGGTGTAGATCACGTAAGCAAGGTTGTCGCCGTGCAGGTGCAGGCCCGGCGCCTGGCTCGGCCAGGTGTCCAGGTGCAGGCTGTCCATGGCGATGACGCTGACGCCGTCGCAGGCCGGCAGGCGGTCGAGCAACGTGGTCTGGGTCAGCAGCAGCCCGACGCCGCTGTCGGCCAACATGTAGGCCAGGCGTTCGGCGGGGTAGTCCGGATCCAGCGGCACGTAGGCGCCGCCGGCCTTGATGATCGCAAGCAGGCCGATCAGCAGTTGCGGCGAACGTTCGGCGGCGATGGCCACGCAGACGTCCGGGCCGACGCCCTTGTCGCGCAGGTAATGGGCCAGGCGGTTGGCGCGGGCGTGCAGCTCGGCGAGGTCGAGGCTGCCGCCGTCCCACACCAGCGCGGTGCGCTCCGGGGTTTGCCGCATCTGCTCGTTGAGCAGCTCCGGCAGCCATTGCTGCGCGGCGGCGCACGGCGCGCTGCTCCACTCATCCTGGCGCGACAGTTCGTGGGCCGTCAGCAGTTGCAGGTCGCCGATGGCCGCTTGCGGGCGCTCGCAGGCATCGGCCAGCAGACGGGTGAAATGCTCCGCCAGGCGCTCGACGGTGGCGAGGTCGAACAGTTCGTCGGCGTAGTCGAACGACAGGGTCAGACGCCCGTTGCGGTCTTCCTCGCTGTGCAGCTGCAGGTCGAACTTGGCCTCGCGGCTGTGCCACGGCAGCTCTTCGGCGAGCAGGCCCGGCAGGCGCTTGAGGGCGCTCAGGTCGCGTTGCTGATGGTTGAACATGACCTGGAACAGGCCTTGCTCGCGGGCCTTGGGGAAGGCTTCGAGCAGTTGCTCGAACGGCAGGTCCTGGTGGGCCTGGGCGCCGAGCGCGGCCTCACGGGTGCGGGCCAGCAGTTCGCTGAACGGCAGGCGCGGCTCCACTTCGGCGCGCAGCACCTGGGTGTTGATGAAGAAGCCGATCAGGCCTTGGGTCTCCAGGCGCGGACGGTTGGCGTTGGGCACGCCGATGCGGATGTCGCGCTGGCCGCTGTAGCGGTGCAGCAGACTCTGGAACGCCGACAGCAACAGCATGAACGGTGTCGCCGCCTGAGCCTGTGCGGCGTTGCGCACCGCCTCGCTGAGGCTGACGCTCAGCCGCACGGTATGGCGGGCGGCGCTGCCGGCCTGACGGGCCGAGCGCGGGTGGTCGGTGGCCAGCTCCAGGGTCGGTTGCTCGTCTCCCAACTGCGCTTTCCAGTAGGCCAGTTGCCGCTCGCCTTCGCCCTGGGCCAGCCACTGGCGCTGCCAGCTGCCGTAGTCGGCGTAGCGGGTCGGCAGCGGCGCCAGCTCCGCCCGCTGGCCTTGGGACGCGGCGGCGTACAGGCGCGAGAACTCGTCGATCAGCACGTTCAGCGACCAGCCGTCGGCGATGATGTGGTGCAGCGTCACCAGCAGTAGGTGGTCTTCATCGTCGAGGCGGATCAGGGTCACCCACAGCAGCGGGCCCTTCTCCAGGTCGAACTGGGTGCACGCCTCGTCTTCGCGGATCTGCTGCGCACGGGCCTCGCGCTCGGCGCCCGGCAGGTCGCTGAGGTCGATCCGCTGCAGCTCGAACCCGCCGGCAGGCAGCACCTGCTGCAGGGCCACGCCGTCGCGCTCGAAGAAGCGGGTGCGCAGGGATTCGTGGCGCTCGACCAGTTGCTGGAAGCTGGCGCTCAGGGCGTCCTCATCGAGTTCGCCACGCAGGCGCAGGCCGCCGGGAATGTTGTAGGCGCTGCTGTGCGGGTCGAGTTGCCAGGTGATCCACAGACGGTTCTGCGCCAAGGACTGCGGCAACGCTTCGTGAAGCGGCAACGCGGTGATTTCGCCCTGGGCGCTGCCGCCGTCCTGTTGCTGCTGCGCCACGGCAACGGCGAACGCGCTCAGGGTCGGGGCTTCGAACAGCAGGCGCAGGTTGAGCTCCAGGCCCAGCGCTTCGCGCACCTTGGCGATCACCTGGGCGGCGGCGATGGAGTTGCCGCCGAGCAGGAAGAAATGGTCGTCGGCGTTGACCTGTTTGACATTCAAGTGTTCGGCCCAGATCTGGCCGATGCGCGCCTCAAGTTCAGAGGCCGAGGCAACCGGTGCCTGACCTTCTGCGGTCGCGGACGGGAACACCGCGTAGCTGTCGAGGCTGCCGTCGGCCAAGCGGTTACGGCATGCCGAGCGTTGCAGCTTGCCGCTGGAGGTCTTCGGCAATGCGCCCGGATTGAGCAGCACCACCACGCTCGGCGCTTCCTGATAGGCCTCGGCCACGGCCTGGCGGATCGCTTTGATCAGCGCCTCCGGCGGCAGGATTTTCTGTACGCTGCGGCTGATCTCCGCCGCGATGCCGATGCCCTCCTCGCCGTTCCGGGTGACCGCGAACGCCGCCACGCGGCCCTTGCGCACCACTTCCACTTCGTTCTCGACGGTCTTCTCGATGTCCTGCGGGTACAGGTTGTGGCCGCGCACGATCAGCATGTCTTTCAGGCGGCCGGTGATGAACAGCTCACCCTCGCGGAAAAAGCCCAGGTCGCCGGTGCGCAGCCAGGTCTGGCCGGCGTGCTGGACGAAGGTCTTGGCGGTGGCCTCGGGGTTGCGCCAGTAGCCGTGGGCGATGCTCGGCCCGGCCGCCCAGACTTCGCCGACGGCGTTGTCGGCCAGCTCTTGCAGGGTGACCGGATCGACGATCAGCACCGCGTGCTGCGGCTGGCTGATGCCGCAGCTCATCACCGGGCTGCCCTCTCCCGCTTCGGCGCGGTTTTGCGCCAGTGCCGCGTCGTCCACGCGCAGGGCCGGAATGCCCTGGCCGCGCGGCGTGCCGGCGACGAACAGGGTCGCTTCGGCCAAGCCGTAGGACGCCATGAAGCTGTCCTCGCTGAAGCCGCAGGCGGTGAATTTCTCGGCAAAACGCTCCAGGGTGTCGAGGCGGATCGGCTCGGAGCCGGAGTACGCCACGCGCCAGCGGCTCAGGTCGAGACGCTCAAGCGCCGATTCGCTGACCCGCTCGCTGCACAGCCGGTAGGCGAAGTCCGGGCCGCCGCTGATGGTGCCGCCGTATTGGCTGATCGCTTCGAGCCAGCGCAGCGGACGGCCGAGGAAATACGCCGGCGACATCAGGATGCACGGCACGCCGCTGAAGATCGGCTGCAGCAGGCCGCCGATCAGGCCCATGTCGTGGTACAGCGGCAGCCAGCTGACGATCACATCGTCCGGGTTCACGTCGATGCCGAAGCCGTGGCGGATCAGCAATTCATTGGCCACCAGGTTGCCGTGGCTGACCTGCACGCCCTTGGGCAGCGCGGTGGAGCCAGAGGTGTATTGCAGGAAGGCGATGTGGTCGCCAGGCAACGCCGGCTCGACCCAGCGTTCGGCCAGCGCGTCGTCGAGGGTGTCGACGCACAGCAGCGGCGGCGCGCCTTCGATCTGCTGCAAGGCGTCGCGCAGGCCGGCGCTGGTCAGCAGCAGGCGCGGCTCGGCGTCGGCGATGATCGACAGCAGGCGTTCCTGGTGATGGCGCTTGGCAGACTCAGGCGGATAGGCCGGCACGGCGATGACGCCGGCGTACAGGCAGCCGAAGAACGCCGCGACGTAATCCGGGCCGCTGGGAAACAACAGCACCGCACGCTCGCCGAACCCGGCCTCGGCCTGCAGCGCCGCGGCGATCGTGCGCGCACGCCGGTCGAGTTCGGCATAGCTGAGCACCACGGCCTGTTCCTCGGATTCGGCGAGAAAGCGCAAGGCCAGCCGGTCCGGCGTCAGGGCCGCCCGGCGCTGAAGGGCTTGGACCAGGGTGCTGGGGAGTTCGAACGCGTCGGTCATGAGGTTTCCTGCCTGAATTCGGCTTGCTAGTGGAATCGGGTTCTGCGTCACGCCCGGCGAGGGCGTGCAGGGCGCGGTCTGTGCCGACCGCGCAAGGCATGGGAATGCTGTGTGGCCGGGGCTGCGTGCCCGGAACCATTCACCAATGAGAACGGATGACGTCTTGAAATAATTAGTCGGCAGGCTGGAACCCCCAATGGGGCCGGGAGAGGGGCAACCGCTGCGGCGGTGTGTCGCAGTTCTCGGTTTGCACCGTCATGGATCATTAGTTCTCTTTCTCAATTGACAATCATTATCATTCAACATAATTTGTCGCTCGATGTGTAGGACGGCCCCGTCCCCAGGCGTCCCACTAACCTATTGGCAGCAAGGTGATTTCCATGACGGAACAAGTATCCACAAGCAGGTGCGATTCACCGCTACTTCAGGCCTTCGTCGACAACCGACTGATCCTGGTCAAGATTGCAGCCCGAATCACCGGCTGCCGGTCACGTGCCGAAGATGTGGTGCAGGATGCGTTCTTCCGACTGCAGTCGGCGCCGCCGATCACGTCGTCGATCAAGGCGCAATTGAGTTATCTGTTCCAGATCGTGCGCAACCTGGCCATCGACCACTACCGCAAGCAGGCGCTGGAGCAGAAGTACGCCGGCCCCGAAGAGGAAGGACTGAACGTGGTCATCCAGGGCGCTTCGCCGGAAACCTCGCACATCAACTTCTCGACCCTCGAAAACATTGCCGATGCGCTGACCGAGCTGCCCAGCCGCACCCGCTACGCCTTCGAGATGTACCGCCTGCACGGCGTGCCGCAGAAGGACATCGCCAAGGAACTGGGCGTATCGCCGACCCTGGTCAACTTCATGATCCGCGACGCCCTGGTGCACTGTCGCAAAGTGTCGGGCAGCCGTCCCGCCATGGCCGCCCGCGGCTGACCGCACAAGCCTGCCCGCGAAAGCCTGCGGCCAGGCATCGCTGCACCGGCCGCCGATCTGCCTTCAACCAAGATCCCTGCGGGAGCCAGCCTGCCGGCGATGGCGTCACCGAAAACGCCATCGCCAGCCGTTGCTTGCGCAGGGATTTCGCTCACCTGCGGCAGCGGCAAAACCAGGCCCGGGAATCCCGGGCCCGCCCCTCACGCCAACGAACACCGGTCGAAGAACCGCTCACGCCCCAGAATCATCAGCGCCGCGCGCTTGTGCGGGAAATCGAATTCCTTTTCGCAGTGGAAGCACTGGTTGTGCATGTGGCCGATCATCTTCGCGTTGTCGGCACGCGGCTCGGCGACCACCCGCTGGGTGCGCGGATCGTCCAGGAACAGGTAATGCACCAGCGCCGACAGCCAGCTCGCCACCTTGTGCGGCCCGCGGTGGTTTTCCTCGCCGACCAGCATGTGGATGCCGCGGTCGTAGTTGTCCGCATCGTAGAAAGGAGCGATCCGGTCTTCCTTGGCCCAATAGGCCTCGAAATAGGCGAACGGCTGATCGTCGAAGCAACCGATCAGGGTCAGGGTGTGCGGATCGGCATCGAGTTTGGTCAGGTACTCGCGGTGCTGTTCGAGCGTGCCCTCCTCCTGCCAGAAGCTGGCCACCCGCGGGCTGTTCTGCCAACGGTTGAAACGCGCCAGATCCTGTTCGATCTCCACGGTGCGCAAGGAAATCCACGCGCCCAGGCGCGCATCGAAACGCCGGTACACCTCGCCGCGGGGCTTGGGCGGACGAAGCGGATGGCGCTTGCCTTGGCTGATGACCATCTGCTGCGGGTAGCTGCCGGTCATCGATGCGCCCAGCCAGGGCTGCGGCAATTGCCAGAACAGCGTGCGTTCGCAGCGGTATTCGCCGGCGGTCTCGGTGGCCACCAGCAGGCCGCTGAGCAAGGCCTCGGTCGGCGGCTGCTCCAGTTGCCAGACCAGTTGCCGGCGTGCCGGGTCACGGGCGAACAGCCAATAGCAGGCCGCCCACAACGCTTGCCCCAGCGGCAGCGCAAAGCGCTCATCGATCCGGATCGGCCCCTGCAGCTCGATGTCGACGCGCAGGCGGATCAAGGGTTGTCCGTCCAGGCTCAGGCTCAGACGGCTTTCGGTGGCATCGGCTATCAATTGGCTGCCCGAAGGCAAGGCCAAGGCAACCAGATCATTCAGATTGGACATGGGTCGGGCTCACGGTAATCGTCGACAGTTCAACGATGGGACGTGAGCCGGGGCAGGAAATTTAGGCTGCAGGCAAAAACCTGCGGGTCAGGGGTGAGGCACCGGCACCACGGCGATCTTGTACGGATCGAAGATCTTCAGCATCTGCCCGTTGTCGCGCAGCCCTTGCAGCAGCTTGCCGAAGGTCTCACCGGTGATCGGCGCCACCGGTCGCAGGATGGCGTAGTGGTGGTAGATCTGGTCGATGCGCTGCGACACCAGCAGCTCGCCGCGCACCTTCTCGTTGCGCAGCAGGTAATCGCTCAGGTAGGAACGGGTGACCAGCGCGATGTCGGCGCGCCCGCGCAGCACCATCAGCAGGTTGCTGTCGTGGGAGTAGGTCAGCGTGGCGTTGTAGTTCTGCGCCAGGTACTTGGGGTCGGCATTGAAGTTGGCGAATTCGTAGTGGTAGCCGCTGTACAGCGCCAAACGCTTGCCGCCGAGGTCGGCGAAGTAGCTTTGCTGCCGCCCGGGCGCCTGCTGGGCGACGAATATCTCGGCGTCCTCCAGGCCCATGTCGACGCTGGTGTGGGGAATGTCCTTCCAGCCCCACTCGGGGTTCTCGAAGATGGCCATGTCGATCCGGCCTTGCTCGAAATCGCCGAAGCGCCGGGGAATCGACGTCGGCACCAGGACAAACTGATAGTCGCCCTGCAAGCGGTTCAGCGCCTCGACCAGTTGCGGCAGCAGGCCGGTGTCGGCCCCGTTCTCCGGGCGGATGGTGTACGGCGGAAAGTGCGCAGCGCCCACCCGCACCAATTGCGCCGCCTCAACCGGCAGCACCGAACACGCGAGCGCTGCGAGCAGAAACCCGGCGGCCTTGCGAACTGGCAAAGACTTCAAATCACCCCACTCCCCGAAAAAGAAACGTTCCCTGCATTCAAACTAGGCGTTTTCGCCCAGTTAGCCAGTTTCCCGGCCCCATAGAAAGCGCTCAGCGCTCTTCGAGCACCAGGATCAAGGCCTCTTCGGCCAACTGATCCAGGCTCAGGCCGCCGCCTTCGCGGAACCAGGTAGTGGTCCACGACAACGCCCCCGTGAGAAAACGTCGGGTCACGAACACATCGCCGCGGATGAACCCGGCCGCCTTGGCTTCGCCCAGCACCTGCAGCCAGAGGGCCTCGTAGATGTCGCGCAGGGCCAGCACCCGCGCCTGGCCTTCGTCCGACAGCGAACGCCATTCATAGACCAGCACCGCCATGGCCTCGCCGCTGCCGCCCATGATGGACTGGAGTTCGCAGCGGATCAGCGCCAGCACCCGTTCGCGCACGTTGCCGGCCTCGGCCAGCGAGGCGCGCATCAGGGCGGTGTTGTAGCGGATGGTCTCTTCCATCACCGCCCGCAGGATCTCGTCCTTGCTCTTGAAGTGATGGAAGATGCTGCCCGACTGGATGCCCACGGCACCGGCCAGGTCGCGCACGGTGGTGCGTTCGTAGCCTTTGTTGCGAAACAGGTGGGCCGCCACTTGCAGCAGCTTGCCGCGGGCGCTGTCCGGGTCGGTCAACTGGCCTGCGTCGACCAGTTCACGCATGACCCCCAGGGCTTTTTGCTCGTCCACCCGTTCTCTCCTACAGTCGATCAGTCTGCTGCGCCGGGAAACGCAGGGTTGCGCGGGCAATTTAAGCCGCCGGCCGCGCCCAAGCAAGCGCTTGGGCGGAAGATGATTCCACTGTTTACAAACCAAGCGCTTGCTTGGTAGCCTCGACGCACTTCTGTCGCAGGTTCCTGAGTCGGAGACAACGATGCCAACCGTGCCCACCGCTATCCGCATCGGATGCGCCAGCGCCTTCTGGGGCGACACCTCGACCGCCGCCGAGCAACTGGTCAAGGGCGGACGCCTGGACTACCTGGTGTTCGACTACCTGGCCGAAATCACCATGTCCATCATGGCCGGCGCCCGCCTGAAAGACCCCCAAGCCGGCTTCGCCGGCGACTTCATCGACATCCTCACTCCGCTGTTGCCGCAGTTGGCGCAGCAGCGCATCCGCGTCATCAGCAATGCCGGCGGGGTCAACCCCACCGCGTGCGCCGCCGCGCTGCAGGCCGCCTGCGACCGGGCCGGCGTGGACCTGAAGATCGCCGTGCTGCTGGGCGATGACCTGCAACCGCAGTTCAAGGGGCTCGGCACCCAAGGCATCACCGAGATGTTCAGCGGCGCCCCGCTGCCGCCCCTGTGCGTCTCGACCAACGCCTACCTCGGCGCGCCGGGCATCGTCGAGGCCCTGCGCCTGGGCGCCGACATCGTCATCACCGGGCGGGTGGTCGACAGCGCCGTGGTCAGCGCGGCGCTGGTGCACGGCTTCGGCTGGTCGTGGCACGACTACGACCGGCTGGCCCAGGCCGCCCTGGCCGGGCACATCATCGAATGCGGCGCCCAGTGCACCGGCGGCAACTTCACCGACTGGCGCGAGGTGCCGGACTACGAGCACATCGGCTTTCCGATCGTCGAAGTCGGCGCCGACGGCCAGTTCACCGTCAGCAAGCCCGAAGGCTCCGGCGGGCTGGTGACGCCGCTGACCGTGGGCGAGCAGATGCTGTACGAGATCGGCGATCCGCAGGCCTATCTGCTGCCCGATGTGATCTGCGACTTCACCCAGGTCAAACTCCAGCAGCAAGGCAAGAACGCCGTCCGCGTGCACGGCGCCAAAGGCCTGCCGCCCAGCGGCAAGTACAAGGTCAGCGCGACGTATCCGGACGGTTTCCGCTGCACCGCCAGTTGCCTGATCGCCGGCCTCGATGCGGTGGACAAGGCGCGGCGGGTCAGCCAGGCGATCATCGGCAAGACCGCGCAGATGCTGGAGCAGCGCGGCTGGGGCCCCTACAGCGAAGTCAACGTCGAATTGCTGGGCAGCGAAGCCACCTACGGCCCCCACGGCCGGCGCCGCGACAGCCGCGAAGTGGTGATCAAGCTCGCGGTGCGCCACCCGAACAAGCAGGCGCTGGTGCTGTTCTCCCGGGAAATCGCCCAGGCCGCCACCGGCATGGCGCCGGGGCTGACCGGCATCGTCGGCGGACGGCCGACGGTGTATCCGCTGATCCGGCTGTTCTCGTTCCTGATCGACAAGGACGCCTGCACCCTGCAGGTCGACATCGCCGGCGAACGCCATCCCTGCGCGTTGCCACCCCCGGACACCTTCAGCAGCGGTGACCTGCCCGTGCCCCACGAACCGCCCAAGCCCCAGGGCCGCGCCGACGCCAGCGTGCCGCTGGTGAAACTGGCCGTGGCGCGCTCCGGCGACAAGGGCGACCACAGCAACATCGGCGTGATGCCGCGCCGTCCCGAATACCTGCCGTGGATCGCCGAAGCGCTGACCCCGGCGGTGGTGGTGGACTGGATGAGCCATGTCCTCGACCCGATCCACGGGCGGGTCGAACGCTGGTACCTGCCCGGCACCCACAGCCTGAACTTTCTGCTGGAGAACGCCCTGGGCGGCGGCGGTGTGGCCAGCCTGCGGATCGACCCGCAAGGCAAGGCCTTCGCCCAGCAACTGCTGGAGATCCAGATCCCGGTGCCGCGAAGCATCGCCGAACAATTCGAATAAAAGGATGGCGCCATGGCTTACCGATCGATATTCAACGCCGGGCTGTTCGACGGCCAGACGGTCATCGTCACCGGCGGCGGCAGCGGCATCGGCCGCTGCACGGCCCATGAGCTGGCCGCCCTCGGGGCCACGGTGCTGCTGATCGGCCGCAAGCCCGAGAAGCTGCAGAAGGTCGCCGGCGAAATCACCGAGGACGGCGGCCGCGCACACTGGAAAGCCTGCGACATCCGCGACGAAGAAGCCGTGAAGGCAACGGTCGGCGAAATCATCCGCGAGCACGGGCCGATCCACGGCCTGGTCAACAACGCCGGCGGCCAGTACCCGTCGCCGCTGGCCTCGATCAATCAGAAAGGCTTCGAGACCGTGCTGCGCACCAACCTGGTCGGCGGTTTCCTGATGGCCCGGGAAGTGTTCAACCAGTCGATGGGCAAACACGGCGGCAGCATCGTCAACATGCTCGCCGACATGTGGGGCGGCATGCCCGGCATGGGTCACTCGGGCGCTGCGCGCTCGGGCATGGAGAACTTCACCAAGACTGCCGCCTTCGAATGGGGCTGCGCCGGCGTGCGGGTCAACGCCGTGGCGCCGGGCTGGATCGCCTCCAGCGGCATGGACACCTATGAAGGCGCGTTCAAGGCCGTGATCCCGACCCTGCGCGAGCACGTGCCGCTCAAACGCATCGGCACCGAATCAGAGGTCAGCGCAGCGATCGTGTTCCTGTTGAGCCCGGCCGCCGCGTTCATCAGCGGCAGCACCGTGCGCATCGACGGCGCCGCCAGCCTCGGCAACCGCGCCTGGCCGCTGCACAAGGCAAGCCACAGCGAACCGTTCAACGGCTTCCACCGCGCCTACCTGCCCGACGTGCTCAAGGACAAGGAATAAGCCATGCCGTCCATTCAGTCCCTTCTCGATCCCCACAGCGAAGCCTTCGCCCGCAACCGCGCCGCGATGCTGGCCGCCGTCGAGCACGTGCAGCAACTCGAACGCAACCTGCTGGACAAGGCCGCCGAAGCCAAGCCGAAATTCGACAAGCGCGGCCAGTTACTGCCCCGCGAACGCCTCAACCTGCTGCTCGACCCCGGCTCGCCGTTCCTCGAACTGGCCAGCCTGGCCGGCTACAAGCTGCATGACGACAAGGACGGCAGCGCCGCCGGCGGCGGCCTGATCGCCGGGATCGGCCAGGTGTCCGGTGTGCGGGTGCTGGTGGTGGCCAACAACAGCGCGATCAAGGGCGGCACCATCTCCCCTTCCGGCCTGAAGAAATCCCTGCGCCTGCAACAGATCGCCCAGGAAAACAAACTGCCGGTGATCACCCTCGCCGAAAGCGGCGGCGCCAACCTCAACTATGCGGCGGAGATTTTCGTCGAAGGCGCGCGCAGCTTCGCCAACCAGGCGCGGATGTCGGCCATGGGCCTGCCGCAGATCACCGTGGTGCACGGCTCGGCCACCGCCGGCGGCGCCTACCAGCCGGGGCTGTCGGATTACGTGGTGGTGGTGCGGGGCAAGGCCAAGCTGTTCCTCGCCGGCCCTCCGCTGCTCAAGGCGGCCACCGGCGAAGTGGCCACGGACGAAGAACTGGGCGGCGCCGAAATGCACGCGCAGGTGGCGGGCACCGCCGAATACCTGGCGGAAAACGACGCCGACGGCATCCGTCAGGTGCGCGAGATCGTCAGCCTGCTGAACTGGAACGAACACCTGCCGTGGCGGCCCGCGCCGCCGTACAAGGAACCGCTCTACCCCATCGACGAACTGCTCGGCCTGATCCCGGACGACCCGAAGAAGCCCTATGACGTGCGCGAGATCATTGCGCGGATCGCCGACGAATCGCGCTTCCTGGAATTCAAGGGCGAGTTCGACTCGCAAACGGTCTGTGGCCACCTGAAGATCCAGGGCCGGGCCTGCGGCTTCATCGGCAACAACGGCCCGATCACCCCGGACGGCGCAAGCAAGGCGGCGCAGTTCATTCAACTGTGCGACCAGAGCCGCACGCCGTTGCTGTTCTTCCACAACACCACCGGCTTCATGGTCGGCACCGAGTCGGAACAGCGCGGGGTGATCAAGCACGGTTCCAAGCTGATCCAGGCGGTGGCCAACGCGCGGGTGCCGAAGCTGACCCTGGTCGTCGGCGGCTCCTACGGCGCCGGCAACTACGCGATGTGCGGGCGCGGCCTCGACCCGCGCTTCATCTTCGCCTGGCCCAACAGCCGCACCGCCGTGATGGGCGGCGCCCAGGCCGGCAAGGTGCTGCGCATCGTCACCGAAGCCCGGCAGCTCAAGGACGGTCTGGAGCCCGACCCGAAAATGCTCGACATGCTCGAACAGGCCACCGCGCAGAAACTCGACAGCCAGTCCACCGCCCTCTACGGCAGCGCCAACCTGTGGGACGACGGCCTGATCGACCCCCGCGACACCCGCATCCTGCTCGGCTACCTGCTGGACATCTGCCACGAGGCCGATCTGCGCACGTTGCAGCCCAACAGCTTCGGCGTCAGCCGGTTCTGACCCCCAACGGATCCTGAGGAGAACAACAACAATGATCTTCACCCCGGAACACGAAGCCCTGCGCCGCACCGTGCGCCAGTTCGTCGAACACGAGATCAACCCCCACGTCGAGGAATGGGAAAGGGCCGGACGCTTCCCGATCCACGAGATCTTCCGCAAGGCCGGCGAGCTGGGCCTGCTGGGCATCTCCAAGCCGGAGAAGTTCGGCGGCATGGGGCTGGACTACAGCTATTCGATCGTCGCCGCCGAAGAGTTCGGCACCATCCATTGCGGCGGCATCCCGATGTCCATCGGCGTGCAGACCGACATGTGCACCCCGGCCCTGGCCCGCTTCGGCTCCGATGAGCTGCGCGAGCAGTTCCTGCGCCCGGCCATCAGCGGCGAACAGGTGGGCTGCATCGGCGTCTCGGAGGTCGGCGCCGGCTCCGACGTCGCCGGGCTCAAGACCACCGCCCGCAAGGACGGCGACGACTACGTGATCAACGGCAGCAAGATGTGGATCACCAACTCGCCGAGCGCCGATTTCATCTGCCTGCTGGCCAACACCTCGGACGACAAGCCTCACGTCAACAAATCCCTGATCATGGTGCCGATGGACACGCCCGGTATCAGCCTCAGCCCGAACCTGGACAAACTCGGCATGCGCAGCTCGGAGACCGCCCAGGTGTTCTTCGACGACGTGCGCGTGCCGCAGCGCAACCGCATCGGCCACGAAGGCGCCGGGTTCATGATGCAGATGCTGCAGTTCCAGGAAGAACGCCTGTTCGGCGCGGCGAACATGATCAAGGGGCTGGAGTATTGCGTCGACAGCACCATCGAGTACTGCAAGGAACGCAAGACCTTCGGCAACGCGCTGATCGACAACCAGGTGATCCACTTCCGCCTCGCTGAGCTGCAGACCGAAATCGAATGCCTGCGGGCACTGGTCTACCAGGCCACCGAACAGTACGTGAAAGGTCAGGACGTCACCCGCCTGGCGTCGATGGCCAAGCTCAAGGCCGGGCGCCTCGGGCGCGAGGTCAGCGACAGCTGCCTGCAGTACTGGGGCGGCATGGGCTACATGTGGGACAACCCGGTGGCCCGCGCCTACCGCGACGTGCGGCTGGTGTCGATCGGCGGCGGCGCCGACGAGATCATGCTGGGGATCATCTGCAAGCTGATGGGCATCCTGCCGGGGAAACGCCCATGAGCGCCCTGCCCGATTGCGCGACGCTGCTGCTGGAGCCGCACAACGGCGTGCTGCACATCACCCTCAACCGCCCCGACAGCCGCAATGCCATGAGCCTGCAGATGGTCGCCGAACTGCGCGCCGCGCTGGCGGCGGTGCGGGACGACCGCAGCGTGCGGGCGATCGTGCTCAGCGGCGCCGGCGGCCATTTCTGCGCCGGCGGCGACATCAAGGACATGGCCAACGCCCGCGCACAAGGCGGCCAAGCCTACCGCGACCTGAACCGTGCGTTCGGCGCCCTGCTGCAAGAGGCCCAGCACGTGCCGCAAGTGCTGATCACCGTGCTGCAAGGCGCCGTGCTGGGCGGCGGTTTCGGCCTGGCCTGCGTCAGCGACATCGCCATGGCCGACCATCAGGCCCAGTTCGGCCTGCCGGAAACCAGCCTCGGCCTGCTGCCGGCGCAGATCGCACCGTTCGTGGTGCAGCGCATCGGCCTCACCGAAACCCGGCGCCTGGCCCTGACCGCCGCCCGCTTCGACGGCCACCAGGCCCGGCGCATGGGGCTAGTGCACTTCGTCGAGCAGGATCCGCAAGCCCTGGCCGAGCGCCTGGATGAAGTGCTCGAGCATGTCCTGTGCTGCGCTCCGGGAGCGAACGCCATGACCAAAAAACTATTGCTGGCCAGCGCCGGGCAACCTGGCGCCGAGTTGCTGGACGAAGCGGCGCAATGGTTCAGCGAGGCGGTGACCGGCGCCGAAGGCACCGAAGGCACGTTGGCCTTCCTGCAAAAGCGCAAGCCGAAGTGGGCGACTTGAACCACGCTCCCGCCGTGCCGACCTGCACCGCAAACCCATGTGGGAGCGCGCCTGCTTGCGATGAGGCCCGCCCTTCCAACGCGACATTCCAGGGAAAACCGTCATGCCCGCCCTCCACAAGATCCTGATCGCCAACCGCGGCGAGATCGCCTGCCGGATCCAGCGCACCGCCCAGTCCCTCGGCTATCGCACGGTGGCGGTGTTCAGCGACGCCGACGCCAACGCCCTGCATGTGCAGATGGCCGACCAGGCCGTGCACATCGGTCCTGCGCCGGTGCAGCAGTCTTACCTGAACATCGCCGCGATCCTCGACGCGGCCCGGCGCAGCGGCGCCGATGCGGTGCATCCCGGCTACGGCTTCCTTTCGGAGAACGCCGACTTCGCCCGGGCCTGCGAACAGGCCGGCCTGACCTTCATCGGCCCGGACGCCGACGCCATCGAACTGATGGGCAGCAAGCGCCGCTCGAAAATCGCCATGCTCGCCGCCGGCGTCCCCTGCGTCGCCGGCTACCAAGGCGCGGAACAGGACGACGCCACGCTGCTGCGCGAAGCCGAGCGCATCGGCTATCCGCTGATGATCAAGGCCAGCGCCGGCGGCGGCGGACGCGGCATGCGCCTGGTGGAGGACGCGCAAGCGCTGCCCGCGCAACTGCGCACCGCCCGCTCCGAAGCGCTCAACGCCTTCGGCAGCGACGAGCTGATCCTGGAACAGGCGCTGGTGGAGCCGCGCCACGTCGAGTTTCAAGTGTTCGGTGACCGCCACGGCCACCTGATCCACCTGGGCGAACGCGATTGCTCGGTCCAGCGCCGCCATCAGAAGGTCATCGAAGAAGCCCCTTGCCCGGTGATGACCCCGGCCCTGCGCGAAGCCATGGGCGCGGCGGCGATCAAGGCCGCACGCGCCGTCGACTACGTGGGGGCCGGCACCGTGGAGTTTCTGCTCGACGCCCAGGGGCGCTTCTACTTTCTGGAGATGAACACCCGGTTGCAGGTCGAGCACCCGGTGACCGAACTCATCACCGGACAAGACCTGGTGGCCTGGCAATTGGCGGTCGCCGAGGGCCGGCCGCTGCCGCTGACCCAGGAACAGGTCAGGCTCGACGGCCATGCGATGGAGGTGCGCCTGTATGCCGAAGACCCGGCACAGGGCTTTCTGCCGCAGACCGGACGCGTCCTGGCCTGGGAGCCGGCGCTGGGGCACGGTGCGCGCATCGATCACGGCCTGACGGAAAACCGGCTCATCAGCCCCTTCTACGACCCGATGCTCGGCAAACTGATCGCCCATGGCGCCACGCGGGAAGAGGCGCGGCGCAAGTTGCTGCGGGCGGTGCAGGACAGTGTGCTGCTCGGCGTGCACAGCAACCAGCGCCTGCTGGCCGGCCTGCTGCAGCACCCGCAGTTCATCGACGGCCGTTTCGACACCGGGTTCATCCCCCGGCATTTCACCGATCACCCCTGCCTGCGGCCGCAGACGCCGGGCGCCGAGGAACTGGCCATCGCCACCGTGCTGTTCCATCGGCGCAGCGCCCAGGCGCATCGCCCGGCGCTGGCCGACTGGCGCAACAACACGGGCGTGGCGGTCGGCTACCGGCTCGGCCTGGAGGAACAGACCTGGAACGTGCAACTGCTGGCCGGCCCCGGCGGCCGGTTTGAGGTCGAGACGCCCGGACGCCGCCTCCAGGCGATACTCGTCGAACAGGACGAACGCCACGTGACGCTGCAGATCGACGGCCTGCGCCAGCGCCATGCCTATCGCCTGGAGGACGAGCGGCTCTGGCTGTTCACCGACGCCGGCAGCCTGTGCCTGGCGGATCGAACTCATGCGGTGATCGACAGTCAGACCAGCGTCGGTTCCGGCACGCTGAAGGCACCCATGGACGGCGCCATCGTCGACGTGCTGGTCAGCGAGGGCAGCCCGGTCAGCAAGGGGCAGCTGCTGGTGGTGCTGGAGGCGATGAAAATGGAGCACCCGCTCAAGGCCGGCATCGACGGCGTGCTCAAGCGGGTGCAGGTCAAGGTCGGCGATCAGGTGAAGAATCGTCAGGTTCTGTTGCAGGTCGAGTGAGTCGCCAGGCGCATCCGCAGGGTTTGGCTACGCTCTGAACTATCGGAACGTACACATCAGGAACCCTGCGATGCCCCATTGGCTGGTCATTGATCTGGAAGCCACCACCGACGAGGGTGGCTGGCCGGTTACGGAAATGGAGATCATCGAGATCGGCGCCACCCTGGTCGACCGCGCCGGCCGCGAGCGCGATCACTTCCAGCGCTTCGTCAAACCGCTGCGCCGGCCCTTGCTGACGCCGTTCTGCCGCGAACTCACCCACATCACCCAGGCCAACATCGATTCGGCGCAGACCTTGAGCGAGGTCTGGCCGGCCTTCGAACGCTGGCTCGGCCAGCACCGCACGCGTCTGGAAGGCTGGGCCAGCTGGGGCGACTACGACCGCAAGCAGCTGCTCCAGGAATGGCAGCGCCTGCAGCTCGACAGCGCCCTGAGCCAGGTGCCGCACATGAACCTCAAGCAGCGCTTCGCCAAGGCCCGGCGCCTGGAACGGCCCCTGGGGCTCAACGGCGCCCTGCAACTGGCCGGCCTGCAGTTCAGCGGCCAGCAGCACCGGGCCCTGGAAGACGCCCGCAACACCGCCCG
This sequence comes from Pseudomonas sp. R25(2017), assembly GCF_002112565.1. Lineage (NCBI taxonomy): Bacteria > Pseudomonadati > Pseudomonadota > Gammaproteobacteria > Pseudomonadales > Pseudomonadaceae > Pseudomonas > Pseudomonas sp. R25(2017). Next base: position 54,080 of record NZ_NEHZ01000002.1, read on the forward strand.
TTTGCTGCCGCTGGTGCTGCCGCTTTAGACAGATGACGGCGTAGGATGCCTTGTGCATACTGGCCGGCCCTTTTTGACCCTTTTCGAGGAATCGCCCATGTTCAAAGTCAACGAGTACTTCGACGGCACCGTCAAATCGATCGCGTTCGGCACCGCTGAAGGCCCCGCGACCATCGGCGTCATGGCTCCGGGCGAGTACGAATTCGGCACGGCCCAGCGCGAAATCATGCACGTGGTGTCGGGTGCGCTGACCGTCAAGCTGCCGGACAGCAACGAGTGGGAAACCTTCGCCGCCGGCAGCCAGTTCAATGTACCGGCCAACAGCAAGTTCCAGCTGAAAGTGGCCGTCGACACCGCTTACCTCTGCGAATACCGCGGCTGATCCGACGGATCGCGCCACAAACAAAAATGCCCGTGTCCAAGGACACGGGCATTTTTGTTCAGGAACCGGTTACTCGAGGATCTCCACCGGCATGCCGACTTCCAGCCGGCCGTTGCCGTCGTTCACCAGGTTCTGCCCGAACATCGCGCCGTCGGCCTGGGCGCGGGTCTTCTGCAGGGTCGCCAGCGGTTCGCGGTCGGCGCTGCGCTCGCCGGTCTTGGGGTCGATCGTCGTCAGGATGCAGCGCGAGCAGGACTTGACCACGCGCAACTCCACCTCACCGATGCGGATCCGCTTCCAGCCGTCCTCGGCATAGGCCTCGCTGCCTTCGATCACCAGGTTGGGCCGAAAGCGCAGCATTTCCAGGGGACGCCCGACTACTTGCGACAGATGCTGCAAGGACGCTTCACCGATCAGCAACAGCGGAAAGCCGTCGGCGAACGCCACCTGGTCATCATCCTTGCCGTAGCCGGCCTGGGTGATGCGGGCACGGTTCAGGGGCACCTGCACCAGCCGCGTCGGTTTGCCGATGAAGTCGCTGACCCACCGGGCCGCCTCGTCGCCGGCATCCGGCACGCGCAGGGTGTCGCGCCAGATGGTCACGCCGCGCAGGTCGGCCGCGTCGCCGGGCACCGCGACATCGATGGCCCCGTGGCCCGCAGCGCTGAGGGTCAGCCCGCCTGCGGGATTCCACAGCGCCGACAGCTGGCTCATCTTCGCTTCGGCACGCTGGGTGAGGAAACGCCCGCTGGGCTCGTCCACCAGCATCCAGCGTCGGTCCCCTTCAAGCCCCAGCTTGTCCAGGCCGATCCCTTGCAGGACCTCGGCCTTGCCGGATTTCAACGGGTAACGGTAAAGCGCGCTCAGACGCAGCATGGCCAACTCCCTGGAGGGTAAAGAACGCCACCCTATACGAGCCGGCCGTTGAATCAAAGCCCCAATGCGGCGACGCAGAACCCGCCCGTGATCAGGCCGGCACTTCGTCGAGCATCAGCCGTTGGCGCACCACGTCGACCAGCTTGTCCGGCTGGAACTTGGAGAGGAAGTTGTCGCAGCCCACCTTCTTCACCATCGAGTCGTTGAAGCTGCCGGACAGCGAGGTGTGCAGCACCACATACAGGCCACGCAGGCGCGGGTCGTTGCGGATTTCGGTGGTCAGGCGGTAGCCGTCCATTTCCGGCATTTCCGCGTCGGTGAAGACCATCAGCAGTTTGTCGGTCATGTTCGCGCCGCTGTCGGCCCAGGACTTGAGCAGGTTCAGGGCCTTGAGGCCGTCGCTGGCGATGTGCATCTTCACGCCCAGCTGGCCGAGGGTGTCGCGCAGCTGCGACAGGGCGACGTTGGAGTCGTCCACCAGCAGTACTTCGCGGCCCCGGGCACGTTCCAGCACCGGATCGTCAAGCTTGTCCCGCGACACTTTGGCGTTGTAGGGCACGATTTCGGCCAGCACCTTTTCGACGTCGATGATTTCCACCAGTTGATCGTCGACCTTGCTGATCGCGGTCAGGTAATGCTGGCGGCCGGCGCTGGTCGGCGGCGGCAGGATGGCTTCCCAGTTCATGTTGACGATGCGGTCCACGCCGCCCACCAGGAACGCCTGCACCGAACGGTTGTATTCGGTGACGATGATGGTGCTGTTCGGGCCCGGCACCAGCGGGCGCATGCCGATGGCCTGGGACAGGTCGATCACCGGCAGGGTCTGGCCGCGCAGGTTGACCACGCCGCAGACGAACGGGTGACGCTGGGGCATCAGGGTCAGCTTGGGCAGTTGCAGGACTTCCTGCACCTTGAATACGTTGATCGCGAACAGTTGGCGCCCGGCCAGCCGAAACATGAGAATTTCCAGGCGATTCTCACCCACCAGTTGCGTGCGTTGGTCTACCGTGTCGAGAATGCCGGCCATCAATGACTCCTGGGCTTGTTCTGATGAATTCACTAAAAGGGGTTATCGGCTGCACGGGCCGGATCTTGATCCCCGGCCGCAAGACTGCAAAATGCCACGTCAAAGCATTGATGTCACATTAACATCATGGTTTACTGGCCCCGTGTTTTCATCTGCTGAACTCCCACAGGCGCGACCTCGATTTTCGCGCCAGGTTCCCGTGCCTAAGGGAATCCCCTAGTAACAATCAGGCCCAACCTGATGTTCGCAGTATCCAATAGCCATTAATGTGACGCCATTCTCATTGCATGAACGGAGTCAGGCTTTTGTGTGCGATCGCAGGTCAGTGGTTCACCACCCTCCCAAAGTCCCCAGCCCCTGCCCGGGCGCACCGGGGTGCGGCCACTCGACGGTGCATGATCGGCGGCACACACGACATTCGCTCATCCGACACGACGTTGCGGAGATAAGCATGCCGATCGACCGTAAAGAGTGGGCGCAGCGGTTCCCCGAATTTCTTGTCGAAGCCGAAACGCTCCTGGCCAAGTCCGAAGAATGCCTCAGCCATCTGCAACTGATCAGCAACGACCGGGACGCCATCGACTGCATGCTCGGCACGCTCCTCAAGCTGGCGCACAAGGCCAACGACCTGGCGCTCAAGGCGATCTCCGAGTTTTCGTTGACCCTTCACCGGCTGCTCAACCAGGCGCTGGAACAGGTGAACCTGCACGCCGAGGCGCTGGGCGCCCTGCAGGACTGCTTCACCCTGATGGCCTGGCAACTGGAGTTGGTCGATCAGCACACCGGCCAACTGGGCCTCGATGAAAGCGAGCAGACGTCGCTGATCGAAGCCTTTGCGTTTCAAGTCGGTCAGCCGTGCTTTCCGTCGTCCCTCGGCGCCAAGCCGATGACCCGGGTCGGTTACCCGGAGCGACAGGCCCAAATCGGCCGCTGACCCTGACGCGCAGGCGCATGCCACCCGCCTGATGTGCCCATGCGCAGGTCGCATTCAGACCGTTCGCATATCTACCAGCGACAAATCCACAAAAACAATAATCGCCGTCCGACAAAACTTTCCTTGTCGACATCGGGGATTGCCTGTACATGAAACTTCGGAAAAAGCCGATATCTATCGAGTCTTGAATATCAACTTTTCCATTATGGAACAGGCGTCCAACAAAGCATGTTTCCTGACTTGCTGGACATATATCGCAAACGCGACCAACGGTATCCGAAGTGGTATTATGCCGCCCGCTAGTTGCTTTCAATTAATGGCACGGTGACGCCCACCGCAACATAGACCGAAGTTAACGATCACTTTCGCCCGGTCGCCACGTTGAAGCATTGAACCGAACGACAATATTTAAGACAGAGATCCGCCAGCCCCCATGGCCGGTCTGCCCGCAGCGATCATCCATTGGCTCCATCCGCTATGCACGCCAGCCTCAAGTCAATCACCACATGGCCGCCCTCCCGGGAAAACGCACGCCGGTTCACCCTGACGCTGTGCATTTGCTCTGCGGCAGGCTGCGCGCTGACCTATGGCCTGTCGGCGCCGATGTCGCTCGGCCTGCTGCTGGTCAATGTCGTGGCCGCCGGTTGCGTCGCGGTGCAGTACCGGCTTTCGCGCAAGTCGATCAAGTTTCAGCCCCAGGAACTGGCCGACCGCTTGCTGGAAGTCCAGGAAAACGAGCGCCATCGCCTCAGTCGCGAACTGCACGACGACATCGGCCAATTGCTGACCGCCGCCAAACTGCAGAGCGAATGGCTCAAGCGGCGCCTGCCGGACGACCTGCAGACCTCCTGCTCGGCGCTGTGCGACACCCTCGAAGAGACCCTGAACAAAGTGCGGGACGTGTCGGCCATCCTCAACCCGCGGCAATTGACCAGCCTGGGCCTGGAAGCCAGTTTGCGCGCCCACCTGCTCAAGACCCTGGGCAGCACGGCCATTCACTGGAGCCTGGACTGCCAGCAGCGCCTGAACGGCATTCCCGAGGAAATGGCGGTGGCCGCGTTCCGCATCACCCAGGAAGCCGTGACCAACATCCTGCGCCATGCGAACGCCCGCAACCTGCTGATCCGCATCCAGCGCTTGCCCCAGGGCCTCACCCTGATGATCAGCGATGACGGCCAAGGGTTTTCGCCGGCGCAGAACCCCGGCCGCGAAGGGCAGCGTGGCATGGCAGGCATGTCCGAACGGATCGAACAGCTGGGCGGCAAACTGACCGTCACCAGCGAGCCAGGCAAAGGCACTCAAATCGAAGCACTTTTCCCCTGGGCGCCCCGCGCGCTTGAGCGGGCCAGCACCCATAAGGTTTTGCGTTGACTTGTAACTTACTCCTGGTGGATGACCACTCGCTGATCAGGGCCGGCGTGCGCGCTCTGGTGCTCGACATTCCCGGCTACGCCGTCATCGGCGAGGCCAGCGACGGCTCGCAGTTGCTCGAACTCGTCGAACGGCTGATTCCGGATATCGTGCTGCTGGACATCTCGATGAAGGAGACCGGCGGCCTGGAAGCCTTGCAGCAGCTCAAGCGGGTGCGCCCGCAAAGCAAGGTGCTGATCCTGTCGATGCACACCGATCCTGCGCTGATCATGCAGGCGCTGGAGTCCGGCGCCCACGGCTACCTGCTCAAGGACACCACGGCCACCGAACTGGAACACGCCCTGGAGGCCCTGCGCAACAACGAGCGCTACCTGAGCCCGGCCATCGCCCACACGGTGATCAACCAGGCGCTTATCCGCACCCAGAAGAGCCAGCCCGAGACGACCGACACCCACAACCTGACGGCCCGTCAGCTGGAGATCCTGCGGCTGATCGTCCGGGGCAAGTCCACCCGGGAAATCGCCAACGGCCTGGGGCTGAGCATCAAGACCGTGGAGACCCACCGCTCACAGATCATGAAACGCCTGCAGATCTACGACGTGGCCGGCCTCGTGCTGTTCGCGGTGCGCGAGCAGATCATCAGCCTGGACGATTGACCGCCGCACCGCCCAGCAAGGGCGAGTCCGGCGGCAGGTGCACCCGCAACGCACCGGGGCGTGCCTCGAACCGCAGGTTGTCGCCCTCCAGCGGCTCGCCGTCGAGGTTGATGCACAGCCCCTCGGCGACCTTGATCTCGACCCAGGGCAGGCGGGTCCTGACGAACAGGTTGTCCAGGCCGAAACCATCGCTGAGCAATGTCTTCAGCGTGCCCACCACCTCCTGCGGCGCCGGCAGGATGCCGATGTCCAGCATCCCGTCGTCGACCACCGCCTGCGGGCACAGCACATGCCCGCCGCCGGCCTGCCGGCCGTTGCCGATGCCCAGCGCCAGCAGCTCGCCGCTCCAGTAGAAATCCGGCCCCTGCAGTTCGCCGTAGGCGGCGTGCAGCTCACTGAACCGCGACAATCCGGTGAACAGGTAAGCGGCGCCGCCGAGCACCTTCTTCAGGTCTTCGGACGTATTGGCGGTCACCTGGCTGCCGAAGCCGCCGGTGGCCATGTTGAGGAACACCTGCCCCCCCACTTCGCCCAGGTCGATGTCGCACGCCGGCACATCCAGCAAAGCCAATGCATCCGCCACCTCCAGCGGAATGCCGGCGGCACGGGAAAAGTCATTGGCGGTGCCCAACGGAAGCAGGACCAGACTTGCCTTGCGCCCATGGCCCGCCAACGCCTGGGCCACATCGCGCAACGTGCCGTCCCCTCCGCCGGCGATGATCTGCGTGTAGCCGGCCTCCAGCGCCTCCTCCACGATCCGCTGCGCATCTCCGGCTTCCCAGGTCAGGCGCACCGCCAGCGTCCAGCCGTCCTTGCGCCTGTTTTCTACAGCGGCACGCACCTGCTCGTTGAGTGCCTGTTTGCCATGCAATATCAAAAGCGCCTTGCGTTCACTCATGCCAGTCTCCCTCCGGACAAAGACGGTACAGGCCATGTTGACCATCGTTGAAGGCAAAAATCCCGAACGCGTTCGGCAGGCCGGGAAGCTCAACGGCCCCGTCCTACAGAACAAAGATCTTTCTTACAAAACCTGAGGAATCGGCTCAATTGACCTGATTCCGGCAATGGGAGACCGTGTGCGGGCTGTATCAATCACAATCTGACCACAACACAAGGATGTGCATGAAATGAGCGTAGACACCTCATGGGCGCTTGAAGGGTTGGGCGACCTCAACGGTTGCCCAGGCGACAACCAGGCAGAAGGCGGGCGCTGTCATGTTGAGCCATGAAGCCAGAATGCCGTTGAGCCCTGTGCCCTCCCTCACCGAGAACCGCCCCGGTCAAAAGAGCGAACACAAGAACAACGACAGGAAAACCGGAGAGGCCGAAATGGAACCACGTGTCGTCGAACTGGAAACCCACCTCAAGTACATCCGCCGGGATATGGACGAGATCCGTGAGGACGTCAAATCCATCAAGTACCGATTGGCCTATTCGGCGGGAGCGACAGCGGTTGTGCTGGGGATGCTGGGATGGGTGGCCAACAGCCGGTTCGACCAGCTCGTATCGCTGCTGAGCCCTTTAATGTCCGGGTGAGTGCCAAGCCTTGCCGACGGCTTCGCACCCACCCGGAAAGATCAGGCCAACAGCTCGCTCAGGGGGATGAAGGACACTTCGTCTCCCGCAGACAGGGTGCGTCCCTCCATGACTTCCACCAGCCCATCGGCCCACGCCGCACTGCGCAGGACGCCTGAGCTTTGGTTGCGGTAAATGATTGCGCCGCCCTGATCGAGGCGGCCACGCAGATACTCGCGGCGGTTACCGGCCTGAGGCCAGTCAAACCGTGCAGGCACCCGGAACTTCAAGGGCGTGACATCCTGAACGCCTTGTCGCCGCAAGATGTAGGGTCGCGCCAGCAAGGCAAACGTCACCAGCGTCGAGGCCGGGTTTCCGGGCAGGCCAATCACCGGCACGCCCCGGAAATGGCCGAACGTCAGCGGTTTTCCAGGTTTGATCGCCAGTTTCCATAGCGCCAGCTCACCCTCTTCCCTCAAGGCGACCCCAAGGAAATCGGCCTCCCCCACCGAGACTCCGCCCGTGGACAGAATCAGGTCGACGTCCTGCAACTGCCCCAGACGTACACGGGTGGCATCGAGGTCGTCCGGAAGAATGCCGGCATCGATCACCTCGCAGCCCATGCGCTGCAGCCAACCGCACAGCAGCACCCGATTGCTGTTGTAAATCTGCCCCGCCCCCAGAGGCTGGCCAGGTTCGATCAACTCGTCCCCCGTCGACAGCACGGCGACACGCACCTTGCGCACCACATCCAGCCCGGCGCATCCCAAGGACGCCGCGAGGCCCTGCTCAATCGGCCCGAGGCGGGTTCCCGCCGTGAGGATCAACTCGCCGGCAGTGGTTTCCTGACCTTGGGGCCGGATGTTCTGCCCGGCCACCAGGGGTTCGAGGAAACGCACGCGCCCGTCGGCCTGAACCTCGCTGTTTTCCTGCATCTCCACGCAATCGGCACCGGCCGGCACGGGAGCCCCGGTGAAGATCCGCGCACAGGTGCCGGGCTGCAAGGGTGCCGGCGCCTGCCCCGCGAACACCTTCTGACTGACCGGCAGGGGCTGCCCTGTCCAGTCGCTCAGGTTCAGGGCATAACCGTCCATGGCGCTGTTGGGCCAGGGCGGCAGATCCAGCGTCGACAGCAGGTCGGCGGCCAGCACCCGCCCCTCCACCTGCGCCAACGGCAAATGCTCGCGCTCAACGATCGGTGCGGCTTCGGCCATGTCCAGCAATCGCGCCAACGCCGTTTCCACGGGCATCAGGCTGCCGGTCTTGCCCGGCTTACCCGCGGGATTCACAAGGCACCGCCTGTTTCAGGTGAGGCACGAAGTTGCACGGGCGGTGCCGTGCATCCAGCTGCTCCGCGAGAATGCCGTCCCAACCGGTGCGCACCGCGTTGGTCGACCCCGGCAGGCAGCAGACCAGCGTGCCGTTGGCCAGGCCCGCCAGCGCCCGAGACTGCACAGTGGACGTGCCGATGTCCGCCACCGAGATCTGACGGAACAGCTCGCCGAACCCGTCGACCTGCTTGTCGAGCAGACACGCGACGGCCTCCGGGGTGCTGTCGCGACCGGTGAAGCCGGTGCCCCCGGTGATCAGCACCACCTGCACGACATCGTCGGCGATCCACCCGGCCACTTGCGCGCGGATTTTGTACAGGTCATCTTTGAGCAGCACCCGCTCGGCCAGACGATGGCCGGCCGCCGTCAGCCGATCGACGAAGACCTGGCCTGACGTGTCGGTTTCCAGGGTGCGGGTATCGCTGACAGTCAGCACCGCGATGTTGAGCGGTGCGAAAGGTACATCGGCCTTGGCTTTCATAGGCTCGTCCAGTTGTGGGAGAAACAGCCCGGTGTTATATCACAGCGCCCCCTTTTTCTGCCCCACCGGAGAGCCGCCATGAACACCAACCCGCCGTTGCCGCCCTGCTCCATCCTGTTGCTGGCCGGTGGTCGCGGCCAACGCATGGGCGGCCAGGACAAGGGGCTGGTGGAGTGGCAGGGCGCGCCCCTGATCGCTCACCTGCACCGCAAGGTGCGCCCGCTGACGGACGACCTGATCATCTCCTGCAACCGCAACCGGGAACGCTATGCGCCATTCGCCGACCAATTGGTGACGGACGACGAAACCGACTTTCCCGGCCCGTTGGCCGGGATCCGCGCGGGCCTGATGGCCGCGCGCCACCCGCACCTGTTGGTGCTGCCCTGCGATGTGCCGGGCATCGATGCGGCGTTGCTGCACAGCATGCGCGAAGCCGCCGCCCTGGATTCTGACAAACCTTTAATGTTGCGCCATGACGGGCACTGGGAACCCCTGCTGTGCGTGATTCCCACCCGCCTCTCGCCAGCCTTCGAGGCCGCCTGGGACGCGGGTGAGCGCAGCCCCGGCCGGGTGATGCGCGACCTGGGCGCCGTTGCCCTGCAATGCCCGGACAACGATCCCCGGCTGGCCAATCTCAACACGCCCGAACTGTTAAGCGCACATAACACTGTGTCAGACTGACACCCAGCAAGGAACTTGCACGCCGTGCATACGTCTCAAGCTCAGTAACCAAAAGAATTTCCCTTCGGAGACAAACACATGACTCAACGGACCCTCGCCACTCTCATGCTCGCTCTGGGCCTGGCCACGCTCGCCGGCTGCGCTTCGCCGACCGTGATCACCCTGAATGACGGTCGTGAGATCCAGGCCGTCGACTCGCCGAAATTCGACAAGGATTCGGGCTTCTACGAGTTCGAACAGCTGGATGGCAAGCAGACCCGCATCAACAAGGATCAAGTGCGCACCGTCAAAGAGCTGTAAACCTTCAGCACGCGCCGGATACGAAAAAGCCCGCATCATGCGGGCTTTTTCATGCCTGCCGGAAACATCCCCGGCAACGGTCACCACTGCAGCGTGATGCGGCTTTCGAACTCGCGCTCCTGCCCCGTGACCGGATCGATGAACCGCAGCCCCTGGGCCAGCAGCTTGAGCGGCTTATCGTAGTCGTCCTCGGCGTCAGCGTCGGCCGATACCTGCGGATAGAACGGATCGTTGCAGATGCTCGCGCCCAGCGCCGTCATGTGCACGCGCAACTGATGCTTCTTGCCGGTCACCGGGAAGAGGCTGTAGCGCCACAGGTCGCCGTTCTTTTCCCGCACCTGCACGAGGGTTTCCGAATTGCAGGTGCCCTCGATCTCCTGGGTGCGGAAGAAAGGCACGCCATCGACCAGACGGCTCTTGTGCACCAGCGGAAAGCTCAACTGGGGCAAGGCCGGCGCAATCGCTTCATAGCGCTTTTCGATCTGCCGGGTCGGGAACAGCGATTGGTACGCCGAACGGCTCTGCGGGTCGGCGGAAAAGATCACCAGCCCCGCCGTATGGCGGTCGATGCGGTGCAGCGGCACCAGATGCGGATTGTCCAGGCGCCGGATCAAGCGGCGCAGCAACGTCTGCTCGACATAACCGCCAGACGGGATCACCGGCAGGAAATGCGGCTTGTCGACCACCACCAGATGGTCGTCGGCGTAAAGAATCGACTCCTCCACCGGAATCGGCTTCTCATCCGGCACCTCGCGGAAGTAGTGGATCCGCAGCCCTTCCTTGTAAGGCAAGTCCACCGAAATCGGTCGGCCCTCGCCGTCGAGCACCCGACCACGGGCGATCCGATCCAGCCATTGCTCGCGGCTGATGGCGCCGAAGCGTTCGCACAGGCAGTCGAGCACCGTCAGCCAGGCGCCGGGCGGCAGGTGAAGGGTGCTGGCCTGATGCCGGGCCGCGGAAAATGTTGATGTGGACATACGGAACTCGAACCCTCAATGCAGGCGCGCATTATCCAACAGGGAACGAAACGAACCTAGCGCCGATTCCGGAATCCGCCTCAGGCCGGTGCAGGTTCGGCGGCCGCCGCTTCGGTGAACTCCTTGAGCCAGCGCAACACGTCGACAGCCTCCCAGCGACCCGGGTCGTACAGGGCGTACAGCAACCCCTGATAACCGACGACGTCCAGTTGCCTGTGGTAGCCGGCCCGCTGGAACAGGGCCTCGATCTCGGCGAAGCACGTATTGAAATGCAGTTTGCTGAACGGCGTCTTGCCTTCCGTGACCAGTCCGTCCAGGCGCAGTTCGAGGACGGCCTCGCGCACCACGTCAACCGACATCCGGTTCACGCTGTTCTTCAACTGTTCGACATTGACCACGGCTCATCCCTCTGACGTCCGGTGCGCCTGCCGTCTGCCCGAAAGGGACATGGCATGGCGAACCCGCTCATTTACTGTATGCGCATACAGTATAGAAGCAAACGGAAATTGCCAAGGGACGCGTCGGCGAGCGCGACAAGCGGAAGTGACGGCAGGCAGGAATCAAAGGCTAACGCAGGAACGCCACCACCTGATCGGCGCTGAACGGCCACCCCAGTTCGGCCCCGGTGTCCGTGCGGCGCAGGACAGGAATCCGCAGGCTGTAGGCCTCGAACCAGGACTCGTCGTCTGCGATGTCCACCAGTTCGACCAACAGCCCGTTCTCGACGAAGGGCATCAGCAGGGACTCGGCGACCTCGCACAGATGGCACCCCAGGGTGCCGAACAGCTGACATTCCGGAAGCATGTGCGCTCTTCCCAAAAATTGAACGGACATTCTAGGCCCGCCCCGAAAACCCGTCGAGCCACCCCGATGGCAGCGCCCGCACATCGCCCCCTTCCGCCGATGCCCTGACACAGATCACGGCGCCGAAACGCGTTTCAGCCGATGCTCCGATGTTTTTTGCCTCTACGCTTCCATGGCCTGCCCATCCGACCGGAGTGTTTCGTGTTCGCCAACCTGCTGATCATTCTTGCCTCATCCTTGCTGGTGATTGCCCTGTTCCGCCGCCTGCGCCTGCCACCGGTGCTGGGCTACCTGTGCGTGGGGCTGATGGTGGGCCCGACGGCGTTCGACTGGGTCAACGAAAGCGAACACCTGCCGGACTTGGCCGAGCTGGGCGTGGTGTTCCTGCTGTTTTCCCTGGGCCTTGAGTTTTCCCTGTCGAAGATGATCGCCCTGCGCAACGTGGTGTTTCGCCTGGGCAGCCAGCAAGTGCTGTTCAGCACGGCGCTGCTGGGCGGTGTCCTGATGTTGCTGGGCATGCACGCGCTGCCGGCCTTGCTGCTGGGCGCCGGACTGTCGCTGTCGTCCACGGCGATCGTCACCAAGGAGCTGGGCAGCCTGGGGGAAGTGTTCAGCAGCCACGGCCAGAATGCGGTGGGCGTGCTGCTGTTCCAGGACGTGGTGGCGGTGTTGCTGCTGACGCTGGTGCCGGCGTTCGCCGGAAGCGGCGGGCAAGCCTGGTACTGGGCCTTGCCGCTCACGCTGCTCAAGACCGTTGTGCTGTTCTTCGGGTTGCTGCTGGCCAGCCGCTGGCTGCTGCCGCGGCTGTTCCACGAGGTGGCCGCCTCACGCTCGGCCGAACTGTTCGTGTTGCTGGCGCTGGTGATCGTGCTGTTGACGGCATGGCTGACTCACTTGCTCGGCCTGTCCCCCGCCCTGGGCGCGTTCCTGGCCGGCATGCTGCTGGGCGAAAGCCACTACCGGCACCAGATCGAGGCCGACATCCGGCCGTTCCGCGACATCCTGCTGGGCCTGTTTTTCGTCAGCATCGGCATGCTCATCGATCTGCGACTGTTCGCCAGCCACAGCCTGGCGATCGTCGGCCTGACGTTGGGTTTGCTGCTGATCAAGGGGGCAGTGGTGGCGGCGCTGGTGAAATGGCGCGGCAGCGACAGCGAAACCGCCTGGCGCAGCGGCCTGGCGCTGGCCCAGGGCGGCGAGTTCTGCTTTGCGCTGATGGCCCAGATGCAACAGCACAGCCTGCTGCCCGAAGGGCTCGGCGCCCTGCTGCTCGCCGCGACCTTCTGCTCGATGCTGCTCACACCGCTGCTGCTGCGCGCCGCCCCGCGCATCGCCGCGCGCCTGCACCGCAAACCCAACCAGACCGCGCAGATCGAGGAAATCAGCGCCCTCAACGCCGGGCTCGATCGGCATGTGGTGATTTGCGGCTACGGGCGAGTCGGCCAATCCATCGGCCGTTTCATGCGCAACGCCGGGCAAGCCTACGTCGCGCTGGACAACGACCCGGTGCGCGTTCAAGAGGCCGCCGCCACCGAACGGGACGTGCATTACGGCGACTCCGCCCGCGGCGACCTGCTGACCGCCGTCGGGCTGCTGCGCGCCCGGCTGCTGGTGATCGCCGTAGACCAGAGTGATGTCGCGCTGCGGGTGCTCAAGGAAGCCCGGCGCCTCAACGCCAAGGTACCGATCCTGGTGCGCACCCGCGACGACAGCCAATGGGCGGAACTGAAGGCCGCCGGCGCCAGCGAAGTGGTGCCGGAGCTGCTGGAGTCGAGCCTGATGCTCGCCTCGCACGCGTTGATCCTGCTGGGCCTGCCTGCGCATAAGGTGCAGGAGAAGGTCGATCAGGTGCGCATCGACCGCTATCGCCTGCTGCACGGGTTCTACCCCGGCAGCGAAGACGAAGAGACCTAGTCCTGACTGACCGCACCGATCTTGTGCAGCGACAGGTCCGCGCCGTAATACTCCTGCTCTTGGGTCAGGCGCAGGCCGTGCAGCGCGCGGATCGCCCCATAGACGGCGAACCCGCCGGCCAGCGCCACGACCACGCCCAGCGCCGTGCCGATCAACTGGCTGGCGAGGCTGACGCCGCCGAGCCCGCCCAAGGCGGTCTGGCCGAAAATCCCGCAGGCCACCCCGCCCCACACGCCGCACAGTCCGTGCAGGGGCCAGACGCCGAGCACGTCATCGATCCGCCATTTGACCTGGGCGGCGGTGAAGCACCACACGAACAAGGCGCCGGCGATCGCCCCGGTCGCCAGGGCGCCGACCGGGTGCATCAGATCGGAACCGGCGCACACCGCCACCAGCCCGGCCAAGGGGCCGTTGTGCAGGAAGCCCGGGTCGTTGCGTCCGACGATCAGCGCCGCCACCGTGCCGCCGACCATCGCCATCAGCGAGTTGACCGCCACCAGCCCGCTGACGCCTTGCAGGGTCTGCGCGCTCATCACGTTGAAGCCGAACCAGCCGACGATCAGGATCCACGACCCCAACGCCAGGAACGGAATGCTCGAAGGCGCGAACGCCACCAGACGGCCGTCGCGGTAGCGGCCGTTGCGCGGGCCCAGCAACAGCACCGCCGCCAGCGCCAGCCAGCCGCCCACGGCATGCACCACCACGGAGCCGGCGAAGTCATGGAAGCCTGCGCCGAACGTCGCGGCCAGCCAGGCCTGCAGGCCATAGTTGCCGTTCCAGACCATGCCCTCGAAGAACGGGTAGATGAACGCCGTGATCAGCGCCGTCGCGCACAGTTGCGGCACGAACCGCGCCCGCTCGGCGATGCCGCCGGATATGATCGCCGGAATGGCCGCCGCGAACGTCAGCAGGAAGAAGAACTTGACCAGCCCGTAGCCGTGGTCGGCGCTGAGCACCGCCGCCGGCTGCAGAAACGTCACGCCGTAGGAAATCCAATAGCCTATAAAGAAATAGGCCAGGGTCGAGACCGCGAAGTCGCTGAGAATCTTCGACAATGCGTTGACCTGGTTCTTCTGGCGGACCGTACCGACCTCCAGAAACGCGAACCCTGCGTGCATGGCCAGCACCATGACCGCGCCGATCAGAATGAACAACGTGTTGGAGCTGTGAACCAGCGTGTCCACAGCGCTTTGCAGATTTTCCATGAGGAGGCAGACCCAAGGCTGAAAATGGCACCAAAGCGGTTCACGCGGGCATTTCTTGCACCAAGTTGCGCCCGGCGGATCCGCGAACCCAAGGTTCGTGAACCGCATTGGCGCACCCGGCCGATGTCCTGACACAAACCGTTATCATCCGGGCCGGGATTTTCCCGGCTCCGCGCCCGGCAACAGCGCACAGCGGCCGGATCGCGCACCACGACACAGCAAGAGTTGTACCAGCCGATTGCGCTGAACCTTCGCGCAAGGCCCATACTCGAACGCTTCAGAACGCCACTAACGGAGATTCCCCATGGCCGGCACCAAGGCAAAGACTGCTCAAGAGATCCTGATGGACGATTTCCAGACCCTGGTCAGCGACACCGAACGCTTGCTCGAACACACCGCGACCCTCGCCGGCGACCAGGCCGACGAGCTGCGCGCCCAGATCCACGAAAGCCTGCTGCGTGCCCGGGAGACCCTCAAACTCACCGAAGACAGCCTGCGCGAACGCGGTCAGGCAGCGGTCGCCGCCACCGAGGAATACGTGTCGGCCAACCCTTGGCAATCGGTGGGCATCGCCGCCGGCGTCGGCTTCCTGCTTGGCCTGCTGGCCACTCGGCGCTGATCATGTCGATCGGTGAATCGGGCCCGTCCTCAACGGGAACAAGCTCTTCCACGCGGCGCCTGGGCGCCGCCTTCCTTGGCCTGCTGCACAGTCACGTCGAACTGTTCGGCATCGAACTGCAAGAGCAGAAGGCGCGCACCGTCAGCCTGCTGCTGTTCGCCGGCCTGGCTCTGGTGTTCGCGCTGCTGCTGTTGGTCGGCCTGTCGGCGCTGGTGCTGATCGTGCTCTGGGACACGTATCGCCTGGCCGCGATCATCGGCCTGTGCGTGTTCTATGCCCTGGCGGCGATCTTCTGCGCGTTGCGCCTGAAGGCGGCCGTCTTCGATGAATCCTCGCCCTTCCACGGCACCCTGGAAGAGCTGGCCAACGATCGGGAGCGCCTGCTGCCATGAGCCTGCCTGAACTTCCGCGCAACAGCTCGCGCCAGGAAATGCGCAAGGCCCTGATCCGCCTGCGCATGGAAATGCATCGCCAGGAGATCCGCCACGAAGCCGGCCAGGTGCTGCAGCCGCTGCAGCGCATGCGCGGGATGACGCAAAACCTGCAGGACGGTTTCGGCATCAAGCATGCGCCGCTTTGGGGCATCGCCGCGGTCACGCTGCTCGGCTTCCTCACCGGCAAAGGCGCCAAGGGCGGCGGCGTCGGTGGATTGAGCCGCCTGATCCGCCTGGGCAGCGCGCTCGGGCCGCTGATCCGGCTGGTGATGCAGAACGCCAACAAGCGCTGAGCCGCTGTCTGGCTGCATTCTTGCAACGGCGCCGGGACCGGACTCCGCAGCCTGGAGTTCCGGCCCTGCCCGCCTGCCCGGCGGGCATCCGAACCCGAACAAGAATAACTAAGGAGGCCTCGTGATCGACGGGCAACCGCTCGCCTGCTTTCAGCCTTTCATCGATACCGCCACCGGACGCATCGCAGGCGTCGAGGCACTGGGGCGCCTGCGTCAGGCCGATGGCCGGTTGACCTCGGTCGGGCCGCTGTTCTCCGACCCGCGCACCCCCGCCATCGCCCTGCGGCGCCTCGACCGGCAGATCCGCGACAACGCCTTGAGCCGCCTGCACGAAGCGCCGGCGGACTGGTTCCTGAGCCTGAACATGTCGCCGCGCTGGATCAGTCGCCTGCGCCCTGAGCAAGCCTTGCCCAGCCTCAAGCAGCTGGCCCGGCACGGCGTCGATGCGCAGCGGATCGTCTTCGAGATCACGGAACTGGGCGGCAACAGCCAGCGCCTGGCGCAAGTCGTCGCACGCTACCGCGACGCCGGGGCTCGCATCGCCATCGACGATTTCGGCGCCGGCCACTCGCAGCTCGACCGGGTGCTGGCCCTGCAGCCGGACATCCTCAAGCTCGACATGCGCCTGTTCCAGGCCGCCGCGCTCGGCGGGCCCAGCAGCGATGTGGTCAAGGCCCTGGCCCAGATGGCCGAGAAGACCGGTTGCCGGATCATCGCCGAAGGGGTGGAGACCGAGGCCCAGCTCAACTACGCGCTGGAGTGCGGCTCGCGCTATGTGCAGGGCTACCTGTTCGCCAGGGCGCAGGAAGCGTTTTTCGAGACGGATGCCTTCGTCGAGCGCTTCGCGGCGCTGCGTCAGCGTTATGTGCGCCAGAAGCTGGACGAACGCAGCCGGCTGATGGAGCTGCGTCGGCAACTGGCCGAATGGATGGCGGCCCTGCAAGCCTGGGCCGGGGCCGGCGCACCGGTCAGCGCCCTGCCGCAGCCGCAGGCCTTTGCCTGGCTGCTGCGGTTCTACCTGTGCGATCGCCAAGGCACGCAACTGACGCCGAACCTGGAATGGCGCCACGGCGCCTGGACCGCCGACGACCGCTACATGGGCCATAACTGGTCGTGGCGACCGTACTTCCATCATTTGCTGGCCGAGGGCCGGGAGGAGCGGCGCCTGATCCTGTCCGACACCTACCGCGACGCCACCAGCAACCAGTACTGCCTCACCGCCGGACAGTTCTTCGACGACGGCGAACGCCTGCTGCTGATCGACATAGACGCTGCCGGACTCTAGCCGGGCTTGCGCAGGCCAGCCCGAACCGGGAAGCTAGGCCATCACTCATCCGATGGAGAGCCCCCGCCTTGGATTGGCACACCCTGCTCAACCGCGAACGCCTCGGCAAACCGCTGCACAGCCCGCAGGAACTGGGCCGCAGCCCGTTCCACAAGGATCACGACCGGATCATCTTCTCCGGCGCCTTCCGCCGCCTGGGGCGCAAGACGCAGGTGCACCCGGTGTCGAGCAACGACCACATCCACACGCGCCTGACCCATTCGCTGGAAGTCAGCTGCGTCGGGCGCTCGCTGGGCATGCGCGTGGGCGAAACCCTGCGCGGCGTCCTGCCCGAATGGTGCGAACCGAGCGACCTGGGCATGGTGGTGCAGTCGGCTTGCCTGGCCCATGACATCGGCAACCCGCCGTTCGGCCACTCCGGCGAAGACGCCATCCGCCACTGGTTCCAGCAGGCCGCCGGACGCGGCTGGCTGGATGCGATGAGCGAGGCCGAACGGGGTGACTTCCTCAACTTCGAAGGCAACGCCCAGGGTTTCCGCGTGTTGACGCAGTTGGAATATCACCAGTTCGACGGCGGCACCCGACTGACCTACGCCACCCTCGGCACTTACCTGAAGTACCCGTGGACCGCCCGGCACGCGGACTCCCTGGGCTACAAGAAGCACAAGTTCGGCTGCTACCAGAGCGAACTGCCCCTGCTGGAGCAGATCGCCCACAAGCTCGGCCTGCCGCAGCTCGAGGAACAGCGCTGGGCCCGCCACCCGCTGGTGTACCTGATGGAGGCGGCGGACGACATCTGCTATGCGCTGATCGATCTGGAAGACGGCCTGGAGATGGACTTGCTGGACTACGCCGAAGTCGAGTCCCTGCTGCTGGGCCTGGTGGGCGACGACCTGCCGGAAACCTATCGCCTGCTCGGCCCCCAGGATTCGCGGCGGCGCAAGCTGGCGATCCTGCGCGGCAAGGCCATCGAACACCTGACCAACGCCGCGGCCCGGGCCTTCGTCGAACAGCAGGACGCCCTGCTCGCCGGCACCCTGCACGGCGATCTGGTGGAGCACATGCACGGCCCGGCCAAACGCTGCGTGCTGAACGCCAAGGACATCGCCCGCAAGAAGATCTTTCAGGACAAGCGCAAGACCCTGCACGAGATCGGCGCCTACACGACGCTGGAGATTCTGCTCAACGCGTTCTGCGGGGCCGCGCTGGAACAGCACAACGGCCGCACCCCGTCCTTCAAGAGCCGGCGCATCCTCGACCTGCTGGGCAACAACGCGCCGGATCCGCGCGGCCCGCTGCACACCTCGTTCCTGCGCATGATCGACTTCATCGCCGGCATGACCGACAGCTACGCCAGCGACATGGCGCTGGAGATGACCGGTCGCTCCAGCCATTGACCGGACGCCTGAACGGTCGCCCCGCCGACCGTTCAGGCGCCCGGCACCCTGGCCGGTTTGCCGGGAGGTGAAGGACATTAAACAACCGCCCCCACCGCCGCCCCGGCCCGATCCGTGCCCTCTGGATCGGGGAAAACAAATGGACGCAGACCGTTAACACTTAGAGTAAACAGTGAAGGGCGATTTACTCTTCCTTACTCCACACCCAGCCCAACAGTAGTCGCATTCCCTTTTAAATGTAGGAACATTCCTATATTGCCGTTAGAGCCAAGTCAGTCCCTGCGGGCGCTTATTCATCTGAGCTAATGTGCGCGCTTTATTCGTGCTTGCATGGGACTTGAATATGAACTCCGTTTTTATTGTCGACGATCACCCGGTCATCCGTCTTGCCGTTCGCATGTTGCTGGAACATGAAGGCTACAAAGTCGTCGGTGAAACCGATAACGGGGTCGACGCCATGCAGATGGTGCGGGAGTGCATGCCCGACCTGATCATTCTCGACATCAGCATTCCCAAGCTGGACGGGCTGGAAGTCCTCGCACGCTTCAACGCCATGGGGTCGCCCCTCAAGACACTGGTGCTGACGGCCCAATGCCCGACCCTCTTCGGCATCCGTTGCATGCAGTCGGGGGCCTCGGGCTATGTCTGCAAACAGGAAGACCTGAGCGAACTGGTGAGTGCGATCAAAGCGGTGCTGTCCGGTTACAACTACTTTCCCAGCCAAGCATTGAATCCCGTGCGCAATGACGATGTCCGTTATGCCGAACTGGAACTGTTCAAGTCCGTCAACGACCGCGAACTGATGGTATTGCAGTTGTTTGCCCAAGGCCGGACAAACAAGGAAATCGCCAAGGGCATGTTTCTGAGCAACAAGACCGTCAGCACCTATAAAAAGCGCCTGATGCAAAAACTGAAGGCCCGGTCTCTGGTGGAACTTATCGAAATGGCCAAACGCAACGCATTAGTGTGAGAGCCCGCATGCCCAGCCGACTCCTGCTCACACTGACGACCTGGTGCGCAGGCCTGTGCCTGGCCGTGCTCGCGTTCGTCGCGTTTGCCTCCCCGCCGCACTACGTCCTGCTCAGCCGCGCGACGCACATGGCGCCGCCGATCACCCTGGACGCCATGCAACGGCAGTGGCTGCAGACCCGCAAGGCCCTGGTTCTGGGCACTTCCGCCCCGGACTACCCGCCGTTCGACATGACCTCCAGCGGCCGCGACTACGAAGGGCTCACCGCCGACTACGCAGGTCTGCTGGGCCAGGCGACCGGCCTGCCGGTGCGCATCCGTCATTACGCCTCGCGGGATGAGGCGGTGCAGGCCCTGGTCGACGGCGAGGTCGACCTGCTGGGCACCGCCAACGGCTTCGAAGCCGCCAACCCCGACGTGGTGCTCTCCACACCCTACGCCATCGACCAGCCGGTGCTGGTCACCCGCGAGGGCGAAACCCGATCGCTGACCGAAGGCCTCGCCGGGCTGCGGCTGAGCATGGTCTATCACTACCTGCCGCTCGACGAAGTCAAGGCGCTCTACCCCAAGGCCGTCCTCACGGTCTACCCGTCGTACCAGAACGCTCTCAACGCCGTGGCGTTCGATCAGGCCGACGTGTTCCTCGGCGACACGGTCTCCACCCATTACATGATCAACAAGGGCTACCTGAACAACATCCGCATGGCCAACTTCGGCAAGCACGAAGCCCATGGGTTCAGCTTTGCCGTCCACCGTGACAACCCACAGTTGCTGAGCATCGTCGATACGGTGCTCAAGGGCGTGCCCGGCAGCGAACGGACGAACATCGCCAAACGCTGGAGCGCCGGCAGCGACATCCTGCTGACCGACCGCAAACTGCAACTGACCCGCCGCGAAGAGGACTGGCTCAAGCGCCACCCGGTGGTGCGCGTGGTGGTCAACGAAGCCTTTGCCCCGCTGACGTTCTTCGACAGCGACGGCAACCTGCGCGGGATCTCCGCCGACCTGCTCGAACTCATCCGCCTGCGCACCGGCCTGCGCTTCGACATCCGCCGCGGCCGCAGCGACAGCGACATGATCGGGCAGCTCGAAAACGATCAGGCCGACCTGATCGCCGCGCTGCTGCCCAGCGCCAAACGCGAACGGCACCTGAGCTTCAGCCGCCCGTACCTGGAGAACTCCCACGTCCTGCTGACCCGCAAGGCCGCCGACAGCCCCACCCACCCGGGGCAACTGAAAGGCCGGTCGGTGGCGATCGCCCAGGGCAACCCGATGATCGACTACCTGCGCCGCGAGTTTCCGCGCATCGACCTGGTCGAGACGCCGGACACCTTCAGCGCCGTGGCGATGCTGGCCGGCGGGCAGGTCGACGGCGCGGTGACCTCGCTGGTGATCGCCAACTACTTCATCTCGTCGCGGATCTTCGAGCACCGGCTGCAGATCACCACGACCCTCGGTACGCGCCAGGCCGCGTTCTCCCTGGCCACCACCCACGCCAACCCGGAACTGGTGGCGATCCTCGACAAGGCGCTGCTGAGCATCTCGCCCGAGGAACTCGGCATCATCAACAGCCGCTGGCGCGGCTATTCGGAAGCCTCCCAGGGCGCATGGCGCGACTACCGGCGCCTGTTCTACCAGGTGGCGACCGGCGCCTGCCTGCTCCTGCTGCTGTCGCTGGCCTGGAATGCCTACATGCGACGCCAGATCAAACAGCGCCAGGCCGCCGAACGGGCCCTCAACGACCAATACGAGTTCATGCGCTCGCTGGTCGACGGCACTCCCCATCCGATCTATGTGCGCGACCGCAACGGGTTGCTGCAAAGCTGCAACGACAGCTACCTCAAGGCCTTCAACGCCCGGCGCGAAGACGTGATCGGCAAAAGCGTCATGCACAGCGCCCAGGGCAACGCCTTCGAGGCCCAGGCCTATCAGGCGGACTACCGCCGGGTGCTGGCGCAAGGCAAGCCGCTGATCCAGGACCGTCCGCTGCACATCGGCGGGCTGCGCCTGACCATCTACCACTGGATCCTGCCCTACCGCGACTCCAGCGGCGACGTCCAGGGCATCATCGGCGGCTGGATCGACATCAGCGAGCGCCGGCGCCTGCTGGACGAACTGCGCACGGCCAAGGAACAGGCCGACAACGCCAACCGGGCCAAAAGCACCTTTCTGGCGACCATGAGCCACGAGATCCGCACCCCGATGAACGCGGTGATCGGCATGCTCGAACTGACGCTCGAACGCCTGGACGCGCATCACCCTGACCGCTCGTCCATCGAGACGGCCTACCGCTCGGCCCGGGATCTGCTGGGCCTGATCGGCGACATCCTCGACATCGCCCGGATCGAGTCCGGGCGCTTGAGCCTGAGCCCCGAATGGGTCGGCCTGGTGGAGACGGTCAGCTCGGTGACAAGGATCTTCGACGGCCTGGCCCGCCAGAAGAAGCTCTCCCTGCAACTGACGGTCAATCCGCCTGGACTCGCGGCGGATGTGTACCTGGACCCGCTGCGCTTCAAGCAGATTCTGTCCAACCTGATCAGCAACGCCATCAAGTTCACCGACGCCGGGCAGATCCAGGTCACCCTCGACCTGCCGGATGCCGACGGGTCCGAGCGGCCGATCATGCGATTGACCGTTCAGGACAGCGGCGTCGGCATCAGCGCCGAAGACCAACAGCGGCTGTTCACGCCGTTCGCCCAGGCCGACCACGGCCTGCAGAGCCACGGCGGTGCCGGGCTGGGGCTGGTGATCAGCCGCAGCCTGTGCGAAATGATGGAAGGCCGGCTGCAGTTGAACAGCCAGCCCGGCGTCGGCACGCAGGTCAGCGTCTCCCTGCCGCTGGAAGCCCGCCCCGCCAGCCCCGTCGTCGAGCGCCGCGATGAACCGGTGCGGCGCGCCGGCGCGCCCCTGAACGTGCTGGTGGTGGATGACCATCCCGCCAACCGCCTGCTGATGTGCCAGCAACTGGAGTTCCTCGGCCATGCCTACAGCGTCGCGGAGGAAGGCCGCAGCGCCCTGGAGGTCTGGAAGGCCGGCCGCTTCGATCTGGTGATCGCCGACTGCAACATGCCGATCATGAACGGCTACGAGCTGACGCAGGCCATCCGTCGGCTTGAGCGCCAGACCCGGCGCCCGCCCTGCAAGGTGCTGGGGTTCACCGCCAACGCCCAGCCCGAAGAGCTGCAACGCTGCCGGCAGGCGGGCATGGACGATTGCCTGTTCAAGCCCTTGAGCCTGAGCGTCCTCAGCCAATGGGTGGACGGCATCGCGCCCGCCGCGCCTGCTGCGGTCGCGGCGCCGGCGCTCAGCCTTCAAGGGCTCAAGCCGTTGACGGGCGGCAATCCGTCCCAGACGCGACGCTTGCTCGCCGAACTGCTCAACAGCAACCGTCGGGATCGCGAGCAGATGCAGGCGTTGGCCGAAGCCGCCGACCGCGAAGCGCTGGCCGTGCTCGCCCACAAGATCAAGGGCGCCGCACGCATCGTCCAGGCCGGCTGCGTGATCGACTGCTGCGAGGCGTTGGAGCAAGCCTGCGCGCAAGCATTGCCGGCCACCGAGATCCGCCTTCGCTGCCGACGCAGCGATCTTGCCCTGCTCGAACTGGATCGGGCGCTGCAGCAGCAGTTGGACCGGCTCGCGTACGGCAGAACGGTCGAGCCTTAACTATGCTTGAGCGCTGAGCAGTGTGTTTCCCATCACGGAGTGACCGCAATGCCCAGCCCACTGCGCCCGGAACGACGCCGGTTCCCCCTGCACGTGCACATCAGCGTGATGTTCACCTTTTTGCTGTTGCTCACGGGCGTGGTGCTCGGTCTCTTCAACTATCGCCAGACCACCCAGATCATCTTCGCCAGCAGCGAGAAACTGTTCGACCGCATCGAGCAGGATGTGCGCCTGGACCTGCAGAACACCTATGAGCAGATCCGCCACCTCTTGAGCCTGTTGGCGGACAGCCCCGCAACCCGCACCACCAGCCTCGAAGCCCGCATGGCGCTGCTCAAGCCGTTCAGCCAGGCGCTCACGGACAACCCTGACCTGGCCTCGCTGTACCTGGGTTACGGCAACGGCGATTTCTTCATGGTGCGGCCCCTGCGCACCGACGGGCTTAAGGCCTTGCTCAAGGCGCCGGAGGCGGCCGCCTACCAGGTCTGGAGCATCGAGCGCGACAGCGGCGGCAAGGTCCGCTCGCAATCGCTGTTCGTCGACCGGGCCCTGAACCCGGTCGGCCGCCAGGACAACCCCGACGATCCCTACGACCCCCGCGAACGGGCCTGGTACGTCAGCGCCACGCAGCAGGCCGGGCAGATCACCACCGAGCCCTACGTGTTTTTCTCCACCCGCCACGTCGGCACCACCCTGGCGCGGCGCAGCGGCGGGGACGCCGTGATCGCCGCCGACCTCACGCTGGCGGCGCTCTCGGCGACCTTGAGCAAGCACGTCGTGACGCCTTCCACCCAGGTCGCCCTGTTCGACGCCGCCGGCAACGCCGTGGCCTACCCGGACAGCGCCCGCCTGATCGTCGACGACCGCAGCGCGCGCCTGGCGAAGGCCGCCGACCTGAGCCCGGGCCTGCACGCGCTGCTGAACGGCGGGCAACGGGGCAACCGTCTGGAGGCCGACGGCCGGCAATGGATCGTCGCCCGCAGCCACCTGGCCGAAGGCGGCCCCAATGGCCTGCAACTGGCGTTGCTGGTGCCGGAGGACGAACTGCTGGCCGATGCCTACCGCCTGCGCTGGCAAGGTGCACTGATCACCCTCGCCACGCTTCTGCTGTGCCTGCCGCTGGGCTGGCTGACGTCGCGGATTCTGGTCAAGCCCCTGCATGCGCTGGTCAGGGAGGCCGATGCGATCCGCAGCTTCGATTTCGGCTTCCCCCTGACCCGCCGCTCTCCGGTGCTGGAGGTCGACCAGTTGAGCCTGTCGATGGCGCGCATGAAAGACACGCTGGCCAGCTTCTTCCGCATCACCGACAGCCTGACCGCCGAAACCCGCTTCGCGCCGTTGCTGCAACGGGTGCTGTTCGAGACGGTGCAGATCGCCCAGGCCCAGGGCGGCCTGATTTATCTGCGCGAAAACGACGGCAACCGGATGGAGCCTTCCGGGCTGGTGCTTGACGGGGTCACCCAGCCGCTGGCCAGGTTCGGCATCCTCGGCCGCCAGCTGGACTCGGCCCACAACCCGGCCTGGTTCGCGCAACTGGCCCAAGCCGACAACGTGGTGAGCGACCTGGGGTTCGAGCAGGCCGAAGACCTGCAGAAAGTGCTGCTGGCCATGGCGGCACCGCGGGTGCACCTGATCGGCATCCGCCTGCGCAACCGGCACAACGAGACGGTCGGCCTGCTGGTCCTGCTGGTGAACGATAGCGGCACCGCCGCCGACCGGGAAAAACTGCGGCCCGACCGCATCGCCTTTCTGCAGGCGGTGTCTGGCGCGGCGGCCGTGAGCATCGAAAGCCAGCGTCTGCAGGCGCGCCAGAAACAACTGCTCGACGCCTTCATCCAGTTGCTCGCCAGCGCGATCGACGCCAAGAGCCCCTACACCGGCGGGCACTGCCAGCGCGTGCCGGAGCTGACCCTGATGCTCGCCCACGCCGCCGCGGCGAGCCAAGCGCCGGCGTTCAGCGGGTACCGGCCGAACGAAGACGAGTGGGAAGCGCTGCACATCGCCGCCTGGCTGCACGATTGCGGCAAGGTCACCACGCCCGAATACGTGGTGGACAAGGCCACCAAACTTGAGACCCTGAACGATCGCATCCACGAAATCCGCACCCGCTTCGAGGTGCTCAAGCGCGATGCCTGGATCGCCTATTGGCAGGCCTTGGCCCAGGGCGGCGACGAAGCGCAGCTGGCCGGCCTGCGCGATGCCGCGCTGGCCGGGCTGGATGACGAGTTTGCGTTCGTCGCCCGCTGCAACCTCGGCGCCGAGGCCATGGCCGAAGAAGACCTGGTGCGCCTGGCAAGCATCGCCCGGCGCACCTGGACGCGCACGCTGGATGACCGCCTGGGGGTGTCGTGGGAAGAGAACCGGCGCCAGGAGCGCACGCCGGCGCCGACGCTGCCGGTCAGCGAGCCGCTGCTGGCCGACAAGCCCGAGCACCTGCTCGAACGGTCCGACAGCGAGCTCATCGCCGAAGACAATCCCTGGGGGTTCAAGATGGAAGTGCCGCGCTACAAGTACAACCGCGGCGAACTCTACAACCTGAGCATCCCTCGGGGCACCCTGACCCGCGAAGAACGCTACGTGATCAATCACCACATGGTGCAGACCATCCTGATGCTCAGCCACCTGCCCTTCCCCGGGCACCTGAGCAACATCGCGGAGATCGCCGGCGGCCACCACGAGAAGATGGACGGCACCGGCTACCCGAAACGCCTCAAGCGCGAGGAAATGAGCCTGCCGGCCCGGATGATGGCGATCGCCGACATCTTCGAGGCGCTCACCGCCGCCGACCGGCCCTACAAGAAGGCCAAGAGCCTCAGCGAAGCGCTGGGCATCATGGCCACCATGTGCCGGGAGGCGCACATCGACGCCGACCTGTTCGGGCTGTTCATCGGCGAAGGCATCTACCTGCAATACGCCCGGCGCTTCCTCGATCCCCGGCAGATCGACGCGGTGGATTCCGCCGGCCTGTTGCGCAAGGCCGGCCTGGCGGCCTGATCAGCAGTCGGTCAGGCGCAGGAAAATGTCGGCCAGACGCTCGATGCCGGCCTGATCCGCGACGCCGAAACGCGACAGCTTCGGGCTGTCCAGATCCAGTACGCCGATCAGGCGCCCGTCCTTGACCAGCGGCACCACCAATTCGCTGTTCGACGCGCTGTCGCAGGCGATGTGGCCGGGGAACGCATGGACGTCCTCGACGCGCTGCGTCTGCCGGCTGGCCGCCGCCGTGCCGCACACGCCCCGGCCGAACGGGATCCGCACGCAGGCGATCTGGCCCTGGAACGGGCCGAGCACCAGCTCTTCGTTGCGGTTGAGGTAGAAGCCGGCCCAGTTCAGGTCATCGAGCTGGGTGAACAGGAACGCCGAGAACTGCGCGGCGTTGGCGATGAAATCGCGCTCGTCCGCCAGCAGCGATTCCAGTTGCGCGGCCAACAGGCCGTAGCCTTCAAGACCCTGGCCGCTCTGCTTCAAATCAATCATGCCTTGTGCTCCAACAATTTCAGTCCCACCCAGTAACGGGCGAATTGGTACGCGCAACGTCCGTTGCGGTTGCCGCGGCCGGTGGCCCAGCGCACGGCGAGGATGTCCAGCGCTTCGTCGCGCTGCCAGGCCAGCCCGGCCTTGGCGGCCAGCTGGCCGATCCAGTGCTCGACGACGTTGAGGAAATGTTCCTGGGTGAACGGGTAGAACGACAGCCACAGGCCGAAACGGTCCGACAGGGCGATCTTGTCCTCAACCGCTTCGCTGGGGTGCAGTTCGCCTTCGACGCGTTTCCAGTTTTCGTTGTCGCTTTCCTTTTCCGGCACCAGATGGCGACGGTTGGAGGTGGCGTACAGCAGCACGTTGTCCGGCGCCTGCTCCAGGGAGCCGTCCAGCACACTCTTGAGCACCCGGTAGTCGCCTTCGCCGGCCTCGAACGACAGGTCATCGCAGAACAGCACGAAGCGCTGCGGCAGTTTGGCGATCTGCTCCACCACCCGCGGCAGGTCCGCCAGGTGATCGCGCTCGATCTCGATCAGCCGCAGCCCGGCGCCGGCATGCTCGGCCAACAGCGCCCGCACCAGGGACGACTTGCCGGTGCCGCGCGAACCCCACAGCAGCGCATGGTTGGCGGGCATGCCGTCGAGGAACTGGCGGGTGTTCTGCCCCAGTTGCTCCAGTTGCCGCTCGACCCCGATCAGGTCGGACAGGCGCATGTCGAGGCTGACCTCCAGCGGCAGCAGAAAGCCGCTGCGGCCGTCGCGTTGCCAGCGTGCCGCCAGGCAGGCGCTCCAGTCGATGACGGGGCGCGGCGCCGGCAACAGCGGCTCGATCCGCGCCAGAACCGACTCGGCACGCTCAAGAAAGGCATTCAATCGGGAATCCACGTCTTTTCCTCGGGCTCGTTCACAGAGATGATGACGATGCAGCGATGCGCGTCCTACCACGTTCGACCCCCGCTCCTGACCTTGTCACAAGGCGATTCGGGAACCCCGGTATCCATACATGATCGACTATGCTTGAGCAGCGAAGGGAAACGGAAGTGATTCAACACCCCATGGATATCAAATTCACCCACCGGCTGTCATACAAGCAAGCCAGGCTCACCGTGCTGGTCGGGTTCATTCTGGGCACGCTGCTCAGCCTGCTGCAGATCGGCATCGATTATGCCAGCGAAGACGCCTCCATCAACCGGGAAATCCTGTCGCTGCTGGAAATCAGCCACAACCCGGCGTCGCGCATCGCCTACAACATCGACGCCGAACTGGCCCAGGAGCTCACCCTCGGCCTGCTGCGCTCGCCGGCCATCATCTCCGCGCAGTTGACCGACAACAACGCCAACGTGCTGGCCAGCGTCAAGCGCCCGGAGTTCCAGAGCGGCTACCGGATGGTCAGCGACTTCCTGTTCGGCGCCAAGCGCCGCTTCGAGGACCGTCTCTACCTCGACCACTTGCCCAACGAGTCCCTCGGCACCCTGAGCCTGGAAGTGGACACCTACGCGTTCGGCAGCCGCTTCCTACGCCGGGCCGAAGTCACCCTGCTCAACGGCTTCGCCCGCAGCCTGATCCTGACCGGTATCCTCTTGGCGCTGTTCTACGTGATGCTGACCAAACCGCTGGTGCGGGTGATCCGCGAGCTCAGCGGCCGCGATCCGCGCAGCGCCCAACCCAAGCCGCTCGAATGCCCGAACGGGCACGGCAACGACGAGATCGGCGTGCTGGTCGAGGTCGCCAACCAGCAGTTCGAGAACATCGCCACGGAGATCCAGCAGCGACGCAACGCGGAGAACCGCCTGACCGACTACCTCGCCCAGTTGGAAGACATCGTCTCGGCCCGCACCGCCGAGCTCAAGGCGATCAACAGCCGGCTCAGCCAGTCCAACCAGGAGCTGGAAGTGGCCCGCAGCACGGCGCTGGACATGGCCGAAGCGCGCTCGGCGTTCCTCGCCAACATGAGCCATGAGATCCGCACGCCGCTCAACGGCCTGCTGGGCATGATCGCCCTGTCCCTCGACGGCCCCCTGAGCGCCGAACAGCAACAACAGCTGTCGATCGCCCACGACTCGGGCAAGGTGCTGGTGGAACTGCTCAACGATATCCTCGACCTGTCGAAGTTCGACGCCGGCCAACTGGAGCTGGAGAACATCCCGTTCGACCTCGGCTCGCTGATCGAGGACACCGCCAACCTGCTGTCGCAGAACGCGGCGCCGAGCGTCGAGCTGACCTGCCTGATCGACCCGCACTTCCCCGCGCTGGTGCTGGGCGACCCGACCCGGGTACGGCAGATCGTCAGCAACCTGCTGTCCAACGCCCTCAAGTTCACCCGCTTCGGCCGGGTCGATGTGCGCCTGACCACCCACAAGGACGGCGTGCGTATCGAAGTCTGCGACACCGGCATCGGCATCGCCCGGGAAGCCCAGGTGAAGATCTTCCAGCCGTTCACCCAGGCCGGCGCCGGCATCACCCGGCAGTTCGGCGGCACCGGTCTGGGCCTGGCGCTCACGCACAACCTGTGCGAAGCCATGCAGGGCCGCCTGACGATCAGTTCCGAAGTCGGTTTCGGCAGCCAGTTCTGCGCCGAACTGCCGCTGCCCTGCCACACCCGCGCCGTGGCGCCGGCGCCGCTGCACGGCAAGGTGCTCGCCATCACGGCCGCCAGCAGCGGTCTGGCGGAGCTGCTGAACAACCTGCTGCCGACCTGGGGCCTGGCGTACGAGCGGCGCTCGATCGAGGATTCGCTGCTGGGCCTGTCGCCGGACGTGCTGATCACGGACTGTCCGGAATGCCTGTTCGGCCTGCGCCCTACTCTCAAAGCCCCGATCCTGCTGGTGACCGCCTACGGCAGCTTCATGCCTTCGGAAGAGGCCGCCGCCCTTGCGCCGCTGCAGCAGCAGGGCCGTCCGTTGGCCCGCAATGCGCTGTACCAGACCCTGCGGCGGATCCTGCAGCCGAACGTCGCCACCCTCGACGAGGCCCGCCTGGAGACCCTGCCGACCCAGCGACGCGGCCGCGTGCTGCTGGTGGAGGACAATCCGGTCAACCAATTGGTGGCCAAAGGCATGCTCGGCAAGCTCGGCTGCGATGTCGTGGTGGCCGCCCATGGCGCCGAGGCGCTGGATCAACTGGAGAACGACGCGTTCGACCTGGTGCTGATGGACTGCAACATGCCAGTGATGGACGGCTACGAGGCGAGCCGGCAGATCCGCCGCAGCGGTCGCTGGCCCCATCTGCCGATCGTGGCCCTGACCGCCAACGCCATGTCCGAGGAGCGCGAGCGCTGCCGGGCGGCGGGGATGAGCGACTATCTGGCCAAACCGTTCCGCCGCGAGGAGCTGGCGGCGCTGCTGGACCAGTGGATACCGACTATGACGCCGCTTTGATCAGGCCCAGCAGTCGGTCGAGGCCGTCGCGCAGTTCGCCGAGCCGGTCCAGGTCGACCCCGCTGTCGCACAGCAACCGCGCCTTGAGCGGCCCGACCTGCTCGCGCAGCGCCTGTCCGGACGGCGTCAGGCTCAGGTGCACCTCGCGCTCGTCCCGTGCCGAACGCCGGCGCTGCACCCACTCCAATTGCTCCAGACGCTTGAGCAGCGGGGTCAGCGTGCCGGAGTCCAGCGCCAGGCGCTCGCCCAGCGCCTTGACGGTCGGCTGTTCGGGCGCCTCGTCCTGCCACTCCCACAGCACCAGCATCACCAGGTACTGCGGGTAGGTCAGGCCGAGCTCATCGAGCATCGGCCGGTAGGCGCGGATCACCGCCCGGGAGGCGGCGTACAGCTTGAAGCACAACTGGGTGTCGAGCTTCAGCGCGTCGGCGGGCAAGTCGGTCATTTGAGCAGGTCTTCGATCTCGCGGCGCAGGTCCTGCGGCTTGGTGGCCGGGGCGAAGCGCTTGACCAGGCTGCCGTCCTTGCCGATCAGGAACTTGGTGAAGTTCCATTTGATGCCTTGGGAGCCCAGCACCCCCGGCGCACGCTTCTTGAGCTGCACGAACAACGGGTGCGCAGCGGCGCCGTTGACGTCGATCTTCTTGAACAGCGGGAAACTGACGCCGTAGTTCAGCTCGCAGAACTCGCTGATCGCGCCTTCGTTGCCCGGTTCCTGCTTGCCGAACTGGTTGCACGGGAACCCCAGCACCACCAGGCCGCGATCCCTGTAGCTCTGCCAGAGTTCCTCCAGCCCTTTGTACTGCGGGGTGAACCCGCACTTGCTGGCGGTGTTCACCACCAGCACCGCCTTGCCGGCGAAATCGGCGAGGGTCTTCTGCTCGCCCTTGATGGTGGTGCACGGGATGTTCAGCAGGCTGTCGCTCATGGTGCGCACTCTTGGAAGTTAAGGAGCCATAAAAATAGCGACCAATTAAATTGCGTGCAATTTAATTTACCGAACGGCGACCCGTGGATCGCCGGCGACACCTACCCGCGCGGCACCAGATCCAGGCACACCGAGTTGATGCAGTAACGCAGCCCGGTGGGCGGCGGACCGTCGGGGAACACATGGCCCAGATGCGCGTCGCAGCGGGCGCACTTCACTTCGGTGCGGATCATGCCGTGGCTCAGGTCGCGGATCTCGATCATGGCGCTTTCGCCGATCGGCGCGTAGAAACTCGGCCAGCCGCAACCGGAGTCGAACTTGGTCTGCGAATCGAACAGCGGCTCGTTGCAGCACACGCAATGGTAGACGCCATCGGTCTTGGTGGCGTTGTACTTGCCGGAGAACGGGCGCTCGGTGGCGCTCAGCCGGCACACGTTGAACTGCTCGGGATCGAGCATCGCACGCCATTCCTCCAGGTTTTTTTCGATCTTTTCCATCATCACACCTCAGCGGCTGAAAAAGCCCGATCTGTACCTTTTCCACGGATCGGGCGGCACGTATGATTGCGCCTCGTCACACGCCAGTCTGGCAGCGGGTTCCTGCGCATTCAAACGAATTCCGGAAACCGCCGCCCAGAATGCCTTCCTGTGCGAAGACGCAGGAATCCCAGCCCGGTTGTCCACCCGCCGCCTGGATCGTTCATTTTCGGGATCACATCGCCATGCAGTTCAGCAAATCGAACAAGCTCGCCAACGTCTGCTACGACATTCGCGGCCCGGTGCTCAAGCACGCCAAACGCCTGGAAGAGGAAGGCCACCGCATCCTCAAGCTGAACATCGGCAACCCGGCGCCCTTTGGTTTCGAAGCGCCGGACGAAATCCTCCAGGATGTGATCCGCAACCTGCCGACCGCCCAGGGCTACAGCGACTCCAAAGGCCTGTTCAGCGCGCGCAAGGCCGTCATGCAGTACTACCAGCAGAAGCAGGTCGAAGGCGTCGGCATCGAAGACATCTACCTGGGCAACGGCGTGTCCGAGCTCATCGTGATGTCGCTGCAGGCGCTGCTCAACAACGGCGACGAAGTGCTGGTGCCGGCGCCGGACTACCCGCTGTGGACCGCCGCCGTGAGCCTGGCCGGCGGCAACGCGGTGCATTACCTGTGCGACGAGGGCGCCGACTGGTTCCCGGACCTGGCCGACATCAAGGCCAAGATCACCCCGAACACCAAGGCGATGGTGATCATCAACCCGAACAACCCCACCGGCGCGGTGTATTCGAAGGAAGTGCTGCTGGGCATGCTCGAACTGGCCCGCCAGCACAACCTGGTGGTGTTCTCCGACGAGATCTACGACAAGATCCTCTACGACGACGCCGTGCACATCTGCACCGCTTCGCTGGCGCCGGACCTTTTGTGCCTGACCTTCAACGGTCTGTCCAAGTCGTACCGCGTGGCCGGTTTCCGCTCCGGCTGGATCGCCATTTCCGGGCCGAAACACAACGCTCACAGCTACATCGAAGGCATCGACATGCTGGCCAACATGCGCCTGTGCGCCAACGTGCCGAGCCAGCACGCCATCCAGACCGCCCTGGGCGGCTACCAGAGCATCAACGACCTGGTGCTGCCGCAAGGCCGCCTGCTGGAACAGCGCAACCGCACCTGGGAGCTGCTCAACGACATTCCGGGCGTCAGCTGCGTCAAGCCGATGGGCGCGCTCTACGCGTTCCCCAAGATCGACCCGAAGGTCTGCCCGATCCACAACGACGAGAAGTTCGTCCTCGACCTGCTGCTGTCCGAAAAGCTGCTGGTGGTGCAAGGCACGGCGTTCAACTGGCCGTGGCCTGACCACTTCCGCGTCGTCACCTTGCCGCGGGTCGATGACCTGGACATGGCCATCGGCCGGATCGGCAACTTCCTCAAATCCTACCGCCAGTGACCGGCGGTCCGCTGCGCAACGCGCCGAACGTTGCGCACTGACGGATTCAGCAACACTTCTGCGTCACCCGCCCCGAAACAGCTTCTAGACTTGCGATGCGCACCGGCCATACACGGCCGGTGCCGCGTCGGCGGGTGGCCGTCGTCCGACGCCCCGGTGCCGACGGATGACGGAAAACGCGGCGAACGTCACGGAATCCGCTGTAGGACACAGTTTGAAATAGTCACCCGGTTGAATCGCCAGGTGCCGCACCTTATATACCCCGCAGTACGCTACATCTTTAGCTTGAGGAGATTTCTACAACCATGATGCGCATCCTGCTGTTCTTGGCCACTAACCTGGCGGTCGTGCTGATAGCCAGCATCACCCTGAGCCTGTTCGGCTTCAACGGGTTCATGGCGGCCAACGGGGTTGACCTCAACCTCAATCAGCTGCTGGTCTTCTGTGCCGTCTTTGGTTTCGCCGGCTCCCTGTTCTCGCTGTTCATCTCCAAGTGGATGGCGAAGATGAGCACCGGCACCCAGATCATCAGCCAGCCGCGCACCCGGCACGAGCAATGGCTGCTGCAAACCGTCGAGCAACTGTCCCGGGAAGCCGGGATCAAGATGCCCGAAGTCGGGATCTTCCCGGCCTACGAGGCCAACGCCTTCGCCACCGGCTGGAACAAGAACGACGCACTGGTGGCCGTCAGCCAGGGCCTGCTGGAGCGCTTTTCGCCCGATGAAGTGAAGGCCGTGCTGGCCCACGAGATCGGCCACGTCGCCAACGGCGACATGGTCACCCTGGCGCTGATCCAGGGCGTGGTGAACACCTTCGTGATGTTCTTCGCCCGGATCATCGGCAACTTCGTCGACAAGGTCATCTTCAAGAACGAAGAGGGCCAGGGCATCGCCTACTACGTGGCGACCATCTTCGCCGAACTGGTGCTGGGCATCCTGGCCAGCGCGATCGTGATGTGGTTCTCGCGCAAGCGCGAATACCGTGCCGACGAAGCCGGCGCACGCCTGGCCGGCACCAGCGCGATGATCGGCGCCCTGCAACGCCTGCGCGCCGAACAGGGCCTGCCGGTGCACATGCCCGACACCCTGAACGCGTTCGGCATCAACGGCGGCATCAAGCAGGGCCTGGCCCGCATGTTCATGAGCCACCCGCCGCTGGAAGAACGCATCGACGCCCTGCGCCGTCGCGGTTGATTTCCACGCAACAACAGAAAGGCCCGCAGCGATGCGGGCCTTTTTTTGATACGGTTCATTGGCGTGACCGAACCGGTTTCCTCGTCGAGCCGCGGCCCTGGGCCTGTCCGCTTTCACATGCTTTCTGGTCGACAGATAAAGGCTCGCAGGCTGTAAGGCCGCCATCGCCAGCAGGCTGGCTCCCACAGAGGCGCAAGCACAGACCGGATCCCCCGATTCCCTCAAGAAATCGAAAGACCGGAAACCCGATACACCCGCTCCTCAAGCCGCGTCACCCCGGCCTGCACAAACTTCCAGCTGTCCCCCAGCACGTCCTGCTCCTCCAGCATCCGCACCTGCCACGCGGCACCCAAAAGGCGCTGCACTTCAGCGTCCGCCACCGCAAACGGCGGCCCGGGCATCTGCGCCTGGTCGTAATCCAGCGTGATCAGCAACCCATGCAGGTCCGTAGGCAGAATGACCTGCAGATGCGCCGCATAGCGTTCACGCATCGGCGCAGGCAAGGCAATCAGCGCCGCCCGGTCATACAGCGCGGCGCAGTCCGCCACGTCCTCCGCCGTCAAGGCAAAGAAGTCCCCGCACATCAACTCAATCGCACCGGCCCGGTAGACCTTGAAGGCGCCCTCCTCGCTGACCTGGGGCTGCAACCGCTGCTCGCCGAAAAAGTCCTCGACGGCCTTCTGCGACAACTCCACGCCCAAGACCCGGTGACCGCGCCCGGCCAGCCACAGCAAGTCGAGGCTCTTGCCGCACAAGGGCACCAGCACACGCGCCTGCTGCGGCACGGGCAAACCCGGCCAATGCCGCTGCAGATACGGGTTCACCTGCGACAGATGAAAACCGATCTGATTGGATTCCCACTTCTTGTGCCAAAACTCGGGCTGCATGGATCACTCCCAAAAAATCGATAAGAACGCGTTAAAACTTATATTAGATTTAGATCAATGATCTGAATGAAGATGAGCCCATCTTAACGCTCAGGAACCCCTTCATGTTTCCAAGCCTGTTCATTTCGCACGGCTCGCCCATGCTCGCGCTCGAGCCCGGTGCCAGCGGCCCCGCCCTCGCGCGACTGGCCGCCGATATGCCTCGGCCCAAGGCCATCGTCATCGTTTCCGCCCATTGGGAAAGCCATGAACTG
This sequence comes from Pseudomonas sp. R25(2017), assembly GCF_002112565.1. NCBI lineage: Bacteria > Pseudomonadati > Pseudomonadota > Gammaproteobacteria > Pseudomonadales > Pseudomonadaceae > Pseudomonas > Pseudomonas sp. R25(2017). The sequence continues at coordinate 89,244 of NZ_NEHZ01000002.1, forward strand.
CTGGTCGGCAGCCACCCGCAGCCAGAGACCTGGCATGACTTCGGCGGCTTCCCCCGTGCCCTGTTCGAGGTGCAGTACCCGGCACCGGGCCATCCGCAACTGGCCGGCGAAGTCGCCGAACGGCTGACCGCCAACGGCCTGCCCGCCCGCCTCGACCCGCAACGTCCGTTCGACCATGGCGTGTGGGTGCCGCTGTCGCTGATGTATCCGCAGGCCGACATACCGATCGTGCAGGTGTCGTTGCCCACCCGCGGCGGCCCGGCGCTGCAGACCCGGGTCGGCCAGGCGCTGGCCGGCCTGCGCGCAGAAGGCATCCTGCTGATCGGCTCCGGCAGCATTACCCACAACCTGCGCGAACTGGACTGGCATGCCGGCCCGGACAGCGTCGAACCCTGGGCCCGTGACTTCCGCGACTGGATGATCGACCGACTGGTGGCGGACGACGAGACCGCGCTGCACGACTACCGCCGGCAAGCACCGAATGCGGTGCGCAGCCACCCCAGCGACGAACACCTGCTGCCGCTGTACTTCGCCCGTGGCGCCGCAGGCAAGTTCAGCGTTGCCCATCAGGGCTTCACCATGGGCGCACTGGGCATGGACATCTACCGCTTCGACTGACCGCCCTTCGCGAGCAGGCTCGCGCCTACAGAGGTTCGGGGTGCACGCAGACCCGAACCGCAGGCAAAAAAAAATCCCCGAACCGGTCGGGGATTTTTTTCGCTCGATCAATCAGCCCGCAGGCCGATCAATCTTCGCGGTAGCGACGCAGTTTCAGCTGCTTGCCTGCAACGCGAGTGTCCTTCAGCTTGGCCAGGAGACGATCCAGGCCTTCTTCCGGCAGCTCGACGAGGCTGAAGCTGTCACGCACCTGGATGCGACCGATGGCGTCACGTGCCAGGCCACCTTCGTTGAGGATGGCACCCAGCAGGTTCTTGGCCGCGATACCGTCACGCGCGCCCAGCGCGGTACGGCAACGGGCACGGCCTTCGCCCAGCGGCATCGGCGCACGGCGCTCGCGGTCACCGCGATCCGGACGCTCGCCACGGTCAGGGCGCTCGCCGCGCGGTGCGCTGTTCGGCACCAGCGGACGCTCCTTCTCGATGGCCGCCAGGTTCAGCGCCTGACCGTTGGTGGCCTTGCGCAGCAGGGCGGCAGCGAGGGCACGCGGGCTGCAACCGATGTCGGCGGTCAGACGATCCAGCAGATCGCCGTGAGTCGCTTCGGCATCGGCCACCAGCGGCGCCAGGCTGTTGGTCAGCTTCTTGATGCGGGCATCGAGAATCGCCGGGGCGTCCGGCAGGCGCACTTCGGCCACTTTCTGGCCGGTCACACGCTCGATCACCTGCAGCATGCGGCGCTCGCGCGGCGTCACCAGCAGCAGCGCCCGGCCTTCGCGACCGGCACGGCCGGTACGGCCGATACGGTGCACGTAGGATTCCGGATCGTACGGCATGTCCACGTTGAACACGTGGGTGATGCGCGGCACGTCCAGGCCACGGGCGGCGACGTCGGTGGCGACGACGATGTCCAGGCGGCCGTCCTTGAGCGAGTCGATCACGCGCTCACGTTGGTTCTGGGCGATGTCGCCGTTCAGCGCCGCGGCCTTGTAGCCTTTGGCGTCGAGGGCGCTGGCCAGATCCAGGGTCGCTTGCTTGGTGCGCACGAACATGATCAGGGCGTCGAAGTCTTCCACTTCCAGCAGGCTGAGAACGGCGGAAGTCTTCTGGTCGGCGTGAACCAGCAGGTGGGCCTGCTCGATCGCGGTGACGGTCTGGGTCTTGCTCTGGATCTTGACGTGCTTCGGATCCTTGAGGTGACGCTCGGCGATCGCACGGATCGACTGCGGCAAGGTGGCCGAGAACAGTACGGTCTGGCGGGATTCAGGCATGGCCTTGAAGATGACTTCGAGGTCGTCCATGAAGCCCAGTTTGAGCATTTCGTCCGCTTCGTCGAGAACCAGGTGGTTCACGGTGGCGAGGACTTTTTCGTCGCGACGCAGGTGGTCGCACAGACGGCCCGGGGTGGCGACAACGATTTGTGCGCCGTTCCGGATGGCTTTCAGTTGCGGGCCCATCGGCGCACCGCCGTAGACGGCCACAACAGTCACGCCCGGCATTTGCTTGGCGTAGGTTTCGAAAGCGGTTGCTACTTGCAGCGCCAACTCGCGGGTTGGGGCCAGGATCAGAGCTTGCGGCTCGCGCTTGGACGGATCGATGCGGTGCAGGATAGGCAGGGCAAAGGCAGCGGTCTTGCCGGTGCCGGTTTGCGCCTGGCCAATCATATCGTGACCGGCGAGGATGATCGGGATCGACTGCTGCTGAATGGCCGAAGGCTCTTCATAGCCGGTGGCGACTACTGCAGCGACAATATTGGGATGAAGTTCAAGAGCGGCGAAGCCGCCGATTTCCTGGGTCATGGGTCTGCCTCAAAGTGCATCCGCAAAGACCCATGCTCCAAAGCTGCACATGCCGTGTTGAGACTCAAGAGTCGCCCTGGCAGCTTTGTCGGCGGGGATTTGCGAAAACGAATGGATGGAAAAAAGAGTCGTCAGGAAGAGCCCGCAATGCGGACGAGCAACCGAATCTGACTTCGGGAATGCGCTACCTGGACGAGGCCCTGTTAAAGGCCGGCGCGCACTATACCGGAATTTGCCCAAAAGTGGAGCTTTTTTTGTCGGCCCGACAGGTTTGTCACCGCGATGTAACGGGGTTTTGCGGATAATCCGGCGAAGGTCTATTTTTCCAAAGGCCCGGCCCTGCGGGCGATGACGCTTAAACGATTCATCTACCTGCGGCACGTGGTCGCTGCCCCTCATTTTCCCGTCCGAGGAAATCCCCATGAATCAGCCCGCCGCCGGTCGCGTCAGCCGTGAACGACTCGGACATGTGTACCTGATCGGCCTGGACCGCGCCGCCAAGCGCAATGCCTTCGACCTGAACCTGCTCAATGACCTGAGCCTGGCCTATGGCGAATTCGAGGCCGACAGCGACGCCAGGGTCGCAGTGGTGTTCGGTCACGGCGAGCATTTCACCGCCGGGCTCGACCTGGTCAACGCCAGTGCCACCCTCGCCCAAGGGTGGCAGGTGCCCAGCGGCGGTTGCGATCCGTGGGGCGTGTTCGCCGGCCCCAGGGTCAGCAAACCGGTGATCGTCGCGGCCCAAGGCTACTGCCTGACCATCGGCATCGAGTTGATGCTCGCCGCCGACATCAATCTGTGCGCGAGCAACACCCGGTTCGCCCAGATGGAAGTCCAGCGCGGGATCTTTCCGTTCGGCGGTGCGACGTTGCGCTTTCATCAGGTGGCCGGCTGGGGCAACGCGATGCGCTGGCTGCTGACCGGCGACGAGTTCGATGCCCATGAGGCGTTGCGCCTGGGGCTGGTGCAGGAAGTCATGGCCAGCGAAGACTTGTTGCCCCGGGCCGTCGAACTGGCCGAGCGGATTGCCCGCCAGGCGCCTTTAGGGGTGCAGGCGACGCTGATGTCGGCGCGCCAGGCCCGTTATGAAGGCGAGACGGCGGCGGCCCAAGGATTGCCGCCGCTGGTGAAGAAACTGCTGGCCAGCGAGGATGCACGGGAAGGCGTGCGGTCTTTGGTGGAGCGGCGGGCCGGGGTCTTCAAAGGGGTCTGATAACGCGGCGCCTGTAGATCCGTCATCGCCAGCAGGCTGGCTCCCACAGGGGATCGCGTTTCACGGCCGGGGCCAGCCTGCCCGTGAAGGAACCGCGGCATCCCGCAGGGCTAGGTCGCCGGACGAATCGCGTTGATCAACGACTGCAGCGAATAACCCAGCCTCGGCAACAGCGCTTCGGCCCGTGCGGTCAGCGCCGGCAAGTCCAGTTCCTGGTCAAGGTCCGCCGGGACGATCAGGATCACGTTGCCCTCCTTCACCGGCAGTTCCCAGTAATGCCGGTGATAGAGGCCGCGCAGCAACGCCGCGCCCAACGGCTTGCCGTCATCGGTGGCCCACTGGTTGATCACCAGCCAGCCGCCGGGATTCAGGCGCTTCTGGCAGTCGCCGAGGAAATTCCAGGCCAGGTGCCCGGCGCCGGGGCCCACGTCGGTGTACAGGTCGACGAAGATCAGATCCGCCGGCTCTGCGGTCGGCAACAGTTCAAGGGCATCGCCCACGCGGATGTACAGGCGCGGATCGTCGTCCAGCCCCAGGTATTCGATGGCCAGGCGCGGCACGTCCGGGCGCAACTCGATGGCCTCGACGTCTTCCAGCGGCAAGAACTTCAGGCAGGCCTGGGTCAGCGTCCCCGCGCCCAGCCCCAGAAACAGCGCACTCTCCGGCTGCTCGTGGCACAAGGCGCCGATCAGCATCGCCCGGGTGTAGTCGTACTCCAGCCAGCTCGGGTCGGCGGTGAACACGCAGCTCTGCTCGATGGCGTCGCCGAACTCCAGAAAGCGGTAATCGGCCACTTCCAGCACGCGGATCACGCCAAACTCGTCCTGCACTTCGGCGAGCAACCGCTCGACGCGCTCCTCAGTCATTTCATCTCCTGACGGTCACCGGGCGCGGTGACGCGATGGCACCCGTGCGGCGCCGTGGCAAAGCGGCGATTGTCGGCCAATCGGCAGGAGCAGGTCACGCACTAATTGCTGCTACCATGGGGGTCCGTGCGTAGACCCCTAGAGACCGTGATGAGCCAACACTGGAGCCCTGACAGCTGGCGCGCCCTGCCGATCCAGCAACAACCCCGCTACCCCGACGCCGCGCACCTGCGCCAGGTCGAACAGACCCTGGCCAGCTATCCGCCGCTGGTGTTCGCCGGCGAGGCCCGCGAATTGCGCCGCCAGTTCGCCGAAGTCACCCAGGGCCGGGCGTTCCTGCTCCAGGGCGGCGACTGCGCCGAAAGCTTCGCCGAGTTCTCGGCGGCGAAGATCCGCGACACCTTCAAGGTGCTGCTGCAGATGGCGGTGGTCATGACCTTCGCCGCCGGCTGCCCGGTGGTGAAGGTCGGGCGCATGGCCGGCCAGTTCGCCAAGCCCCGCTCGGCCAACGACGAGACTATCGACGGCGTGACCCTGCCGGCCTACCGCGGCGACATCGTCAATGGCATCGGCTTCGACGCCGCCAGCCGTGTGCCGGATCCCGAGCGCCTGCTGCAGTCCTATCACCAGTCCACCGCGACCCTCAACCTGCTGCGCGCGTTCGCCCAGGGCGGCTTCGCCGACCTGCACCAGGTGCACAAGTGGAACCTGGACTTCATCGCCAATTCGGCGCTGACCGAAAAGTACAGCCACCTGGCCGACCGCATCGACGAGACCCTGGCCTTCATGCGCGCCTGCGGCATGGACAGTTCGCCGCAACTGCGCGAAACCAGTTTCTTCACCGCCCACGAGGCGCTGCTGCTGAACTACGAAGAAGCCTTCGTGCGCCGCGACAGCCTGACCAACGACTATTACGACTGCTCGGCGCACATGCTGTGGATCGGCGACCGCACCCGTCAGCTCGACGGTGCCCACGTCGAGTTCCTGCGCGGGGTGAACAACCCGATCGGGGTCAAGGTCGGCCCGAGCATGGATCCCGACGACCTGATCCGCCTGATCGACGTGCTCAACCCGGACAACGATCCGGGCCGCCTGAACCTGATCGCCCGCATGGGCGCGAACAAGGTCGGCGACCACCTGCCGGCGCTGATCCGCGCCGTGCAGCGTGAGGGCAAGCAGGTGCTGTGGAGCTCCGACCCGATGCACGGCAACACGATCAAGGCCAGCAGCGGCTACAAGACCCGCGACTTCGCGCAGATCCTCGGCGAGGTGAAACAGTTCTTCCAGGTGCACCAGGCCGAAGGCAGCTACGCCGGCGGCATCCACATCGAGATGACCGGGCAGAACGTGACCGAGTGCATCGGCGGTGCACGGCCGATCACCGAGGACGGGCTGTCGGACCGCTACCACACGCATTGCGATCCGCGGATGAATGCCGACCAGTCGCTGGAGCTGGCGTTCCTGATCGCCGAGACGCTGAAGCAGGTGCGCCGGTAAGGGCGAATCGCTCCGATCGCCAACAAGCTGGCCCCTACAGGGGTTCTGTGTCGCGCGCACACCTCATGTGGGAGCCGGTCTGCTGGCGATGGCGTCGGCTCAAGCACCTTCAACCTGTGCCAATGCCTGCCGCAACCTGCCGGCACTCTCCCGCCGGCAATTGAGCTGCACCCGCTCAAGCCCCAGCCAACCCGCCAGCGCCTTCAGGTTCAGCGCCAAGGCCTGCATCCCCGCCTCATCCAGACCGCTTTCCTCTTCGTGCACCGCATGCACCGCCAACTGCCCCTGCGCCCGCTCCGCCCGCAGGTCCACACGCGCCGCGATCCGCTCATCGTGCAGGAACGGCAACACGTAGTAGCCATAGACCCGCTTGTGCGGCGGCGTGTAGATCTCCAGCCGATAGCGGAAACCGAACAGGCGCTCGGTGCGGCTGCGTTCCCAGATCAACGAATCGAACGGCGACAGCAGCGCGGCGGCGGCGACCTTGCGCGGGATCCTGGGCTCGGGTAGGCAATAGGCGGTTTGCCGCCAGCCCTCGACTGCGCAGGTGAGCAGTTGTCCGGCCTCGACCAGTTCCGCCAGGCGCGGTCGGGCGTCCCCCGGATTCAGACGGAAGTAATCGCGCAAGTCCTTCTCCGTCGCGACCCCCAGCGCCTGGGCGGCGTGCAGCAGCAAGCCCCGTTGCGCCTCGGCTTCATCGGGCAGCGGCTGCTGCAGCACCGACCCCGGAATCACCCGCTCCGGCAAGTCATACAGGCGCTCGAAGCCACGCCGGCCGGCGACGGTGACTTCACCCGCCGCGAACAGCCACTCCAGCGCGTGCTTTTCGGCGCTCCAGTCCCACCAAGGGCCGGCCTTTTCCTGGCGGGTCGACAGGCTGCCCGCCCCCAGGGCGCCCTGCTCTTGAACCGAGGCCAACACCCGTCGGATCGTGTCCTGCTGTTCACGCCCGAAGCGCGCCAACTGCTGATAGATGTCCTCGCCGCGCCGGGCCCGCTGCATGCGCCAGCCCATCAACGGGTACATCGACAGCGGCAGCAACGAGGCTTCATGCCCCCAGTATTCGAACAGCGTACGGCGACGCCCCGAACTCCAGGCGGCCTGGTCGAGCAAATCGGCGGAATAGGAACCCAGGCGGGAAAACAGCGGCAAGTAGTGCGAACGCACCACCGCGTTGACGGAATCGATCTGCAGCAGGCCCAGCCGTTCGATCAGCCGGTTGAGGTGCTGCGCCTTGACGGCCGGCGGCTGGCGCCCGTGGAATCCTTGGGCGGCCAGCGCCAGGCGCCGGGCCTGTTTGAGGGAAAAGGACAGTGTCGCGGGCATGAACGTCTCCTTGTCTGCTCGCAACCTACCTCACCTGAAAGTGGTTTGTGTAGCGTCCCCCGAGTCACCGTCATCATTTGTGCATCGGGTCGTCCCAGAACGGCCGCACCGCTTCATGCTCGACATCGGCACGGCTGACGCCGATGTCCTTCAGCGCTTCGTCGCTCAGGCCGGCGAGCAGCTCGCGCTCGCGGTGCAGCTCGTACCAGCGGCTGAACTTGTGCAGCAGATCGGAAACGAGATGGCCGGACACTTTTTCGTCAGTTACATATTCGCTTTGACCTTTCATCGTGTTGCCCTCCTTTAGGGATGGCTTCAGTCTCGCCCCGGGTCTACGATCAATCCAACGAATGTTTCTGATGGCATGCATCTCGGAGATTGATGAATGTCCGCCTACCCCAGTATCGATACCGATGTCCTGCGCACCTTCGTCGCGATTGCCGATCAGGGTGGCTTCACCCGCGCCGGCGAAATGGTCAACCGCACCCAGTCGGCGGTAAGCATGCAGATGAAGCGCCTGGAGGAAGACGTGCTGCAGCGCCAGCTGTTCGAGCGCGACGGCCGCCAAGTGCGCCTGACCGCCGAGGGCCAGGTGCTGCTGGGCTACGCCCGGCGCATCCTCAAGCTGCACAGCGAAGTGTTCAACACCCTGCGCGAGCCGCACATGGTCGGCACCGTGCGCATCGGCACTCCGGATGACTACGTGATGCGTTTCCTGCCGGGGATCCTGTCGCGCTTCGCCCAGTTCTATCCGCTGATCCAGATCGAGGTGCACTGCGAATCGACCAAGCAGTTGCTGCAGCGCACCGACCTCGACCTGTCGATCGTCACCCGCGAGCCGGGCAGCGAGATCGGCCAGTTGCTGCGCAAGGAACGCTTCGTCTGGGCCGAAGCGCAGAACTTCAGCGCCCACGAACAGACACCCCTGCCGCTGGCGATGTTCAACAGCGACTGTTTCTGCCGCCTCTGGGCCTGCAACGCGCTGGACGCCATGGGCCGCGAATACCGCATCGCCTACAACAGCACCAGCCTGTCGGCGCTGATGGCGGTGGTGAGCGCGGGGCTGGCCATCACCGCGCAGTTGGAAAGCCTGATCACCCCGGACATGCGCATCCTCGGCGCCGACGAAGACCTGCCGCTGCTGCCGGAGGCCAGCATCATGCTGATCCGCAACCTCAACAACCCGTCGCCGATCACCGAGTGCCTGGCCGAGCATATCGTCGAAGGCTTCAAACTTTAAGGGCGAGCATCACCGCGCTCAGTACCAGGAAACCGCAGAACAGCCCGCGCAGCAGCTTTTCCGGCATCGCGTGGGCGATGCGCACGCCCCAGCTGATGCTCAACAACCCGCCCGCCGCCAGCGGCAGGCCGATCATCCAGTCCACTTCCCGGTGCACCGCGTAGGTCACCAGCGTGACCCCGGTGCTGGGCAGCGCCAACGCCAGCGACAGGCCCTGGGCGACCACCTGGGTGGTGCCGAACAGGCTGGTCAGCACCGGCGTCGCCACCACCGCCCCGCCCACGCCGAACAGGCCGCCCATGGTGCCGGAGGCCGCGCCGAGCACGCCCAGCCATGGCCATGAATAACGCATCTCAGATGTCGTCGCCGCCTTGCCGCCGAACATACGCAGCACGTTGTAGGCCGACAGCGCCACCAGGAACGCCACAAAACCGATGCGCATGGTCTGCGCGTCGATCCGCACCGCCCAGACCGATCCGATCCAGGCAAAGCAGAATCCCATCACCGCCAGCGGCAGCGCGTGATGCAGTTCGATGCGGTTGCGCTGGTGATAGCGCCACAGCGCCAGCATCACGTTGGGCACCACCATCACCAGGGCCGTGCCTTGGGCCAATTGCTGATCGAGCCCGAACCAGGCGCCGAGCAAAGGAATGGCGATCAGGCCGCCACCGATCCCGAACACGCCGCCCAGTGTGCCGAGGGCGGCGCCAAACAGCAGGTACAGCAGAAACTCGATCACAGCAGTACTCCTCTTACGTCATGGGGGTCATCCTACGCAGTCGGTGCTGGCTCGGAAACGCACAGCAACGCACAATGGCTGTGCCAAATTCGCAAAGGCAACGACCTTTCATGAACCCCAATCAATTGACCGAACAGCTCGGCCTGTTCCTCGACGTGCTGGAAAGCGGCAGCTTTTCGGCAGCGTCCCGGCGTCATCCGCTGACACCTTCGGCCGTGGCGCGGCGCATCGACAGCCTGGAATCGGCGGTGGGCAGCCAACTGTTCATCCGTAGCACCCACGCCGTGCGCGCCACGCCGGCCGGGCTGGCGTTCGCCGAGCGGGCGCGGCGGATCGTCGCCGAACTGCGCCTGGCCCGGGCCGAGGCCGTGTCCCTGAGCAGCGCGCCGGAAGGCCTGATCCGGGTCGATGCCTCGGCGGCGTTCGGCCGCCGGCACCTGGCGCCGGTGATCGCCGATTTCCTGGTGCTGTACCCGGGCCTGGACGTTCAGTTGCACCTGATCGACAGTTTCGTCGACATGCACGGCTCGAACCTGGGCAAGGTCGATCTGGTGCTGCGCGCCGGGCAACTGGCCGACACCCGGCTGGTCGCCACGCCTCTGGCGAGCATGATGCGCATCGCCTGCGCCAGCCCCGACTACCTGAAACGCCGGGGCATGCCGGCCGACCCCGCGCAACTGAGCGACCATGACGGCCTGGACTGGGACGGCCTCGCCCCGCCCTTCGCCTGGCGCTTCGAACACGAGGGGAAAATGCAGCTGCACCGGCCGGGCCGGATCCGCATGAGCGCCAACAACGCCGAGGCACTGGTGTGCGGCGCCCTGGCCGGCCTCGGCATCGCCCACCTGCCGACCTGGCTGGCCAGCGAATACCTGCTGCGCGGCGAGCTGCTGCCGCTGTTCTGCGAACACGGTCTGCCCAAACCGGAACCCGCCGTCATCTATGCCTTGCGTCTGGCACAGCAGGCCAGCTCACGCAGCCGCCTGTTGCTGGAGTACCTCAAGACCCGCTTCAGCCCGGTGCCGCCCTGGGATCTGGCGCTGCAACGGGAGCTGGGCCGGCACTGACCGATGCCGCGCCCGGCCAGAATTGTGTGGCGCATTAAAGGTTCGGGCGCTAGATTCATCCGATTACCGATCAAGGCTTTGACATGAACACCGACCGCAACACCGACCTCTGCGAAGACCTGCTGCTGGACAACCAGGCCTGCTTCGCCCTGCATTCCACTTCGCTGATGATGACCAAGGTCTACAAGCCTTTGCTGCAAGCGCTCGGCCTGACCTACCCGCAATACCTGGCGATGATGGTGCTGTGGGAAAAGGACGGCTTGACCGTCGGGGAAATCAGCGCACGCCTGCTGACCGATCCGGGCTCGCTGACCCCGCTGCTCAAGCGCCTGGAAGGCGAAGGCCTGCTCAGCCGCACCCGCAGCCGGGAAGACGAACGGGTGGTGATCGTCGAACTGACCGAGCAGGGCCGCGCCCTCCACGAGCAGGCCCGCACCATTCCGCAGTGCATCCTCGGCGCCAGCGGCTTTTCGCTGGAGCGCCTGCAGCACCTGCAGGCCGAACTGCAGGCGCTGCGCAGCCACCTGCAAGACAGCCTGAGCTGAATCCCCCCTTCCCCCTGTAGGAGCGAGCCTGCTCGCGATAGCGGTCGGACATTCAGCCTTTGCGTGACTGAACCACCGCCATCGCGAGCAGGCTCGCTCCTACAAGGCTGCGTTTCGCCCGTCTGCGCAAAATTTTTCTGCCTCCTGCTTTTCTATAAAAAACCTTTCATATCAAAAGCTTCCGACCCATCAGCGGGGTCGTTCCGTTGGTTGAGCCGGCCTTTTCGAAAAATTTATATTGCGCGCTAAATATTTGAGCGATACATTCACCTCGCACTTACTTAACGCGCAAACAATTAGCGCGGAAAACACACCTCAAGAGGCTCACACCATGCAAACTCTCTACACCGCAATCGCAACCTCCACCGGCGGCCGTGACGGTCGTGCGATCTCCAGCGACAACATCCTCGACGTCAAGCTGGCCACCCCGAAAGAACTCGGCGGTGCCGGCGGCGCGGCCACCAACCCTGAGCAACTGTTCGCCGCCGGCTACTCGGCGTGCTTCATCGGCGCCCTGAAATTCGTCGCCGGCCAGACCAAACGCAAGATCCCGGACAACGCCTCGATCACAGCCCATGTCGGCATCGGCCAGATCCCAGGCGGGTTCGGTCTGGACATCGACCTGCACATCAGCCTGCCGGGCCTGGAACAGGCCGACGCGCAAAGCCTGGTCGACGCGGCCCACCAGGTCTGCCCGTACTCCAACGCCACCCGCGGCAACGTCGACGTACGCCTGCACGTCACCGTGTAACCCTCGACACCCAAGGCCCGAACACAGGAAATGAACATGAACGCTTTGAGCAAAGTCTTGACCGGCACCCTTCTCGCCCTGTCCGTCCACAGCGCGTTCGCCGGTGATGTCGAACACAACACCCAGGCGTTCCTCGATGCGCTGAACGCCGGCAACGGCAAGCCGATGGAACAGATGACGCCGAAAGAGGCCCGCGCCGTGCTGGTGGGCGCCCAGGCCGGCGTCAAGCTGACGCTGCCGGCGGCCGATGTCAGCCAGAAGACCATCCAGGTCGACGGCCAGCCGCTGAGCCTGACCATCGTCCGCCCGGCCGGGGTCAAGGGTGAGCTGCCGGTGTTCATGTTCTTCCACGGCGGCGGCTGGGTATTGGGGGACTTCCCGACCCACGAACGCCTGGTGCGCGACCTGGTGGCCGGTTCGGGTGCGGCGGCGGTGTTCGTCAACTACACCCCTTCGCCGGAAGCGCATTACCCGGTGGCGATCAACCAGGCCTACGCCGCCACGAAATGGGTGGCCGAGCACGGGAAAGAGATCAACGTCGACGGCAAGCGCCTGGCCGTGGCCGGCAACAGCGTCGGCGGCAACATGGCGGCCGTGGTCGCGCTGATGGCCAAGGACAAGGGCACTCCGGCCATCCGCTTCCAGGCGCTGCTGTGGCCGGTGACCGACGCCAACTTCGACACCGGTTCCTACAACCAGTACGCCGAGGGGCACTTCCTCACCCGCAACATGATGAAGTGGTTCTGGGACAACTACACCACCGACGCCAAGCAGCGCAACGAGATCTACGCCTCGCCGCTGCGGGCCACTACCGCGCAACTCAAAGGCCTGCCGCCTGCGTTGGTGCAGACCGCCAGCGCCGACGTGCTGCGTGACGAAGGCGAGGCCTACGCCCGCAAACTGGACGAGGCCGGTGTGCCGGTGACGGCCGTGCGCTACAACGGTCTGATCCACGACTACGGTTTGCTCAACGTGGTCAGCCAGGTGCCGGCGGTGCGTTCGGCGATGCTTCAGGCTTCGCAGGAACTCAAGCAACACTTGAAGTGAAGCTGTAGGAACAGTCCCGCTCCCGCAGGGCACAAAAAAACCCGACTCGATGGTCGGGTTTTTTTGTGCGACACGACAGCAGAATTACTTCTTGCTGCGACCCTTGAAGGAGTTGTCGCGGGTGTCGATATCGATCCACTCGTCGATTTCGATGAAGTCAGCAACCTGGATCTCGGTGCCGTTCTTCAGTTTGGCAGGCTTCATCACCTTGCCCGAGGTGTCGCCGCGAGCGGCGTTCTCGGTGTAGACGACCTGACGGCTGATGGTGGTCGGCAGTTCTACCGATACCAGACGGCCTTCGAAGAACACGGCTTCGCAGACGTCTTCCATGCCTTCTTCGATGTACGGCAGCACGCTTTCGATGTCTTCGGCGTTCAGCTCGTACATGGTGTAGTCGGTGGTGTCCATGAACGTGTAGGAGTCACCGCTGATGAAGGACAGGGTGGCTTCTTTGCGGTCCAGGATCACGTCGTCCAGTTTGTCGTCCGCACCGTAAACGGTTTCGGTCTTGTAACCGGTCAGCAGGTTCTTCAGCTTGGTCTTCATGATCGCGCTGTTACGGCCCGACTTGGTGAATTCAGTTTTCTGAACCAGCCAAGGATCGTTGTCGATACGGAGCACGGTACCGGGTTTGAGTTCTTTACCAGTTTTCATTGCGAATATCCGAATTTGGATGGGATGTACAAAAATCTAGGCCGCGTATCATAGCCAATTTCGGTAAAACTGTACCAGCGCCGTGGCAAGATCGGCCTGCAAGGCCTGTTCCAGAGACCAGGATTGGGCGTGCCGCTGCAGTTCCGTCCAGTGTTTGCGGGCCGCGAGCCAGTGCTGTCCGATGGGGAGTCCGGCGCTCCATGCCCGCCATAGACCGCTTGTCGCCTCGGCCGCAGCCGACGAAAGGCCTTGGGTGTAGAGCGCCAGGAACGCGTCGAGCTTGTCCAGGTGGATGTCTTCTTCCTGCTGGTAAATGTGCCACAGCATCGGCCGCCCCGCCCACTGCGCCCGGACGAACGAGTCCTCCCCGCGCACCGCATTGAAATCGCAGCACCAGAGCAAGCGGTCGTATTGGTCCTGACGCACGAACGGGATGACCTGCACGGTCAGCGACCCACGCACCTGCAAGGCGCCCGCCGTCAGCGCGTCCACCCCGAGCCAGCGGGCGACGTCGCCCAGGATCCGGCCCTCCGGCACCAGCAAGTGGGTCGGCCGGGCATCGGCGGCCAGCACATCGAGCCAACTGGCCAGGCCGGCGTTCTCATAGGCGAACAGTGAAATGAGCTCTGAGCCGGGCGCCGGATCAATCCCCAGTTCCTGCAGGAATGTTCGCTGGGCTGCGGGATCTTGCTGAAACGCCTCACGCCGTTCGATCAGCCCCTGCTCACGCAACAGCCCACCGGTGCCTGGCTGGAACCCCGGAAAGAAAAAGAACTTCTGCACCGACCGGTACTTCACCGACGGCAGTCCGTGGCACCCGACCACCCAGTCTTCGGCGCTGAGGTAGTCGAGGTTCATCCACAGCGGCGGTTGTTCCCGTTCGGCCATGGCATCCATGTACGGGCCAGGCAACTGACAGGCGAACGCGGCGATGACCACATCGGCCGCCTCCGCCCCGACCCACGCCTGCGGCCAGTGCAGCACCTCGACCCCCTGCTGCCGCTGCTGCGCGAGGCTTGGGTCGATTTCCGGGCAGAGACGCTCGAACGCCCGCAGGTCATCGACCCACAGGCGCACCGCCACGCCGTGCTCGGCCACCAGTTGCCGGGCCAGGCGCCAGGTCACGCCGATGTCGCCGTAGTTGTCGACCACGGTGCAAAAGATGTCCCAGCGGGTGTTCGTTGCCGCCATCAGAAGCTCCCGTTGGCAAAAGCGCCGATTGTCCGCGCAAACGCGCCCTCGGAGAAGAGCCGACGCCGACGAATCTTCGTGCGACAATCGGTGCTCGCCCGCTCTCGTCCGCCAGGAGGCTGTCATGCCCTACCGTCCCGCCCCGCGTCGCCCTTTGCCCGTTCAGCTTAGTGCGCTGCAATTGACCGGCAGCATCGCCCTCGGCCTGTGGCTGGGTTTTCTTGCCATCGCCCTGACCTGGTGGCTCGCCTCCCGGCTCTTCAGCCATCAGCTGGCCCCGGTGACCGAGGCGGTTCAGCAAATGGGCAAGCCGCCGGCCGTCGCCCAGCCGCAGCCGCAACCGGAGCCGCAGAACCGGATGTTCGAGCAGTACGAAGAGAACCTGCGCAAGAACGAACAGCAAGTGCGCCTGGATCAGGCCCGCAACAGCACCCGCAACCTGTCCAATCCCAAATGCCAGTTCTGGCTGCAGCAGGATCAGACGGCCCCGAGCGAAAAGAGCCGCGCCAACGTGCTGCAGTTCTGCGATTGACCATGAACAAACACACCGTCCACCAACTGATCCTCGACAAGCTGCGCAGCGACCTCGACATCGCCGAGCGCGCGGCGCAAACCGCTTACGAGGCCGCGACCCACGAAGAGAACATCGCCGAGAACAAGTACGACACCCTTGGGCTGGAGGCGTCGTACCTGGCCGCCGGGCAGGCCAGGCGCGTCGAGGAAATCCGCCAGTCGCTGGCGCTGTGCCAGAACCTGATCCTGCGCGCCTACGACGACAGCCGGGGCATCGAGGTGGGTGCGCTGCTCGGCCTTGAGGACGAACGCGGGCGCGAGCAATGGCTGTTCCTGGCGCCGGATGCGGCAGGCCTGAAGGTCGATGTGGTGGGTCAGCCAGTCACCGTCATCAGCCCGCGCTCGCCGCTGGGCAAAGGTCTGCTGGGCAGGTTCGAAGGCGATGAGGTGGAGGTGCTGGTGGCGGGCACCCGGCAACAGTTCGCTGTCACCGAGGTGCTCTAGAAGGGAGACGCTTACTTAATGGACGGGCAGTTCGACGCCGTCGAACAGCTCTTCCAGTTCCTGCTTGTTGTGGCACTGGATGGCCTTGGCCATCACTTCGCGGGTCAGGTGCGGCGCGAATTTTTCGATGAAGTCGCACATGAAGCCGCGCAGGAAGGTGCCGCGGCGGAAACCGATCTTGGTCACGCTGGACTCGAACAGTTCGCTGGCGTCGAGCACCACCAGGTCTTTGTCGAGCGTGGTGTCGACGGCCATTTTCGCCACGATGCCCACGCCCAAACCCAGGCGCACGTAGGTCTTGATCACGTCGGCGTCGGCGGCGGTGAACACCACTTTCGGCGTCAGGCCGCGGTGGCTGAAGGCTTCGTCGAGCTTGGAGCGGCCGGTGAAACCGAACACGTAGGTCACGATCGGGTATTCGGCCAGCGCCTCGAGGGTCAGCTTCGGCAGCTTGGTCAGCGGGTGGCCCTGGGGCACGACCACGCAACGGTTCCAGCGGTAGCACGGCATCATCACCAGATCGCCGAACAGCTCCAGCGCTTCGGTGGCGATGGCGAAGTCCACGGTGCCGTCGGCGGCCATTTCGGCGATCTGCATCGGCGAACCCTGGTGCATGTGCAGCGCCACGTCCGGGTATTGCTTGATGAAATTGCTGATCACCGGCGGCAGCGCATAACGGGCCTGGGTGTGGGTGGTGGCGATCGACAGGGTGCCTTTCTTCTCGTTGGAGAATTCCTGGGCGATCTGCTTGATGCTCTCGACCTTGCGCAGGATCTCGCCGGCGGTGGTGATGATGCGTTCGCCGGCCGGGGTGACGCGGGTCAGGTGCTTGCCGCTGCGGGCGAACACTTCGACGCCGAGTTCGTCTTCCAGCAGTCGGATCTGTTTACTGATGCCCGGTTGCGAGGTGTAGAGGCTTTGGGCGGTAGCGGAAACGTTGAGGTCGTGGTGCGCCACTTCCCAGATGTAGCGCAATTGTTGAAGCTTCATATGAATCCCTCAAAGCAGGTAGACGCCACGGGCATCAGCGACGATATATAACTATATGAATGGTTTGAAGAATAAATCTAGAACTATTTCATCAAAACGCCATTATTCCGCTTCAGCGATCCTCCCGACGCCGACGCTCCACCAGCGGCACCAGATAAACCGGCACCTTGGACAATTGCAGCACCCGGGCCGCCGTGCGCCCCAACGGCGTTTCCGCCCCCACCCCGTGGCTGTGACTTCCTACGATCAGCAAATCGACCGAGAGTTTCTGCACCTGTTCGAGAATCACCTGGGACGGATCCCCTTGCAGCACCCGCACGGCCCGGATCCGCTGCAGGTCTTGCTCCCCTTCGTCCCCAAGCTCTTCGCGGAAACTGTCGAGCACCCGCTGCTCGATGTTGGCGATGACCGTCTTCAGCCCCTGGCTGTGGAATTCGTTCAGCGCCTGCTCGTCGAGATAGCTCTGCAGCACCGATTCGGCGAACAGCCCCATGGGTTCCACCGCGTGCACCACATACAGGTCGGCGTCGAACGTCCGCGCCAGCGCCAAGGCGTGCTGCATCACTAACGGTGCGTACAGACCGAGGTCAGTGGCATACAGCATCGCACGAATCATGTGACCTCCCAGCGTGCCGACATGGCGGAGATTTGATTCAGCTTAGCAGTGCCTTGGCGACAGCGGCGGGCGGTGCAACGTCTTGTGCCACGCGGGCTTCAGAGCGAAGGTTCGTTGCTCACGCCATGGGGCACGTGACCGGTGGCGACCACTTCCCGCGCCAGTTCGCAGTGCCCGGCCTGGTCGTCGAAGAACACGTCGGCGGCAAACGCTTCGAGGAACGCCGCCTTGGTCAGACCGCCGAGGAACAGCGACTCGTCCAGGCGGATGTCCCACTCGCGCAGGGTGCGGATCACCCGCTCGTGGGCCGGCGCCGAACGGGCCGTCACCAGCGCGGTGCGGATCGGGCAATCGTCCTCCGGGAACTCACGCTGCAGCACGTTGAGCGCCGCCAGAAACCCCTTGAACGGCCCTCCGCGCAGCGGCTCGCGCGCCGACTCGCGCTCCTTGGCCTGAAACGCCTCCAGCCCGCCGGACTGATAGATGCGCTCCGACTCGTCGGAAAACAGCACCGCGTCACCGTCGAAGGCGATGCGCAGTTCGTCGCTGGCCGCACGGCCGGCGCCGCCGGACAGGATGGTCGCCGCGGCGAACCCTGCGTCCAGCGCAGCCCGCACGTCCTCGGCGTGGGTGGAGAGAAACAGGTCGCAGCCGAACGCCTTCAGGTACGGATAAGGGCTGCGCCCGCCGACGAACGCGGCCCGGGAAATCGCCAGGCCGTAATGGCCGATCGAGTTGAACACCCGAAGGCCGGTGTCGGCGCTGTTGCGCGACACCAGGATCACCTCGACCCGCGCCCGCCCGAGACGGGCGTTGAGGCTCAGCAGCTTTTCGACCAGCGGGAAGGCATCGCCCGGCGCGAGGATCTCGTCCTCATGCTCGATCTGGTATTGCCGGTAGGCTTCGACGCCGCTCGACTCATAGACCTTGTGGCTTTCGCTCAGGTCGAACAGGGCGCGGGACGAAATCGCCAGCACCAGTTTGTCATCGATGTTCTTTGCCATGCCTTCCCTCGCCGTGCATGAAAAACGCTCTCACCTGTTGCGTCGGTCGATGAACCCCAAGGTTCGGTGCAACGCCTCGATCCGCGGCAGCTCGCACCCCGCCGCCTTGGCCGCCGCCAATGGCCGGGCGTAGATCGCCTCCAGTTCCAGCGGCCGCTTGTGCAGGAAATCATGATGCATGCTCGGCCAATAGTCCGGCATTTTCTCGGTCATCATGAACAGATAGTCGGCGTAGCCCGGCGGCATGTCATGGCCGCAGGCCTTGGCGCCCTGCACCACTTCGGCCATCAGCGCCTGGATCAGCACGCGGCTGTCGGCGTCGGCCATCAATGGGGTGGTGCTCGCCCCCAGCAGCACGGACAGACCGTTGTAGGGAATGTTCCAGACCAGCTTCTGCCAGCGTGCCTGCTGCAGGTCGGGCATCGCCTGGGAGTCGATGCCGGCGGCGCGGAACAGCCCGGCGCCCTCCTCGACGATCGCCATCCGCGCCGCGCCGTCCGGCGCCGGGCCGCTGTGGTAGCCGACGTTCACCGCCCCCAGCGCCTGATGGGTGATCTGCCCCGGCCCCTCGCGGTGGACGCAGATCAGGCACAGGCCGCCGAGCAGGTGCAGCGAATCGGGCAGCAACGCCCGCAGGCTGTCCTCGACGTCCAGGCCGTTCTGCAGCAACAGCACCTTGGCGCCGGGCTTCGCCGCCCGCACGATCGCCGGCGCCAGGTCGGCGGTGCCGGTGGTCTTGGCCCCGACCAGCAGCCAGTCGCACGGCGGCATGTCGTCGGCTTTTGCGTAGGCCTGCACCGGGTCGAGCGTCAGCGCGCCGTGCACCGCACTTTCCACCCGCAAGCCGCGCTCGGCCACGGCGCTGAACTCGCTGCGCAACAGAAAGTGCACATCGAACCCGGCCCTCGCCAGCATCAATCCGTAGAACCCGCCGATCGCGCCGGTACCGATGATCCCCACCGCCGGCCTGTTGTTCACTGTCCCCGTCATGGCAACTCCTCTGCAATTCGCTCCAGCGCCCCGGCCACGGCGGCATTCAGCTCGCCGGCGCTCAGGCGCGTGTGCACAGCACCAAAGAACTCGCCGTCGCGCACCACAAACAGCGCCGGCAAATGAAAGACCTGATAACGCTCGACGAGCCCGCCGTTGTCGCCGGCGTCGATCCAGCACAAGCGATCGACCGCAAGCTTCAGCGTCGGCAGCGTCTGGCGGGCATACCGGCACGAGGCACAGCCCGCGCTGGTGAAGATCACCAGGGAAACGCCGCTCATCGCCAGCAGCCGTTGGTCGGCGTCGAAATCGGTCAGTTGCGATTCGACCACTATACTGGGGGAAACAATGTCAAATGGCCGACACAGGGAGTCTGTGCTCATGGGACGTTTCATTCCTCATCCGGACGATGTGCCCGTTGAACTGACGTTGCTCACACCTGAATGCATTTCGCGGCAACGGCTGAACACTATCAGCCTCGGCGGCATCGCTTGCAATTACCATCGTGCATGGCGCCACGGCACGGCGCTGCAGGTGCGCATGCCGACCCTCAACGCCGACATCTGCTATCCGGGCTACGTCGCCTGGTGCCTGCGGCGCAAGAAGGGCTATCTGGTGGGCATCGCCTTCACGGACGAACAGACGCTGTTCAGCGCGCGGATGGGCGAGCAAGTGTGCCAGATCGAACGCTACTGCCGCCTCAACGAGGCCCACGACGACCTGCAGGACATCCAGGCGCTGGCGCTGCAATGGGTCGCGCAGCACGCCGACGAGTTCTCCCACGACACCGTCCGCAAGGCCTTTGCCCACCCCGTTCTGGATTGAACGGCTTCCGGGGCCCCGTCGCCCCGGCGCGAAAGCCCCCCTGAACAGTTACTTTCCCATTGTCGAGCAGGCGCCTAACGCGCTAAGGTTCCGCTCCCCGACGCGCTCAATTCCGCTGTGCTCCGCCGCGCGGGGATCGCTGGCGGACGGCACCCGTGACCTGACGAGTAAACGATGGCTGATTTACCGATCAACGACCTTAACGTCGCCTCCAACGAGACCCTGATCACTCCCGATCAGCTCAAGCGCGATATCCCCCTGAGCGACGCTGCCCTGCGCACCGTCACCAAGGGTCGCGAAGTCATCCGCAACATCCTGGACGGCACCGACCACCGCCTGTTCGTCGTGATCGGCCCGTGCTCGATCCATGACGTCAAGGCCGCCCACGAATACGCCGAGCGCCTGAAGGTGCTGGCGGCGGAAGTCTCCGACACGCTGTACCTGGTCATGCGCGTGTACTTCGAGAAGCCACGCACCACCGTCGGCTGGAAAGGCCTGATCAACGACCCTTACCTGGACGACTCGTTCAAGATCCAGGACGGCCTGCACATCGGTCGCCAACTGCTGCTGGACCTGGCCGAGAAAGGCCTGCCGACCGCCACCGAAGCCCTCGACCCGATCTCCCCGCAGTACCTGCAGGACCTGATCAGCTGGTCGGCCATCGGCGCGCGCACCACCGAATCCCAGACCCACCGCGAAATGGCTTCCGGCCTGTCCTCGGCCGTCGGCTTCAAGAACGGCACCGACGGCGGCCTGACCGTGGCGATCAACGCCTTGCAGTCGGTCTCCAGCCCGCACCGTTTCCTGGGCATCAACCAGGAAGGCGGCGTGTCGATCGTCACCACCAAGGGCAACGCCTACGGTCACGTGGTGCTGCGCGGCGGCAACGGCAAGCCGAACTACGATTCGGTCAGCGTCGCCCTGTGCGAACAGGCGCTGACCAAGGCGAAGATCAAGCCGAACATCATGGTCGACTGCAGCCACGCCAACTCCAACAAGGATCCGGCGCTGCAACCGCTGGTGATGGAGAACGTCGCCAACCAGATCCTGGAAGGCAACCAGTCGATCATCGGCCTGATGGTCGAAAGCCACCTGAACTGGGGTTGCCAGGCGATCCCGAAAGACCTCGCCGACCTGCAGTACGGCGTGTCGATCACCGACGCCTGCATCGACTGGACCGCCACCGAAAACACCCTGCGCAGCATGCACGCCAAACTCAAGGACGTGCTGCCCAAGCGTCAGCGCACCTGACAGCTTTATCGCGGGCATAAAAAAACGCCGGGCTGAGCCCGGCGTTTTTTTTATGGATGACGTTCAGATCTTGGCGGTGCGCTTCTGATGGCGCTCCATGTAGCGCTCGACGTAGGAGCACGAAGGAATCACCGTGTAGCCCATTTCGTCGGCGTACTGCAGCGCCCGTTCGGTCAGTGCCGCCGCGATGCCTCGGCCACGCAAGGCGTTGGGCACGAAGGTGCGGTAGATGTCCAGGGTCTGTTTCCCCAGATCCATATAGGTCAGGTAGGCACGATGACCGTCCACATTGGTCTCGAACTGATGACCAGCCTGGTCATGGTGGATGGACAACGCCTCGCTCATCACTACTCCTCGCGGGTCTTTGAATATGACCCCTACCTTACCGATGTTTTCCCGGCGAAGGAACATCTACGCCACCCCGTGCCTGATGGACACCGAGAAGAGCCGCACCGATCTCGCGCAACCTGGCACGTGACGAATAGTAGGCACCAATGGGCCAAATGCTCAAGGCACACTCGTCAACATGCACGCCGGCGACGGCGGCTCCGGTGGACGCCGGGCGCGGTGCGGGCGACGCTTGCCCCCGCTCCGCACGCCTGAACATTGCCGGATGTTGAGACGTAAGACGAGCCCCGTCTTTTTAAGTCACCTCTACACGGCCAAAGATAGGCGAAGCACCGCACAAAATCGCAATGAAAGTGTGGACGAATCCATATAGACGGACATTGGCCAACGACGGCAAAACAGCATTGCCTAACGGGAACTTTTTCTCATTGACTCGCTCATCACGGGGCTTACAGCTGGACATTTTTTATACAGGCCAGTTAAAAGTTGCTCGAAAAAGAATCAGCGCCTACAATTTTTTTTGCTTCTTGCACTACGTCAGTTTACTTACTACAAGTAACGGGTAGTATGTACGCCGGCTATTTCCTCAATCGGAGGAGACAGCCACTTAATTGAAAGTCCTTGAAGGGGAACACGATGAACAACGTTCTGAAATTCTCTGCTCTGGCTCTGGCCGCAGTTCTGGCTACCGGTTGCAGCAGCGCATCGAAAGAAACCGAAGCACGTCTGACCGCTACTGAAGACGCAGCTGCTCGCGCCCAAGCTCGTGCAGACGAAGCTTACCGCAAAGCTGATGAAGCTCTGGCTGCTGCTCAAAAAGCACAACAGACTGCTGACGAAGCTAACGAGCGTGCTCTGCGCATGCTGGAAAAAGCTAGCCGCAAGTAATAGTCCTTCGGGATTGTTATCAAGCCGACCCATTTTTGGGTCGGCTTTTTTGTGCCCGCCGCTTTCTGCAGGCAACAAAAAACCCGCCGGCGCGTCACGCGCCGGCGGGTTTCGTCATCAGGCCTACTGCTGAAGGTCGATCGGGGCGCTGGAGACCATCGGCGCCGAGGTGTTCGGCACGGCAATCTCGACTGGCAGGCCGTCTTCGGCCGCCACCACGTCACGCACCACGTCCCAGTTCATGCGCAGGTTGTTGGTGATGTCCTCACGCTTGAGCATCGCGTTGATCACCGCCGTGTGCTTGTCGACCACCGACGGGTTGCCCTTGTCGTCCAGCGGCGTGTGCGCCTCGAGGTAGACCTTGCCGCCGCTGCGGCCGAACTTGTACGGGTCGTTGATGATCCGCACGGACGTGCCGACCGGCACCATGCCGGCCATTTCGAGCACGTTGTTGTTGAACATGCGGAAGCAGCCGTGGCTGGTGCGCATGCCGATGCCGAACTTCTTGTTCGAACCGTGGATCAGGTAGCCCGGTGTGCCGAGGGTGAACTTGAACGGGCCCAACGGGTTGTCGGGGCCTGCCGGCACCACGTTCGGCAGCGGATCGCCGTCGGCGGCGTGTTCGGCCTTGATCGAGGCCGGCGGCGTCCAGGTCGGGTTCGGCGTCTTGGCGGTGATGGTGGTATGGGCGATCGGCGATCCCCAGCCCTCGCGGCCGATGCCCAACGGGAAGGTGTACACCACGTTGCGGCCTTTCGGGTAGTAGTAGAGGCGGTACTCGGCCAGGTTGATGACGATGCCTTCGCGCGGGCCCGGCGGCAGGATGAAGCGGGTCGGCAGGATCACCTCGGTGCCGGCGCCCGGCAGCCAGGCGTCGATGCCCGGGTTGGCCGCGACCATTTCCGAGTAGCCCAGGTCGTAGGTGGTGCCCAGGTCGGCGAAGGTGTCCTCGTACTTGGCCTTGATCACCTGCACCTGGCCGATGATGTCCTCACCGGGCGGTGGCAGGGGAAATTCCAGTGCGGCAACGGGGCCAGCCGCGCACAGGGCGGCAAGAGACAGGCAGCGGGTGACGGCAGGAAGACGCGGCAACATCCGGAGAATCCTTCGCATGATCGACAAGGGTACAAGAGCGCGATTGTACACCGCGCCCGCGGAATACGGGGAGATGCTAGACCTGCGGCGGCCGGCGCGACCATGAAATCGCGTTCACGTGGACTTGCGCAGGTTTCGTCGCCGAGCGGGAGCCAGCGTCCTCGCCGCAGGCGACCTAGAGTTCGAAGCGCAGTTCGGGCCAGATCGGCGAGGTGCCGCGCTTCTGAGACTCCAGGATCGCCCGGCACAGGGAACACAGGCGCTGGTCCTGAAACACCCGGCGATCCACGCTCGACCAGCGCGGCTGCGCCGGCAACAGGCCGCCGCAGAGCGTCCGGTCCACCGAGCCGCCGAGTTCCAGCTGACGGGCCACCAGATGCACCCGCACTTCCTGGCAGGCGAACAGATCCAGCTGTTCGTCAGGCTCGATCAGTTGGTAGGCAAACAGGGACCAGGCAGGGCGCGGCATCGGGGGCTCCAATTAGGGGGGCGCCACATTAGCCGAAAGCCTGCCGCTAGAAAAGCCTCACAACAGCGGTTTCAGCGCCGGCCACACATTTTCCAGCAACCGCCCCTGGGCCCCGGCGGCCGGGTGCAGACCGTCGGCCTGCATCAGGTCAGGATGCCCGCCCACCCCGTCGAGGAAGAACGGCACCAGCGGGATGCTTTTTTCCGCGGCCAGGTTGCCGTACACCTTTGCGAAGGCATCGGTGTAGCGCTTGCCGTAATTGGGCGGCAGTTGCATGCCGAGCAACAGCACCTTCGCACCGCTCCGGCGGGCGCTGTCGATCATCGAAGCAAGATTTTGTTGCAATTGCGCCGGAGGCATTCCGCGCAGGCCGTCGTTGCCCCCGAGCTCAAGGATCACCAGATCCGGCTTGTGCTCCGAAAGCAGCGCCGGCAGGCGCGCCTGGCCACCTGCGCTGGTGTCGCCGCTGATGGAGGCGTTGATCACTTTATCGTCAAAACCCTCGTGCCTGAGGCGCTGCTCAAGCAACGACACCCACCCCGACCGGGTATCCAGCCCGAAAGCGGCGCTGATACTATCGCCGACGATCAGGACGGTGCCCGCCACGGCGTTCTGGGCCATGCACATCACGGCCAGGCCGGCACTCAAAAACCAAACACGCATCGGATTCTCCATGGGCGCAAGCATTCTCACCGCGAAGAACCTTAGCAAAGTGGTTTCCGGGGCGGAAGGCGAACTGACCATCCTGCACCCGCTCAGCCTGGAACTGGCCAAGGGCGACAGCCTGGCCATCGTCGGCGCGTCCGGCTCCGGCAAGTCCACCCTGCTCGGCCTGCTCGCCGGGCTCGACCTGCCCAGCAGCGGCGAAGTCACCCTCGCCGGCCAGGGCCTGAGCAACCTGGACGAAGACCAGCGCGCGCGCATCCGCGCCGAGCACGTGGGGTTCGTCTTTCAGTCGTTCCAACTGCTCGACAGCCTCAACGCCGTGGAGAACGTCATGCTGCCGCTGGAGCTCGACGGCCGCAAGGACGCCCGCAGCCGGGCCACCGAACTGCTGCAGCGGGTCGGCCTCGGCCAGCGCCTGACCCACTCGCCGCGCCAGCTCTCCGGCGGCGAACAACAGCGTGTGGCGATCGCCCGGGCCTTCGCCGCCGAGCCGGATGTGCTGTTCGCCGACGAACCCACCGGTAACCTCGACAGCCACACCGGCCAACGCATCAGCGACCTGCTGTTCGAACTGAACCAGGAGCGCGGCACCACCCTGGTGCTGGTGACCCACGACGAACGCCTGGCCCATCGCTGCCGGCGCCTGATCCGCCTTGAAGCCGGCGAACTGGTCGCCCCCCTGGAGCCTTGATGGCACACCTGCCGCTGCTGCGCCTGTTCAGCCTTGCCCTGCGTCAATTGCTGCGCGATGCCCGCGCAGGCGAACTGCGGGTACTGTTCTTCGCCTTGCTGGTGGCGGTGGCGGCCAGCACCGCCATCGGCTATTTCGGTGCGCGCCTCAACGGCGCGATGATGCTGCGCGCCACCGAGTTCCTCGGCGCGGATCTCGTGCTCGAAGGCAGCTCGCCGGCTCGCCCGGAACAGATCCGCAGCGGCGCCGAACTGCACCTGGACCACGCGCAAGCGGTGGAGTTCTCCAGCGTCATCGCCACCGACAACGGCATTCAACTGTCGAGCATCAAGGCCGTCGACCGCGCCTACCCCCTGCGGGGCGAACTGAAGAGCGCAGCCGCCCCTTTCGCTGCCGAAGAAGCGGGCGGCGAGCCGCAGCCCGGCGAGGCCTGGGTCGAGGCGCGCCTGCTGACGGCACTTGACCTGAAGATCGGCGACAGCATCGATGTCGGCCAAAAGACCCTGAAGCTGACCCGGGTGCTGACCTACGAGCCCGACCGCGCCGGCAATTTCTACAGCCTGACGCCGCGGGTGCTGATCAACCTCGAGGACCTGGCCGCCACCGGCGTGGTGCAGCCCGGCAGCCGGGTGAGCTACCGCGAACTGTGGCGCGGCAAGCCCCAAGCGCTGGAGACTTACCGGCAACTGATCAAACCCGGACTGGCCGCCAACCAGCGCATCCAGGACGCCCGCGACGGCAACCGGCAGATCGGCGGCGCGCTGGGCAAGGCCGAGCGCTACCTGAACATGGCCAGCCTGGTGGCGGTGCTGCTGGCGGGCGTCGCGGTGGCGCTGTCGGCGAACCGCTTCGCCAGCCGCCGCTTCGACGCCAGCGCCCTGCTGCGCTGCCTCGGCCTGTCGCGCCGGGAAACCCTGGTGCTGTTCAGCCTGCAGCTGCTGGTGCTTGGCCTGCTCGCCAGCCTCGGCGGCGCGTTGCTCGGCTGGCTGGCGCAGTTGGGCCTGTTCGCGTTGCTGCACGACCTGCTGCCGGCCGACGTGCCGGCGGGCACCTTGCTGCCGGCCCTGGCCGGGATCGGCACCGGGCTGGTGGCGCTGGCCGGTTTCGCCTTGCCGCCGCTCGCCGCGCTGGGCCGCGTGCCGCCGCTGCGGGTGCTGCGCCGGGACATGCTGCCGATCCCGTCGAGCGCCTGGATGGTCTACGGTGCGGCGCTGGGTGCGCTCGGCCTGATCATGTGGCGCCTGAGCCTGGATCTGCTCCTGACCTTCGCCCTGCTGGGCGGGGGCGTGGTCGCCTCCTTGGTGCTGGGCGGCCTGCTGCTGTCGCTGCTGCAGAGCCTGCGTCGCCTGCTGGCCCGCGCACCGCTGCCGTGGCGCCTGGGGCTGGGCCAGTTGCTGCGCCATCCGCTGGCGGCCGCCGGCCAGGCGCTGGCCTTCGGCCTGATCCTGCTGTCCATGGCGCTGATTGCCTTGCTGCGCGGCGAACTGCTCGACACCTGGCAGAACCAGTTGCCGAAAAACGCACCCAACTACTTCGCCCTGAACATCCTGCCGGCGGACAAGCAAGCCTTCGCCGATCACCTGATCAACGTATCGGCCCAAGCGGCGCCCCTGTATCCGGTGGTGCCGGGGCGGCTGATCAGCATCAACGGCGAACCGGTGCAGCAGATCGTCAGCAAGGACTCGGCCGGCGACCGCGCCGTCCAGCGCGACCTGAGCCTGACCTGGGCCGCCGACCTACCGGCGGGCAACCGGATCACCGCCGGCGCCTGGTGGAGCGGGCAGCCTGCGGACGGCGTCCCGGGTGTCTCGGTGGAAGGCAAGGTCGCCGAAAGCCTGAAGCTCAAGCTCGGCGACCTCATGGCGTTCAGCGTCGGCGGGGTCAACCGCGAGGCCAGGGTCACCAGCCTGCGGGAGATCAACTGGGACAACTTCCAGCCGAACTTCTTCATGATCTTCCAGCCCGGCACCTTGAAGGACCTGCCGGCGACCTACCTGACCAGCTTCTATCTGGCGCCCGGCCACGACCTGCAGATCGTCGAACTGTCGCGGGCCTTCCCGGCGGTGACCATCCTGCAGGTCGAAGCCCTGCTCGAACAGCTGCGCAGCATCCTCGCCCAGGTCACCCTGGCGGTGGAGTATGTGCTGTTGTTTGTGCTGGCCGCCGGGATGGCGGTGCTGTTTTCCGGGTTGCAGGCCACCCTGGACGAGCGCATCCGCCAGGGCGCGCTGCTGCGTGCGCTCGGTGCGCAGCGGCAGGTGCTGGTCAAGGCGCGGCGGATCGAGTTCGGCCTGCTCGGCGCGGTCAGCGGCCTGTTGGCGGCCATCGGTTCGGAGGTGGTGAGCCTGGTGCTGTACCGCTACGCCTTCGACCTGCCGTGGCACCCGCACCCCTGGCTGCTGGTGCTGCCGCTGATCGGCGCGGCGTTGATCGGCGCCGCCGGTGTGTTCGGCACGCGCAGGGCCCTCAACTCAAGCCCGCTGACAGTGCTGCGCGAGGGTTGATAGACTCCAGCCCTCTTCACCACAAGACATCGACATGAGCCGTTACCGCCCTCCCCGCACCGCCGGCACCGCCCTGATCACCCCCGAAGGCGAAGCGCGGATGCGCGCCGAATTCCATGAGCTGTGGCACGTGCGCCGCCCGCAGGTGACGCAGGCGGTGAGCGAAGCGGCAGCCCAGGGCGACCGCTCGGAAAACGCCGAGTACACCTACGGCAAAAAGATGCTGCGCGAAATCGACAGCCGGGTGCGGTTCCTGACAAAGCGCCTGGAGGCGCTGAAGGTCGTCAGCGAAAAGCCCAGCGACCCGAGCAAGGTCTACTTCGGCGCCTGGGTCACCATCGAGGACGAAGACGGCAAGCAGTCGCGCTACCGCATCGTCGGGCCCGATGAACTGGACCTGAAGCTGGGCCTGATCAGCATCGACTCGCCCCTGGCCCGAGCCCTCGTCGGCAAGGCGCTGGACGCGGAAGTGCGGGTGCAGACGCCGACCGGCGAGCAGTTCGTGTACATCGTCGCCATCGAGTATCCCTGAAGGGGGCTCAGCTTCGGGCGATCAGCCCTTGCCGTGCCACGCGGGTCAGGTGCCGGATCATCTCCGGCGCTTCGTCGCGGCCCGGCGCCTGAATCACCGCCAGATCGAAACTGTCGTCGGCAAAACGCGCCAGCGACTCGCCGTCTTCGACAAACTGGATGAGGAACGCGGCAGGGCCGCCGCTGCGGCGTGGCCAGCCATCGAGGTAGCGCAGCAGCGTCGGCTGATGCTTGCCGCCAAGCAGGATCTTTGGATTGCGCTGGGTGATGTGTGCCGTGATCGGCGCGGGACGAGCTGGAGGGCGAAGTGCATTCATGTGTCGTGTCTCTGCCTCAAAAGTCTGCATGGCAGGTGAGAGGCAACACCGAACCAGCGCTTTAGCGGTATTTCGAAGCCGAACCGGCTTCTGACGGCGACTGGATGAGTCACCTGGCGCCCCGCAAGTAGCTGTTTAAATCG
Source organism: Pseudomonas sp. R25(2017) (assembly GCF_002112565.1). Taxonomy (NCBI): domain Bacteria; kingdom Pseudomonadati; phylum Pseudomonadota; class Gammaproteobacteria; order Pseudomonadales; family Pseudomonadaceae; genus Pseudomonas; species Pseudomonas sp. R25(2017). The sequence continues at coordinate 118,141 of NZ_NEHZ01000002.1, forward strand.
GCGCATGAGCGGCATCCTAGAGAACGCGGCTGTCGAGTGTCAAGAATCGGCCGCAACAAAAAAGGCCCGCGCAATGCGGGCCTTTTGCCGTGTTCCAGAGCGGTCAGCCGGCGATGGCGCGATCCACCGACAGTTTTCCGGCCCCTTCGATCAGGACCGCGATGCTGCCGCCGAGCAGAGCCAGGGCGAACTCGTAGCCGTTGTTGGCCATGAACAGGCCGTTGCCGATGTGCACGGTGAAGATCGCCACCAGCGACAGGAAGGTCAGGCCCAGCGCCGCCGGACGCACCAGCAGGCCGATGATCAGGGCCAGGCCGGCGAAGAACTCGGTGCCGCCGGCCAGCGTTGCCATCAGGTAGCCCGGCGTCAGGCCGATGCTTTCCATGTACTGTGCGGTGCCGGCCAGGCCGTAGCCGCCGAACAGGCCGAAGAGTTTCTGTGCGCCGTGGGCGGCGAAGATCACGCCGACGGCGATGCGCAGAACGGTCAGGCCGTAGCCGGCGCGGGTGAACAGTACTTTGTTGATCAGAGAGCTCATGTTTGCGTTCCTTAACTTCTTGGGGAAAGTGTGTGTGGTTGGCCGCTATATTAATCAGAAAAATTTATGTTAAAAGCGCAAAAATTCCGCCATAACAATCAATTTATTAGATCATTTGCGTGAGACGACTTTCTGTCCCCGGGGCTCCAGCGACTCGCGCTCCCGGTCGAACGCCAAGTAGTACTTGTTCACGCTATTAACATAGCTGACGGCCCCCATTCCCACCTGCTCCATGGCGATGCGCTCGACCTGGAAGAACCACTGGTTGGGGTTCAGGCCCCGTCGCCGCGCCTCGGCCCGCATGCCCTGCACGCGCTCGGGGCCGATGTTGTAGGCGGCCAGGGTGAACGCCATGCGCTCGCGCTCGTTGAGCTTGGGGCTGTTGAAGAACTTGCGGCGGATCATCGCCAGGTACTTGGCCCCGGCCTGCACATTCCCATCGAGATTCTGGATATTGCCCACGCCGACCCGCTGCGCGGCCGACGGTGTGATCTGCATCAGACCGGTGGGCCCGCCGCCGCCCCGCGCGCCGGGTTGCAGCGCCGACTCCTTGAACGCCAGCGCCGCCAGGTTCAGCCAGTCCATGTTCTGCGCTTCGGCGTGCTTCTGCAGGGTCGGGCGCAGGCTTTCCAGGCGCTGGCGATCGGCCTTGGCCAAGGGATAGTGGACTTGATAGAGACGGCGGTAGATGCGCAGGAACGCTGCGTCTTCGTTGGCCGGCTTCTTGTAGCCGGTCAGGAATCGGTCGATGCTCGCCCGCAGCATCGACGCGTCGCGGCGCACGAACCAGTATTCCTCACCCGGTTCGCTGATCATCAACTGCTTGTCGAAACGCAGCTTGGGCAGGATCTTGCCCCAGCGCTCGGCGATGGGCTGCTCGACGATGGTCAGGTGGAAGATGCCGCCCTGCACCATTTCCAGCACATCCTCGACCGCCAGGGTCGGGTCGACCCATTCGATCTTGATCGGCGCCAGCTTGTGCAGCGCCAGTTTCTGGTTGAGCCGGTCGACCGCCTCCCCCGCCGCGCTGCCGGTGGGCAGGGCCAGGGTCTTGCCGGCCAGTTGCTCGACCTTGGTGTAGCGCCGCTCGCCCTTGATGCCCACCAGCACCAGCGGCACGTTGCTGGCGATCGGCTCGCTGCTGGCGACCGCGTGGCCGGGCTGCAGGTCCAGCAGTTCCCCCGGCGCCACCAGGTCGCCCTCGCCCCGCTGCAACGCGCCGAGCAATTGATCCTTGGCCTTGGGAATGATCTTGAGGCTGATCTCCTGACCGTCACGGGCGTGGCCGTTGAGGTACTGCTCGAAGGCGCGCAGGCGGTGATACTCGACGCCGATGGCCTGACCCTGCACTTCGCCGGAGCTGTTGCGGCTCTGGTTGACCAGCACCCGCAGCACGCGGCTGCCGCGGATCTCGGCCAGGTCGCGCACCTTGGCGGCCGGCACGGCCTGCAACGGGCCGGGCAGGCGCGCGGCGGCCGTCATCGGCAGCAGCAACGATCCGCACAGCAGGAGCAACACCGAGGGACGAACCATCCACTCTCCGGAAAGAACAGGGCGCCTTCACCCGGAAACGAGCAAAGAACACCGACGAAAACAGAGCGCCTGAAGCGCTGGCAAAGTGCGAAAGACTGGCACAGCGATGGCATTGCTGCCAGCCCAACCTGTCCCGCGGCCTCAACAGACAGCCATAACGTGTTGTAGTTCTTGGCTTTTCTTATAAATCTACGGCTCTGATATGCTTTCCGGCCTTCGGCCCGAGGAAGCACCATGCAACTCATCGACATCGGCGTCAACCTGACCAACCCCAGTTTCGCCGACAAACACCAGGCCGTGCTCGACCGCGCCTACGCCGCCGGCGTCTGCCAACTGGTGCTGACCGGCACCAGCGTCGAGGGCAGCGAACAGGCGCTGGAACTGTGCCGGCAACTGGACGAGAGCGGACAACGGCTGTTCGCCACCGCCGGCATCCACCCGCACTCGGCGAGCGACTGGAACGCCGACAGCGCCAGACGCCTGCAAGCCCTGCTGAAGGAGCCGAGCGTAGTGGCCGTGGGCGAATGCGGGCTGGACTTCAACCGCGACTTTTCCCCGCGCCCGCAGCAGGAAAAGGTGCTCGAAGAGCATCTGGCCCTGGCCGCCGAGCTGCAATTGCCGGTGTTCCTCCACGAGCGGGACGCCAGCCAACGCCTGCTGGACATCCTGCGCGACTTCCGCGACCGCTTGCCCGCCGCCGTGGTGCATTGCTTCACCGGGGAGCAGAAGGCGCTGTTTGGCTACCTCGACCTGGATCTGCACATCGGCATCACCGGCTGGATCTGCGACGAACGCCGCGGCACCCACCTGCACCCGCTGGTGAAGGAGATCAAGCGCGGTCGCCTGATGCTCGAAAGCGATGCGCCGTACCTGTTGCCGCGCAGCCTGCGGCCCAAGCCCAAGAACGGGCGCAACGAACCGGCCTACCTCACCGAAGTGCTGCGCGAAGTCGCCCTGCACCGCGGCGAAACCGAGGCTGACCTGGCGGCCCACACCACCGCCTGCGCCCGGGCGTTCTACGGCCTGCCCACCCTGCCCTGACACCCCTGTAGGCGCCAGCCTGCCCCGGCGATCGCCCTTGACCCTGCCCCGCCGCCATCGCCAGCAGGCGGGTGCCTACAGCGCTCGAACAGCATCAGGCCTTGATGCACATCAAGATTCCGCGCCCACGATACCGGCACAATGCTGGCACCTTGCCAAAACTGTTTCCGCTATCAGAGAAGACCTCCATGGGTGCCTGGCTTAGCAATATCTCGCTGAAATACAAATTCTGGGCGGTCAACGCGGTCGCCTTCGTCACCACCCTGCTGCTGGTGCTGTACGCCGTGCAGTTGGAACAGCAGTCCCGCAGCCATGCTGCCCAGGCCTCCGCCCAGGCGCAGGCGCAATTGCTCAAGGCCTGGCCGGCCGGGCAAGCGCTGCCCAAGACCGATCAGGTGCTGACGTTCAAACGCGGCGAAGCCCCTCGCCTCAACGATCAACCGTTACTGGAGATCAGCGACGGCAACGGCTGGGTCGAGATCAACCATCTGCCGCTGTTCGGCGAAAACCCGCTGATGGGCGCCGAAGTGTTCGGCCGCCCCGATGGCCAGCAGGTCGCGGTCATCGCCTACGGCCCGAGCATGAGCCAGGTGTTCAGCGAGCGGTTCGCCAACTATGCGGTGGCGGTGTTCATCCTGATGCTGGCGATGCTCGGCGCTTCGCAACTGCTGATCCGCTTCCTGCTGAGCCAACTCAACACGCTGAAGGACGTGATGCTGCACGTCGAAAAGACCGGCGACTTGAGCGCCCGGGTGCCGCTGGCGTGCAAGGATGAGGTCGGCCAAATGGCCAACGCCTTCAACGCCATGCAGGCCGGCTACCAGCGGGTGGTGACCACGGTCGCCAACACCGCGCGGCAACTGGACGTCGGCGCGGCGCGCCTGGCGTCGAGCATGAACGAGGTGCGCCACGGCATGCTCGGCCAGCAGAGCGAAACCGACCAGGCCGCCACGGCCATCAATGAGATGACCGCCACCGTCCACCACATCGCCCAGCACGCCGGCGCCACCCGCGATCTGTCGCAGACCGCCGACGGCCTGGCCGGCAGCGGCCAGCAGGTGGTGAGCCGGGTGCAGCAGTCGATCGCCGGGCTGTCCAGCGGCGTGCAGCAGACCGCGGAAATGATCCAGCGCCTGGCCGAGGACAGCCAGAAGATCAACGGCGTGGTCAGCGTGATCCACAGCATCGCCGAACAGACCAACCTGCTGGCCCTCAACGCCGCCATCGAAGCGGCCCGGGCCGGCGAGATGGGGCGCGGGTTCGCGGTGGTCGCCGACGAGGTGCGCAACCTGGCCAAGCGCGTGCAGACCTCCACCGACGAGATCACCACCATGGTCTCGGCGCTGCAGGCCGGCACCCGCGATGCGGTGGACTTCATGCAGGAGAGTTCGTACAAGGCCGACGACTGCGTGCAGCAGGCCCAGGAAGCCGGCGAAGCGCTGGCGGAAATCACCGGCGCCGTGGCGCAGATGCGCGAGAGCAACACGCAGATCGCAGTGGCGGCGGAACAGCAGAGCCAGGTGGCCGAAGAGATGAACCGTGCGGTGGTGAGCATCCGCGACGTGACCGAAGACACCGTGCAGCAGACCGTGGATTCGGCGACCACCAGCAACGAGCTGGCGACCCTGGCCGGCGAACTCAGCAAGGCCATCGGGCAACTGAAGCTGTAGGGGAATCATCGCGAAGGCGTCAGTCCGGGCGACATCGAATCCGGCCATGACGCCTATCGCTTCAATAGCCAACCTTGATTCGCCGCCCTCCCGGCCCGGGCCTATCCTTCAGCCATGCACCGAACATGGCACAAGGAGCCGCAGACATGGGCAAACGTCACCCCAACCTTCCCGCCTGGCAATGGCGCGCGTACCCGCACAACCATCAGCACCCGACCAACCTGGTGCTGCACCTGATCGCCGTGCCGCTGTTCATCGTCGCGTTTCTGCTCATCGTGTCGGGGGTGTTCAGCCTGAGCCTGGCGAGCGTCGCCATCGGCGTGATCGGCATCGTGGCGGCGCTGGCCCTGCAGCGCCACGGCCACAGCCTGGAGGCGCAAGCGTCCGAGCCGTTCAGTGACCGCAAGGATGCCGTATCGCGCCTGTTGGTCGAGCAGTTCCTGACCTTCCCGCGCTTCTTCCTCAGCGGCGGCTGGTGGCGCGCCTGGCGTGAGCGCCACCGCCGGCATTGAGTCAGGCGAAGATCGTCACCGTCTGGCGGCTCATCGCAATCAATTCCCCTTCGGCGCTCCACAGCTTGGCCGCCACATGGCCGTAACCGTCGGCGGCGTACTCGATCTGGGCCAGGTACTTGCACCAGTCCAGCGTGGTCAAATCCCGCAGCGGCTGCACGAACTCCACCGTCCAGGTCAGGGTGCTGCCCGGCGCCGGCTTGCTCAGGAACGGCAGCAGCGCAGGCGGCCAGGCATCGACCAGCGCCAGCAGGTGCGATTCGTTGACCGGCTCTTCAGGGACATCGCCGCGCAAGCGCACCCAGCCGCCCATGTCGCGGGACTTGTTGCCGGTGAACGGCATGCCGCCCACGCTCCAGCGCATCGCCAGATGGCGCATGAACTCCGGCGTGACGCCTTTGATGTAGGGCAGTTCCTGGCAGTCGTCCCAGTGCTTCATCTGCGGCGCCGGCTGAGCGTCGACCGCCACTTCCGACGTGCGCGAGCCGCCGAAGCTGCCCTGCATCAGGGTCACCACCTGGCCGTTCTGCGTCGCGCGGCCCAGCACTTGGCTGACCGCCTTGCCCTCGCGCAGCACCTCGACCTCGAAGCTCACCGGCACTTCAGGCTCCACCGGACCGACAAAGGTGATCGCCAACGAGCGCACGGGACGCTCCACCGGCACCTCGGCGCGCATCACTTCATATTGCAGCGCCGCCACCAGGCCGCCGAAGCTGGCCCGGCCCTGCCCCCATTCGGCCGGAACCGACAGCTCCGGTTGACGGCGGACAGCATCGAGCAGATCGCAAAAGCGCATGGGAACCTCAGGTACGAAAGAGTCAAAGCCGGGATCTTAACCAGCCAAGCAGAGCGCCGCAGCGTCTATTCCGGTCAAATCGACTGACAGAAAGGCCGTACGGGGCTGCAGGGCTGGCTCCTGCAGGGGAACGTTCAGGGCTTGAAGCAGGCTTCGCTGAGCTTGTCGAGGACACGGTCGGCCTTAACCTCGGCCTCGGCCATGGTCGCCTGCCAGGTCGGGACGCAGGGCAGCAGATCCGCTTCCTGCTCGGCCCTGGCCAGCCATTGCCAGCAATCGTGCCAGTCGCCCAAAGCGCCCTGCGCGGATTTCAGATGCTTCATCGCCGATGCGGGCAGGCGATCCAGCCCGGGGTAGGCCTCGATGCCGTAGCGCACGCGCTTGATCAACAGGCGCAGGCGATGGCGGTCGTGGGCCGGGTCGTGCAGCGCCTCGTCAAGGTTCTTCCACTGCTTGCGCAGGCGCTTGCCGATGCGCGTGTCCAGGCCCTTGAGCAAGCCTTGACGCTGGGAGGCGCGCAGGAAACGGGGAAAGGCGTCGAGGATCATCAGCAGCGACGCCAGCTCCGCACTCGCCGCCAGCGCCGGATACGCTTCGGCCATCTGCGCCAGGCGCCGATGGGCCGCCTCCGGCCGGCCATGCTTGAGCAAATAGGCCGCCAACACCTCGCGGTCACGCCATGGCGTGGTCAACTGCCCGACGGCGGCGGCCGCCCCTTCCAGTTGCTCGACACCCGGCAGCCCGCGCAACGGCCTCAACAGGCTGCGCAAGCGGCGCACGGTGGTGCGCAGGTCGTGCAGCGCCTCCGGGTCGGTACGCGCCGCCAGGCGTGCCTGACAAGCCAGCAGCCGCACTTCCAGACCCAGGACATGGGCCACCAACCGGTCAATCATGGGGATCACTCCGTAAACAGCGCCAAGTGGGAAGCCTCAAGCGACAAGCCGTACAAGCTTGCCGCTTGAAGCTTAGCGCTGATGGCCGCTTCTATCGCCCCGCACGGGACTCGCGAATGTAGAAACGCGCCTTCTCGGCTTTCTTCGTGCAGCCCTCGAACCCTTCGAACTGCTGCTGGGTCTTGGCGGCGGTCAGCAGCGACAGGGCCTTGGAATAGCTCACCGTCCCGGCGAACCCTTCGGCCTTGGCCAGGTCCAGCTCGTGCCACGCCGCGTCGAGCTGGCTGCCGCAGCTGTCGCGGTAGGCCGTCTTGCCCGCGCAGCCGGCCAACGCCAGCGCCATCAGGGGTACACAGATCCAGGCTTTCATCACTCACACCTCAGAGATAGGTCAACAGTCGTGCAGGTAAGACGGTTCGACGGCGCAAAAGTGCCTTGGGCCACCGGTGAAGGGCAATACTTTAAAGATAGCCGCGAAGGGTCATCCGGCATCGAAAAAACGACACCCCCGCGCCCCGCGCGACCCGACCGATTGAAGCCCGCCCCCGGATGGGTGCATTGTGCAGGCGTGAGGGGAGGAAGTCCGATGAAAAAGCGTGTCGCACTGGTGCTGGGCTCCGGGGGCGCCCGGGGGTATGCCCATATCGGCGTCATCGAGGAAATCGAACGGCGCGGCTACGAGATCGCCTGCGTCGCCGGGTGTTCGATGGGGGCGGTGGTCGGCGGGATCTACGCGTCCGGCAAGCTGGACGAGTACCGCAACTGGATCGAGAGCCTGGACTACCTGGACGTGCTGCGGCTGGTGGACGTCAGTTTCCGCCTCGGCGCGATCCGCGGCGAAAAGGTCTTCGGCCAGATCCGCAAGATCGTCGGCGAAATCAACATCGAAGACCTGCGCATCCCCTACACGGCGGTGGCCGCCGACCTCACCAACCAGCAGGAGATCTGGTTCCAGGAAGGCTGCCTGCATCAGGCGATGCGCGCCTCGGCGGCGATCCCGAGCCTGTTCACCCCGGTGATGCAGGGCAACCGGATGCTGGTGGACGGCGGCATCCTCAACCCGTTGCCGATTGTGCCGGTGGTGTCCAGCCACTGCGACCTGATCATCGCCGTCAACCTCAACGCCACCAACCAACGCCACTACAAGCTGCCGGTGATCCAGCGCCCCGCCGCGTTCCGCACCCGCTTCGACAGCCTGATCAGCTCGCTGGGCTCGAAGATGCCGTTCCGGCGCAAGCAGGCCGAACAGCTGTTGCTGTTGGAGCAGGAAGCGCTGCGGGCCGAGGCGGCGGAGATCAACCCGTGGGTCGAAGGCGCCGAACCCGAGACCCAGCAACCGGCCGCCGCCCCCGAGCGCGACGGCGCGCCGAAGTCGGCCACCGGCTCGTTCATCATCGATAACGTGGGGCCGGCGTCGTTGCTGGATCTGATCAACCAGAGCTTCGAAGTGATGCAGACCTCGTTGGCCCAGTACAAGATCGCCGGGTATCCGCCGGACGTGCTGATCAACGTGCCGAAGCGGGTGTGCCGGTTCTTCGAGTTCTACAAGGCGCCGGAACTGATCGCGCTGGGGCAGGAGATCGCGCGGGATACGCTGGACCGGTACGAAAGCGAGCTGCCTTGAGGGACACATGGCCTGACAGGGCCTCACCGCGGGCAAGCCTGCTCCCACAGGGGCTGCGGTCGCTCACCACCACTGCGCTTCGGTCGAAGCCTGTGAGAACAACAGTACTTGCCCTGGCTCTGGCGCCCGGGTTGACGCCATCGCCAGCAGGCTGGCTCCCACAAGGGACTGGCGCCACAAACGAATCCTCTGTGGGAGCCAGAGCCGGCCCGTTCGGCACAGGCCTACAGGCTGGTCTCGCCCAACAACCGATACCCCACCCCCGCCTCGGTGACGATGAACCGCGGCCGGGTCGGGTCGTCCGCCAGTTTCTGGCGCAGGTGCCCGACCACGATGCGCAGGTAGTGGCTGTCTTCGGTGTGGGTCGGGCCCCAGATGTCCTTGAGCAACTGCTGCTGGGTGATCACCCGTCCCGGATGCCGCGCCAGTTGCGCCAGCACCGCGTACTCCTTGCGGGTCAGGGCCACTTCGGCGCCGTCGAGCGTGACCCGGCGGTACGCCAGGTCCACGGTCAGCGGGCCGAAGTTCAGCGCGGCCTGCTGCGCCTCCCCCGCCGGCGCCTGACGCAGCAGCGCCCGCACCCGGGCGAGGAACTCCTGGATGCCGAACGGCTTGGTCACGTAATCGTTGGCGCCGCCGTCCAGGGCCTGCACCTTCTGCCCTTCGCTGGCGCGCACCGACAGCACCAGCACCGGCGCCGTGGCCCATTCGCGGAACTCGCGCAGCACTTGCTGGCCGTCCATGTCCGGCAGGCCGAGGTCGAGCACCAAGAGGTCGGGCTTGTTCAGCGCCGCCTGCGCGAGGCCTTCGGTGCCGGTGCCGGCCTCCAGCACCTTGTAGCCCTGTGAAGCGAGGCTGATGCGCAGGAACTTGCGGATCTGCGGTTCGTCGTCGATGACCAAAATGGTCGCGGTCTGGCTCATGGATTCACGTCAACACAAAAGTTGGGCAAGAGAGTAGCGCAGCGGGGATCAGCCTTCACCGTCCATCCCCGGCTGCGTCTGCAACGGCAGGTGCAGCGTGATGCAGGTGCCGCGGCCGTCGATGCCGTCGCCCACGCTGATCCGGCCGCCGTGGGCGCCGACCATGCCCTGACAGATCGCCAGCCCCAGGCCCGTGCCCTGCCCGCCCCGGTCACCGCGCGCAGCGGTGTAGAACATGTCGAAAATCTTAGCCCGCTCCTCGACGGGAATGCCCGGCCCTTCGTCGCTGACCGAGAAGAACAGTTCGTCGCCGTCCGCTCCGGCACGCAGTTGCAGGCGGCCATGGGACGGCGAGAACCGTGCGGCGTTCTCCAGCACGTTCACCAGCGCCTGCTCGATCAGCGCCGCGTGCACGAACAGCAGCGGCAGTTCGGCCGGCACCTCGGTGCTCACCTGCAACGACGACAGCACCGCCCGCAAGCGATTGAGCGCGCTGCCGACAATGTCCGCCGGCGCCACCCAGTCCCGCGCCAGCTTCAGTGCGCCGTGGCCGAGACGGGTCATGTCCAGCAGGTTCTGGATGTAGCGGTCCAGGCGCTCGGCCTCGTCGCGGGTGCCCTCCAGCAGTTCCCGGCGGTCCTCCAGCGGGATCGCCTCGCCCAGGGCCAGCAGGCTGTCGATGCTGCCGCGCATTGAGGTCAACGGCGTGCGCAGGTCGTGGGACACCGAGGCGAGCAAGGCGCTGCGCAGCTGTTCGGTCTCGCCGTGCAGCCGCGCCGCCTCCAGGTCGTCGGCCAGTTGCGCCCGCGCCAACGCCTGGGCCAGCGGCTGGCTCAACGCGGTGAGCAAACGGCGGCGCTGGCCGCTCAAGGTCTGGCCCTCTTTGGCGCACACGCCCAGCAACGCCAGCGGCCCCTCTTCCGCCGACAGCGGCCACCACCACCAGCGTCCGAACGGCAGCGTGCCGGTGCCCATGCCCGCCGGTTGGTCGTGCTGCCAGGCCCAATCGGCAGCGGCGCGTTCGGCCTCGGAGAACTGCAGCGGCCCGCCGGTCTCGACCTTCCAGCCGCCCTGGCCGTCGCGGTTGAGCAGGCACACCTGCAGGTCGCTCCAGCCGTTGAGGTGCTGGGCGGCGGCGCTGACCACGGCCTGGCGGTCGGTGGCGGCGGTGAGCCGGCGCGACAGGTCGAGCAGTTCGGTGGTCTCTTCCTGGGTGTCGCGCAGGGCCTGCAACTGCCGGCGCTGACGGGCCGCGAGATTGCCGGTGAGCGCCGCCATCAGCAGGAAGAACAGCAAGGTCAGCACGTCTTCCTCCCGCTGGATGGCGAAGGAGAAGTTCGGCGGAATGAACAGAAAGTCATAGGTCAGGAACGACAGCGCCGCACAGGCCAGCGCCGGTCCCAGGCTGCTGCGCACCGCCACCAGCAGCACCGCCGCCAGGAACACCAGGGAGATGTTCGGCAACGGCAACACGCTGGACACCGCCCATGCCAGCGCACTGGCCGACACCGTCGCCACCAGGGCCAGCGCGTAGTCGAACCACACCAGCGCCGGGGCGCTCCGGAGGCGCGGTTGATGCGGCTGGTGCTCGCTGTCCAGCACGTTGATCTCCAGGCCCTGGGCCTGACGCAGCAGACGCGTCGCCAGACCGCCGCCGAACAGGCGACGGCGCAGGCGCGGCCGGGACTGGCCGACCAGCACCAGGCTCGCCCGACGTTCGGCGGCGTGCTGGATCAGGGTCTTGGCCACCTCGCCGGCCCGCAGCAGCACCACTTCGCCGCCCAGGCGCTCGGCCAGTTGCTGGGCGCTTTGCAGGCGCAGGCGCGATTGCTCGTCGCGCACCCGGCCGTTGTCGACATGCACCAGGCTCCACGGCAGATGCCGGCGTTGAGCGACACGGCTGGCGTGGCGCACCAGCCGTTCGGCCTGGGCATCGCCGTCCACGCCCACCAGCAGGCGCCCGCGCACCGCCGGCGCCGACTGGCCGAGCTGGCGGTAACCCTGGGCCAGGTCGTTGTCCACCTGCGCGGCGGCGGTCTGCATCGCCAGTTCGCGCAGCGCGGTGAGGTTGGTCTGGGTGAAGAACGCATCGATGGCCGCCCGGGCCTGCTCCGGCACGTAGACCTTGCCTTCGCGCAGGCGCTCCAGCAATTCCCGCGGCGGCAGGTCGATCAGCAGCAGTTCGTAGGCTTCCTGCAGCACCCAGTCGGGCAAGGTTTCGCGCACCTGCACGCCGGTGATGCCGCGCACTTGGTCGTTGAGGCTTTCCAGGTGCTGGACGTTGACCGTGGTGAACACGTCGATGCCGGCGGCGAGCAGTTCCTGGATGTCCTGCCAGCGCTTGGCGTGACGGCTGCCGGGGGCGTTGGTGTGGGCCAGTTCGTCCACCAGCACCAGCTTGGGCTTGGCCGCGAGCAGGCCGTCCAAGTCCATTTCTTCGAGGGTGACGCCGCGGTACTCCGAACGCACCAGCGGCTGCTGCGGCAGGCCGCCGAGCAGCGCTTCGGTCTCCGCCCGGCCGTGGGTCTCGACGACGCCGGCGATGACCTTCACGCCTTGGCGCAATTGGGTGTGGGCGGCCTGGAGCATGGCGTAGGTCTTGCCCACGCCCGGCGCGGCGCCGAGGAACACCTTCAGCCGGCCGCGGCCGTCCCGGGGCAGATTGGCTAACAGCGCATCGGCGCGGCCGGAATCACTCATGCTTGATGTTCTCTTCCTGATGTTTGTGTATCGCAGCGACTGCCGTCATCGCCAGCAGGCTGGCTCCCACAGGGAAATCCGCGTTCCTGTGGGGGCCCGCCTGCTGGCGATTGGCGGTGCAACGGCTCAGAGCTTTTCCAGCGCCAGGTTCAGCTCCAGCACGTTGACCACCGGCGGCCCCACCAGCGGCTGTTCGATGTGCGCGTCGAGCAGTTGCTGCAGGGTCGCCACCGGCAGGTTGCGCGCCTGTGCGACACGCGCCAGTTGATAGGCAATCGCCGCCGGTGGCAAGTGCGGATCGAGGCCGCTGCCGGAGGTGGTGAGCAGCGCCAGGGGCACCGGCCCCTGACCTGGCACCTGCAACTTGCCGGCATCGTCGATCACACGGGTGGCCAGGGCGGGGTTGCTCGGCGCCAGGTTGCTCGCGCTGCTCGACACGGTGGCGAACGCACCGGCCGAGGGGCGTGGGTGGAACCAGGCATCGCCGACGAAATCCTGGGCGATCAGGGACGAGCCGCGCACCTTGCCTTCGGCATCGCGCACCAGGCTGCCGTTGGCCTGTTCCGGGAAGGCGACCTGGGCGATGCCGGTGACCGCCAAGGGATAGGCGACGCCGGTGACCAGGGTCATCAGCACCAGCAGGCTCAGGGCGGGACGTATCAGTGTGGACATTTCAGAATCCTCGAATTCAAGCAGCGGATGCCGCGTTAGGTCAGGTGCGTCCAGGCGAGTCCATCGCCAGCAGGCTGGCTCCCACAAGGCAATGCCTTTCAAGGGCGGGAGCCGGGTGCCTGGCGCACCTTGCAGAATCAAACCAGGTGCAACGCCGTCAGCAGCATGTCGATGGCCTTGATCCCCACGAACGGCACCAGGATTCCGCCCAGGCCGTAGATCAGCAGGTTGCGCCGCAGCAGCGCCGCCGCGCTCGCTGCCTGCACCCGCACGCCGCGCAGGGCCAGCGGGATCAGCACGACGATGATCAGGGCGTTGAACACGATGGCCGACAGGATCGCGCTCTGCGGGCTGCTCAGGTGCATGATGTTCAGCACGCCCAGTTGCGGGTAGATCGCGGCGAACAGCGCCGGCAGGATCGCGAAATACTTGGCCACGTCGTTGGCGATGGAAAAGGTCGTCAGCGCGCCGCGGGTCACCAGCAGTTCCTTGCCGATCTGCACCACGTCCAGGAGCTTGGTCGGGTCGCTGTCGAGGTCGACCATGTTGGCCGCCTCGCGCGCGGCCTGGGTGCCGTCGTTCATCGCCATGCCGACGTCGGCCTGGGCCAGCGCCGGGGCGTCGTTGGCGCCGTCGCCGCACATCGCGACCAGGCGGCCGTCGTTCTGCTCGTGGCGGATGCGCGCCAGTTTCTTCTCCGGCGTGGCTTCGGCCAGCACGTCATCGACGCCCGCTTCGGCGGCGATCGCGGCGGCGGTCAGCGGGTTGTCGCCGGTCACCATCACCGTGCGGATCCCCAGCTTGCGCAGTTCGGCGAAACGCTCGCGGATCCCCGGCTTGACCACGTCCTTGAGGTGGATCACACCCAGCAGCTTGCCGTCGGCGCAGACCAGCAACGGCGTGCCGCCGCTCTGGGCGATCTTGTCGATCTCCCGGGACAGGGCCGGGGCCAGGTCGCCGCGCTGCTGGCCGAGGAAGGCGAGCAGCGAATCCACCGCGCCCTTGCGGTAGGCGCGGCCCTGATAGTCCACGCCGGAGAGCCGGGTCTCGGCGCTGAACGGCACGGCGGTCAGGGTGTCCATCGACGGCTCCGGCTGCGGGTTGGCGCCGCGCAGGTACTCGACGATGGATTTGCCTTCGGCGGTGTCGTCGGCCAGCGAGGCGAACAGCGCGCCCTCGGCCAGTTCACGGGCGTTCACGCCCGGCGCGGCATGCACCGCGCTGCAGCGGCGGTTGCCGAAGGTGATGGTGCCGGTCTTGTCCAGCATCAGCACGTGCACGTCGCCCGCCGCCTCCACCGCACGCCCAGACTTGGCGATCACGTTCAGGCGCACCAGACGATCCATCCCGGCGATGCCGATGGCCGACAGCAGGCCGCCGATGGTGGTCGGGATCAGCGTCACCAGAAGCGCCACCAGAAACACCAGCGGCAGGCTGCCGTTGGCGAAGTGAGCGAACGGCTGCAGAGTCACCACCACCAGCAGGAAGATCAGGGTCAGACCGATCAGCAGGATGTCCAGCGCCACTTCGTTCGGGGTCTTCTGGCGCTTGGCGCCTTCGACCAGCGCGATCATGCGGTCGAGGGTCGACTCGCCAGGGTTGGCGGTGATCTTCACCAGCAGCCAGTCGGACACCAGGCGAGTGTTGCCGGTGACGGCGGAACGGTCGCCGCCGGACTCGCGGATCACCGGTGCCGATTCACCGGTGATGGCCGCTTCGTTCACCGCCGCGATGCCTTCGATGACTTCGCCGTCGCCGGGGATCATTTCCCCGGCCTCGACGCGCACCACATCACCTTTGCGCAGGCTCGCGGCCGGCACCACCTGGAAGCTGCCGTTGGCCAGCTTGCGCCGGGCGCTCAGCCCTTCGCTGCCGGCCTTGAGGCTGTCGGCCCGGGCCTTGCCGCGCCCTTCGGCCAGGGCTTCGGCGAAGTTGGCGAACAGCACGGTGAACCACAGCCACAGGGCGATCTGCGCGGCGACGAAGGTCGGCACGACGCTGTCCGGGATGAAGCACAGCACGGTGGTCAGGACGGCGGTCAGTTCCACCACCAACATCACCGGCGAGCGCTGCAGCTGGCGCGGGTCGAGCTTGACGAAGGCTTGCACCAGCGCCGGACGCCACAAGGCGCTGATCGCGGTTTTCGCATGTTCCGGCGCCTTGGCGGCGACGGGTTTGATTGCAGGCATATTCATGATGGATTCCTTAGAAGCCCATGCTCAGGTGTTCAGCGATAGGGCCCAGCGCCAGGGTCGGCAGGAAGGTCAGGCCGCCCACCAGCAAAATGGTCACGGTCAGCAGGGTCACGAACAGCGGGCCGTGGGTCGGGAAGCTGTTCTGGCCGATCGGCGCGGTCTTCTTCATCGCCAGGCTGCCGGCCAGGGCCATGACCGGGAGGATGTAGCCGAAGCGGCCGATCAGCATGCCCAGGCCCAGCATCAGGTTGTGGAACGGGGTGTTGGCGCTCAGGCCGCCGAACGCCGAGCCGTTGTTGGCGCTGGCCGAGGTGTAGGCGTACAGCAACTGGCTGAAACCGTGGGGGCCGGGGTTGCTGATGGTCGCGGCAGGGCCTGGCAGGCTCGCGGCGATCGCGCCGAGCACCAGCACGCCCACCGGCATCACCAGCAGCGTGACCACCAGCAGTTGCACCTCCCGCGCCTGCAGTTTCTTGCCCAGGTATTCCGGCGTGCGCCCGATCATCAGGCCGGCGAGGAACACCGCGATCAGCACGTTGAGCAGCATGCCGTAGAGCCCGGCGCCGACGCCGCCGAAGATCACTTCGCCGACCATCATGTTGACCAGCGCCACCATGCCGCTGAGCGGGTTGAGGCTGTCGTGCATGCCGTTCACCGAACCGTTCGAGGCGGCGGTGGTGGTCACCGACCACAGCACGGTGGCGGTGGTGCCGAAGCGCGCTTCCTTGCCTTCCAGCGGTGCGGTCTGCTCGACGGCCGGGCTGCTCAGCGCCGGGTTCGGCTGGTACTCGGCCCACAGCGACGTGGCGCCGCCGATGATGAACAGCGCCAGCATGCAGCCGATGATCGCGCGGCTCTGACGCAGGTCCTTCACGTAATGGCCGAAGGTGAACACCAGCGCCACCGGGATCAGGATGATCGACGCCACTTCGAACAGGTTGCTCCACGCCGTCGGGTTCTCGAACGGATGCGCCGAGTTGACGCCAAAGAAGCCGCCGCCGTTGGTGCCCAGTTGCTTGATCGCGATCTGGCTGGCCGCAGGGCCGAGCGAGATCACCTGATCGACGCCCTGCACCGTCACGGCGTTCACGTATTGGGCGAAGGTCTGCGGCACGCCCTGCCACACCAGGTACAGCGCCAGCAGCAGGCACAGCGGCAGCAGGCCGTAGAGAGTGGCGCGGGTCATGTCGGCCCAGAAGTTGCCCAGGGTCTTGGCGGATTTGCGACCGATGCCGCGGCACAGCGCAACCAGCACGGCCAGGCCGGTGGCGGCGCTGACGAAATTCTGCACGGTGAGGCCGGCCATCTGGCTCAGGTAGCTGAGGGTCGCCTCACCGCTGTAGGACTGCCAGTTGGTGTTGGTCATGAAACTGACCGCGGTGTTGAACGCCTGGGTCCATTCCTGGCCCGGCAGGTTCTGCGGGTTGAGCGGCAGGTGATCCTGGAACACCAGGATCGCGAACAGCAGCAGGAACCCGGCGAGGTTGAACGCCAGCAACGCCAGCGTGTACTTCTGCCAGCTCTGCTCGCTCTGCGGATCGACCCCGGCGAGGCGGTAGCAGCCGCGCTCCAGCGGGCCGAGCACCGGCGTCAGCCAGGTGCGTTGGCCTTCCATCACCTTGTAGTAGAAGCGCCCCAGCAACGGCGCCGGCAGCAGGACCACCGCGAAGAACGCGAGGATCAGCCCATAGTCATAACTGTGCATAGCCGCTCCTAGTTCCGATCCGCGCGCAGCAGCGCAACCAACAGATAAATGAACAGCCCTGCCGCCAGCAGCAGGGACACCCCGTCCAGAACGCTCATGGAAGATCTCCGTTTTACGGCGTATTGCCGCGTGTGGAGGCATTGTCGGAAAGGCGGCCGTAAAGGAACGAGACCGAGGGGCTCGCGAGGGCATAAAGAAAGCGTAAAGAGTGGGTTTACGCGGCGATTACGGCGCAGGTCCCTGAACCGCTGAGGGCGTAACCGGCCTAGAATGGAACCAGTGCGAAATCCCTTCGCTCAAACAGGGTATGCAGCGGCGTACGGCGAAACCCTCGCCCGCCGGCCTGCCCTTGAGGAGTGCCGTTATGCCTTGGTATGCCTGGTTGATCCTGGTCGTGGCCATCGGCTCGATCGTTGGCGGCTTGATGATGCTGCGCGACACCGCCAACAAGGTCGAGCTGACCGAAGAGCAACGCAGACGCGTCGCTGAACGCAATGCGGAAATGGACGCCAAGGAGGCACAAGACCGCTGAATGGGAAACCCGCCGATGCCGGCGGGTTTTTCTTTGCGTCGCTGGCCGGCCGGCCGGCAGGGGCACGGCTGAGATCACGCCGGACTCAACCGCACGCTTTTTAGAAGTAGAAGTACAGTCACCATGCAATTTTCATTGGTTAAGATGGGGACCTAGTTGCGGAGAGTTTAAATGCGTTATTCGCAGGATCACAAAGCCCAGACCCACCAGCGCATCATCAAGGAAGCCTCCGAACGGTTCCGCAAGGACGGCATCGGCGCGACCGGCCTGCAGCCCTTGATGAAAGCCCTGGGCCTGACCCACGGCGGCTTCTATTCGCACTTCAAGTCCAAGGATGAACTGGTGGAAAAGGCCTTGCGGGCGGCCGGCGACCAAGTGGCCGGCCTGTGCGCCGACATCTTCGCCCAGGCCAATCCGCTGGACCTGTTCATCGACACCTACCTCTCCGAATGGCACCAGACCAGCCCGCACGAAGGCTGCCCGTTGCTGACCATCTCCTCGGAACTGGGGCTGCGCGGCCAGCCCAGCCCCACCAGCGACGAGGTGCTCAAGGCCCGCCTCGACCAGATCGAAGGCACCCTCGACGGCGACGACGCGGCCGAGCGCAGCATCGTCATCATGGCGACCCTGGCGGGCGCGCTGCTGCTGTCGCGCAGCGTCGCGGACGGCGATTTCGCCCAGCGCATCCTTGACGTCACCCGCGACCACCTCAAGCGTTCGAAAGACTAGCCCGCCCAGCGCTTGAACAGCACGCTGGCGTTCACCCCCCCGAACCCGAAACCGTTGGACAGCGCATATTCGATCGGCATCGACCGCGCCTGGCCGTGGACGATGTCCACGCCTTCGCTGGCCGGGTCGGGATCGTCGAAGTTGAGGGTGGGCGGGACGACCTGGTCGCGGATCGCCAGCACCGTGCAGATCGCTTCGAGCCCGCCGGCCGCGCCCAACAGATGCCCGGTGGCGGATTTGGTCGAGGTCACGGCGATGCTGCGTCCGGCACCGAACAACGACTTGATGGCCGCCAACTCACCCAGATCCCCGACCGGCGTGGAGGTTGCGTGGGCATTGAGGTGCTGCACCTGGTCCGGCGTCACGCCCGCCTGGGCCAATGCCAACCCCATCGCGCGCTGCGCCCCGTTGCCGTCCTCGGGACCGGCGGTCAGGTGGTAGGCATCGGCGCTGGTGCCGTATCCGACCAGTTCGGCCAAGGGCCGGGCGCCCCGCGCCAGCGCATGCTCCAGGGACTCGATCACCAACAGGCCCGCCCCCTCGCCCATGACGAAGCCGTCCCGTCCGCTGTCGAACGGGCGCGAGGCGCGTTCGGGCGTGTCGTTGTAGGCGCTGGACAAAGCGCGGGCCGCCGCGAAGCCGGCCAGGCTGACCCGGTCGATGGCCGCCTCGGCGCCGCCGCACACCGCGATGTCGGCTTCGCCCGCACGGATCATCCGCGCCGCGTCGCCGATCGCCTGCACCCCGGCCGCGCATGCCGTCACCGGCGCGCCCAGCGGCCCCTTGAGGCCGTGGGCGATCGAGACATGGCCGGCGGCAAGGTTGACCAGGAACGAAGGGATGGTGAACGGCGACAGACGGCGCGGGCCACGGCTGTCGGTGGTGCGCACGGCATCGGCGATGGCGCCGAAGCCGCCCACGCCGGAACCGATGACGGTCGCCGTGCGTTCCTTGGCCCGGGCTTCGGCAGGTTGCCAGCCCGCCTGCTCCAACGCCTGGCGGGCCGCCTCCATGGCGAACAGGATGAAGCGGTCCATCTTCTTCTGTTCCTTGGGCGGCGTCGCACGGTCAGGGTCGAAGCCGGCTTCGGCATCCTCCTCCACCGTCGGCACCACCCCGCCGACACGGGTCGGCAGATCCGCGACCACCGCTTCCGGCAACGGACGCAACCCCGAGCGGCCAGCCAACAGACGCTGCCAGGCCGCTTCGACGCCGCTGCCCAGCGGAGACACCAGGCCCATTCCCGTGACCACTATCCGACGCTGATCCATATCAGGTTTCCTCTTGCCGATTCAGAAAGGTCTTACTTGTAGCGCCCGGCCGCCGAACGGTGGGAAAGGTTGGGCGCCATCACCAGACGCGCGGCGACGAAGGCCTGCCACTCACCGGCGTCCGGCAGGGACGGAATGGTCACCAGTTCACCTTGCTCCAGCCCCGCCAGAGACGCATCCACCATCTCGCCGGCCTCCATGATCATTTCATCCGGAATGCCGCTGGCGTCGATCCCGGAGCGCTCCCAGATTTCGGTGCGGGTGACGCCGGGCAGCACCGCCTGCACCTTGACGCCGGTGCCGTCGAGCTCCGCGTTCAGCGATTGGGTCAGGCTCAGCACGTAAGCCTTGCTGGCGCTGTAGGTGGCGTTGAAACGCTCGGGAAACAGCGCCACCACGGAGGCGATGTTGACGATCGTGCCACGGCCGGCGTTGAGGAACGCCGCAGCGGCGGCGCAGGCCAGCCGGGTGACGGCGGTGATGTTCAGCTGGATCAGCCGTTCCAACTGCTCGGGATCGGCGTCGGCCAGCGAACCGTTGGCGCCGACGCCCGCGTTGTTGACCAGCAGGCTGATGCCGGCGTCGCTGCGCAGACGCTGCTCGACCTTCTGCACATCGGCCTTCTGCGTCAGGTCGGCCTTCAGCACTTCGACCTGGACGCCATGGGCGCCGCGCAACCTGACGGCGGCGCTTTCCAGCCGCTCCTGGTCACGGGCCACCAGCAACAGATCGAACCCCCGCGCCGCCAACCGCTCGGCGTATACCGCACCGATGCCGGAAGACGCGCCAGTGACGAGGGCCGTACCTTGAGACTTTGGAGAATTCATGACCGTACTCCTGCTGAACCTTGGGGGAATGAACGCCTCCGGAGACCGGACGGCTTCGGATGGCGAAAATATTATAGGCATAATCAGAGAGCAATATGATAGCCGTAATTTCAATCCGCCCGACGAACACCCGCCCGGGTCATCCGCCCGGTGCCGGAATGCAAAAAGGCCGGTCAATGACCGGCCTCTTGGCGATGAGCGTTCAGCTTAGTTCACTTCCAGCCTGTCGCGGTTGCGATCCAGGATCGCCTTGCCGATGCCCTTCACTTCCAGCAGTTCATCCACTGACGCGAACGGCCCGTTTGTTTCCCTGTACGCAACAATGGCCTTGGCCTTCGCTTCGCCCACTCCTGCCAGTTCCTTTTGCAGGGTGGCGGCATCGGCGTCGTTGAGGTCGACCTTGGCGGAGGTGGCAGGCGCCTGTGCCGCCAGGGCCGCCGAAGGTGGCTTCTGTGCTTCGGGCCCCGCCGAAGGCGCAGCGATCGCGGCGATCGAGGCGCTGGTGAGCAGGGCAAAAACCAGGGAAGAGAAAAAACCGGTACGCATAAGTGACGCTCCATCATCGTTTGGGAAAGCAGCTTCTCCGAAGCTGCTCACCAAAACTTAGACAATGGAGCGGGCCTGTCAAAAACCCGTGCGTTACAGGATATGAAACAATCAGGGCTCGAGCCGGCGCTGCTGATAGATCCAGTCGACGATCTCACCGTCCGGCGAATACCCGCTGACCGTTTCGCGCAGCAGTTGCCGCACCCGCGAGTAGTCGTCCTGCTCGACCGCCGCCAGCAGGTCGCTCAGGCGGTTCTTCAGCACATCCCAGGCAAGGTGGTCCTCGTTGGCCGTCATGATCATCGGGTGCGGCGTGGCCGCGACGTTGTCCCCGATCAGCAGCTCCTCGTACAGCTTCTCGCCAGGGCGCAGCCCGGTGAACTCGATGGAGATGTCGCCCTGGGGATTGCGCTCGGAGCGGATGCTCAAGCCGGACAGGTGGATCATCTTTTCCGCCAGCTCGACGATGCGGACCGGCTCGCCCATGTCCAGCACGAACACATCGCCGCCCTGCCCCATGGAACCCGCCTGGATGACCAGCTGGGCCGCCTCGGGAATGGTCATGAAGTAGCGGGTGATCTTCGGATGGGTCACGGTCAGCGGCCCGCCGGACTTGATCTGGCTGTGGAACAGCGGGATCACCGAGCCGGACGAGCCCAGGACATTGCCGAAACGCACCATGGTGAAGCGGGTCTTGTTGACCCGCGAGACGTTCGCCTTGTCGCCGAACAGCACCGGCGCCACTTCCTGGCTCAGGGCCTGGAGGGTCAGTTCGGCCAGGCGCTTGGTGCTGCCCATCACATTCGTGGGGCGCACGGCCTTGTCGGTGGAGATCAGCACGAAATTGGCCACCCCCGACTGCAGTGCGGCCTGGGCCGTGTTCAACGTGCCGATGACGTTGTTGAGCACGCCCTCGGCGATGTTGTGCTCGACCATCGGCACATGCTTGTAGGCGGCGGCGTGGTACACGGTCTCCACTTTCCAGGTCTTCATCACATCCAGCAGTTTGTGCGGATGGCGGATGGAGCCGAGGATCGGCAGCAGGTGCACCGGCACCGACTCCCGGGCGCCGCGCTTCTCCAGCTCCGACAGGATGCTGTAGAGGTTGAACTCGCTGTGGTCGAACAGGATCAGCGCGGTCGGGCCGAGCGCGAAGATCTGCCGGCACAGTTCCGAACCGATGGAGCCGCCGGCCCCGGTCACCATGACGGTCTTGCCCTTGATGCAGCGTTCGAGCAGGTCGGGCTGGGCCGGCACCGAATCCCGCCCGAGCAGGTCGGCGATGTCCACTTCCTGGATGTCTTCGACCTTGACGCGGCCGCTGGCCAGGTCCGAGAAGTTGGGCACGCTGCGCACGTGCAGCGGGAAGCCTTCCAGCAGGTTGAGGATCTCCCGGCGACGGGAACGGGTGGAGGACGGCAGCGCCAGCAGGATCTCCTGCGCGCCGGTCACGTCGATCATCTGCTGGATGTGCTTGGGCTTGTAGACCACCAGGCCGGAAATGGAGCGGTCGGCGATGCTCGGGTCATCGTCGATGAACGCCACGGGACGCATCACCTTGCCCATGCGCAAGGCGGCCACCAGTTGGTTGCCGGCGACGCCTGCGCCATACACCGCGACCTTGGTCAGCCCGTTGTCGCGGCTGGTGAACGGGACGTGCTGGGCGGCGGTGAACCAGTCGCCCATGAAGTATTGGCGCATGCACAGGCGCAGGCCGCCGATGATGACCAGGCTCAGCCACCAGTAGTTGAAGATGACCGAACGGGGCACGACCGCTTCGTGGTTGCTGTACCAGTACACCACCACCGCCAGGATCAGCGAGGACAGGCTCACGGCCTTGATGATTGCGATCAGCGCATCGTTGCCGAAATAGCGCATGACCGCCCGGTACATGCCGAAGCGGATGAAGAGCGGGATGGCGACCACCGGGGCGCAGACAAACAGCCAGAAGTGCACCCTGAAGGGGTTGTACATGTCATCGATCCCCAGGCGGACGATGAAGGCCAGCCACAGGGCGACCCAGACCAGGACGATGTCCGTGCTGACCTGGATCAGACGCTTGCGACGCCGGGGAAGCCCCAGAAGGCGCGCTCTGACGTTTTCCATCATCTCCTCAAACACCTCAGCCCTCCTTTGATCGGTTGCGTTGGCGCGGCGGCCCGGATCCGAGTCTCTCGCACTTTAATCCCTTATGACAGAACTGTTGCTCAGTCCTTCGCCGGCGCCTTTTCAAGTTCTCCGGCTCGAAACCTGATCGCCAGCACCAGCAAGGGAGCATAGGCCAAGATCAAGCCCAGGCTGCCGTCCAGCCCGAAACGGACGACGCCCACCGCAATAGGCAACAGCCAGAGCAGATTGATCGCCCCGACGGTCGCCGTGACCGCCAAATGGCTGCCGAACCGACGAGAGGCAAACTGATAGGCATGGCTGCGGTGCGCCTCATACACCTTGTCGCCCCGCAACAGCCGGCGAAACAGGGTGAACGTCGCATCGACGATGAAGACGCCCAGCAGTATCAGCCAACTCCACAGCAAGTTGGCGTCGAACGTTGCGGCCATAAGCGACAAACCGCCCAGCACAATGCCCAGGAACCCGCTTCCGGCATCGCCCATGAAGATCCGCGCGGGCGGAAAATTCCAGAACAAGAACCCAGCCACGCTGGCCACCAGCAAGGCCGACACCCAGGCCAGCTGCGGCAGGCCGCTCCACCAGCCCAGCAGGCCGGCGCCGATGCAGACGCAGATGGCCTCGACGCTGGCGATCCCGTCGATGCCGTCCATGAAGTTATAGAGATTGAGCAGCCAGACCAGATAGAACGCCGCCAGCACGTGACCGACCACCCCCAGGTCGACGGTGACGCCCGCCAACTGCACCGGCGGCAGGCCGCCGATCCACCACAGCAGCCAGGCGGCCGCCAGGAAATGCCCCAGCAGACGCCAGCGGGCGGCGATGTGGCCGTGGTCGTCCATGAAACCGATGACCGCCACCAGGGCCCCTGCCCCCGCGATCGCCGCGAACTGCGCCGCACTGATCAGCCCGCCCCACAGCAGCAGGCCCAGCGCCAGCAGGAACGCCAGCACGATCGCCACGCCGCCGCCCCGGGGGGTCGGCACCGAGTGGGAACTGCGGGCATTGGGAATGTCGATCAGGCTGCGGGCCAGCGCGTAACGGCGCAGCGCCCAGGTCAGCAGGAATGAAACCAGCGCGACGGCAGGAATGAACCATCCGTAATTCATGATTGGCGAGCGTCCAGAAAGTGTTGCGCCGTAGCGCCCAAGGCGTGATCAAGGCTGACCGGAGGCGTCCAGCCCAGCAGTCGCCGGTTTTTGCCGATGTCGACCTGCAGGGAACCGAAAACCCTTTGCGACAGGTCGCGCCGCCCCAACGCGGTGGCCGCTGCGCGCATGAGGGCGACCGGCACCGGCAGCAACCGCGCGCGCACCCGGAGCGCGGCGGCCAGCCTGCGCAGCAACTGCGTGGTCGAGAGGTCCTCGCCATCGCTGACCAGGAACACTTGACCGGCCGCCGCCGGGTGCTCCAGGCACACGGCGATGAAGTCCACCAGGTTTTCGATGGCCACCAGGCTGCGCCGGTTGTCCACGGCGCCGAACGGCAACGGCACGCCCCGCGCGAGCCAGCGCATCATGCTGAGGAAATTGGCCTTCACGCCCGGCCCGTAAACAAGCACCGGGCGGACGATGACGACCTCCATGCCCGTGGCGTGCGCCAGGGCCAGCAATGCCGTTTCGGCTTCGAGCTTGGAAATGCCGTAAGGATCGACCGGGGCCGGCGCATCATCGGCGGTGTAGGCCTTGCCCGGCGGCGTGCCCTCGCCGTTGACCTTGACCGAACTGACGAAGACGAAGCGCTTGACCCCGGCCGCAGCCGCCTGGCGCGCCAGGTTGACCGTGCCCTCGACATTGACCTGGCGGAAGGCGGCCAGGGGATCGGCGTCCGTGTCGTGCATGACATGCACCCGCGCGGCCGCATGGACGATGCAGTCGACCCCCTCTAAAGACGCGGCCCAGTCCTGCCCGGGGCCCAGGTCGCCGGCCTGAACCTTGCGCACGCCGGCCGGGAAGACCGTAGCCATGTCCCGCACCGGCGCGATGACCGAACACGGCAGGGCCGCCAGCCGCGCGATCAGCGCACGCCCCACGAAGCCGCTGCCGCCGGTGACCAGGAATGTTTTGGATCGCATGGACGCCCCTTGGGAAACATGGAAATCAGTGAAGAGACGGCGGCGAACGCATTGACTGAACGGCGATCATCCCGCCGCCATCACCGAAACCCGAAGCATTGAACCGGAAACGGCCGAAGGGCGGCAGTTTATTGAATCGATGCACGGTTAGCCACTTTGTCGCAGGGCAGAGGCTCGCCGCCCCGCCGATGCGGTCATTTTCGCCCTTGCGTCGGCGGATTCACCGATGCGGCTCAACCGCCCGTCGATCCAAATTGCGGTTTGCCGGTTGGAGCCGGCTCAGGGTACGGATAGAATCCGTGCGGAAATAGGGATCGTACGCCCGCCGCTGGATGGCCGACGCGCTCCTGCACAACATAATTTCGGCCAACGCCGTCAAAAAACCAGATATCGCACGCTTTTTGCTTCGAAATGGAGAGCACCCATGCAGCAAATCAACAACCTCGCAGCGAAGATTGAAAAGTTTCAATCGCAAATCAATTCTTCGGTGCAGCGGGTGGTCGCCAGCGGCTGGGTGGTTCTGGGGCCGGAAGTGAAACGTTTCGAAGCGTCGTTCGCCCAGTACCTGAACGCAGCGCATTGCATCACCGTCGCCAACGGCACCGACGCCATCGAGCTGGCCCTCAAGGCGCTCGGCGTGGTCAAGGGCGACAAAGTGGCGACGGTCGCCAACGCCGGCATGTACACCACCACCTCGGTCCTGGCCGTCGGCGCGACGCCAGTCTTCATGGACGTCGACCCGGACACCCACGTCGTCACCCTGGACAGCGTCAAGCAAGCCGTCGAGGCCGGCGCCAAGGCCGTGGTCGTCACCCACCTGTACGGCCTGGCCATCCCTGAGATCAAGGCCATCGCCCAATACTGCGCCGCACAGCGGATCCCGCTGCTGGAAGACTGCGCCCAGGCCCACGGCGCCGAACGCGACGACCAGCGCGTAGGCACCTTCGGCGATGCATCGAGCTTCAGCTTCTACCCGACCAAGAACCTCGGCGCCCTGGGCGACGGCGGCGCGGTCGTGACCAATTCCGACAGCATCGCCCAACGTGTGGCCCAACTGCGTCAGTACGGCTGGTCCTCGAAGTACTGCGTCGAGCTGGAAGGCGCCCGCAACAGCCGCCTCGACGAGATGCAGGCAGCGATCCTGTCGGAACTCCTGCCCCATCTCGATGAAGGCAACGCCCGCCGCCGCGACATCGCCGCCCGCTACCGCAGCGAAATCCGCCACAGCGACGTGACCCACGGCGCCGACGCAGGCAAGGCCTCGGTCGCCCACCTGTACGTCATCAAATCGTCCAAGCGCACCGCGCTGCAGACGCACCTGCGCGAGGCGCAGATCGCCTCCGACGTCCACTACCCGATCCCGGACTACCGCCAGCCAGTGTTCGGCCAGCAGTTCGCCGGTGTATCGCTGGAGAACACCGAGTGGCTGGCCTCGCAGATCCTCACGCTGCCGTGCTACCCGGAAATGACCGATGACGAAGTCAGCAAGGTCATCGCCGCCGTCAACGGATGGGCGGCATGAAGTATTCGGTAATCGTCCCGGTCTACAAGAACGAAGAATCGATCCCTCGGCTGATCCAGGCCCTGGAGGACATGAACGACTCGCTCGAGAAGCAGCTTGAAGTCGTGTTCGTGGTCGACGGCAGCCCGGACCAATCGTTCGCGATGCTGAAGAACGCACTGGGCGACATGAAGTTCTCCGCCCAGTTGCTCGCCCATTCGCGCAACTTCGGCTCGTTCCCGGCGATCCGCACCGGCCTGATGGCCGCCAAGGGCGACTATTTCGGCGTGATGGCGGCGGACCTGCAGGAGCCGCCGGAGCTTTTGATCAGCTTCTTCAAGGCGCTGTCCAACGACGAGTGCGACGTGGCCATCGGCACCCGCAACGCGCGGCAGGATCCGTTCTCCAGCCGCATGGCCTCCTCGATCTTCTGGGGCCTGTACCGGCGCCTGGTGGTGCACGACATGCCCAAGGGCGGGGTCGACATCTTCGGCTGCAACAAGGCGTTCCGTGAACAGCTCCTGCAGTTGAACGAGTCGCGCTCGTCGCTGATCGCCCTGATCTTCTGGCTGGGCTTTCGCCGCAAGTTCGTCGAGTACGAGCGCCAGACCCGCCTCGAAGGCAAGTCGGCCTGGACGTTCAAGAAAAAGCTCGACTACATGATGGACAGCATCTTCGCCTTCACCGACTACCCGATCCGGCTGCTGACCCGGATGGGCGCGGTGGGCTCGATGATTTCGCTGGTCATCGGCCTGATGGTCATCGTCGCCCGCCTGTCCGGCGCCATCGAAGTGCCGGGCTACGCCGCGACCATGCTGGTCGTGCTGCTGCTGGGAACCTTGAACCTGCTGGGGGTCGGCCTGGTCGGCACCTATGCGTGGCGCGCCTATGAAAACAGCAAACAACGGCCGCTGGCGATCGTTTGCATGCAACTCGACAACAAGGAACCCCTGAAGTGACTGAGCCCTTCATCCACGCCAGCGCCGACGTCAAAAGCAAGAAGATCGGCAAGAACACGCGCATCTGGCAATACGTGGTGGTCTTCGAGAACGCGGTCATCGGCGACGACGTGAACGTCTGCTCGCATTCCTTGATCGAGAACGACGTGATCATCGGCGACCGCACCACCATCAAGTCCGGCGTGTACGTCTGGGACGGCCTGCGGATCGGCTCCGACGTCTTCATCGGGCCCAACGCCACGTTCACCAACGACAAGTTCCCGCGCTCGAAGGTCTATCCGGAGTCGTTTTCGCAGACCGTGATCCAGGACGGCGCGTCCATCGGCGGCGGCGCAGTGATCCTGCCGGGCATCACCATCGGCACCGGCGCGATGGTCGGCGCAGGCGCGGTGGTCACCAAATCCGTTCCGCCGTACGCCATCGTCACCGGCTCGCCGGCGCGCATCACCGGCTACGTCGAGAACTCCGCCTCCAGCGACGCCGCCAAGAGCCCCGCCGCCAAGGCCCAGGAACAAGACGATGCGGTGGTGCGGATCGGCGTGGGCGACGTCACCACCCACCGTTTCAAGTACATCACCGACATGCGCGGCGATCTCTCGGTCGGCGAGTTCCACAAGGAAATCCCGTTCCTGCCCAAGCGCTACTTCCTAGTCTTCAACGTCCCGAGCCAGAAGACCCGCGGCGAACATGCCCACCACAAATGCCACCAGTTCCTGATCTGCGTCAAAGGCAGCTGCGCGGTGGTGGTCGACGACGGCACCAACCGGGCCGAAGTCCTGCTCGATGCGCCCAACAAGGGCATCTACCTGCCGCCGATGACTTGGGGCATCCAGTACAAGTACTCGGATGACGCCGTGCTGCTGGTGTTCACATCCGACTACTACGAAGCGGACGACTACATCCGGGACTACTCGGAGTTCACTCGGCTCACCGCGAAAAAAACCGTCTCGTGATCGCGCTGAAAGACAACCCGCAGGTTCGCCGCTGGATCAGCTTCCTGATCGGCGGCGGCCTGAACACCGGGCTCACCTATGGCCTGTACCTGCTGCTGAGCGTCTGGATCGACTACCAGATCGCCTATGCGATCGCTTACGCGGCAGGGATAGTCTTCGCCTACTTCTTCAATGCGAAGGTCGTGTTCAAGGTGCAGCAGTCGTGGAGCGGCATGCTCGTCTACCCGACCATCTACCTTGTGCAGTACCTTCTCGGCGCGCTGCTGCTCAACCTCTTGGTTGAACACCTGCACCTGCACAAGGCGATCGCTCCGATACTGGTGATCGCGCTGCTGCTTCCCTGCAGCTACCTGTTGAACAAGTTCGTCCTCAAGGCCACCCACAAAACAACACCCTCGAAGGACTGACACCCATGACCGCCTCCCTCCCGCAGTCGTCGATGCTGACGCCGGCATCGCTGCACGGCAAAAAAGCCGCCTGGCTCGCCCATGCCGGCCCGGCATTGCTGACGGTCCTTTTCATATGGCTGCCGTTCGGCTTCAGCCTGACCGGCCTGCTGGAGGAATGGGGCGTCATCGGGCTGTTCAGCCGGATCGGGGTGTTTTTCCTGACCGACGCCACGAGCGCCATGCCGGCCCACGCGCTGCGCCCGCTCACCATTTTGCCTCACGCCATCGCGTACGCCCTGGATCCGGACACCTTCAACTATTGGCACGTTCTGCTGATCATCGCCCTGGTGATCAAGGGCTGCTGCATGAGCCTGATCACCACCCGGATCACCGGCTCCCTGAAGTGGGGCATGCTGGCCAGTGTGCTGGTGATCCTGTTTCCGGCCGACACCATGCAACTGTCGTTCAGATCGATCCACATCAACTGGGCCCTCAGCCTGACATTGATGGCCTGTGTCCTGCTGCTCCAGGCATTGGAGCAAAGAGGCAAGGCCCGCGCCTTCGCGCTCAGCGCGCTCGCCAGCCTCCTGCTGGCGGCGGGATGCGCCATGTACGAGGTCGCGTTGCTGCTGGCGGCCATCCCGGCGTTCGCGGTCTTCATCCAGGTCGGCTTCAAAGGCCTCGTTCCGCACATCAAACGGCATTACCCGCAGCACCTGATCTGGGCTGTCGGCCCGGTCGCCTACATCGCCTATGTGATCCATACCCTGCCCCTGGTGCACAGCTACCAAAGCGCCGTGGTGGGCGACAGTGCCTTCGCCTCCCTGAAACAGTACTTTCCCAAGCTCTGGCGCCTGGGAATCGGACGAAGCCTGTTCGGCGGCTGGATCGACGCCCTGCAGATCACCGTCCTCGAAATCGGCAGCCATTGGTACATCGCCCTCGCCTCGGCGGCGATCCTCGGGTTCATTGCGCTGCTGTCGGCAACGTCGGCGCAGACGGCCGGCGCAGGACTGCGGCAACCGGCAAAGCCCATGCTGGCGGGCAGGATGATCCTGGCCGGATGCCTTCTCATTTGCCTGGGGTACTTGCCGTTCATCTTCAACCCCGCGCACATGGGCGTCAGCCAGAGAACATTCCTGTACGCGGCACCGGGCGCGGTGCTGGTGTTCATCGCCGCGCTGCTGATCGTCCGTCGCCATTCCCGGGCCGTCACCGCTGCGCTCGCGGCACTGATGGTCTTCACCGGGCTCGGCGCGCAACTCTTTCAGTTCCAGCACTACATCGACATCTCAAAACGGCAGCAATCGGTACTGAGCGACATCGTCCACAACTTTGACGGCAATGCGCTCAACAAGACCCTGATCATTCTCGACCACTCCAACGAACTCAATCACGACTGGATGTTCTTGAATGCCGACTTGAGCGCGGTGCTGTTCCACCTCTACGGCAAGCCGGTGGACGCCATCGAAGTCTGCTACATGCCTGGCCATGAATGGCAGCAGTCCGACCCGCTGCAACGCAAGGGCCGCTGCGAAGAGACCGAAGAAGGCTGGACCCTGCATTATCCGGTACCGCTCGACGCCGACGGGCAATCCGCCGCGCAAGTCCGCAAACTGCCGCGGTCGCAGGTCGTCACGGTCGACGTCGGCAACGGGGCGACGGCGTCCGCCTCCCCTGAACTTCAGGCCTGGCGCCAGACGCTGGAATCCGGCTCGTCGCCGACCGCCACCCGTCTGCAAGGCATCGCCGAAACCGGCGCCGCCCCTCGGTTCGGCCTCATCACATTCCGCCACCGCGCCCATGACGAGTACCACTGGGACTTCGGCAAATGGTGGAGCCTGGCGCCACCGATGGCGGGTTCCGGCTGGCGGGAGACCGAGTGGGAGACCCGGCGTTTTCGCCATAACGCTTCGGCATGGATAAACGCGCCGCGCGCATCGCTTGTCTTTGACCTGACCCCCGCCTCAACCCCCTACGTGATCAGCGGAGCGTTCAACAGCTTCGCCAACGACCAGATCCGCACGCAGATGCAGATACGGGTCAACGGCCACCCGGTGGCGGTCCGCTGGGGCGCCAACGGTGAATTCAGCGGTGATTTGCCGCCGCAGACACTGGAAGCCGGGCACAACACCCTCGAATTTATCTCAAGCGTGGATGCCGCCCTCGGCGGAATCTCCGCCCGGCTGGACTGGGTGAAAATCGCGAAAGCACAGTAAAGGCAAGACAAAGACCGCAGTCGTTCCGCCACCGGCCCCAGCCAGCGGGATGATGGAAACCACCAAGACTTTTCCGGGAGACCCCCTGTTCAGGCTCCCGGAACCTCAAATCTGCAAGAACGCCATGGAACCATCAATGAGCATCAGGCCGTCAATGAACCCCACCCACCCCCCTGCCCCTCTCACCGCGTCGGATCCCCAGCCCGCCTCAAGGCGCTGGCTTGCGCACATCGTCCCTGCGGCGCTGGTGGTGTTGATCCTGTGGCTGCCGTTCGGCTTCGCGCTGACCGGACTGATCGAAGAGTGGGACGTCCTGGGCCTGTTCATCAAACATGGCGTCTTCTTTTTCGCCGACACCTCCAGCCCGCTCGCGCCGCACGCCTTGAGGCCGCTGACGATCTTTCCCCACGCCCTGGCCTTTTGGCTGGACAGCAACTCCTTCTTCTACTGGCATGTCCTGCTGATGCTCGCGCTGGTGATCAAGGGCGCCTCCGTCAGCTACCTGATGGAGAAGCTGACGGGCAGCCTGAAGCTGGGCGTCATTGCCTGTGTGCTGGTCATCATCTACCCGGCCGACACGATGCAGCTCTCCTTCAGGGGCGTGCACATCAACTGGGCACTCAGCCTGGCCTTGCTGGGCAGCGCCATTTTCCTGCATGCACTGTCGCTCAAGCACAAGTTCCGCGCCTGCCTGTTCAGCGCCCTGGCCAGCGCCTTGTTCGCCTCCGCGTGCTTCATGTACGAGGCCTCGCTGCTGCTCGCCTGCATCCCGGCCCTGATGCTCTTTGCCCGGGACGGCCTGGTGACGACGCTGCGCCAGATCAGGCCGAAGCTGGCGGAGCACGCGATCTGGGTCGCCGGCCCCGCCGCCTATGTGATCTACGCCCTGCGCACATCCGCCGCGGTCAAGAGCTATCAGGCCGGCGTCGTCGGCACCGACCTGCTCTCGACGCTCAAGCTCACCTATCCGAAACTGTTCAGCGTCGGTCTGCTGCGCAGCACGCTGGGCGGGTGGTTCGACGCCCTGAGGATCACTGCCGAAGAGTTCGCCAACTACGGGTACGTCGTCGCGGCGAGCGCTGTCTTGTCCGTGGCCATCATGGCGCTCCTGCGAAAGGACAAGGCAAACCCGGCCGGCACCCGGAACACGTCCGCCCTGGCCTTCAACATCAGACTCGGCCTCACCGGCCTGACACTGATCCTGCTCGGCTACTTCCCTTTCCTGACCTCCTATTCCCACCTTGCGATCAGCCAGAGGACTTTTCTGTTCGCGACACCAGGCGCGGCCTTGCTGCTGGCGGCGATACTGAACGGCGGGTTCAGCCTCTCCAAAGCGCTGACCCGTGCGGCCATCGGCTTTTTCTTCATCACGGGCATTTCGTTTCAGCTCTATCAGTTCCATCACTACATCGAGATATCCCGGACGCAGACGGCCGTACTGAGCGACATCACCCGTCAGTTTGACGGGAACTCCGAAAACAAGACGTTGCTGATCCTCGATCACGGCAATCGGCTGAACCACAATTGGATGTTCATCAATGCAAGCCTGACGGGGGCGTTGTCGTTCCTGTACGACAAACCGATTTCGAACGTCCAGGTCTGCCACCTGCCGAGCAAGTATTGGCAGCGTTCGGACGAACTGGGCCGCAAAGGGCGATGCGTTGAAGGCGCACAGGACTGGACATTCGAGTATCCGACCCCGGTCAGCGGACCGGGCTTCCCCACCAGCCTCCAGCCTGCAAGCCTGGTGATACCGAAAGCATCGATCGTCACTGTGGAGATCGGCAGGACCGACGAGACGCCCCAGGACATCCGGACCGCCCCCAAAGGCGTAGCCGAAAAGCGCTACGAAAGCCTTATCGACTCAATGAATGCGAAGACACGCTTCATCCGCTTCAAGGACACCGTCACGACCGACCGGTACGACTGGACGTTCGGCAAATGGTGGAGCATGGAGATACCGACCCACGGCGCTGGCTGGCGCCAAGGGGAATGGGAAGTCAACAGCTTTCATCACCAAGCATTGGCCTGGAAAAGCGAGCGCTACTCAAGCCTCATCTTCCCGTTCAAGCCCAAAGACCAGCGCACCTACGAACTCAAGGGCCGATTCACGATCTTCGCCGGAAAAACCGACCGGAGCAGCATGAAGATTACGCTCAACGGTCAGCCGCTGGCGCTGCAGTGGAGTGCGGACGGCACGTTCTCGGCCACGATCGCACAGGGAGCGCTCAAAGACGGCGACAACCTCCTGGAGTTCGACTCACCGACCGACGACAGCTACTACGGCCTTGCCGCAAGGCTCGAAGGCATCCATATCGCCCGGCAGCCCTGATACCCCCACGGAACCTGCCCGCCGGCCGCTGAAACGCGCGCCGGCCGGCCAACGCCGGATCCTGTCGACCGAAGCCCGCCAGCGCGCTTCAGTCGGCAATCCCCGCAGCGCAGCTAGCGCTCCTCGACACCCAATTCCCGCGCAATGGATCTCACGACGAAGTCCGACCCCCGAGGGGTCAGATGAACGATGTCGAGATAGAAGGCATCACCGCTCGATGCCGACTCCCGCATGAGGCAACCTTCGTCATTGCACATTTTCTGTATGACCGAGATGTAGACGGCCCCGTCTGTCGGGCGTGGGTCGGGAGGTACTGTTCCGCCGCAGCGGTGTGGCTGTCCTGGCCGCCTTCGGTTCAACCGGCGGCCGGGCCGGCGCTATCGTTCGCAAACCTTGCGATAGAGCGCCGCGTAGGCGGCGACCATCGTGTCGGCCGAAAAGACGGACTCGTAGCGGTGCATTGCGCGCCTGCCCATGCCTTCGGCCAACTCGGTGTCCTGCCACAGGGTGTTCATCGCCGCCGCCAGCGACTGAGCGTCGCGTGGAGGCACCACCAGCCCCGTTTCGCCGGCGATGTTGATGAATGTGGTGCCGGAACCCATTTCGCACGAAATGAGCGGCTTGCCGTACATGGCAGCCTCCAGCAGGGAAATGCCGAAGGACTCCGAACGCAGGTGCGAAGGGAAGACGAACGCGTGGCAAAGCGTGAGCAGCGCCGCCTTGTCCTCGTCGCCCAGCCCTCCCAGGAAGCGCACATTGGAAAGCCCGAGGCGCTGCGCCTGCGCCTTCAGCTCGGCCTCCTCATGGCCGCCGCCGAGGATCACCACCGGCAAGCCGGTGATCCTGGCCGCCTCCAGCAAGTAGTCCAGGCCTTTGTAGTAGCGCAACGCCCCCACAAAGAGAAAGAACTTCTCGCCGACCATTCGCCGCCACTCGGCGAGCTTCGCCTCGGGAACGGCCGGATAGGTGGCCCGGTCCAGCCCGTAGGGAATGATTTCGACCTTGTCACGGAAGCGGGACAGCACCGGGCTGCTCTGCGCATAGTTCGGCGAAGAGGCGACGATGCTGTCGACGCTGGACAGGAAGCGGTTCATCAGCGGCTGGTAGAGCTTGAGCAGGGTCTTCTGCTTGACGATGTCGGAGTGGTAGCTGACCACCGCCGGCTTGCCGTGGCGGGTCGCGAAATGCACCAGGTCCATGAAGGGCCACGGAAAGTGGTAGTGCACCACGTCGGCCTTTTTCGCCAGCTGCGAAAAGTCCTTGAAGGCCGACAGCGAGAACCCGGTGGACGCGACGTGCAGGTCCAGTTTCGAACGGTGGGTGATGTGATTGCCCACCGTTTCGCCACGGGCGGCCCCCCGCTCGCTCAGGTAAAGCACCTCGGAGGAAAAGCCGTGGCCGGCGCCGCCCTGGGCGATCTGGAAAATGACCTGTTCGATCCCGCCCATCGTTTCCGGGTAGTAGGTCTTGAAGAAGTGCAGAACCTTGATCATTTTCCGTCGACGACCCTTCGATAGACCTGTTGGGTTTCCCGGGCGCAGCGCTCCCAGGAAAACCCTTGCGCATGCTGCATGCCTTTGACCACCGCGATGTCTCGCCAGGCTTCGTCGACCAGGCCCCGCTCCAGCAGCCGGGTCAACTCGTCGATGTCCATCGGTGCGCACATCAACGCCGCGTCGCCGGCCACTTCCGGCAGCGAAGAACTGTTGGAGCACACCACCGGCACGCCGGAACTCATGGCCTCGAGCACCGGCAAGCCGAACCCTTCATAGTGCGACGGGAAAGCGAACAGACGCGCGCCGGCGAACAGCAGGGGAAGATCCTCGCTCGGCACAAACCCGAGGTAATGCGCCCAGCCTTCACGCCGGGCGGTTTCCAGCTTCTGGTGAATCACATCGCTGCGCCAGCCGTGGTAGCCCGTGAGGATCAGCGGCCAACGCGTGCGCACGTCCACCGGCAGACGGCTGTAGGCGTCCAGCAGCGTTTCGATGTTCTTGCGCGGTTCGATGGTGCCGACGAACAGCGAGTAGCCGTTCGCCTTGAGGCCGTAACGGGCCAGTGCCGGCTCAAGTTCGGCCAGCGGCCTCGGGTAGAACTCAGGGGAACTGGCCAGCGGCACGGTGTGGATCCGCTCGATGGGCCAGTTGAAATATTCGGCCAGCTCCCGGCGGGTGAATTCCGAATCGGTGATCAGCGCATCGGCCCTGGTCAACGTGGCCTTCAGCTCTTTCTGCAGGTAGCGCACCAGTTGCGGGGCGTGGCAATGGGCCCAGGTGAAGGGCGACAGGTCGTGGAACGTCGCCACGCTGCGCCCGGCGAAGGGCGGCAGATAGTAATTGGGGCTGTGGTACAGGAAATCGCCGTGACCCTTGAGCGCCGCCTTGCGCAGCATCGGCATCAGCAGCCGGTAGGCCTCGACGGCGAGGAAGTTTTTCTGCACCGCACGCTTCAGGCCATAACCGCTGCCGGACTCGTCGGCGGCCGTGGGCAGTTCTGGCAAAAAGCGTCGACCCGCAAAGAACTGCAGGTCTGAAATGTCTGAACTCTGCTGAAGCCTCAGCGCAAGTTCGTAGGTATAGCGACCGATGCCGGTCAGCGGGAAGCGGATCGGCTCAACAGACAGGATTAGCTTCATTTAGTCCGCCGAAAGCATCCAGCTCAACGTTTCATCCAGCGCCGGCGTCTCCCACCCCTTCACCAGTTCACGGAGCCGGGTGTTGTCGCCGCACAGGATCTTCACCTCATTGGCCCGGACGAAGGCCGGGTTCACTTCGACTTCGATGCTGTGGCCGGTGAAGGCCGAACACATATCGATGACTTCGCGAAGGGAATGGCTCTTGCCCGAACTGACGTTGACGGTCTGCCCCAACGGCCTGGCTTCGATCAAGCCGCGGTAGGCCTTGACCACCGCGCGGACATCGCTGAAGTCCCGGGAGACGTCGAGGTTGCCCAGTTCGATCTTGTCGGCGCGCCGACGGAAATGCGCGACGATCTTGGGCAACAGGAAACTGTCGGCCTGACCGACGCCCGTGTAGTTGAACGGCCTGGCGATCACGATCGGAAGACGGTCGAACCAGAGGCGGGCCATGTACTCCATCGCCAGCTTGCTGACCGCGTAATCGTTGGCCGGCGCCGGAAGCGTCGCTTCACTGAGCAAGCCGGTGGAGGCATTGCCGTAGACGTTCGCGCTGCTGGCCAGCAGCACGCAGTCAGGCACCTTGCCGCAGGCCGCGATCGCTTCCAGCAGGTGACGGGTTCCGATCAGGTTGACCCGATAGAACGTGTCGGCGGCGCCATGCCCGACGAAGGCCAGCGCCGCCAGATGGATCACGACATCCGGTTGAATGGTTGCCAGCAACTCGCGCAGTGCGGAGCCATCCGCCAGATCGGCTTGAAAGTACCCGGGCTCGTCGGAGGGCTGGGTACCCAGCCCGAACACTTCATAGCCGCCAGCCTTGAGCTCGGCGGCCATGTAACGCCCGGTGAAACCTTGAACTCCTGTAATCAGCGCTCGTTTACCGGCAATACTCATCAGAAGGAAAATCCTTTCTCATTTCGACGCAGGTCAGCCTCGACCATCATGCGGCACAGCTCTTCCAGGGTGGTCTTCGGTTCCCAGCCCAGGGTGGCCTTGGCCTTGGCCGGGTTGCCGATCAGCAGCTCGACTTCCGCCGGACGGTAGTACTTAGGATTGATGCTCACCAGCACCTTGCCGGTCGCGGCGTCGGTGCCCTGCTCGTCTTCGGCCGAACCGCTCCAGGCCAGGTCGATGCCGACGGCCTTGAACGCCATGGTGACGAAGTCGCGCACGGTTTCAGTGCGGTTGGTGGCCAGCACGAAGGTGTCCGGCTCGTCGGCCTGCAGCATGCGCCACATGCCTTCCACGTATTCCTTGGCGAAGCCCCAGTCGCGCTTGGCGTCGAGGTTGCCCAGCTCCAGCTTGTCCAGCAGGCCCAGCTTGATCTTGGCCACGGAGTCGGTGATCTTGCGGGTCACGAACTCACGGCCGCGCAGCGGCGACTCGTGGTTGAACAGGATGCCGCTGGTGGCGAAGATGCCGTAGGACTCGCGGTAGTTGATGGTCATCCAGTGGGCGTACAGCTTGGCCACACCGTACGGGCTGCGCGGATAGAAAGGCGTGCTTTCGATCTGCGGGATCGCCTGGACCTTGCCGAACATCTCGGAGGTCGACGCCTGGTAGAAGCGCACTTTCGGGTTGACGATCCGGATGGCTTCCAGGAGGTTCACGCAGCCCATGCCGGTGATGTCGCCGGTGGTCAGGGGCTGGTCAAAGGACACGCCTACGAAACTCTGGGCCGCGAGGTTGTAGACCTCGGTCGCGCCGGTGGTCTGGAGCAGACGGATGCTGGCCGACAGGTCGGTCAGGTCGTACTCGACCAGATGCAGCTCAGGGTGCTTGTCGATGCCAAGCTCCTCGATGCGCCAGAAGTTGACAGAACTGGTCCGGCGGTAGGTGCCATACACCGTGTAGCCCTTTTCCAGCAGCAGTTCCGCCAGGTAGGCGCCGTCTTGCCCAGTAATGCCGGTAACGATAGCTTTCATGCGAATCCTCTAAACTCCATTTGAGCGCCTAGTCAGCAGGCTCTGTTGTGTCGTGTGCGCCATTGGGCTCCGGTCGGCAGAGCCGCAAATTCTTGCAGATCATACAGAATGCGGCCCGGAACGACGATACCCAACCGACCGACAATACGTGTCAGGTCCTTTCCCGTCGCCGCCGGAGAAACCATTGCCCGATGCTGCACAAGGCGTCCGTTCGGTTTTCTCGCCTGCCGGGCGTTACCTTGAAAATTCAATCACTTGAGGGTTTCCGACCGAAGGCCCCGATCTTGCCCCGCCGACTGTAAAGAAAAGATGTAGAAAAGGTGACACTCCCCGCCCCCCAGCCTAAAATGGCGTGTTTTTTTGATCAATAATCTGGTGCTCTTAATGCGCAATGGTTCAGTAAGTATCGCCGTGTCGGACATCATCGCCGCGACAAGGCGGTACGCTTTGGTAGGGACGCTAGGCTGGCAAGACGTGCGACAGCGCTACAGGAGGTCCGCGCTCGGCCCCTTCTGGCTGACCATCAGCATGGGCGTGATGATCGGCACCATCGGCGTGGTGTTCGGCCAGATCTTCAATTCCCCGATGCAGGAGTTCCTTCCGTTCCTGGCCATCGGCATGATCCTCTGGAGCTTCATGTCGACCGTGGTCACCGAAGGCTGCACCGGCTTCATCGCCGCCGAGGGCATCATCAAGCAACTGCCCATTCCCCTGTTCACCCACATCCTGCGCATGATCTGGCGCAACATCCTGATCCTGGGGCACAACATCGTCATTTTCCCGCTCGTGCTGCTGGCCGTCGGCAAGCCGTTGACCTGGCTCGCCCTGATCAGCATTCCGGGCTTCATCCTCGCATTGGTCAACCTGACCTGGATCGCCTTGCTGCTGGGCATCCTCTGCGCCCGCTACCGCGACCTGCCGCAGATCGTCGGCAGCCTGCTGCAAGTGGTGTTCTACCTCACCCCGATCATGTGGATGCCGAGCCTGCTGCCGCAGCGCGCCGGGCTTTACCTGCTCGACCTCAACCCGGTCTACCACGTCATCTCCGTGGTCCGCTCCCCGCTGATCGGACAGATGCCGACCGCCACCAACTGGTGGTTCTCCGTGAGCATGGCCGTGATCGGCTGGATCGTCGCCCTCATGGTGTATGGCCGCTACAAGCGCCGCATCGCTTACTGGCTCTGAGAAGAACTCCCAATGTCCTTGATCGAATTCAATAACGTCAGCGTGGATTTCCCGATCTACAACGCCAACGGCCGTTCCCTGAAGAAACGCCTGATCCAGGTGGCCACCGGCGGGCAACTCGGCGCCGACCAGCAGGGCCGCGTCATCGTCCGGGCCCTCGAAGGCCTCACGTTCACCTTGCGCGACGGCGACCGGGTCGGCCTGCTCGGCCACAACGGCGCCGGCAAGAGTACCCTGCTGCGCCTGCTCAGCAGCGTCTACGAACCGTCCTCCGGCACCGCCCGGATCGACGGCGAGATCGGCTCCCTGATCGACATTTCCCTGGGCACCGACCCGGAAGCCACCGGCCGGGAAAACATCTACCTGCGCGGCGCCATCCTCGGCATGACCAAGGCGCAGATCACCGAAAAGCTCGACGAGATCATCGAGTTCTCCGAGCTGGGCGACTTCGTCGACATGCCGATCCGCACCTATTCTTCGGGCATGCACCTGCGGCTGGCGTTCGCGGTGTCGACCACGATCAAGCCGGAAATCCTGCTGATGGACGAATGGCTGTCGGTCGGCGACGAAGGCTTCAAGCACAAGGCCGAAATCCGCATGAACGAACTGGTGAAGTCGACCAACATCCTGGTGATCGCCAGCCACTCGCGCGAACTGGTCATGCACACCTGCAACCGGGTGCTGTGGCTGGAGCACGGCAAGATCAAGATGGACGGCGACCCGGCGACCGTCACCGCTGCGTACTTCGGAGGCTGAAGCCAGTGAACAGCATCAAGCGCAACGGCGTTGACATCGCAATGGCATTCACTTCGGCGTCCAGGCGCATGCGGATCGCTGCAGTCGTCCAGCCTGTCGCAGCCGCACCGGCCGACATCGCCGAGGCAGCCGTCCACAGCGTGGGCGATGTCGCCGGCGGCGCCCGAACGAGGATCAGCACGATGTTACGACACCAGATCAAACGAGTGCTTCGACGACTGGCCCGCAGCGCCTATCGCGCGACCAAGCCTTTCGCGCGTCCGGTGCTCTTTCGTGTACGCAGCTATTTCACCAGCGCCCTGCGCGAGGAAATGCAGCAGCAGTTCGCCAGGCTGCAGGAACATCAGCAAGAGCAAACCCGGCAAATCATGCAGGAGCTCCAACGCCTGGCGAATGCGGCCAATGTTCAGACCTCGCTCTCTCGCAAACTCATTGCCGAGCAGCTCCCCCTGGAGAAGGCCGGACCGCAGCTGGACCGCATCGAGCACTACTCGCTCATCGACGTCAACCGCGTCGCCATCAACTCCGGATCCGACGAGACCCTGGTGAAATCGGCTGTCGGCTATGTCCTGTGCGGCGCCAAGGACCATGCCCTTCTGGCCAACCTGATGGAAGCCGGGGAGCTGGAGCCCGGAACCCGAAAGCTCATTGAACGGCTCGTCCGCCCGGGCGACACCTACATCGATGTCGGCGCCAATATCGGCATGCATTCGATCGCGGCGGCCCGGGCGATGGCGGGACGCGGCAAGGTCATCGCCTTCGAGCCGTTCGAACCCACCCGCAAAATGCTCGAAAGGAACCTGTGGCTCAACGGCTTCTCCGAGATCAGCGAAGTTTCCCACTACGCCCTGTCGGACACCACGGGCACCCACAAGCTGCACCTGGGTGCCACCAGCGGCCACCACTCGCTCTACGAACTCGAGACCCCGTCGTTCTCGTCTGCGGCATCGGTCGACATCTCAACGACCACCCTGGATGAGTTCCTGCCCGAATCCCAGACCGCGCGGCTGCTGAAGCTCGATGCGGAAGGGGCCGAGATCGATATCGTCAAAGGCGCAAAACGTCTGCTTTCGACCAACCCGCACATGTTCATCATCGTCGAGCTTGGCCTGTCCCACCTGAAACGGAACTCGATCGCGCTCGAAGACTGGCTGCGACATTTCACCGCCCTGGGGCTTGCCTTCAACGTCGTCAACGACCAAACCGGCGATCTCGAAGACTGGTCGGCCGAACGGCTGTCCCAGGCCGAGTCCGTCAACCTGCTTTTCACCTCCCCCGAATCAATGCAAGCCGCAAGGACGCAAGCATGAAGACCGAAGTCATCGTCATAGGCGCCGGCGGGCATGCCAAGGTCTGCATCGAACTGCTGCAGGCCCAGGGCGACACCGTCGCCTGCTGCGTCGGCAATCCGGACAGCCCGGACACCTGCGTGGGCATCCCCGTGCTGAAAAGTGACGACCACCTGTCCGCGCTCTTCAATGAAGGCTATCGGCGGGTGTTCGTCGCCATCGGCGCAAACGCCGTCCGAAACAAGCTCGCCGCCAAGGCCACCGCCCTGGGCTTCACGCTGGTCAACGCCGTCAGCCCGGCCGCCACCGTTTCGCCCTCGGCCCGGCTTGGCGCAGGGGTCGCCGTGATGGCGGGCGCCGTGATCAATGCCGAGGCGACGATAGCCGACCTCTGCATCGTCAACACCGGCGCCACCATCGACCATGACTGCGTCCTGGGCCAGGCCGTCCACATCGCCCCCCAGTGCGCACTGGCGGGCAACGTCCAGGTCGGCGACCTCAGTTTCGTCGGCGTAGGCAGCAAGATCATTCCGGAGATTCGCATCGGCGAGTCTTCCATGGTAGGCGCCGGCAGCGTCGTCATTTCCAATGTCGGTTCGGCAGTCACGGTTGTGGGCGTGCCGGCCAAAGCTTTAAACAAATTTTGAAGGAAGAGACATGAAACGTATTTCCGTTGCACAACCGAAGCTTGCCGGAAACGAGCGCAAGTACGTACTCGATTGCCTGGACACCAACTGGATTTCCTCCAACGGCAAGTACATCACCGCCTTCGAAGAAAGCTTTGCGGCCTTCTGCGGGGTCAAGCACGCGATCGCGACCAACAACGGCACCACCGCCCTGCACCTGGCGCTGGTCGTGCTCGACCTGCAGCCCGGCGACGAAGTCATCATTCCGACCGTGACATACATCGCGACCGCGAACGCCGTCCGCTACTGCGGCGCCACACCGGTGCTGGTGG
This sequence comes from Pseudomonas sp. R25(2017), assembly GCF_002112565.1. Classification (NCBI taxonomy): domain Bacteria; kingdom Pseudomonadati; phylum Pseudomonadota; class Gammaproteobacteria; order Pseudomonadales; family Pseudomonadaceae; genus Pseudomonas; species Pseudomonas sp. R25(2017). The sequence continues at coordinate 160,153 of NZ_NEHZ01000002.1, forward strand.
ATGTGTGCGCCGATACGATGAACATCGATCCACAGACCATCGAAAGCAAGATCACCTCCAAGACCAAGGGCATCATCCCGGTGCACCTCTACGGCCATCCGGCGCAGATGGACGTGATCAACGACATCGCCCGCAAACACAACCTGTGGGTCGTCGAAGACGCCGCCGAAGCCCACGGCGCCGAGGTCAAGGGCAGCAAGGTCGGCAGTCTCGGCACGTGCGCGACCTTCAGCTTCTTCGGCAACAAGATCGTGACCACCGGCGAAGGCGGCATGGTCACCACCAACGACGATGCGCTGGCCGCCAAGCTGCGCCTGTTCCGCGGCCAGGGCATGGATCCGAACCGTCGCTACTGGTTCCCGGTGATCGGCTACAACTACCGCATGACCAACATCCAGGCCGCCATCGGCCTGGCCCAGATGGAAGGCATCGCCACCTCGCTGGCAGACCGCGAACAGATCGCCAACTGGTACGACGAGGCGCTGGCCGACCTCAAGGACAAGATCGTCCTGCCTACCGAGGCGGCCTGGGCCAAGCAGGTGTTCTGGATGTACAACATCTTCCTGGCTGACGGCGACGAGCACAAACGCGACGCCGTCATGCAGAAGCTGGACGCGATGGGCATCGAGACCCGGCCGGTGTTCTACCCGATGCACGTCCTGCCGCCCTACAAGGAAGACGGCATCTATCCGGTGGCGGATCTGTGGTCCGGCCGCGGCATCAACCTGCCGACCCACCAGGACCTGACCCGCGAAGACATCATCAGGATCGCGGCCAGCTTGCGTGAGGTCTTGGCGGCCTGATGAAAATCGCCCTTTGCTCTTCATTCGTCCCTTTCATCAAGGGCGGCGGAAGAAACATCGTCGACTGGCTGGCTTCGACCCTGATCGAAGCCGGACATCAGGTGGAGGTCGTGTACCTTCCGGAGTACGACGCTCCGCCCGACATCCTGTTCCAGCAGATGATGGCGTTGCGCTGGGTGGACCTGCAGGCGGCGGACCGGGTCATCTGCTTCCGCCCTCAGGCGCACCTGATACCGCACCCGCACAAGATTCTGTGGTTCATTCACCACATCCGCACCTTCTACGACCTGTGGGACACCCCGTACCGGGACTTTCCCGACAACGCCGAGAACCGGGCGATCCGCCAATCCCTGATGGAGGTGGACACCCTGGCGATGGGTGAAGCGAAGACCGTGTTCAGCAACTCGAAAGTCGTCTCCCAACGCCTCAAGACCTACAACGGCATCGACAGCGAAGTCCTGTATCCGCCGGTCTTTCAGCCGGAGCGCTTTTTCTGCGCCGGGTACAACGACGAGATCGTCTACATCTGCCGCCTGGAGCACTACAAGCGCCAGCACCTGCTCATCGAGGCGTTGAGCTACACCACCACGCCGGTTCGCCTGCGCATCCTGGGAACGGGCGCGAGCCCGGACTACGGCAACGCCCTCCGGCAGGCGATCGAGACCTGCAACGTCGCGGACCGGGTCACGCTGGAAGACCGCTGGATCAGCGAGGAGGAGAAGGTGGAGCATCTGTCGCAGTGCCTGGCCGCCGCCTATCTGCCGCTGGACGAAGACTCCTACGGATACCCCAGCCTGGAAGCCAGCCACGCGCAGAAGCCGATCCTCACGACCTCGGACTCCGGCGGCGTGCTGGAGCTGGTCCAGGACGGGCACAACGGCTACGTCGCCGAACCGACCCCCGAATCCCTGGCCGACGCCATGGACAAACTCTACCGGGACAAGAACGTGACCCAAACCATGGGCAGGAATGCCAGTCAGCGGCTGGTCGACCTGAAGATCTCCTGGACACAGGTTCTGGAGCGTCTTCTGGCATGAAAGTATTGATCGTGAACAACATGGCGCCCTTCATCTGGGGGGGCGCGGAAGAGCTGGCCGTCAATCTGCAGAAGAACCTGACCGTCGCCGGGCATGACGCGGAAATCCTGCGGATCCCCTTCCAATGGGAGCCGGCCACCCGCATCCCGTCGCAGATGCTGTTGGCGCGGACGCTGGAGATCGCCAATACCGATCATGTCATCGCCCTGAAGTTTCCGGCGTACCTGGTGCGCCACCACCGCAAATCGCTGTGGCTGCTGCACCAGTACCGGCAAGCCTATGACCTGTACGATGCGGGCCAGACCAACCTGCCCCCGGGCGAAACCGGAGCGGACATCCGCAAAGCCATCGCCCATGCCGACAACGAGACCTTCGCGCAGAGCCGGCACATCTACACCAACTCGGAAGTCACCCGACAGCGCCTGCTCAAGTACAACGGCTTCGACTCCAAAGTGCTGCTTCCGCCCGTCAACGACCCGGAAGCCTTCACCGGCGGCGAAGACGACGGCTACATTTTTGCGGGCGGCCGGGTCAACGGCATGAAACGCCAGTACCTGCTGCTGCAAGCCCTGGCCAAAGCCGACCGGCGCGTGAAAATGATCATTGCCGGCCCGCCCGAAACGCCTGCCGACACACAGCAACTGCATGCGATCATCGAGCAGTTCGGGCTGCAGGACCGCGTCAGGCTCGACCTGCGCTTCCTGCCTCGCGCGACCTACGTGGACTACGTCAACCGTGCGCTGGCCGTTGCCTACATTCCGTTCGACGAAGACTCGTTGGGTTACGTCAGCATGGAAGCGGCGACCGCCCGCAAGGCATTGATCACGACCACCGACAGCGGCGGGATCCTCGGCCTGGTGGTGCCCGGCGAAACCGGATGGCGGGCAGAGCCGTCGGCGGAGAGCCTGGCGCAAGCGATGAACGCCGCTTACGAGAACAGGGCCAGGACCCGACAGTACGGGGAAGGGGCACAGACGCTGTGGAACAGCCTGGGCATCAATTGGCCGGAGACTGTCGAGGCACTGATCAAATGAAACTTGTCATGTTCACGCCGGCCGTCAAGACGTCGGCCATCGGCCGGATGACCCGGCTCGTCGTCCGCCAGCTCCTGGCCCAGCAACACCAGGTCGTGGTGGTCCGCACCGAAAGCCAGCACGTCACGGCCGACGAGCTGCACGACTTCGGCTGCACCGTGCTGCCATGGACCGACGAAGCCCAAGTCGCCCGGGAAATCGAAGCGGCCGACGAATGCGTCTATCAGATCGGCAACAGCTACGAGTTCCATGAAGGCGGCATCGCCTGGCTGACCAAGACCCCCGGCGTCGTCTGCCTGCACGACTTCTTTCTCGGGCATCTGTTTTTCGGCTGGTCGCAGAACCGGCGCGAAGAGGCGGTCAGGATCCTGGAGCAGTGGTATGGAAACGCCGTTGCGCAGGGGTACTTCCAGATCCATGACGGTTCGGTCTTCATCAGCCAGACCCTCAACGAAGCCCCGCTCACCGAGTGGATCAGCTCGATGGCCAGCACCGTGATCACCCACAGCAATTGGGGTTGCGAGCGCGTGCTGGCGGCCTGTGCCGGCCCGGTCTACGTGACGCCGCTGGCCTACGACGCCCCCGGCGCCACAGGCAACGACGGGCACACCGGCGGTGACCGTCTGAATGTCCTGACCATCGGCCACGTCAACCCCAACAAGCGGGTCGAACGCTGCATCCAGGCCATCGCCCAAAGCCCTTCACTGCGGGCGAACGTCCGTTACCGGCTGGTCGGCGCCATCCTTCCGGAAACGGAAAAACGACTGTCCGAGCTGGCGCTCGACAGCGGCGTCGAGCTGATCATCTCCAACGAGGTCGATGACGCGGCGCTGTCCGAAGCCATCCGCGAAGCGGATGTCATCAGTTGCCTGCGCTGGCCCAGCCTGGAGGCCGCCTCCGCCTCGGCCATCGAAGCGATGCTCTACGGCAAGGCCACGATCGTCACGGACACCGGCTTCTACAGTGAGCTGCCCGACGCGTGCGTCCTGAAGATATCGGCGGACAATGAAGTGGAGGATCTGAAACGGATCTTCCTTTCGCTCCACGAGGACCGGACATCGGCCAATGCCATCGGGCAGCGGGCACAAGCGTGGGCACGGGAAACGTTCACGGCCGAAAACTACGCACAGAAGCTGGAGCTGGCGGTCGGCGCTTCGCTTCGCGCGAAGGTGCTGCTCAAGGCCGTCGATCACTTTTCAGGCATCATCGAACAATGGTCGGCCAACCCTGCCCTGCTGGCGACGGCGGACATTCAGGCGCCGCTGAGCGTGTTCAACACCAACACCATCGTCTAGGTCTCGCGGCGCAGGCCCGGATCGCCGGGCCTGCGCCACCGACGCCTGACTATCTCGAACTGTCGAAAACGACCTGAGCGGTCTCTTTCCAGGCCACCGGCAGGTAGCGCTGGCGGATCGCCTCTTCCTTGGCGGCCAACGCCGCCGGGTCGAAGGCGTACTTTTCCAGCTCCGCCGCCCACACCGTGACGTCCCACGGCTCCAGGTAATCCAGCAGATCCCCACCGACCTCCGGAATCGAAGCCGCACTGGAGGCCAGGCAGTACTTGCCCGCCGCCAGGCTTTCCGCCACCGGCAGGCCCCAGCCTTCGTACAGCGACGGGAAGGCCGTCATCATGCAATGGCGATACAGGTGCATCAGATCCGAGTCGGAGACATTGTTGAGGATGCGGATGTGGTCTTTCGTGCGCGGATCAAGGTTGATGTCCATCAGCAGATCCCCCACGCCCCAGCCCGGCATGCCGACGAACACCAGCTTGGGCAGGTCCTGCACGCCTTTGTCGACCAGGCGCGTGTAGGCCCGGTACAGCACCTCATGGTTCTTGCGACGCTCGATGGTCGACACGAACAGCACGAAACGCTCCTTCAGCAGGGCCTTCACGTCCGCGCTGATGTCGTCGCTCAACTCATGGGACAACTGGCAACCCAGCTTGACCACTGCCGTCTCAGGAACAGGCGCACCCAACTCGCTCAGCAGCGAAATCAGGTCTTTGCGGGTGCATTCCGAAATGCACAGGATCTTGTCCGCGCACCAGGCGACATCGGTGAAGTAGTTGGCGAACTTGGCCGCCACGTCACCCACGCACAGGTGCGGCAAGCGCACAGGGATCACGTCGTAGCAGCAAAGGACGACCCGCAGGCCGACCTTCTTCTTGAGCTCGTACAGGTACGGCAGATCCTTGTTGTCCCAATCCAGGCCGACGGAAATGTAGCTGTCGCCCTTGGAGAAGGGATGCCCGGCAATGCCGGCCTTGCGGGCAACCGGCGCGAACACGTAACCGCGGTTGGCCGGCTTCAGGAAGGCCTTGGCCGCCGAACGCAAATGCCGCACGCCGATCACCGCCTCGACGATCGAGACCCGACGCTGCTGGAAGAACTGATAGATCCGCCCGCTCAGGCGCGTCGGCAGCCGGTTCAGCACCTTGATGGCCTTATCCTTGAGCCGGGCTTCGATCGAGCTTTTGTTCGCGGCGCCGCTGGCGACCTTGCCTGGCGCCACGGCGTGGGCGCCGGAAATGCGCTTCAGCGTGGCCGCGACGTCACCGGCCGAGACCGCCGCGTAGCCGGCGGCATGGTCGTAGGCGCAGAACTTCACGTCTTCGCCGGCAGCGATCAGCTCAAGCGCATGGGCGGCCGCTTCCGCTTCGGTGCGGATAATGCCTACCGCTGGCCGGCGCCAGCCCAGAATGGTCGTCACATCAAACCAGGTGGTCATGCCTCTTGCGCCTTCTTCTCAATGACTTGTGCCGCTGCTTGCGGAATCGGTTCCAGGCTCCGGGCCCAGGTCAACGGCTCACGGGACGCTCTGTCCGGTCCCTTGCCCTCTGTCGACGCCGGCCCGGTCAAACGGCCACGGATCGCAGCGTGAAACTCGGCAGGCGAACGCGCGACGCTGATTTCCGGCTGGCTCAGATGCTGCTCGAACCCGCGGAACGCCGACTCGGTGCCGACCACATACTTGCCCGAATAGATGGCTTCCGCCGTCTTGATGTTCGAGCCGCCGCCATGGGGGATCGGCAACAGGAACGCATGGGCGAGGGTCTTCACGGCATCCAGGTCTTCGTCGGGCAGCATGTACAGCAACTGCAGGCGCGACAGGTTCAACTGACCCCAACGGCTGTCGCGCAGCGTCGCCTCCAGGTGCTCGCACACGCTGCCGACCACCACCAGCTTGCTGTCCGGCGGGATGCACGCCAGGGAACTGCCCAGGCACTCGTTGAACCCCTTGAAGTTCGGCGGGTGGGCGCTGGCGACGTAGAGGATCCACGGCGATTCCGGCAGGCGCGCCTTCCAGGTCTCGAGGACCTCGGCCTTGGCGGTCCACGGCGCGATGCCGTTGGGTGCGAGCAGCGGCATCGCCGCGCCCCAGGCCTTGAGGATGTCATAGTCCGCCTGCGTGACGGCCACGGCGATGTCCGCCTCCAGCGCCGCCTTGCGCTCCAGCGCCTCGATGTCGGCGATCACCGGCGCTGCGCCCTTGATGCCGTAGCTGTCGAGGATCTCCTGCTTCAGCGGCGCTTCGATGTTCTGCGAACCGTAGATCAGGCAGGCGTTGCGGTACTGGGGCATCTGCTTGATCTTCAGCACCAGCGGCCACAGCCACGGCTGCTCGACATGGATGACGTCGATGGCCGGCGGCAGCTTCTTGAGGATCTCCGGGAACCCGCCCTGCTCCGAGGCCGCGAACTCCCCCGAAAGCAGGTCATTGATCAAGGGCACGTAAGCACCCTTGTACTTCCTGAAGTCGCTGCCGGCCGGGAACTTGACGTCGTTCGGCCCCAGCGTCGACGGCGGATAACCTTCCGGCTCATAGACCGCCAGGTGAGTCACGCTCCAGCCGCTTTGCTCGAAGGTCGAGGCGATGTTGGCCACCCGCACCTGCCCGCCGTGCCGGGGGCTGGCGATCGGATAGGTACTCAGCAATAAAACCGTTTTCAAATTATGAACCTTCAGAATTGATGCTTCGCGACCGGCGACCGCGCCTGACCGCTTCGCTCACAGAAGCGCGGTCGCCGTTGGCTGCCAAAAGACCCGGAGCCTCAGGCGCCCGTGATCAGCGCCTCGACGTCCTTGAACCGCGCCTGCATCAGCGCCTCGTCGCCCTTCGCTTCGACATTGAGCCGCAACAGCGGTTCGGTGTTGGAACCGCGCAGGTTGAAACGCCAGTCACCGAAGGACAGGCTGATGCCGTCGGTCTTGTCGAGCTCCGGGCCGTGCGGCAGGTAATGCGCCAGCACCTTCTCCAGCACCGCCGGCACGTCCGCCACCCGGTAGTTGACCTCGCCGCTGCAGGGGTAAGCGGCAATCCGCTCGTCGACCAGCTGGGCCAGCGTCTTGCCGGTGGCGGACATCAAGGCCGCCACGAGCAGCCACGGAATCATCCCGCTGTCGCAGTAGGCAAAGTCGCGGAAGTAGTGGTGGGCGCTCATTTCGCCGCCGTAGATCGCATCTTCCAGGCGCATGCGCTCCTTGATGAACGCGTGCCCGGTCTTGCACAGCACAGGGACGCCGCCGGCCTGCTCGACCTGGTCGATGGTGTTCCAGGTCAGTCGCGGGTCGTGGATGATCTTGCTGCCCGGGTGCTGCTTGAGCAGCATCTCGGCCAGCAGGCCCACGATGTAGTAACCCTCGATGAACCGCCCGTTGCCGTCGAAGAAGAAGCAACGGTCGAAATCGCCGTCCCAGGCCAGGCCGATGTCGCAGCCGTTGTCCAGCAAGGCCTGGCGGGTCAGGTCACGGTTTTCCGGCAGCAGCGGGTTGGGCACGCCGTTGGGGAAATGGCCGTCCGGCTCGGCGTTGATGACCACCCATTCAAACGGCAGCCGATCGATCAGCGCCTGCAGCGCCGGGCCTGCGGCACCGTTGCCCGGGTCGGCCAGCACCTTCAGGGGCTTGAGCGTGGCGACGTCGATGTAGGTCAGCAGGTGCTCGATGTAGCGCCCCTTGTCCGCTTCGACGCGGACGCTGCCCGGCGTGGCGGCCAACGGGCCCAGGTCACCGCTGTCGACGCGGTCGCGGATGGCGTTGAGCCCGGTGTCGCCGCTGATCGGCCGCGACTGCGACTTGACCAGCTTCATGCCGTTGTAGCCCTTGGGGTTGTGGCTGGCCGTGATCATCACGCCGCCGTCGGCGCCGAACGCGCTGGTGGCGAAATACACCTCTTCGGTGCCGCACAGGCCGATGTCGATCACATCGGCGCCGGCTTCGAGCAGGCCCCGCGTCATCGCCTCGGCCAGCATCGGGCTCTCGAGCCGCATGTCCCGACCCAGCACAATGCTTTTGCCTTGAAGCTCAGTGACCATCGCTCGGCCGATCCGGTAGGCGACCTCTTCATTGAGGTCCGAAGGCACCTGGCCGCGAATGTCGTAAGCCTTGAAGCACTGGGTCTTGATAGGGGTATGCATGCTGGTCTCTTGCTCGGGATTCAGGTGACGGCACGCCGGGAACATCCGCTGCGCGCCGTCGGGATGGATGGGTGTCGAAGATCGACACATGCAAATAAGCCTGACCGGCAGAACATGCACCGGTCAGGCTTATGGCGTCCGGCCCGCAGTTACTTGTCGACGCGGCCGTAGTTGTCTTCGAAGCGGACGATATCGTCCTCGCCCAGGTAATCGCCGCTCTGCACTTCGATCAGCACCAGCGGAATCACGCCCGGGTTCTCCAGACGGTGCTGGTGGCCGGCGCGGATGAAGGTCGATTCGTTGGTGTTCAGCATCAGCTTCTGCTGATCGTTGACCACCACCGCCATGCCCTCGACGACGATCCAGTGCTCGCTGCGGTGGTGATGCATCTGCAGCGACAGCGAGGCCTTCGGCTTGACGACGATGCGCTTGATCTTGAAGCGCTTGCCCTCTTCCAGGGTGGTGTAGGTGCCCCACGGGCGATGGACCGTGCGGTGCAGCAGGTGCACCGTGTGGCTGCAGGCCTTGAGCTGGCTGACGATGTGCTTCACGTCCTGGGCGTGATCCTTGTGGGCGATCATCACGGCGTCAGGGGTGTCGATGACCAGCAGGTCCTCCACGCCGACCAGGGCGGTCAGGCGCTCTTCGCTGTTCACGTAGTTGTTGCGCGAGTCGTGGGCCAGCACCTCGCCTTCGAACCGGTTGCCGTTCTCGTCCGCCGGGGTCAGTTCGCTCACCGCGTTCCAGGAACCGATGTCGCTCCAGCCGATGTCGCAAGGGATGGTCGCGACCTTCTGGGAACGCTCCATCAGCGCGTAGTCGATGGAGATGTCCGGCACCTGGGCGAACAGCCCGCTGTCCAGGGCCAGGCAACGGTAGTTGTCGGACGACGTCAGGCGCGACGCCTCGATGGTCTTGGCGACCGCGGCGACGACGTCGGGAGCGTGCTGGCGCAGCTCCTCCAGCACCGTGCCGACGCGGAAGCAGAACATGCCGGAGTTCCAGAAGTAGTTGCCGGCGCTGAGGTAGCCTTGGGCGGTTTCCAGGTTCGGCTTCTCGACGAAACGCGCCACCTTCAGGCCGCCCTTGAGCGGAGCGGACTTTTGCGCCTCGATGTAGCCGAAGCCGGTTTCAGGATAGGTCGGCTGGATGCCGAAGGTGACCAGCCAGCCCTCGGAAGCCAGGGTGACGGCGTTCGCCACGGCCGCCGCAAACGCTTTCTCGTCCTTGATCAGGTGGTCGGCCGCCAGCACCAGCATGTGGGCGTCGGCGCCGTGGCTGGCCTCCAGCGAAAGCGCCGCCGCAGCGACGGCGGCTGCGGTGTTGCGGCCGAACGGCTCGAGGATGAAGCCCTGGGCGTGCCCGGCCTTGTTGACCAGGCCGTACTCGTCCTCGGTCTTGAACAGCAGCTCACGGTTGGTGACCGTCAGGACTTCGACAACCCCTTCCAGGCGCGAAGCGCGCAGGAACGTCTTCTGGATCAGATTCTGGCCATCCGGCAGCTCCATGAACGGCTTTGGATGGGCCTCACGGGAAACCGGCCACAACCGGCTGCCCACTCCGCCAGACAAAATTACGGGAATCAGTTCCATGCTCTAAATCCTTAAGCCCCTTCCCGCGGATGACCGGCGGGCAAGCGGGTTCAGTTATGTTTCTGGTCGTTCGTGCACCGGATTCAGTGCAAAACCCTCGCCGCTGGCGGCCATTCTACAGCGCCAGCCCCCCATAGATCACTCGGCACGTGCATACGGGCCACAGCAACCGACAGAACGGCCGGCCTCACATCGTCGGGTGATCCAGCAGCTTCTGAAGATACTGACCGTAACCGGTCTTCTTCAGACGCTCGGCCTGAACCTTCAGTTGCTCTGCGTCGATCCAGCCGTTGTTGTAGGCGATCTCTTCCAGGCACGCGACCTTCAGCCCCTGACGGTGCTCGATGGTGTGGACGAAGTGCCCGGCCTCCAGCAGCGAATCGTGCGTACCGGTGTCCAGCCAGGCGAACCCGCGGCCCAGCATTTCGACGTTGAGGGTCTTCTGCTCCAGGTACGCGCGGTTGATGTCGGTGATTTCCAGCTCGCCGCGCGCCGATGGCTTGATGCCTTTCGCGATCTCGACCACTTTGTTGTCGTAGAAGTACAGCCCGGTGACCGCATAGTTGGATTTGGGCTTCAGCGGTTTCTCTTCGATGCTCAGGGCGCTGCCCGATGCGTCGAATTCGACCACGCCGAAGCGCTCCGGGTCACTGACGTGATAGCCGAACACCGTCGCCCCGGAAGGCTGGGCATTGGCCGAACGCAGGTTTTCGGTGAAGTACTGCCCGTAGAAGATGTTGTCGCCCAGGATCAGGCAGCACGGATCGTCGCCGATGAACGACTCGCCGATGATGAACGCCTGCGCCAGGCCGTCGGGGCTTGGCTGCTCGGCGTAGCTCAGCTCGATGCCGTAGAGGCTGCCGTCGCCCAGCAGCTTGCGGAAATTGGGCAAGTCTTCAGGGGTGGAAATGATCAGGATTTCACGCATGCCGGCCAGCATGAGCACCGACAGCGGATAGAAAATCATCGGCTTGTCGTAGATCGGCAGCAACTGCTTGGACACACCGAGCGTGACCGGATGCAGACGGGTGCCCGAGCCGCCGGCCAGGATGATGCCTTTACGGTTTGTCTTGATCATTTGTTGAGAATTTCCCTAAGCATTCGTGTGACGCCACTTTGCCAATCCGGCAAGTGCAAAGAAAAGTTGTCGCGCAGTTTCTGGTTGCTCAGCCGCGAGTTCAGGGGGCGGCGGGCCGGGGTCGGATAGGCGGCGGAATCGATCGGATTGATCTGCGTGACCGCCAGCTCCTCGCCGAGGTCCCGGGCAAGGCCGATGACGAAAGCGGCGTAGCCGTGCCAGGACACCTCACCGCCGGCCACGAGGTGATACACGCCTGCCAGTTCGGGACGCTGTTGGACCTGCTGGATGGCGTGGGCCGTGACGTCTGCGATCAGGTCCGCACCGGTCGGCGCGCCGACCTGGTCGGCGACGACGTCGAGGCTTGCGCGCTCACGGGCCAGCCTCAGCATGGTCTTGGCGAAATTGCCGCCGCGGGAGCCATAGCACCAACTGGTGCGGAAAATCAGGTGCTTGCAGCCGCTGGCGATGATCGCCTGCTCACCCGCCGCCTTGCTGGCGCCGTAGTGGTTCAGCGGGGCCACCGCATCGGTCTCCAGCCAAGGCGCGGCCCCCTCGCCGCTGAAGACGTAATCGGTGGAATAGTGGATCAGCCACACCCCCAGGCGCGCCGCTTCCTCGGCCATGACCCGGCTCGCCTGGGCATTCACCCGTTCGGCCAACTCCCGCTCGGCCTCTGCCTTGTCGACGGCGGTGTAGGCCGCGGCATTGACGATGACGTCCGGCCGCACCGTTTGCAGGGTCGCGCGCAGACCGTCCAGGTCGGCAAGATCTCCGCACAGCCCCGGCGCCCCATGACGATCCAAGCAGATCAGCTCGCCGAGGGGCGCGAGCGAGCGTTGCAGCTCCCAGCCCACCTGCCCGCTTTTGCCCAGCAGTAGAATCTTCATGGCTTGCCCGAACGGCCCGCGTAGTTCTGCTCGATCCACTGCTGGTAGCTGCCGCTCTTGACGTGGGCCACCCACTCCGCGTTGTTCAGGTACCACTCGACGGTCTTGCGGATGCCGGTCTCGAAGGTTTCCTCGGGCGCCCAGCCCAGCTCACGCTGGATCTTGCTGGCATCGATGGCATACCGCTGGTCGTGGCCGGGGCGGTCCTGGACATACGTGATCAGGTCCGCATGCGGGCGATGGGCGGATTCCGGACGCAGCTCATCGAGCAAGGCGCAAAGCGCATGCACCACTTCGATGTTCTGCTTTTCGTTGTGTCCGCCGATGTTGTAGGTCTCGCCGACAACGCCCTCGGTCACGACCTTGTAGAGCGCCCGCGCGTGATCTTCGACATACAGCCAGTCGCGCACTTGGTTGCCTTTGCCGTACACAGGCAACGGCTTGCCTTCCAGCGCGTTGAGAATGATCAGCGGGATCAGCTTCTCGGGGAAATGGCAGGGGCCGTAGTTGTTGGAGCAATTGGTGACCAGGGTCGGCAGGCCATAGGTACGGGCCCAGGCGCGAACCAGATGGTCCGAACTGGCCTTGCTCGCCGAATACGGGGAGCTCGGCTGGTAGGGCGTGGTCTCGGTGAAGAGGTCTTCCGGCCCTTCCAGGTCGCCGTACACCTCGTCGGTCGAGATGTGATGGAAGCGGAAGCGCGCCTTGTGCGCCTCGTCCATCGCGCCCCAGTACTGGCGCGCGGCCTCAAGCAGGGTGTACGTGCCGATGATGTTGGTCTGGATGAATTCGGACGGCCCGGAGATCGAGCGGTCGACGTGGGACTCCGCGGCCAGGTGCATGATCGCATCCGGCTGATGCTCATTGAGGACGCGGTCGATCTGCCCGCGGTCGCAGATGTCGACCCGCTCGAAAACGTAACGCTCGTCCTGGCTCACTTGCGCCAACGATTCGAGATTACCGGCGTAGGTCAGCTTATCGACGTTCACCACGGAATCGGGCGTGTTGGAAATGATGTGACGGATAACGGCCGAGCCGATGAATCCGGCACCGCCGGTTACGAGAATTTTCACGCGAAGTCATACCCTTGAGCTGCTGACGGATCGCCGACCGGGCGATGTCAAATCCACGAATACAAAAGCCCCTGAACGAAGAGGCCTCTATCGAAATCGGTCCTGACGGAAGCGCAAAGATGCCTCCAGTCGGTCAGGGCGGCATTTTACAGCTTAATGAACGATTTACTAATGGATCTGGATAGGCTGCGAACCAAACGGAACAGCACCGACATTCGGCTTTGTCGCCGCATGTGTCAGGCGAGACGTTTGCGGGACGCCCTGGACGACCGCCCGAAAAGCCAACCGATCAGCGGGCCGATCAACATGCCGAACAGCAACGCCAGCACCATGATCAACGACACAGGCAGCTCGGGGCCGACCCAACCCATGAAGCGCAGCGAAAGCGGTTGCTGGTTTTCCAGCATGAACGCAAGGGTGGCCAGCACCGGCACCAGCAGGAAGACGCCTGCCACGATACGTTTGAGAGGGCTCATGCCGACTCCCCGGAAAGCAGCATGACGATCAAAGCCCCTCCTCCTCTTCGTTCACACGGTCACGCAATTCCTTGCCTGGCTTGAAGTGCGGAACGAACTTCCCGTCGAGGCTGACGGATTGGCCGGTCTTTGGGTTGCGGCCGACGCGCGGCGCACGGTAGTGCAGGGAAAAGCTGCCGAAGCCACGGATCTCGATGCGATCCCCGGTCGCCAGGCATTGGGACATTTGCTCAAGCATGGTCTTGATGGCCAACTCCACATCCTTGGATGAGAGCAGCCCTTGATGGGTGACAATTCGTTCGATCAACTCCGACTTCGTCATGTTTTTCCCTTCTTTTTCAAGCAGCTAGATCAGCGCTTCAAAGGTTTTAGCACGCCCTGAAGAATTTGAACAGCCCAGGGATTGACATATCTTCAACGCCCCGGAAACACCCGCTTTCAGCCCTGCGACGGCTGCGGAGTCACCGACAGATCACCAGCATGGTGCGCGTCACGTAGCCTGCCGGGTTGAACCCGAAAGGAAAGACATCCTCCTCCTTCGCGTCGTCGGATCTCGCCAACACCTTGTAGCCAGCCCCCTTGCACTCCTTGGCGGCCCGCTTGAGACACCTGTCCCATCCGGACCCCAACCCCGAACAGTCAACCTCTATGCCGCTGACGCCGTGCACCGCATGCGTCTTTGCGCCAGTCGTGCACCCCGCCAACGCCAACATTGCAAACAAAACAATCAGCTTGCTCATTCCGATCCTTATGCCAGGCAAACAGCCCGACCACTGCACTCTTCAATTCAAGCCTAGCTGCGATTGGGCAATTGATCCGCCCAGAGAAACAGACCGCAAAAAAAACGATCCGGTTTCATTCAGTTGCCGAAACCGCTTCATCAAGACCGCGAACGTCAAATCGCAGGCACAAAAAAGGGCGACCGAAGTCGCCCTTTTTCATGACCGATCAGAACTTAGTTCTGTTTGGCCATTGCTTGCTTCAGCAGTGCCGCCATGGTGGTGTCGACTGCTTCGCCTTCCGGAGCTGCTTTCAGGCTCTGGATGGCTTCTTTCTCTTCAGCGTCGTCTTTCGACTTGATCGAGAGCTGGATTACGCGGCTCTTACGGTCAACGCTGATGATCTTGGCTTCGACTTCCTGGCCTTCTTTCAGGACGTTACGCGCGTCTTCAACGCGGTCACGGCTGATTTCGGAGGCTTTCAGGGTCGCTTCGATGTCGTCGGCCAGAACGATGATGGCGCCTTTGGCGTCAACTTCTTTCACGGTGCCCTTGACGATAGCGCCCTTGTCGTTCTCTTGAACGTACTCGGAGAACGGATCGCTTTCCAGTTGCTTGATGCCCAGGGAGATGCGCTCGCGCTCTGGGTCAACCGACAGGATAACGGTGTCCAGCTCGTCGCCCTTCTTGTAACGACGCACGGCTTCTTCGCCGGTTTCGTTCCAGGAGATGTCGGACAGGTGAACCAGACCGTCGATGCCGCCGTCCAGGCCGATGAAGATACCGAAGTCGGTGATCGACTTGATGGTGCCGGAGATCTTGTCGCCCTTGTTGAACTGGCCAGAGAAGTCTTCCCATGGGTTCGACTTGCACTGCTTGATGCCCAGGGAGATACGACGACGCTCTTCGTCGATGTCCAGAACCATGACTTCCACTTCGTCGCCGACTTGTACGACTTTCGAAGGGTGGATGTTCTTGTTGGTCCAGTCCATTTCGGAAACGTGCACCAGACCTTCAACGCCTTCTTCCAGCTCAGCGAAGCAGCCGTAGTCGGTCAGGTTGGTCACGCGCGCCATGACGCGGGTGCTTTCCGGGTAACGGGCTTTGATGGCAACCCACGGGTCTTCACCCAGTTGCTTCAGGCCCAGGGAAACACGGTTACGCTCGCGATCGTACTTCAGAACCTTGACGTCGATCTCGTCGCCGACATTGACGATCTCGGAAGGATGCTTGATGCGCTTCCAGGCCATGTCGGTGATGTGCAGCAGGCCGTCCACGCCACCCAGATCGACGAATGCGCCGTAATCGGTGAGGTTCTTGACGATACCTTTGACTTGCTGGCCTTCCTGCAGGGATTCCAGCAGAGCTTCACGCTCGGCGGAGTTCTCGGCTTCCAGGACGCTGCGACGGGAAACGACAACGTTGTTGCGCTTCTGGTCCAGCTTGATGACCTTGAATTCCAGCTCTTTGCCTTCCAGGTGCGTGGTGTCGCGCACTGGACGGACGTCAACCAGGGAACCTGGCAGGAACGCACGGATGCCGTTAACGTCGACAGTGAAGCCGCCCTTAACCTTACCGTTGATAACGCCCTTGACCACTTCCTCGGCTGCGAAGGCTGCTTCCAGAACGATCCAGCATTCAGCGCGCTTGGCTTTTTCACGGGACAGTTTGGTTTCACCGAAACCGTCTTCAACCGAGTCCAGAGCAACGTGAACTTCGTCACCGATGTTGATGTTCAGGTCACCCGAATCGCTCTTGAATTGCTCCAGAGGGATGAGTGCTTCCGACTTCAGGCCAGCGTGGACGGTTACCCAGCCCATCTGGTAGTCGATATCAACGATAACGCCGGTGATGATGGAGCCTGCCTGAAGGTTCAGGGACTTTAGGCTTTCTTCAAAGAGTTCCGCAAAGCTTTCGCTCATTTTAATTCCTGTAGATTAGGGCGAAGGATACGCCCATAGCCACACCCCAGACGGTATGGATCAGTTTCATTTAAAAGAAGCGCCGCAGGACTATGACTGGTCCCCTGCCGCCTTCTGGTCACCCGGCGATATCGCGGAGGGCGATCTCGCTCATGATGCGTTCAAGCACCTGGTCGATGGACAACTCCGTGGAATCCAGCTGTATCGCGTCGGCCGCCGGCTTGAGCGGGGCTACGCTTCGCTGGGTGTCACGCTCGTCGCGCGCACGGATCTCATCTAGCAGACTCGACAGACTAACACCCTCGACTTTGCCCTTCAACTGCAAATATCGGCGGCGCGCCCGCTCCTCGGCACTGGCCGTCAGGAAAATCTTCAGGGGGGCGCCGGGAAAGACCACCGTGCCCATGTCGCGGCCGTCGGCCACCAGGCCCGGCATTTCCTGGAAATCGCGCTGGCGCTGCAGCAGCGCCTCGCGCACCGCCGGCAACGCCGCCACCTGGGAGGCGCCGGCGCCGACGCTCTCGGTGCGGATGACATCGCTGACTTCGTCGCCTTCCAGGATGATGCGCTGCAGCTGACCGTTCGTCGCCGGGATGAACTGAACATCCAGATGAGCGGCGAGTTTCTTCAGCAGCTCTTCATTGGTCAGGTCGACACCATGGTTGCGCGCCGCGAACGCCAACAGGCGATACAGCGCGCCGGAGTCCAGCAGGTTCCAGCCCAGGCGCTCGGCCAGAATGCCGGCTACCGTGCCCTTGCCCGAGCCGCTTGGCCCATCGATGGTGATGACCGGTGCGATGCTGTTCACGACTGTGCCTCTTTTGCCACACGGATGCCCACCTGCGCGCACAGCGCCAGGAAGTTCGGGAACGAGGTCGCGACGTTGGCGCAGTCATGGATGCGGATCGGCGCATCGGCGCGCAGCGAGGCCACGCTGAAGGCCATCGCGATGCGATGGTCGCCGTGACCGTGCACTTCGCCGCCGCCGATGCGGCCGCCGTCGATGATGATGCCGTCCGGGGTCGGTTCGCACTTGACGCCCAGCGCCAGCAACCCGTCCGCCATCACCTGGATCCGATCCGATTCCTTGACCCGCAGCTCTTCGGCGCCGGTCAGGACCGTGCGGCCCTCGGCGCAGGCAGCGGCCACGAACAGCACCGGGAACTCGTCGATGGCCAGCGGAACCAGCGCCTCGGGAATCTCGATACCTTTGAGTTTAGCTGCCCGCACCCGCAGGTCGGCCACCGGCTCGCCGCCGACTTCACGCTGGTTCTCCAGGGTGATGTCCGCGCCCATCAGGCGCAGGATGTCGATCACGCCGGTGCGGGTCGGGTTGATGCCGACGTGCTCGAGCACAAGCTCGGAGCCCTCGGCGATCGAGGCCGCCACCAGGAAGAACGCCGACGAGGAAATGTCGCCCGGCACTTCGATGTGGGTTGCGGTCAGCTTGCCGCCCGACTCGACCGAGGCGGTCGCGCCGTCGACGTCCACCGAATAGCCGAAGCCGCGCAGCATGCGCTCGGTATGGTCGCGGGTCGGCGCAGGTTCGGTGACGGTGGTCTTGCCGTCGGCGTACAGGCCGGCCAGCAGCAGGCAGGACTTCACCTGGGCACTGGCCATCGGCATGGTGTAGGTCAGGCCCTTGAGCTTGTTGCCGCCGCGGATGGTCATCGGCGGACGACCCTCGGCGGCGGTTTCGATCACGGCGCCCATCTCGCGCAGCGGATTGGCCACGCGGTTCATCGGACGCTTGGACAGCGAGGCGTCGCCGGTCAGGGTGCTGTCGAAGTCCTGCGCCGCCAGCAGGCCGGACAGCAGGCGCATCGAGGTGCCGGAGTTGCCCAGGTAGATCGGGCCCGGCGCCGGCTTGAGGCCGTGCAGGCCGACGCCGTGAATGGTCACACGACCGTGGTGCGGGCCTTCGATGACCACGCCCATGTCGCGGAACGCCTGCAAGGTCGCCAGAGCGTCTTCGCCCTCAAGGAAACCTTCGACTTCGGTGACACCTTCAGCCAGGGAGCCGAGCATGATCGAACGGTGGGAAATCGATTTGTCGCCCGGTACGCGAATCCGACCGGACAGGCGGCCACCAGGTTGAGCCAGGAAGATCAGATCGTTGGAATTCATAGCGTCCACATAGGCCCTGCGGGCCAGGATTTTACTGAAATGCTCGCGGGCAACCCGGGCGCGCGTGAAGACGCCCAACAGTTGGTGCCCATCCCCTGCATCGACCGCGTCGCGCAAGGCGTCGAGATCGCTGCGAAATGTATCGAGTGTGCGCAGGACCGCCTCGCGGTTGGCGAGGAAGATGTCGTGCCACATGACCGGGTCGCTTCCGGCGATTCTTGTGAAATCGCGGAAACCGCCCGCAGCGTAACGGAAGATCTCCAGGTTTTCATTGCGCTTGGCCAGCGAATCGACGAGACCGAAGGCCAGCAGGTGCGGAAGGTGGCTGGTCGCGGCCAGCACCTCGTCGTGACGGTCGACCTGCATGTGCTCGACGTCGGCACCCAGTTCGCGCCACAAGCGGTCGACGACCGCCAGCGCTTGCGGATCGGTCTGCTCCAGCGGCGTCAGGATCACTTTGTGACGGCGGAACAGCTCGGCATTGGAGGCTTCCACGCCGCTTTGCTCGGAACCGGCGATCGGATGCCCCGGCACGAAACGCGGCGGCATGCCGCCGAACGCTTGCGTGGCGGCGCGTACCACATTGCCCTTGGCGCTGCCGACGTCGGTCAGGATCGCCTGCCCCAGCTCCATGCCGGCCAGACGGCCCAGCACTTTTTCCATGGCCAGGATCGGCACGGCCAGCTGGATCACGTCAGCGCCCTGACAGGCGGCGAGCAGATCCTCCTCGCAGCGATCCACCACGCCCAGCTCGACCGCAAGCTTGCGCGACTGCGGGTCGAGATCCACCCCGACCACTTCGCGGCACAGGCCGCTTTCCCGCAAGCCCTTGGCAAAAGAACCACCGATCAACCCCAGACCGACCACCACCAAGCGACCGATCATAGGTGCAGCAGGTTGCAGCGCAGTGACATCAACCACGGGCCAAAACCTTGCTCAACGCTTCGAGGAAGCGACGGTTTTCCGCCGGCAGACCGATGGTCACCCGCAGATGGTTCGGCATGCCGTAGTTGGCCACCGGACGCACGATCACGCCCTCGCGCAGCAGCCCCTGGAACACCGGCGCCGCCTCCCGGCCGAGGTCGACGCAGATGAAGTTGCCCTTGGACGGGATCCAGCTCAGCCCCAGATCGCGGAAACCCGCCTCGAGCTGCTGCATGCCGGACTCGTTGAGCTGACGGCTCTGCGCCAGGTAGTCCTCATCCTTCAGCGCAGCGCAAGCCGCCGCCAAGGCCAGGCTATTGACGTTGAACGGCTGCCGTACGCGGTTCAGCACGTCCGCCACCACCGGCGTGGAGAGACCGTAGCCCACGCGCAGGGCCGCCAGGCCATAGGCCTTGGAGAAGGTGCGCGACACCAGCAGGTTCGGGTAGGCCGCCAGGAAGTCCAGGCCGTCCGGCAGGTCGGAGCCTTCGGCGTACTCGATGTACGCCTCGTCCAGCACCACCAGCACATGCTCCGGCACGTCCTGCAGGAATTCGTCCAGCGCTTCGGCACCGAACCAGGTGCCGGTCGGGTTGTTCGGGTTGGCGATGAACACGACACGGGTGTTGGCGTCGATGGCCGCCAGCATGGCCGGCAGGTCATGCCCCCAGTCCTTGGCCGGCACGACCTTGGCCTGCGCGCCGACGGCCTGGGTCGCGATCGGGTACACCGCGAAGGCGTGCTCGCTGAACACGGCATTCAGGCCCGGGGCCAGGTAGGCCCGCGCCACCAGTTCCAGAATGTCGTTGGAGCCGTTGCCCAGGGTCACCTGGTTCAGCTCGACGCGGCATTGCTCGGCAAGCAACGACTTGAGCGCAAAACCGTTGCCGTCCGGATAGCGGGTCAGTTCGGCCAGCTCGTCGCGGATGGCCGCCAGGGCCTTCGGACTTGCGCCCAACGGGTTCTCGTTGCTGGCCAGTTTGACGATGCTGGCCGGATCCAGGTCCAGCTCGCGGGCCAGTTCGTCCACAGGCTTGCCCGGAACGTAGGGCGAAAGTTGCTGCACGCCCGGCTGCGCCAGGTCGAGGAAGTTACCGCTCATTAGGCTGATACCCCTTAGAGAACTGCTTTCGGGTAGGAACCCAGCACCTTGAGTGCCACCGCTTCCTGACTGATCTTCTCCAGCACACCCTTGACCAGCGGGTCGCGGTGATGGCCGACGAAGTCGATGAAGAACACGTAGGTCCACTTGCCGCTGCGCGACGGACGGGTCTCGATGCGGGTCAGGTCGATGCCGTTGTCATGGAACGGCACCAGCAGCTCGTGGAGCGCGCCGGGCTTGTTGCTCATGGACACGATGATCGAGGTCTTGTCGTCCCCGGTCGGCGGCACTTCCTGGTTGCCGATCATCAGGAACCGCGTGGAGTTGTCCGGACGGTCTTCGATCTTCTCGGCCAGACGGGTCAGGCCGTACAGCCCGGCCGCCATGTCGCCGGCGATCGCCGCCGAGTTCCACTCGCCCTTGACCCGCTTGGCCGCCTCGGCGTTGCTCGGCACCGCCACGCGCTCGACGTTCGGGTAATGGGCGTCCAGCCACTTGCGGCACTGGGCCAGCGACTGGGCGTGGGAATAGATGCGGGTGATGCTGTCGGTCTTGGTGTTCTCGCCCACCAGCAAGTGATGGTGAATGCGCAGCTCGACTTCGCCGCAGATCACCATGTCGTGCTCGAGGAAGCTGTCGAGGGTGTGGTTGACCGCACCTTCGGTGGAGTTCTCCACCGGCACCACGCCGAAGTTCACCGCACCGGCGGCCACTTCGCGGAACACCTCGTCGATGGCCGCCATCGGCTTGCTGATCACGGCATGGCCGAAGTGCTTCATGGCCGCCGCCTGGGTGAAGGTGCCTTCCGGGCCGAGGTAGGCCACTTTCAGCGGCTGCTCCAGCGCCAGGCACGAGGACATGATCTCGCGGAACAGCCGCGCCATCTCTTCGTTGCCCAGCGGCCCCTGGTTGCGCTCCATCACCCGCTTGAGCACCTGGGCCTCTCGCTCGGGCCGGTAGAACACCGGCACCTCGCCTTCGGCCAGCGACGCCATCTTCACCCGGGCGACTTCCTGGGCGCAGCGCGCACGCTCGCTGATCAGGTCCAGGACCTTTTCGTCCAGGGCATCGATGCGCAGGCGCAGCGCCTTGAGTTCTTGTTCGGACATCAGCCGTGTTCCTTCTCGAACTCCGCCATGTACGCCACCAGCGCGTTGACCGCGTTGATGTCGACAGCGTTGTAGATGGAGGCGCGCATGCCGCCCACGGAGCGGTGCCCCTTGAGGTTCAGCAGGCCATGTTCTTCGGCGCCGGCCAGGAACGGCTTGTCCAGACGGTCGTCGGCCAGGCGGAACGGCACGTTCATCCAGGAACGGTCCGATTTCTTGATCGGGTTGTTGTAGAGGCCGCTGGCGTCGATGAAGTCATACAGCGTGCGCTGCTTGGCGTCATTGAGCTTGGCGATGGCCTCTACGCCGCCCTGCTCCTTCAGCCACTGGAACACCAGGCCGGACAGGTACCAGGCCAGGGTCGGCGGGGTGTTGTACATCGAGCCGTTGTCGGCCGCGACCTTGTAGTCGAGCATGGTCGGGCACAGTGCGCGGGCCTTGCCCAGCAGGTCTTCGCGGACGATGTTGACGACGATGCCGCTCGGGCCGATGTTCTTCTGGGCGCCGGCGTAGATCATGCCGAAGCGAGAGATGTCCACCGGGCGCGAGAGGATGTCGGACGACATGTCGGCCACCAGCGGGACGTCGCCGGTTTCCGGGATCCACTGGAACTCCAGGCCGCCGATGGTTTCGTTCGGCGCGTAGTGAACGTAGGCCGCGTCTTTCGACAGCGTCCACTCGTCCTGGCCGGGAATGGCGAAGTAGTCATAGGGCTTGGCGCTGGCGGCGACGTTGACGCGGCCGTAGCGGGACGCCTCTTCGATGGCCTTGTGCGACCAGATGCCGGTGTCGATGTAGTCGGCGCTGCCGCCTTCGGGCAGCAGGTTCAGCGGGATCTGCGCGAACTGTTGGCTCGCGCCGCCCTGCAGGAACAGCACTTTATAGTTCGAGGGGATATTCAGCAGGTCACGCAGATCCTGCTCGGCCTGGGTGGCGATGGAGACGAACTCATCGCTGCGATGGCTCATCTCCATGACCGAAAGACCCTTGCCGTGCCAGTCGAGCAGCTCGGACTGGGCACGCAACAGGACAGCTTCAGGCAGCGCAGCGGGACCTGCGCAGAAGTTATAGGCTCGTTTGCTCACATCCACTCTCGCTATGCAATCACGGTAGCGGACAGAGCAAACACTCTGCCCTGCTACGATTGGGTTAGTCTTGCGACTCTTCTTCGTCTGCGGCGTCCGCCTGCAGGTTGTCGCCTGCGTCGTCCGGCTCGGCGCCGATCACGCCGTCGTCCAGTTCGACACCCTCTTCACCTTCAAGCTCGTCACCCTCGATTTCCGACGGTTCCTGCACCCGCTCAAGGCCCACCAGGGTCTCGTCCTTGGCCAGCTTGATCAGGGTCACGCCCTGGGTGTTACGGCCCAGGCTGGAGACTTCGTCGACACGGGTACGCACCAGCGTGCCCTGGTCGGAGATCAGCATGATCTCCTCGCCGTCGAGCACCTGCACCGCCCCGACCAGACGGCCGTTGCGCTCGTTGCTGACCATGGCGATCACGCCCTGGCCGCCACGCTTGTACTCAGGGAACTCGGAGATCGCGGTGCGCTTGCCGTAGCCGCGCTCGGAAGCGGTGAGGATCTGGCTGCCCTCTTCCGGGATCAGCATGGAAATCAGCTTCTGGCCTTCCGGCAGGCGCATGCCGCGCACGCCGCGGGCGGTACGGCCCATGGCACGAACGTCGGATTCCTTGAAGCGGGTGACCTTGCCGCCGTCGGAGAACAGCATCACTTCGCGTTCGCCGTCGGTGATGGCCGCGGAGATCAGCACGTCGCCTTCGTCCAGCTCCAGCGCGATCAGGCCGACGCTGCGCTGACGGCTGAAGGATTCCAGCGGGGTCTTCTTCACGGTGCCGTTGGCGGTGGCCATGAAGATGTAGTGGCCTTCGGTGTATTCCTCGACCGGCAGCATGGTGGTGATGTACTCACCGTCATCCAGCGGCAGCAGGTTGACCAGCGGACGGCCGCGGGCGGCGCGGGACGCCTCCGGGATCTCGTAGGTCTTGAGCCAGTACACCTTGCCCTTGCTGGAGAACAGCAGCAGCGTGGTGTGGCTGTTGGCGACCAGCAGGTGAGCGATGTAGTCCTCGTCCTTGACGCCGGTGGCCGACTTGCCTTTGCCGCCGCGACGCTGGGCCTGGTAAGCGGCCAGCGGCTGGGTCTTGGCGTAGCCGCCGTGGGAAATGGTCACGACGCGATCCTCTTCCGGGATCATGTCGCCCAAGGTCAGGTCCAGGCGCGCATCGAGGATTTCAGTGCGGCGCACGTCGCCGTATTCGGCGCGGATCACTTCCAGCTCTTCGCGGATCACTTCCATCAGGCGCGCGGAGCTGTTGAGGATGCGGATCAGCTCGCCGATCTGGTTGAGGATCTCCTGGTACTCGGCCAGCAGCTTCTCGTGCTCCAGGCCGGTCAGGCGGTGCAGGCGCAGTTCGAGGATCGCCTGGGCCTGCTCCGGCGACAGGAAGTACTTGCCTTCGCGCAGGCCGTACTGCGGATCGAGGTTCTCCGGACGGCACGAATCGGCGCCGGCGCGCTCGACCATCGCCATCACGGCGGTGGATTCCCACGGGGTGCTGACCAGCGCTTCCTTGGCCTCGGACGGCGTCGGCGACGCCTTGATCAGGGCGATCACCGGGTCGATGTTCGACAGGGCGACGGCCTGGCCTTCGAGGATATGGCCGCGCTCGCGGGCCTTGCGCAGTTCGAACACGGTGCGGCGGGTGACGACTTCGCGACGGTGGCGCACGAAGGCTTCCAGCAGGTCCTTGAGGTTGAGGATCCGCGGACGGCCGTCGATCAGGGCCACGATGTTGATGCCGAACACGCTCTGCAGCTGGGTCTGGGCGTAGAGGTTGTTGAGCACCACCTCCGGCACTTCGCCGCGGCGCAGCTCGATCACGATGCGCATGCCGTCCTTGTCGGATTCGTCGCGCAGCTCGGTGATGCCTTCGAGTTTCTTCTCTTTGACCAGCTCGGCGATCTTCTCGATCAGACGCGCCTTGTTCAGCTGGTACGGTAGCTCGGTGACAACGATCTGCTGACGGCCGCCGACCTTGTCGATGTCTTCGATGATCGAGCGGGCGCGCATGTAGATGCGGCCGCGGCCGGTGCGGTAGGCCTCGATGATGCCGGCACGGCCGTTGATCACGGCGGCGGTCGGGAAGTCGGGGCCGGGGATGTGCTGCATCAGCTCATCGACGGTCAGCTCGGGGTTGTCGATGAGGGCCAGGCAACCGTCGATGACCTCGCCGAGGTTGTGCGGCGGGATGTTGGTCGCCATGCCCACGGCGATGCCGCTGGAGCCGTTGACCAGCAGGTTGGGGATCTTGGTCGGCATGACCGCCGGGATCAGTTCGGTGCCGTCGTAGTTCGGCACCCAGTCCACGGTTTCCTTGTGCAGGTCGGCCAGCAGCTCATGCGCCAGCTTGGTCATGCGCACTTCGGTGTATCGCATGGCCGCGGCGTTGTCGCCGTCCACCGAACCGAAGTTGCCCTGGCCGTCGACCAGCAGGTAGCGCAGGGAGAAAGGCTGGGCCATGCGCACGATGGTGTCGTACACCGCGGTGTCACCGTGCGGGTGGTACTTACCGATCACGTCACCGACCACACGGGCGGATTTCTTGTACGGCTTGTTGTAGTCGTTGCCTAGTTCGCTCATCGCGAACAGCACGCGACGGTGCACGGGCTTCAAGCCATCGCGCGCATCCGGCAGTGCACGGCCGACGATCACGCTCATCGCGTAGTCGAGATAGGACTGTTTCAGCTCGTCTTCGATATTGACCGGGAGGATTTCTTTGGCCAGTTCGCCCATGAGAAGCCTGATTCCTTTTTTCTGGTGAAACTTCGTCATATCCATATGGGACCAACGAAGCTCGTCGCTGCAGGCCGGATGCCATGCCACGACTTACGACAAATCGGCGCGCTGCGGCGCGGATTTGCGCAGTGAAGACAACTCCGCGGAGCTGTCTCGGAAAACGCCGGATGTTATCACAACAGCCGCCACGCACCTATCCCCCAGATGCGCATGGAGCATAGTTAGATGACCGATGACAGCCTTAAAGGGGACGTGAGGGGCTCAGAGGCTCATCGGGCGCAAAAATCGGGCCCGAATTGCAGATATTTGTTGACCTTAAGGCCCCGATCGCCAGCCGGTTGGATCCCACAGGTGGGGCGGCCGGCGCCATTCATGCGAAAGCAAGCCTGCGCGCGATGGCAATGCACAGGCCGCCCACCGGTCTCAATGCAGGCGTTTGCGGCACATCAGCTGGGCCATTTTCGCGGCGTCCGGACGCTCGACCACGCCCTTCTCGGTCACGATCGCATCGATCAGATCCGCCGGCGTCACGTCGAACACCGGATTGAAGGCCTGGACATCCGCCCCGACGCGCTTGCCGCCGACCTCCAGCAGTTCGGCGCCGTCACGCTCCTCGATCGGGATGTCGTCGCCGCTGGCCAGGTTCATGTCGATGGTCGAGCTCGGCGCTACCACCATGAAGCGCACGCCGTGGTGCATGGCGTTGACCGCCAGCTGATAGGTGCCGATCTTGTTCGCCACGTCGCCGTTGGCGGTGATCCGGTCGGCGCCGACGATCACCCAGGTGACGCCCTTGGTCTTCATGATGTGCGCCGCCGCCGAGTCGGCATTGAGCGTGACAGGAACGCCTTCGTTGGCCAGCTCCCACGCCGTCAGGCGCGAGCCCTGCAGCCAGGGCCGGGTTTCGTCGGCGTACACATGCTCGACCATGCCCTCGATGAACGCGGCGCGGATCACGCCCAGCGCAGTGCCGAAGCCGCCGGTGGCCAGGGCGCCGGTGTTGCAGTGGGTGAGCAGCGCCTGGGCGTTGCCCTGGTGCTTGCGGATCAGGTCGACGCCCAGCTGGGCCATGGTCAGGTTGGCTTCGCGGTCGCTTTCATGGATGGCGACGGCTTCGGCCTCCAGCGCCGCCAGCGGATCGGCGTGCTCCTTGAGGCGCTCCAGGCGTTCGCGCATGCGGCCCAGCGCCCAGAACAGGTTGACGGCCGTCGGGCGGGATTGCGCCAGCAGCGCGAAGTCTTCCTCCAGCGCCGCCTGCCAGTCGCCGCCGGCCGCGAACCGGGCACGGGCGGCCAGCACCACGCCATACGCCGCCGCGATGCCGATGGCCGGCGCACCGCGCACCACCATCGAGCGTATCGCTTCGGCCACGCCGGCGGCGCCGGTGTAGGCGATCCAGGTTTCCTCGAACGGCAAAATACGCTGATCCAGCAGGTAAAGCGCGCCATCACGCCAATCGATGGCCTTCACTTTCTCTGCAGCCAACAGACGATCGCGCATCCCTCACCCCGCACTCATGAACAAAAGCGGCCGATTATAGCGATCCCCCCGCGAAGACGCTCGGGTATACTTCGCCATCCTTCACAAAAGCCCTGGAACCGATCCTCGATGCCGAAACCTGCCATTGCGCTCGACTTACTCTTGCTGCCGACCTGGCTGGTACCCGTCGAACCCGCAGGCGTGGTGCTCAAAGACCACGGCCTGGGCATCCGCGACGGTCGCATCGCGTTCATCGGCCCGCGCGCCGAAGCGCTCAAGTGCGACGCCGCTCAGGTTCGCGAGTTGCCGGACACGCTGCTCAGCCCAGGCCTGATCAACGCCCACGGCCACGCCGCGATGACCCTGTTCCGTGGCCTGGCCGACGACCTGCCGCTGATGACCTGGCTTGAGAACCACATCTGGCCCGCCGAAGCCAAGTGGGTCGACGAGGCGTTCGTGCGCGACGGCACGGACCTGGCCATCGCCGAGCAGATAAAAGGCGGCATCACCTGTTTCTCGGACATGTATTTCTTCCCGAAGGTTGCCTGCGAGCGCGTGCACAACAGCGGAATCCGCGCGCAGATCGCCATCCCGATCCTGGATTTCCCGATTCCGGGCGCCGCCGACGCCGACGAAGCCATCCGTCAGGGCGTCGAGCTGTTCGGCGACCTCAAGCACCACGAGCGCATCAAGGTCACCTTCGGCCCCCACGCACCCTACACCGTGGGCGACGAGAACCTGGAAAAGATCCGGGTGATCGCCGAAGAGCTCGACGCCTCCATCCACATGCACGTCCATGAGACCGCGTTCGAGGTGCAGCAGGCCACCGAACAGCGCGGCGAGCGCCCGCTGGCCCGCCTCGGCCGCCTCGGCCTGCTCGGCCCGCGCTTCCAGGCCGTGCACATGACCCAGATCAGCGATGACGACCTGGCGTTGCTGGTAGAAAGCAACACCAGCGTGATCCACTGTCCGGAATCGAACCTGAAGCTGGCCAGCGGCTTCTGCCCGGTGGAGCGGCTGTGGCAGGCCGGCGTCAACGTGGCGGTCGGCACCGACGGCGCGGCCAGCAACAATGACCTGGACCTGCTGGGCGAGACCCGCACCGCCGCGCTGCTGGCCAAGGCCGTCGCCGGCTCGGCCACCGCGCTGGACGCCCACCGGGCGCTGCGCATGGCCACCCTCAACGGCGCCCGGGCGCTGGGCATCGACGCGCAGACCGGCTCGCTGGAGCTCGGCAAGGCGGCGGACATCGTCGCCTTCGACCTCTCGGGGCTTGCGCAGCAACCGGTCTACGACCCGGTTTCGCAACTGATTTATGCCACCGGACGCGACTGCGTGAAACACCTTTGGGTCGCCGGCAAGCCACTGCTCGACGACCGGCGCCTGACGCGCATGGACGAACAGCAGCTGGGCGAGACCGCCCGGGCCTGGGGCCTGCGCATCAGCGGCCGCACCGAATCGTAAACACCCCGGGGCAGGCTCCGGGGCTACAGACCTTTTCAGTTTTTCGAGGATTCAATGATGAGCAACGTCGACCACGCCGAAATCGCCAAGTTCGAGGCCCTGGCCCATCGCTGGTGGGACCGCGAAAGCGAGTTCAAACCGCTGCACGACATCAACCCGCTGCGGGTCAACTGGATCGACGAGCGGGCCAGCCTCGCCGGCAAGAAAGTCCTCGACGTCGGCTGCGGCGGCGGCATCCTCAGCGAGGCCATGGCCCAGCGCGGCGCCACGGTCATGGGCATCGACATGGGCGAAGCGCCGCTGGCGGTGGCGCAGCTGCATCAGCTGGAATCGGGCGTGAACGTCGAATACCGGCAGATCACCGCCGAGGCCCTGGCCGAGGAAATGCCCGAGCAGTTCGACGTGGTCACCTGCCTTGAGATGCTCGAGCACGTGCCGGACCCGTCTTCGGTGATCCGCGCCTGCATGCGCATGGTCAAGCCCGGCGGCCAGGTGTTCTTCTCCACCATCAACCGCAACCCCAAGGCTTACCTGTTCGCCATCATCGGCGCCGAATACATCATGAAGCTGCTGCCGCGCGGCACCCACGACTTCAAGAAGTTCATCCGCCCGTCCGAGCTGGGCGCCTGGAGCCGCGCCGCCGGCCTCACCGTCAAGGACATCATCGGCCTGACCTACAACCCGCTGACCAAGCACTACAAGCTGGCGGCGGACGTCGACGTCAACTACATGATCCAGACCCTGCGCGAGGAGTGAGCCGATGACCATCAGAGCAGTCCTTTTCGACATGGACGGCACCCTGCTCGACACCGCGCCGGACTTCATCGCCATCTGCCAGGCGATGCGCGCGGAGCGCGGCCTGGCGCCGATGAACGACAAGCACATCCGCGACGAGATCTCCGGCGGCGCCCGGGCCATGGTGGCGGTGACGTTCTCCATGGATCCGGAATCGCCGGGCTTCGAGGAACTGCGCCAGGAGTTCCTGGAGCGCTACATGGCCGGCTGCGCCGTGCACAGCAAGCTGTTCGACGGCATGGGCGAGCTGCTGGCGGACATCGAAAAGGCCAACCTGACCTGGGGCGTTGTCACCAACAAGCCGGTGCGCTTCGCCGAACCGATCATGCAGCAGCTGGGGCTGGCCGAGCGCTCGGCGCTGCTGATCTGCCCGGATCACGTGAAGAACAGCAAACCGGATCCGGAGCCGCTGATCCTGGCCTGCAAGATGCTCGACCTGGATCCGGCCAGCGTGCTGTTCGTCGGCGATGACCTGCGCGACATCGAGTCCGGGCGCGACGCCGGCACCAAGACCGCCGCCGTGACCTACGGCTACATTCACCCGGACGACAACCCGCGCCACTGGGGCGCGGACGTGGTGGTGGATCACCCGCTGGAGCTGCGCAAGGTCATCGACAGCGCGCTGTGCAGCTGCTGAATGCAGGAGCCGCTCACCTGACGCCTTCGCGGGCAGGCCCACTCCCCCAGGCCCTGCGAAATACCTGTGGGAGCGGGCTTGCCCGCGATGACCGCGCAGCGGTCGCTTGGAAGCACTTACCGTTTTGTTGAGGTTTTTATGTTTGACTACTCCGCCCGCCCCGAACTGCTCAAGGACCGCGTCATCCTGGTCACCGGCGCCGGCCGCGGCATCGGCGCCGCCGCCGCGAAAGCCTACGCCGCCCACGGCGCGACCGTGCTGCTGCTGGGCAAGACCGAAGCCAACCTGACCCAGGTCTACGACGAGATCGAAGCGGCCGGCCATCCGCAGCCGGCGGTGATCCCGTTCAACCTCGAGACCGCCCTGCCCCACCAGTACGATGAGCTGGCGGCGATGATCGAGACCGAATTCGGCCACCTCGACGGCTTGCTGCACAACGCCTCGATCATCGGCCCGCGCACCCCGATCGAACAGCTCTCGGGCGAAAACTTCATGCGTGTCATGCAGGTCAACGTCAACGCCATGTTCATGCTGACCAGCACCCTGCTGCCGCTGCTCAAGCTGTCGCAGGACGCCTCGGTGGTGTTCACCTCCAGCAGCGTCGGACGCAAGGGCCGCGCCTACTGGGGCGCCTACGGCGTCTCCAAGTTCGCCACCGAGGGCCTGATGCAGACCCTGGCCGACGAAGTCGACACCGTGGCTCCGGTGCGCGCCAACAGCATCAACCCGGGAGCGACCCGCACCAGCATGCGCGCGCAGGCGTACCCGGGGGAAAACCCGCTGAACAACCCGACGCCCGAGGAGATCATGCCGGTCTATCTGTACCTCATGGGCCCGGACAGCGCAGGCATCAACGGGCAGGCGTTCAACGCCCAGTGATGCCATACGTCGCTTTTGTTGCCGCGGCGGTTTCCCGTCGCGGCAGGTTTTTACCGCTCATCCGTGACCGCATCAGTCAATAAACCAGCGCCTCGCTCCTCCCTTCAGTCACAACCCATTGATTCGTAACGATTTAAAAGATTGCGAACTGAATGGCACGACTTTCGCTCTAAATTTCCTCAAAGCACGCCGTGTGAAGGCAGTCGGGCGGGGCTTGATTCGATAGCTGACTAATCGACATCAAGCAGACTAAACTTGCGCCAAATGTCCTACGGGACTGATGGATCAGTATGACGCGCAGCCCATAGCCGCTTCACCCAGCCTGTAAGACAGACTTACTGCTTAGGGGCTCACGCCATATGAAATCACCCTCCCAGACCACTGCAATTGATTTTGACAGCGCAAAATTGCAACGCCTGGGCTTCGGTCAACAGCCTCCGCTTCTGGAACGGCCGGTCACTGTCGCGCAATTGCGCCAGCAACTGGGCCTGCAGCTGCAAACCAGTCTTGAGCCGCAACGCATCCTCGGCCTGTTTTTTCGCGAAGTTCAGCGCCTGGTGCCCCTCGACGCCCTGAGCTATCAGCACCAGAGCAGCGACCTGCGCCTGGAATTCGGTACCCGCGGCCGTCACTCGGTCAGCTACAGCCTCAGCCATGAAGGCGAGCACATGGGCGAACTGGTGTTCCGCCGCAACGAGCGCTTCAGCGAACAGGACCAGGGCCATCTCGAATCGCTGCTGTCGGCGCTGCTGTATCCGATGCGCAACGCCCTGCTCTATCGGGCGGCGACCCAAAGCGCGCTGCGCGATCCACTGACCGGCACCGGCAACCGCATCGCCATGGAGCAGACCCTGCAGAGGGAAATCGAGATGGCGCGCCGGCACCAACAGCCGCTGTCGCTGCTGATGCTGGACATCGATCACTTCAAGCGGGTCAACGACATCCACGGGCACACCGCCGGCGACGATGTGCTGAAGGCCGTGGCGGCCTCGATCAAGAGCCAACTGCGCAACGTCGACATGGTGTTCCGCTACGGCGGGGAAGAGTTTCTGGTTCTGCTGTCGAACACCGGCCGCGAGGCGGCGGCGATGGTCGGAGAACGCCTGCGCCAGGCTACCCAGGCCCAGGACTATTACGCCAGCAACCAGTTGATCGAACTGACCGTGAGCCTGGGTTGCTCGACCCTGTTGCCGGGCGAATCGGTCGACAGCCTGCTGCGCCGGGCCGACAGCGCGCTGTACGTGGCCAAGCGCGAGGGACGCAACCGCCTCACCATGGCGGGCTGACGGCCCGTCTTCGTTCCGTCAGGCGGCGCGCCCGCTGGCGCCATCGCCAGCAGGCCGGCTCCCGCAGGTTCCGTGACGCAACCGAACTTCCTGCGGGAGCAACCTGATCAGCTTTCGACCAGTTCCCGCCGCTCGCGCCCGGCCATCACCCGCTCCGCCGGCTCCAGCTGCATGCACCGCTCAAGGAACAGGTACATGTAGTCGTAGCTCTTGCAGATGGCCTGACGCAGCTCGACCTGCAGCGCCTTGCTCGGGTTCAGGCCCGCCAGCGTGCAGATGATCTCCAGCGCTTCCCAGGGGTGCGCATCGTCGTACTGGGCGTGCATCTTCAGCCATTTCATGGCCCGCTTGCGGTCTTCCTCAGGGAAGGCGGCGGCATAGACGCCGGTGGAGCAGACCAGCGCCGACCACTCCCCGGTCGCGCCTTCGATGGCGTAGTTGGTGGCGGCGATGGCCACGATGAGCGAGTCCGCCGAGCTGGTGTGCCAGCACCAGTGGCTCAAGGCATGCAGCTCCGGCGGCACTTGCTGGGCCTGCAGGTCTTCCAGGCTCACCCCATGGGCCCGGCTCCAGTTCAGCCAATAGTCGGCGTGGTTGAGCTCGACGCGAATGTTGCGCATCAGCCAGCGCCGCGCCATGTCTTCGCCAGGATGGCGGGCGAACTTGGTCTTGGTGAGGTTCTGCGCCATGTACAACGCAAATTGCTCGACCACCGGCCAGCCCCCGATCAGGTACTGACGCATGGTCTTGGCACTCAGTTTGTTGTCCCGCATGCGCAGATACAGTTCATGTTCGACAACCCGGCGTTTGCTCTCGCTGCAATCCTGGATCAACTGTTGCGCCCAGGCTGGGTAACTAGCGGCTTCCATGAGTGGACCGGTTCGGTTGAATGTGTCGATCACTGTTCGGCTCCTTTTGATTTGTGATTGTAAGGATCGGCGAGAGTCTTCAACGGAACGTGCCAGGCGCTTTGAACAACAGCGGCTGCGGCCTGGCGGGCCGACTTTGCAAACTGTCACAGGTGAACAACTGCGGGCGGTCGATGACATAACCCTGAGCGTAATCCACGCCGATTTCAAGCAATGCCTGCTCGATCTGCGGCGTTTCGGCAAACTCGGCAATCGTCCGCTTGCCCATGACATGCCCGATGTGATTGATCACTTCGACCATTGCGCGGTTAATCGGGTCGTCCAGCATGTCCTTTACGAAACTCCCGTCGATCTTCAGGAAGTCTACAGGCAAATGTTTGAGATACGCGAACGAAGACATTCCGGCGCAAAAGTCATCGAGCGAAAAGAAACAACCTAAACCTTTGAGCTCATTGATAAATCGAATGGCGCTGCCGAGATTGGCGATTGCACTGGTTTCGGTGATTTCAAAACAAATCATTTCAGGCGGAACATTGTAATTAACAAACTGTTCACGCAAGAAGTGCAAGAACGCGTCATCTCCGATAGTTATGCCTGAAAGATTAATCGCACACATCGCCAACGGCCCAGGACACTCCTCTTCAATGCATTGGCCAATGACCTTGAATACGTTCTGCACCACCCAACGGTCCAGCGACGTCATCAGGCCGTAGCGCTCGGCCGCCGGAATGAAACTGTCCGGGAGGATCATGCGCCCGGCCTCGTCATGCAGGCGCAACAGGATCTCGATGTGCCCGCGCGCGCCGTCGGCGGGGCCCAGCGGCGCGATCTCCTGGGCGTACAGGCAAAAGCGGTTTTCCTCCAGCGCCATATGCAGGCGCTGCACCCAGGCCATTTCGCCGAAGCGCAGCGACAGCTCCGAATCGTCGGCGTGATAGACCTGCACCCGGTTGCGGCCCTTCTCCTTGGCCATGTAGCAGGCCATGTCAGCGGCGCGCAGGGACGCTTCAAGGGTGGTAGGGGTCTGGGCGATGTGCACCAAGCCGACGCTCACGGTGGTCAGGAAGGGCCTGCCCTTCCAGACGAAATGCAGGTTCTGCACGGTCTGGCGCAGGCCCTCGGCGATCTTTTCCGCGGCCTCCGGCGCGCAGTTCTCCAGCAAGACGCCGAACTCGTCACCGCCCAGCCGCGCCAACGTATCGCCCTCGCGCAGACCGGACTGCAGCAGCGCGCAGATGTGCCGCAGCAACTCGTCCCCCGCCGCGTGGCCGCAGGTGTCGTTGACCAGCTTGAACTGGTCCAGGTCGAGAAACATCAACGCATGCCGCCCGGCCTGGCGGGACAGGTTATGCAGGGCCTGCTCCAGGCGGTATTCGAACTCCCGGCGGTTGGCCAGCCCGGTCAGCGCATCGTGGGTGGCCTGCCACGACAGATTGGCGATGTATTGACGCTCCTGGGTCATGTCGTGCAGCACCAGCACCGAGCCGCTGACTTTGCCGGCGTTGCGGATCGGCGCCCCCACCAGGGTCACCGACACCGTGCTGCCGTCCAGGCGCTGGATGAGCCTTGAATGCTCGCTGCCGCCGGTGAGCTGGCCGCTCAGGATGCGTTCGATCAGCGTCGGGCCTTCGGCCTGGGCATTGTCGTCCAGCAGGTTGAACAGCGCCGCCAGCGGCAGGCCGGCGGCCTGCTCCGCCTTCCAGTGGCTCAGGGCTTCGGCGGCGGGGTTCATGTAGTCGATCGCACCGTTGACGTCGGTGGTGATCACGCCGTCGCCGATCGAGTGCAAGGTGATGTGGGCGCGGTCCTTTTCCAGTTGCAGCGCCTCGGCGAACGCGTGCCGCTGCTTGAGCAGCTTGCGGGTGCGCCACAGGGCCAGCACGATCAGGCCCAGCGCCGTGGCCAGGTTGGTGAACAGCAACAAGCGCAGGATCACCCGCGATCCTTCGCCCAACGCGTCGCTGAACGCCTTCGCCGCAGGCGTCACGCCATCGTTGATCGCAAAGATGCGCCCCTTCCAGCGTCGAATGTCTTCATCGCCGGCGGCGTTTGCGCTGATTTTCTCGTGCATCTCCCGGGCCACGCCGTCGAGCTCCACCAGATAGGCGTCGCCCAGGGTCCAGCGGTCGATGGCGGTCTCCAGATAGCTGAAGTGCCGGAAATTGAGGTACAGCCAGATCAGGCTGGAGACATCGTCGGGATGGTTGCCGCCCTTGAGGATGCCCTCCCGCGCCGCCTGCAGGTCGGGCGGACGCCGATCCAGGGCCAGGCGCAGCTGATGCCCGCCCTGAGGCACGGCGATCGCGTTCTGGTACTTGAGGTAGATCGCCTCGTCACGGCTGTCGGCGTAGAGGTTGAGGTAATAGATGGCGTCCTTCTGGCCTTTGGACCAGAGGCTTTCGCCGGCCACATAGCCACGTACCGCCGACAGGACGTAAAGGCTCACGCCCCCCAACAGAGCCTGAAACAGCACGACGGCGATGAATGGCCAGACGATGCCCAGCAACCGCGGCGTTCCGAGAGTACGCGTTCGAGTCATGTGGTTCCTTGCATGGTCACTGCCTGATCGTCCGTCTCTATCAGACCATCTCCCCAAGACTAGGAGGCCTTGCGGGTTACGGCAAGCGGCTGATCGGCCACCCTGCGGCAGAATCGTGCGCCCTGCATATGTACCGCCAACCGGGACGCGGACGCCGATTTACTGGGCACTCCGGATTCCCGACATGCCTGTCGGGGCCATCGCCAAGGACTGCGACATGACCCAGACAACCGAAACGGCAACCGACACGACCGTCACCGATGAACATCGCGCGCGGCAGGCGCTCGGTCTCGATGACGTCCCGAGCGTGGAACGGCTGATCCGTCAGCCCGGTGCCAAGGACCGAAAACTGTTCCGATGGCTACAGAGCCACCATCGCGCCACCCTGCAAGCGCTGACGCTCGAAGACTTCGCGGCAAAGCGTCGCGACGCGCTGATCGTCACCACGGTGAAGCACTTCATGGCCGGCCGGCCGTCGCTGATCAGGAGGCTGGGCGCCGATGTACTGCGCTCCGTCAGCGAAAAGGAATTGCGCGCAACACCTTGGGCACTCCTGTCAAAAGTGCTGGAATCGCCGCCGGCGCAGGAGCTGACCGGCCGCCTGCTCCAGACGCTGAGGTGGCATGGCGCCGCCCCCGGCGAGCAGACCCCGGACTCATTGCGCCATCAGTTGCTGTGCCGGGCCATCACCGTCTACTCGTCCGGGCCGACGTCGGACGATCCGCAAACCCTGGCCGGCTTCCGGTGGGGGGATCCTGCCCTCTGGGGCCATGGCTATCAGACCCTGCGCGAGCACTTCGAACAGCACCTGCGGCAGACGGGAGCGGCTCGAACCGCCAAGGAAGCGATTTTGCTGGCCCATGTGCTGCAGACCCGGCTGTCAAAGGACTTCGCCGTGCGCGACATCCCCTGCGACCTTCGCTACAAGAGCTCGGTGGTGTGGGTGAACTTCATGCACGGTGTGCTGCTGTCCGAGGAACTGGGCCTGGATGATGCACAGCCGCTGTCGTTCCAGCAGCTCGTCGACCTGCCTCTGGAGCGCAGCGTCGATGCCTCCGCGCAGGAACTGGCGATGATCACACGGTTGCGGCTGACGCCCGCACTGGAGTGGGCGGTGTGCAACGGGGTGATTCGCTCCCGTCCCGCCGGCGATTACGAAAAGGCCGATATCGAACAGGTGTTCAGAGCCCTGGAGGCTCACGAAACCAGCCTGACCAACGCTGTGCTGGCACTGGACTCGCCGCCTCCGGAAAGAATGAAGATGGCCAAGCAGATCAAGGACCGCCTGTTCGGCGCCGACGCGTTCGAGTCCGACGGCCGCACACTTCTGCCGAACAGCCCCTCGAACAAGTACGGACACGGGCGCGTACCGACCCACACGCATCGAGGCAATACGTTTGTCGATGTCTATGCCGACGGACAATTCGAAAACGCCAGGAAGTGGTTTGTCACCAAGACTGACGGCAGGACACACAACGGCCACTGGATCAGGATCGACGGCCAGAGGATCGTCCACCACGAGGCAGAGGAAGCCCGGGGCAATGGAACGCTGCCGGTCATCTTCCTGGGAAGACCCAATCCAAACGGCAAGACACTGCCTGACATCAATGCTTTGTTCGAGGACAGTTTCAGCCTTTACCTTTCGACCGCCAGGGCCGCCTACCGAACCCTGATCACCGGCCTGCTGGCCTCTTTGCCGCTCAGCGACCGCCGTTTGCTGGAAACGGGCGAGATCCGTGTGCTGTGCCTGCGCAAGGTGCTGGGCGCAGGCCGAGGGCTTGAGACGGTTCAGGCAAGAAAGGGATTTCTTCTGGAGGTGCTCATCGACGATGACGCCCATTACTACGAGCTCATTCCGAGCGCCGGGATCGTTCGCCGACACACCGCTCTGAAGTTCGTCCTCTCCAGCGCGGAGGGCACCGAATACCCCTTGCGCGCCCCGATCTCGGGGAAACCGTTTGACCCGGCGGCCCACCATGACCTGTTGCTCGACTGGAACGCACACTTGAACGGCACGCCGCCCAAGAATGCAGCCTATTGCATTGCCTACATTGACGAAGTCGCCCATTTGTCCGCCGCCACGTCAACCGCCCCGGCCAACCGCGACGAAGGCCCCACGAGCTGGCACTCCCCAAGACTCATGGCACTGGCGCAATGCGTCGCTTCCGAGTTTCTGTTTGTCGACGAACACCGCTTGCGCACCCAGGCCCGTGGCTTGACCGTCTTCGACGAGCAAAGGGCCAGGGAGGCAGAGCGCTGGGAAACGCTGCTGGCGATCATCAAGGGACTGGTGCCTTTCTGGGGCAGCACTGAAGACCTTCAGTCCGAGAAGACCACCGACAGGATCATGGGCGGCATTGCGCTCTTCCTGGATCTGGCGTCCTTTCTTTTTCCTGTCGGCAAGTTCATATCGGGCTCGGTGCGCCTCGCCAGGGTCGGCGCCAAAGCCTCACAAATGGCGGTAAAGGCCAGTCTGCCTACATTCTCCACGCTGTCGCGCAAACTTTTTGTCAGCTCACTGAACAACCTGAATCCGCTCGACGGCCTGCCGACGCTGTTAAAGTCCCTGGTCAGCGGCGTACGCCTGGCAGGTC
The DNA here is from genome assembly GCF_002112565.1 of Pseudomonas sp. R25(2017). NCBI lineage: Bacteria > Pseudomonadati > Pseudomonadota > Gammaproteobacteria > Pseudomonadales > Pseudomonadaceae > Pseudomonas > Pseudomonas sp. R25(2017). Next base: position 197,816 of record NZ_NEHZ01000002.1, read on the forward strand.
AGACCGGCCTGCACGCGCTCAAGAACCTGAGCACGGGAAAAAAATCCTTTCCCCCCCTCCATGACGGTTCCTACGCAATCGACCCTGCGCGCTGGAAGCCCATGACCGAGCGCGACCGACTGGCAACGGTCAACGGAACGGATGACGTGTGGGTGCGCAACACCCGCCCATCGAATCCGGCGCGGCACCATCGGGTCGATCCGTCGACAGCGTTGCCCTACGGCCCCCGCCTGTCCCTTTACCCCAAGGATTTCGTGCAGGGACAGTCATCCTTCCCGATGCTGCCGCCGACCGACACCCATGCGCTGGCCTTGATTCCCGAAAAGGCGCATGTCCGGGAACTGCTCGAAGTCGACGGCCGCACCACGCTGCTGATCGATGACATTCCCTATCGGCTGGACGGCGATCAACTGCGCCGCGCCGACCTGATCGACGATCGGGTGATGCACAAACCCTTGCCTTGCCGGGCAAAGCGTTCGCCGGGAGATGAAGTCTGCCGCACGATCTATGTCACCCGGGAACCGGCCCCGACGCCCCCCATCGGCAGCCAGGACGAAAGCAAGGGCTGGGCGCCGTGGTTCGGCGATTTCCTCTACCAACCCGCCGTCGCAAGACAGCCGACAGCGTTGAAGGCCCTCAAAGGCATCAGAGGGCTCAAGGCCTACGTCAATTTCCAGAAAGGGATCTACGCACGGATCAAGGCAAGGATTCCCTATGGGCGACGCAATCTGTTCGACGAGTTCAAGGTCGGCGCCATCCTTGTCCCGTCGAAGGACGAATCAACGCGCTACCTGTTCACTCGGCTCTATGCAGGCGATTTCTATGTCGCCGAACTGGCGCCGGGCCAGAACATCTTTCCGCCGCTGCCCTTGCGCAAGGCAGATACCTTGCCCGCAGACCTGGCCGAAGAACTGAAGACGGTCTACACAGGCTCGCTCAACGCCAACAACATGGTCAGGATCCACGGAAAGGCGCTGGTGGAGCGCGCGCTGAAAACCATGGAGGAGATCGCCATTCCGATCGGCGGACATGCCAATCCTCCGCAAACGCTGAAGCGGCTCAAGGTCGACACCAGCCCGGGGGAAGCCCTGCTTTTTGACCACGCCACACGCATGATGGTCAGCCGCCTCCCGGCCGGAACCGCCTCATGGTCGCGCAGCAAGACCGCCGACGAATCCTTCCGCCGCCGGGCCGCCGAGATATTCGATACCTTGTTCGGGGAAAAGACCATTGCCGTCAAACCGAACAGCGACCTGAAAATCAACAAGGCGATGGACAAGTTTCAGAACCTGTTGCCTGAGCAACAGAGAACGACGAATGCGCGCAACATCGCGTATGCCGACGTCGAGACGGCAACCGGAGCTCGCGAAGTCTACGTAAGCGTTTCCGGCGGACAAGGATTGACGGGGGAACTGCCGCTGTTCAAGTCGGCGTCGGCCCAAGAGAAGGTTGTCGTCGACGGCACCACCTACATCAACGCTGACTTCGGTCAGGACGTTGCCAGAACGTCGTTGGGCGTCTCCGGCGAAGGAAAGGTGTACGCGATTCCCCTTACGATCCTCGACGTGGAAACCTACACGCCGGCAAGGACCGGCCGACCGACCTCGCTGGACAGCGAGGCCAAGCTGATCGCCCTCCTCAGGGAACGGTATCCGGACAAAAACAGGCTCCGATCGGTGGACGTGGCCACGACCATGCCGCCCTGCACCAGTTGTTCGGTCGTCATCAAGGAGTTCGGGTACGACGGTTCGGCAGAGGCGCTGAACATCCTGTGGGGCTGACCTACAGCCGCTGCAGGTGCCCGTAGAGCTTGGCGTACAGCCCGCCGTCGGCGATCAGTTGCTGGTGGTCGCCGTCTTCGGCCACCTGCCCGCCGTCGAACACCAGCACCCGGTCGGCCTGTTTCACCGCCGACAGGCGATGGGCGATGATCAGGGTGGTACGGCCGTCGAGGAACTGCGCCAGGGCCTGGTGCAGGTTGTACTCGGTGGCGGCGTCGAGGGCCGAGGTGGCTTCGTCGAGGATCACCACTTTCGGCTCGGCCAGGATCATCCGCGCGATCGCCAGGCGCTGGCGCTGCCCGCCGGACAGGCGTACGCCGGAGCGGCCGACGATGCTGTCCAGGCCATCGGGCAGCGCACGGATGGCGGGTTCGAGCTGAGCGATCTGCAACGCCTGCCAGCAGGCCTCGTCGCTGCGGGTGCGGCCCATGGTCAGGTTGGCCCGCACCGTGTCGTTGAACAGCGCCGGATGCTGCAGCACCACCGCCACGTTTTCCCGTACCGTCTCCAGGCCGATGTCCTGCTGGGTGCAGCCGCCGAAGCGGATGGTGCCGGCCAGCGGCGTGTACAGCCCCAGCAGCAGTTGCACCAGGGTGCTCTTGCCGCCGCCGCTGGCGCCGACGATGGCCACCTTCTCGCCGGGGGCGATGGACAGATCCATCCGGTCCAGCACCAGCTCGTCGCCGTAGCCGAAGCTCAGGCCCTGCACCTGGATGCCGACCGTCTCGCGGCCCTTGAACGGATCGATGCCGCCGGGGTACTGCGGCTCGTCGGCGCGGGCCAGCAGTTCGTTGATCCGCGACAGTGCGCCGCCCGCCGCGTAGTAGGCATATTGCAGGTTCAGCAACTGCTCGACCGGGCCGATCATGAACCACAGGTAGCTGAACACCGCGAGCATCTGGCCGATGGACAGATCCGAGAACAGCACCGTGAGCATCGCCGCCGCGCGGAAGATGTCGATGCCGAACTGGAACAGCAGGCCGCTGGCCCGGTTGGAGGCGTCGGTCTTCCACTGCGAGTTGACCGCGTAGTTACGCACCTCCTGAGCGCGCAGGCCGAGGCGACCGAGGAAGAAGCCCTGGCGGTTGCCGGCGCGCACTTCCTGGATCGCGTCGAGGGTTTCGCTCAGCGCCTGGGTGAAGCGCGACGTGCTGTCGTTCTCCAGTTTCTTCAGGTGCTTGACCCGTTTGCCCAACTGCACCGTGGCGTAGATCACCAGCGGGTTGAACAGCAGGATCAGCAGCGCGAGCTTCCAGTGCATCCACACCAGAATGCTCGCGGTGCCCACCAGGGTGAGCATCGCCACCAGGAAACGGCTGAGGGTTTCGCCGACGAACTTGTCCAGGGTGTCCAGGTCGGTGACCAGGTGCGTGGTCACCGTGCCGCTGCCCAGGCTTTCGTATTCGCCGAGGGAGATGCGCTTGAGGCGCTCGATCAGCCGGATCCGGATGCGGTAGACGATGTCCTTGGCCAGCCGGGCGAACAACCGCGCCTGCAGCACGCCGAAGCACAGGGCGCTGCAGCGCAGGGTCAAGGTCACCAGCAGCATGAGGCCGATGTAGCCGGCCGCCTGCTGCCACATCGACGGCAGCACGTGGTTCATGACTTTGAGCGCGGCGTCGCCGTGGCCCAGCAGGACTTCGTCCACCAACAGCGGCAACAGCAGCGGGATCGGCACGCTGCACAGCGTCGCCAGCACGGCCACGCCATTGGCGATCCACAGGGATTTCTTGTGATGCAGCGCCAGTCGCCGGACTTCAGCCCAGCTCAGCCGGTCGACACGCTTGACGGCTGGCGTGTCATCGGCCGGGTCAGACACAGGCGGCGCGCTCCAGCCATCGGCCGAGCAACGGCGAGAGCTCGCCCAACGGCTGATAGCCGTTGGTCAGCAGCGCCAACTGGCCGTTGCGCTCGGCCAGCAGGGTCGGGAACCCGGCGATGCCCAGGTCTTGCACCCAACTGAAATCGGCGGCGGTGGCCGCGTGCTGCTCGGCGCGGTCGAAGGCTTCGGCGAACTCGATGCGCGGCACGCCGGCCCGCTCCGCCAGCTCCACCAGTACGCTGGCGTGGGTGACGTCGCGGCCTTCGGCGTAGAACGCATGCTGGATCAGGCCCAGCAGTTTCCAGGCGCAGTCCGGCGCCAGGCTGCGTGCGGTGACGATGGCGCGGCAGGCAGGCTCGGTGTCGTAGACGAAACCGTCGGGCAACGCGCCTTCGAACCGGAACGGCTGGCCCGTGGCCTCGGCGACCGCGTGCCAGTGCTCAAGGATGTAGCGCCGGGTGGTCGGCTCCAGCGCCGCACCGCTGCCGGTGCGCAATCCGCCGACCACCAGGTGCAGTTCCACCCCCGCCGCCTGCGCCTGCTCGACCAGGGCCTTGGCCACCGGAGCGAACCCCCAGCACCAGGAACACATCGGATCCATCACATAGAGCAGGCGCGCAGACATGGTTCAGGCCTCGGTGGATGCTTGCTTATAGTTGTAGCCGATCGGGTGCGGCATGTTGCGCGCCTTGGCCAGTTCGATCTGCTTTTGCCGGTCGATGGCGCTGCGGCGGGTCTTCTCGCTGAGGGTGTCCCAGCAGTGCGGGCAACTGATCCCGGCCACGTAGTGTTCGGAGGCGCGATCCTCGACGCTCACGGGGTTGCGGCAGGCGTGGCATTGGTCGTAGTCGCCTTCGCTCAGGTCATGGCGCACGGTGACGCGGTTGTCGAACACGAAGCAGTCGCCCTGCCACTTGGTCTCTTCCTGCGGCACTTCTTCGAGGTACTTCAGGATCCCGCCCTTGAGGTGGTAGACCTCTTCGAAGCCTTCGCCCAGCATGTAGCTGGAGGCCTTCTCGCAGCGGATGCCGCCGGTGCAGAACATCGCGACCTTCTTGTGCACGGCCGGGTCGAAATGCGCCTTGATGTAGTCCGGGAACTCGCGAAAGGTCGTGGTCTTCGGATCGATGGCGCCTTCGAAGGTGCCGATCGACACTTCGTAGTCGTTGCGCGTATCGATCAGCAGCACCTCGGGATCGCTGATCAGCGCGTTCCAGTCCTGCGGTTCGACGTAGGTGCCGACCTTCTTGTTCGGGTCGACGCCCGGGACGCCCAGGGTCACGATCTCTTTCTTGAGCTTGACCTTGGTGCGGTAGAACGGCTGCTCGTCGCAGTACGATTCTTTGTGGTCGATGTCGACCATGCGCGGGTCGTCGCGCAGCCAGGCCAGCAGCCCGTCGATGCCTTCGCGGGTGCCGGACACGGTGCCGTTGATGCCTTCCTCGGCGATCAGCAGGGTGCCTTTGATGCCGTTGTCGAGCATGGCCTTGAGCAGCGGCTCGCGCAGGTCGATGTAATTTTCGAGGGTGACGAACTTATACAGTGCCGCCACGACAATCGGTTGTGTCATGGGTGTCTCTCCAGGTGGCTACCCTCGCAAAGGGTGAACCGGATGCGAAAAAAAACGCGCCGGGTCAGCGGCGCGTTGCGGATTCTAGCAAAAAACCAAGGGTCAATGCTTGCTGCCGCCAGCGCAGGTCGGCGACGCCGGGGCGGCCCCGACCTGCGCCCATTCCTGCGGGGTGTAGGTGTGCAGCGCCAACGCATGGAACTCGCCCATCAGCTCGCCGAGCGTGCCGTAGACCTTTTGGTGGCGCTTGACCCGGTTCAGGCCCTCGAACTGGGCGCTGACCACCACGGCCTTGAAGTGGGTCTGCAGGCCGCGGCTGTGCATGTGGCTTTCGTCCAGCACCTGCAGGTGTTCAGGCTGAAGCAGGGCCAGCGTCGATTCGATGCGTTGTTGCATGGTCATCACGGACTCCGCTTACGGCTTTTTCTTGGCCGGTGCCGCGCCTTTCGGGGCCAGCTCGTTGGTCATGTCGTCCAGCAGCTTGTTGACCACCGGCACGGCGCTTTCCAGCTTGGCCTGGGTCATCTGGGCCGATTGCTGGGTCAGCTGCGGCATTTTCTCCAGGACTTTCTTGCCCAGCGGCGACTGGTAGAACGCCACCAGGTCCTTGAGCTCCGATTCGCTGAAGTTGCTGGTGTAGAGCTTGACCATGTCCGGCTTCAGCTTGTTCCAGCCGATGGCCTGGTCCAGGGCGGCGTTGGCCTTGGCCTGGTAGGTCTCCAGCACGGCTTTCTTGGATTCGGGCGCCTTGGTCTGTTCAAAGCGTTGGGCGAACATCTGCTGAACCTGCATGTACACCGGAGTGCCCAGCTTGTCGGCGTGCGCCAGGGTCAGGAAAGCTTCGGCACTGGCGTTGTGGCTGGCGGTATCGGCAAGCACCTGGCCGCTGGCGCAGACCAGGGCAACCGCGGTGCAGATGGCACGAAGACGAGTCATCGAGTTTCCTTTTCTAGCAGGCGAGGTAAAACCCCAAGGGCGACCATTCTGCGCCTGATTAACATCGGGGCTCAACCCCCGGGCCTTGCCGCGCTTGCCTGGCGGGCGTGAGCGGTCAACAATCGGTTCGATGGAACCACCCTGGCCGAAGCCGGCCTAAACAGCGCAAATCAGACCGACAGGAGTGTGCACGATGAGCCGTATCGAAACCGACAGCCTGGGCCAGATCGAGGTCCCGGACGACGCTTACTGGGGCGCTCAGACGCAACGCTCGCTGATCAACTTCGCCATCGGCCAGGAGCGCATGCCGTTGCCGGTGCTGCACGCCCTGGCGTTGATCAAGAAGGCCGCCGCCCGGGTCAACGACCGCAACGGCGACCTGCCCGCCGACATCGCCCGCCTGATCGAACAGGCCGCCGACGAAGTGCTCGACGGCCAGCACGACGACCAGTTCCCGCTGGTGGTCTGGCAGACCGGCAGCGGCACCCAGAGCAACATGAACGTCAACGAAGTGATCGCCGGGCGCGCCAACGAACTGGCCGGCAACCCGCGCGGCGGCAAGCTGCCGGTGCACCCGAACGATCACGTCAACCGCTCCCAGAGCTCCAACGACTGCTTCCCCACCGCCATGCACATCGCCACGGCCCAGGCGGTGCAGAGCCAGCTCCTGCCGGCCATCGCCGAGCTGTCCGGCGGCCTGGCGGAGCTGTCGGCGCGGCACCTGAAGCTGGTCAAGACCGGCCGCACCCACATGATGGACGCCACGCCGATCACCTTCGGCCAGGAAGTCTCCGGCTTCATCGCCCAACTGGACTACGCCGAGCGGGCGATCCGCGCCGCCCTGCCGGCGGTGTGCGAACTGGCCCAGGGCGGCACGGCCGTCGGCACCGGCCTGAACTCGCCCCACGGCTTCGCCGAAGCCATCGCGGCTGAACTGGCGGCGCTGTCCGGGCTGCCGTTCGTCACCGCGCCGAACAAGTTCGCCGCCCTCGCCGGCCACGAGCCGCTGACCACCTTGTCCGGCGCCCTGAAGACCCTCGCCGTGGCCCTGATGAAGATCGCCAACGACCTGCGCCTGCTCGGCTCAGGTCCCCGCGCAGGCTTCGCCGAAGTGAAGCTGCCGGCCAACGAGCCGGGCAGCTCGATCATGCCCGGCAAGGTCAACCCGACCCAATGCGAAGCGCTGTCGATGCTGGCCTGCCAGGTGCTGGGCAACGACGTGGCGATCGGTTTCGCCGCCAGCCAAGGCCACCTGCAACTGAACGTGTTCAAGCCGGTGATCATCCACAACCTGCTGCAATCGATCCGTCTGCTGGGGGACGGCTGCAGCAACTTCCAGCAGCACTGCATCGCCGGGCTGGAGCCGGATGCGGAGAAAATGGCGGAACACCTGGAACGCGGCCTGATGCTGGTGACGGCGCTGAACCCGCACATCGGCTACGACAAATCGGCGGAAATCGCCAAGAAGGCCTACAGCGAAGGGCTGACCCTGCGGGAGGCGGCGTTGCAGCTGGGTTACCTGACCGATGAGCAGTTCGACGCCTGGGTGCGGCCGGAGAACATGCTGGAGGCCGGGGCCAAGGGCTGATCCTTGCGGCGCCTTCGCGGGCGCCATCGCCAGCAGGCTGGCTCCCACAAAAGGCTCGGGTGAATGCAGCCCCTGTGTTCACCGCAGAACCCTGTGGGAGCCAGCCTGCTGGCGATGGGGTCGGCAGAGCGCCGCCTAGATTGTGGGAGCTCGGTTTGCCCGCGATGGCGTCAGCGAGGGCCCCGCTCAGCCCGGCACGACCTTGGCCCGCCGCGCCTTGAGCCCGGCGATCAGCGAAGGCCCCAGGGCCACCAGCGCCGAACCCAGCACCACCAGCACCGCCCCGCCGTACGCCAGAAGGTTGATCTGCTCGGCGTGCACGTAGTCAGGCCAGCACCAGGCCGCCACCGCCACCGCCCCGAACGTCACCAGCGGCGTGATCGCCAACGTCGCGCTGACCCGCGACGCCTCCCAATGCGCCAGCGCCTCGGCGAACGCGCCGTAGGCGATCAGGGTGTTCATGCAGCACGCCAGCAGCAGCCAGCCCTGCAACGGGCTGAGGCTGAGCGCCTCCAGCGGATGCACCCACGGTGTGAGCAGCAAGGCGCAGAACAGATAGATCACCATCATCACCTGCAGCGAATTCCACACAGTCAGCAACTGCTTCTGGCCCAGCGCGTAGAACGTCCACACGGTCGAGGCCAGCAGCACCAGCAGGACGCCGGCGGTATAGTCGGACAACGACGTCAGCAGCTCCGCCAGGCGCTGGTTGAAAAACAGCGCGAAGCCGATCAGCAGCACCGCCAGGCCGATGCCCTGGCCGATGCTGAAGCGCTCCTTGAACACGAACAGGCTGGCGATCAAGAGCATGATCGGCCCCATCTGCACCACCAACTGCGCCGTGCCGGGACTGAGCAGGTTCAGGCCCATCAGGTACAGCACATAGTTGCCCACCAGCCCGAGCACCGCCATCAGCACCAGCAAGCCGCCCTTGGGCCCGAGCGCCTTGCGGCTGGGCAGGCGCCGGGTGGCCGCCAGATAGACGAACAGGCAACCGCCGGAGACCAGCAGGCGGAACCAGGTCACCGTGACCGGATCCATCGCCACCAGCACCTGCTTGAGCTTGATCGGCAGGATTCCCCACAGGAACGCCGTCAGCAAGGCCAGGAACATGCCGTACACCCAACGGCCCGATGAAATGTGCATGAGTCCCCCGAAAAACGACTGACGAGTGCGCTCATTCTAGGCGCGGCGGCCGGCGCGACACAGGGACAGTTGGGGTCAGGCCGCAAACGGAACGGTGCGGGTCGCAGCGGAATGTTGACGTACGCCCGTTGATCGGCTCGGCAGGCGCGCCAAGTGCTTCAGGCATAAGCTCATTGGATCCTTCCAGCGCCCCTCCAGGAGACCCACCATGTACGGCATGCGCGCCCAGGATCCGGAACCCGCCATGCACTTTCGCAGCGACCGGCTGTGCCGGGTCAACGGCGAACTGTTCTTCAGCACGCGGGAGAACACCCTCGAAGGGCCGTTCGACAGCCTGGAGAAAGCCGAGCAGGAGATCCGCGCCTACATTGCGCGGATGCAACTGCTGGATGCTGGCAGATAGAGCAAGAACCTGTTCCCTGCTCGCGATGGCGGTCAATCAGGCGACCTTGCTGTCTCAGGGCTCAACGCACCGCCTCGAACAACCCCGTCGCGCCCATCCCGCCCCCCACGCACATGGTGACGATCCCGTAACGCAGGTTGCGCCGCTGCAGTTCGCGCACCAGATGCCCGACCTGCCGCGATCCGGTCATGCCGAACGGGTGGCCGATGGAGATCGAACCGCCGTTGACGTTGTACCGTTCGTTGTCGATCTCCAGCCGGTCGCGGCTGTACAGGCACTGTGAGGCGAACGCCTCGTTGAGCTCCCACAGATCGATGTCCGCCACTTGCAGGCCCTTGGCCTTGAGCAGTTTCGGCACCGAGAACACCGGGCCGATGCCCATTTCGTCCGGTTCACAGCCGGCCACGGTGAAACCGCGGAAAAACGCCTTGGGCTTGAGCCCCAGCTGCAGCGCTTTCTTAAGACTCATCACCAGGGTCATCGACGCGCCGTCGGACAATTGCGACGAGTTGCCGGCGGTCACCGAACCGTCTTCGGCGAACACCGGCTTGAGCCCGGCCAGGCTTTCGTAGGTGGTGTCGGGGCGGTTGCAGTCGTCGCGGTCGACGATGGCGTCGAGGATCTGTTCGGCGCCGGTGGTCTTGTCCTCGACCCGGTACTTCACCGCCATCGGCACGATTTCGTCGTCGAACAGCCCCGCCGCCTGGGCCTGGGCAGTACGCAGCTGGCTTTGCAGCGCATAGCGGTCCTGCGCTTCGCGGGTGACGCCATAGCGCCGCGCCACCGTTTCGGCGGTCTGGCCCATGGTGTGGTAGATGCCCGGCACCCGTTGCTTGAGCAGCGGGTTGATCAGGTGGTCGGTGTTGACGCTCTTGAGGGTCAGGCTGATCGACTCGACGCCGCCGGCCACGATGATGTCGCTGCAGCCGGACGCGATCTGGTTGGCCGCGATCGCGATCGCCTGCAGGCCCGACGAGCAGAAGCGGTTGAGGGTCATGCCGGCGGTGCCGGTGCCCAGGTGCGACAGCACCGCCACGTTGCGGCCGATGTTGTAGCCCTGGGCGCCTTCGTTGGAGCCGGCGCCGACGATGCAGTCCTCGACGCTGGCCGGGTCGATGTCGTTGCGGGTGAGCAAGGCATTGACGCAATGGGCCGCCATGTCATCGGGACGGGTCATGTTGAACTTGCCGCGAAAGGATTTGGCCAGGCCGGTCCGGACGCTGTCGACGATCACCACTTCACGCATCGCACACCTCATTGCAGTAGTCGGTTGGGAGTGGCTCCGAGCATAAGTCCACCCCTGAACCTACCGCGACGATCATTCACCCGGCGTATGCGTGTCCATCGGTTCAGCTCTTGTGCTTTTTCTCCCGGCGGTCGGACTTTTCGAAGGCCTCCTCCAGCGCCCGGTTGATCGTGCGCAGCACCTTGACCCGGGCCCAGCGCTTGTCGTTGGCCTCGACCAGCGTCCACGGCGAGACCTCGGTGCTGGTGCGGTCGACCATGTCGCCCACCGCCGCGCGGTAGGCATCCCACTTGTCGCGGTTGCGCCAGTCGTCCTCGGTGATCTTGAAGCGCTTGAAGGGGATCTCTTCCCGGGCCTGGAAGCGTTCCATCTGGGTGTCCTTGTCGATGGCCAGCCAGAACTTGACCACGATCACCCCGGCGTCGGCGACCTGCTCCTCGAAGTCATTGATCTCGCCGTAGGCCCGCAGCCAGTCGGCCTTGCTGCAGAAGCCTTCGACCCGCTCCACCAGCACCCGGCCGTACCAGGAGCGGTCGAACACGGTGAACTTGCCCCGCGCCGGAATGTGTCGCCAGAAGCGCCACAGGTACGGTTGCGCACGTTCCTCTTCGGTCGGTGCGGCAATCGGCACGATGCTGTACTGACGCGGATCGAGCGCCGCCGCCACCCGGCGGATCGCCCCGCCCTTGCCGGCCGCGTCGTTGCCTTCGAACACCGCCACCAGCGCATGGCGGCGCATGCGCTTGTCGCGCATCAGCCCGGACAGCCTGGCCTGTTCGGTGATCAGTTGCTCTTCGTAGTCTTTCTTGTCCAGGGACTGGGTCAGGTCGAGGCTGTCGAGCAGGTTCATCTGATCGACCGGCGTGCCCAGCGGCGCGGCGTTGACCTCTTGCGCGTGCACGTCCTTGCGCTTGAGCGCGTTCTGCAGCCCCTCCAGCAGGATCTTGCCCACCGCCAGGCTGCGGTAATGGGCGTCCATCCCCTCGATCACATGCCAGGGCGCGTAGTCGCGGCTGGTGCGGCGCAGCACACGCTCGCCGTATTTGACGAACTTGTCGTAGGTCTGCGACTGCTGCCAATCCAGCGGGCTGATCCGCCAACTGTGCAGCGGGTCGTCGGCCAGGGCCTTGAGCCGCGCCTTCATCTGTTTCTTGGACAGGTGGAACCAGAACTTGAAGATCAACGCGCCTTCGTCGCAGAGCATCTTTTCCAGGCGCTCGGCGGCGTTGATCGCCTGATCCAGCCGCGGATCCTTGAACAGCCCGTGCACCCGCCCCTGCAGCATCTGGCTGTACCAGTTGCCGAAGAAGATACCCATCCGCCCCTTGGCCGGCAGCATCCGCCAGTAGCGCCAGGCCGGCGGCCGGGCCAGTTCTTCGTCGGTCTGCTGATCGAAGGTGCGCACCTCGATCAGGCGCGGATCCATCCATTCGTTGAGCAACTTGACCGTTTCGCCCTTGCCGGCCCCCTCGATCCCGTTGATCAGGACGATCACCGGAAAACGCCGTTGCTGCTGCAGCTCGAACTGGGCTTCGAGCAGCGCTTCGCGCAGGGCCGGCACCGCGGCTTCGTAAGTGTCTTTGTCGATGGCGTGACCGATTTCAGCGGATTCGAACATGGGGCGGCTCCTTCCAGGGTTCAGCAAGACTAGCGGATCAGGCACCGGCGCGGCACAGAAATTCCGGCGGGCGGCGGATTGTCCGTAAACCTGCGGCCGCAAGCTTTGCCATGGATCAAGCCGCCCCTGCGCAATCGGCTAGAATGGCGGCCTTGCCGTTGCCGAGCCTGCCATGAAACCTGAACTGCCCCACGCCCAGCTCGACTGGGACGACCTGGGACGCCCGCGTTCGCGGGCCTTTGACGATGTGTACTTTTCCGACCAGTCCGGGCTAGAAGAGACCCGCTACGTGTTCCTCGAACAGAACCGCCTGGCCGAGCGCTTCGCCGCTTTGCCGGCAAACGGCAGGTTTGTGATCGGCGAGACAGGCTTCGGCACCGGGCTGAACTTCCTCTGTGCCTGGCAACTGTTCGAACAGTCTGCCCCGGCCGGTGCACGGCTGCATTTCGTCAGTGTCGAAAAGTACCCGCTGAGCCCTGCGGACCTTGAGCGAGCGCTTTCGCTGTGGCCGGAACTGACCACGTTCGCCGATCAATTGCTCAAGCGCTATGTAGCGATCCATCAAGGGTTCCAGCGCATCGTGCTGGACAACGGCCGGGTCACCCTCACCCTGCTGATCGGCGATGCGCTGGAGCAACTGCCGCAGTTGGACGCCCGGATCGACGCCTGGTTTCTCGACGGTTTCGCGCCGGCGAAGAACCCGGACATGTGGACCGCCGAACTGTTCGCCGAACTGGCCCGGCTGGCGGCGCCCGGCGCGACCCTCAGCACCTTCACCAGCACCGGCTGGGTGCGGCGCCTGCTCAATGCGGCGGGCTTCAAGATGAAGCGCACACCGGGCATCGGCCACAAGTGGGAGATCCTGCGCGGCGAATTCCTCGGCTGGCCGGCGCAAGTGCCCGCCCCCGCGCCGGACAAGCCCTGGTTCGCCCGCCCGGCACCGTTGACCGGTGAGCGCCGAGCGCTGGTGATCGGCGCCGGGCTGGCCGGTTGCGCCAGCGCCGCCAGCCTCGCGGCCCGGGGCTGGCAGGTCAGCCTGCTGGAGCGCCACGGTGCAGTGGCGCAGGAAGCCTCGGGCAACCCCCAAGGCGTGCTGTACCTGAAACTGTCGGCCCACGGCACGGCCTTGTCGCAGTTGATCGTCAGCGGCTTCGGCTACACCCGCCGTCTGCTGGAAAGCCTGCAGCGCGGCACCGACTGGGACGGCTGCGGCGTGCTGCAACTGGCGTTCAACGACAAGGAAGCCGAGCGTCACGCGCAACTGGCCGCCGCGTTCCCGCCGGACCTGCTGCAATGGCTCGACCAACCCGAGGCGCAAGACCGTGCCGGGATCGGCCTGGCCCACGGCGGCCTGTTCTACCCTGAGGGCGGCTGGGTTCACCCGCCGGCGCTGTGCCAGGCGCAGGCCGCGCAACCGAACATCGAACTGCTGCGCCATCACGAAGTGCTGGAGCTGCGCAAAGTCGATGGCCAGTGGCAGGCCTTCGACGGTGATCGCTTGATCGCCAGCGCGCCGGTTGTCGTGCTCGCCGGCGCCGCCGATGTCCGACGCTTTGCGCAAAGCGCCGAACTGCCGCTCAAGCGCATTCGCGGGCAGATCACTCGCCTGGCGCAAACGCCACAGAGCCAGGCGCTGAAGACCGTGGTGTGCGCCGAAGGCTATGTCGCCCCTGCCCGCTTGGGCGAACACACGCTGGGCGCCAGCTTCGATTTCAACAGCGACGACCTGACGCCGACCGCCGCAGAACACCTGGGCAACCTGGCGATGCTCGACGAGATCTCCGCCGACCTGACGGCACGCCTGAACATCCCCGGGCAGGACGTGAGCCATCTGCAGGGCCGCGCGGCCTTTCGCTGCACCAGCCCCGACTACTTGCCCATCGTCGGCCCCCTCGCCGACCGCGAAGCCTTCGCCCACGCCTTTGCCGCACTGGCCAGGGATGCCCGGCAAGTGCCGCAGGTGCCCTGTCCGTGGCTCGATGGCCTGTACATCAACAGCGGGCACGGTTCGCGCGGCCTGATCACCGCACCGCTGTGCGGCGAGCTGCTGGCGGCATGGCTGGACGACGAGCCGCTGCCCTTGCCCAAAGCCGTTGCCCAAGCCTGCCATCCCAACCGCTTCGCCCTGCGCCGGCTGATCCGCGGCAAATGAGACCGGATCCGCAACCGTTCAGAAATCGGACAAGGCGCATACGCCCAGTTCGATGCGCTTGATGACGTCGTCGGTCAAACGCTTCATCAGGTTCGTTTCGGCGGTTTGCCTTTCAAGCGAAATCGCATTGACCTGTTCGAGATAGTCAGAATCCGTCAGGGTATCGGCCTTCTCGAACAGGGCTTGCAGCCTGGGTGGGTAGATTGCTTCCGTCGAGCTGAACTGACGGGGATGATGCTGCCTCATGAGGTCGCACCAGAACGGCTGCTGCACCAGATACTCGGGAAACCGTGTCGACAGCTCGGCATTCCTGACCTTGAGCAACGCGCCCTTGAGGTCATCATCGGTGACGCCGCTCAAGAACTCGAAACGCATGTGCCTGGGCTGGCCGGGCAGATCCAGGGCCTCGGCCAGGCCCGTGCGATAAGCCAGGCCAACCTCCAGCGCATCGACCCTCGGATGGCTGTCGATGTGGGCTTGGACGATCTGATCCACCTGCTCCAGACGAAACAGCCTCTGTCCCAGCCTCAGCAGGTCCGCGGCGCTCGCCTCGGCATTCGTCTGACGGTGGAGGATCTGATGCACCTCCACGGCCACTTCCAGATGACTGAAGTTCAGCGCGGCCGAGTCCGTGCAGTGGATCGGGTTGGCCGCCAGGTCCAGAACCTGTTCGCAAAGCACCGCATCGCCCTCGGCAGCCTGCAGCACACGCCAGACCCGGCGCGCCATGTCCTGATGAACGAATTCGGAGTCAGCGGTGTTCCCCAACTCCGAGAGCAGATGAAACAGACCGCCGGCCCGTGAATCTTCCTTGAAGGCCGTCCAGACCCTGTTTCGTTGCTCGAACATCTGCCCGGCCCGGTCCGTGAACCACAGTTCCTTGGCCTGTCGCTCGCTGAGACGGGTGATGTCGTCTTCGAAGAACCCCATCCCTACCCCGACACGGTCCCGGTATGCCAACAACAAACCGCGGCTGGGATCCTGCAGCGGATTGTGCCGCAGGTTGACCGTCTCGCTCATGCGCCTCGGCGCCTGGAACAACCAGTTCGGCAGTTGCCGGATATCGTTGTCGCGCAGATCGACCCGGTCGAGGTTCGGCAAACGGGACACGCCTTTGGGCAGCTCGGTCGCCCGGGTGTTTCGCAGGGACAGGAAGCGCAGATCGAACATCTTGCCGACATCCGGGGTCGCCCCCAGCGCGTTGCCGCTCAGGTTCAGCGAGTGCAACGAGCGCAGCCCGGACAGTTTCGCCAGTGTCTGCTCGGTCAGTTGCACGCGATTGTCCGAAAGGCTTAGGCGCGTGAGCGCAGGCATGTGCGAAATCACCTCCGGCAGCCGGGTCAGCTGATTGCCGTCCAGGTCAAGGGACTCGGCGTTCTGGAAAGCCTTGAGAAAATAGACCCCGTCATCCGTCAGTTGCATGTTCTTCAAGGACACGTGCCTCACATGATCGAACGAAGCATTCGCGGGCAGGTGCGGCAGTTTTCCGATGCGCATGTCGTCGAGCCTGAGGCTGCAATGCCCGTCGGCCATCCTGGTCTTGCGCCGCCAGGCCTCAATGATCAGCCGAGCCGCCTGTCGCCGGCTCTGGCGGGCCTCACGCAGTTCGCCGCCCATGGCTTGCAGCGCCTCACCGTCCTCGCTCCAGCGTTCAAGGCGGGTGGTCAGGTCCTTCAGCGCCTGTTCCAATTGCCTGACCGCCCGGGCGCGGGTCAGGCGATCCGGGCCCAGTCCGTCGAGAAGCGCGTTGGCCTGCGCATCGGAAAACAACGGATAGAGCCGCTTGACCTTGCGTCGCAGGGCATCGGCGTGTTTCGGCGAACCGACGGGACTGTCGCCCTGCACGCACGCCACCCCCTTGCGCACCGGCAACGGCAGATCGTTGATCAGCGCCCGTTCGGCATCGAATCGACCGTCCAGTGCGGTCTCCAACAGCCGAGCACGCAGGCGTGCGGCATCACCCGGCCGTTGTTCGGCAAACCCCGTGGCGGAGCGCCACGACGCCGGCATGCCTTTCAGTACAGCGGCATACAGGCTTTCTGGCCCTGGCAGCACCCGGCCCAGGGACCGGTTCCCCTTGAACACCTCAAACCCGGCCGACGATTTGACGATCGTGCAGGTCTCGGCAAGCGCGGCACCCGGATGGCCGATGGCTTCCAGCAACGGGCCGGGGAACGTCCGTTCGCGCAGTTCCAGCCGCCAGTCCGCCTGCCAGCCGTCCAGATGCGCCAGCAACCGAATGCCCAGCCTCTGGGTATCGTCATCGGCCAGTTCGGGCAGGTGGAATCCGGCCAGCGCCCTGTCCATCCGCACCGCGTCGCGGATCCGGCGCATCCTTTGCGCCAATCCCATCGGCAGCCGTCCGGTGGCCTGCAAGTGCTGGCGCTCGACGCTGGGGGCCAGATCGATGAGCTGCCGGGCACAGCGCTCAGGCAGGCCAGGAAACGCTTCACAGGCCTTTTTCACATCGCTAGCCCCGCCTGAGTCGTAGAGCCGGTAAAGCTGCTCGAACAGCGGCCGCCGCCCGGCCTTGAGCTCGGCGCCCAGTCGCTTC
Source organism: Pseudomonas sp. R25(2017) (assembly GCF_002112565.1). Lineage (NCBI taxonomy): Bacteria > Pseudomonadati > Pseudomonadota > Gammaproteobacteria > Pseudomonadales > Pseudomonadaceae > Pseudomonas > Pseudomonas sp. R25(2017). The sequence continues at coordinate 214,632 of NZ_NEHZ01000002.1, forward strand.
GCCAGTTGCGTGTCCTGCCCTGCGCCGATGGCGGGGGCGCCGATCAGCGTTTGCGCCTCTTCGGGGTAGAGCCCCCCGACAACCGTCTGCAGCAATTGCCCGGCAGCCAATTGAGTCTGGGTCACGTGGACGCAAAGGTCAGGGTCGCTCACCGCAGTGGGCGGGTATGTCGCCATGACGTTCGCCTCGTCATCCAGCACTTCGATGTAGCGCCCATGGGGCCAACCCTTGAGCATGGGCAACGCTTGCAACTGCTCCTGGGCATGCAGCGGGACGCCCGCATTGCCTTGCTCCATGTCGGCGATGAAACGGCGCAACTTGCCGTCGAGCTCGAAGCGCTTGGCCATGTCCTGCAGACGCAGCGGCAGGGGCGTACTGTCCTGCGCCAACCGATGCAGTTCATCGAGCGGTGTATCGGTCAGCCTGCAGATCATCCCCAACTGCCTGTCATCGATACCGGACAGACGCGGGTTCATGCGTTTGAGCACATAGGCAGAATCACGCCATCGCTCGACCTGCTCACCGGGACGCAGCCAGCCCCCTTCGCCATTGGGCAGGGGCTCGGGCGCAAAGGCCGTCTTGCGCGTCGGATGCAGGATCCGCCAGGTCTTCGAATCGGGATCGAGCGTCACGGCATAGTGCTTGTCCTCGATCTGCAGGAACGTCCGGTCGCGGGCCTGATACAACCCTGAATAATCGACCTGCGTCGGCGCCTCCGTTGCCGCAGGCTGCTCATACCCCTGCAACGACTGCATCCACAATCGCGATCTGCCCGCCCGATCGAACACCGCAGCGAAACGCCCGAAGAATTCCGGGTGCCGTGCAAGCGAGCGACTCACCACGCCCCCCAACGATTTGGCCACGCCTGCCGTCGCGGCCATGAGGGCAACGTTTTCCGCCACCCCGAGCATGTGCGCCAGGGCATCGTGGCGGTCGCCGCTGCCCCAGTCTTCGATGCCCTCGTAGACTTCCGCCAACAGTTGGCCGACCGCCACGCCCATCATCAGCTCGCCCACCACCGGCAAGAAAAACCCTGCCAGCCCGGCGATGGTCACGCCGGTGTCCAAATAGCCGAGCCAGCGTTCACGCGATGCCTCGGCGTCCACGTCGGCGGTGGGCACCGCAAGTACCCGCGCATCGATCTGAAGCTTGCCGACGTGGCTGTGCAGCATGAAATCGAACAACGACCGTGCAATCGGCCGGGCCTGGAGCGTCCCCAGCTGCCGTGTGCGGGCGAAGGTCTGGAAAAAGTCCGCCTTGCTGTCTTCATCCAGATAGCGGGCGAAAGGCGCCGCATAGCTGCGCAGACCCAGCTTCAGCGTCAGGTATAGCTTGAACGTGCTGAAGGCGGGGTATTCGAACAGCGGACGGTAGGGTTCGCCGGGCATGTAGACAAGACACCACTCATCCGGATGTTCCTCCACCGGGCGTCGCGAAAACACCACCACACCCCAGAAGCAGATGTCCTGCCCCCCGAGGCCCTGCATAAGCAAGGGACGCCCCGCGTAATGCAGTGCCTTCGCGTCGCCGGCACCCTCAGCATCGATCAGCCGCTGCAGCATCTGATGCCCCTCCTGGGTGATGTCCCCTTTCATAGAGGCCAGATGCATGTCGAACGCCAGCAAGCGCTTTTTCAAGCGGACGATGTCCGGGCCCAGGGCGCTCGTCACCTCCGTTCGCCCGGCCCGCTCCTGCAGGCCGAATATCTGCGCGAAGTGCTCCTGATAGCGCTGCCCCAGATTCAGGTCGCGGCACAGGCCGGCAAAGGCCGACGGCGTCAATCCGGCAACGCCTTGCGGGTGGTTCTTGAGCTGGATCTCGCTGCCCTTGGGCAAGCCGTCGGAGCCCGCCTCTTCCACGGTGAAGTTCTGCATGGCCGCGTCCAGCAAGGTGCGCGTGCCCTGGTGGTCGCCCTTGAGCACCAGGCCATCGTGTTCGACCTCGAACGTCACCGGCCAGCGCAGGCGCAACGCGTGGGTCAAGGCGGAGGCGCAAAAGGCCTCCAACGGCCGCAGGTGGCTCAGTCCGACTTCGACCTTTACCTGACTGGCCCGAAGCTCCGAGGCAGCCTGCATCAATGCGGTGATCCTTGCAGCGGAGGCCTTGAGCAGCCATGAAGGGATTCGTTCCTGCAGCACCTCGGCGGTGTCCAGGTCCCCGGTGGCGTCCAGCAGGATGGCGAGCACCTGTTCGTTCGTGAGCGTGACAGGTGTCAGGGGAGTATCCGGGCTCGGCATCGGCAATCGTCCTTAATTGCGGGGTTCAGGCCTTTAACTTATCGATCCCGCCGAGCGATTGATAACGCGAAATCCTGCGCGTTTGCCGTTGCGGATCAGCAAGAATTCCCATGTTTTGCATAACCCTGTACCGCACAGAATCGTGGCGAAGCTGTTATGGGTTCTGGCCGACGACGACGCTTTATAACCGATCGTTCTAAAACTACCGGTTCCTGCGCAGGTCAGTTTTTCAGTACCGGCCATTCCGGCGCGGTGCGTCTTGACCTCCCCAACGGAAAAAACCGGTAAGGAACTTATGTGCGGATTAGCTGGCGAGTTACGTTTTGACCAACGCCCTGCAGACCTTGCAGCCCTCGAACGAATCACCCATCACTTGGCCCCCCGCGGCCCCGACGCCTGGGGCTTCCACGCCCAGGGGCCGGTCGCCCTTGGCCATCGACGCCTGAAAGTCATGGATCTGTCGGACGGCTCGGCGCAGCCGATGATCGACAGCAGGCTGGGCCTGGCCCTGGCCTTCAACGGCGCCATCTACAACTTCCCGGAACTGCGCGCCGAGCTCGAAGGCCTCGGCCATGTCTTCCATTCCGGCGGCGATACCGAAGTGCTGCTTCGGGGCTATCACGCCTGGGGCGAAGCGCTGCTGCCCAAACTCAACGGCATGTTTGCCCTGGCCATCTGGGAACGTGACGCCCAGCGGCTGTTCATCGCCCGCGACCGGCTGGGCGTGAAGCCCCTGTACCTGTCGCGCACCGGCGAGCGCCTGCGCATTGCCTCAAGCCTGCCGGCACTGCTCAAGGGCGGCGACATCAGTCCGGTCCTGGATCCGGTGGCCCTCAACCATTACCTGAACTTTCATGCCGTCGTCCCGGCGCCGCGCACCTTGCTGGCCGGCATCGAGAAACTGCCCACGGCCACCTGGATGCGCATCGGCGCGGACGGGCACACCGAACGCAAGACCTGGTGGACGCTGCCCTACGGCCCGCACGAAGACGAGAAAGGCCTGACGCTTGAGGACTGGCGCGACCGCGTGCTCGACAGCACCCGCGAGGCGGTCGCCATCCGCCAGCGTGCGGCGGTGGATGTGGGCGTGCTGCTGTCCGGCGGCGTCGATTCGAGTCTGCTGGTCGGGCTCCTGCGCGAAGCCGGCGTGGACGACCTGTCGACCTTCTCCATCGGCTTCCAGGACGCCGGCGGCGAACGTGGCGACGAGTTCCAGTATTCGGACCTGATCGCCAGGCATTACGGCACCCGCCACCATCAACTGCGCATCGACGAAAAAGAGATCATCGAACAGTTGCCCGCCGCGTTCCGCGCCATGAGCGAGCCGATGGTCAGCCACGACTGCATCGCCTTCTACTTGCTCTCCCGCGAGGTGGCCAAGCACTGCAAGGTGGTGCAGAGCGGCCAGGGCGCCGACGAACTGTTCGCCGGTTATCACTGGTATCCCCAGGTGGACGGCGCGGCCGATCCGTATGCGGCCTACCGGCAGGCGTTCTTCGACTGCACCCACGACGGCTACAAGGCCACCGTGCAGCCGAAATGGCTGACGGCCCATGACGCGGCCGGCGACTTCGTGAAGGAACATTTCGCGCAGCCCGGCGCCGACGCGGCGGTGGACAAGGCCTTGCGCCTGGACAGCACGGTGATGCTGGTGGATGACCCGGTCAAACGGGTCGACAACATGACCATGGCCTGGGGCCTAGAGGCGCGGACACCGTTCCTGGACTATCGCCTGGTCGAACTGTCGGCGCGGATCCCCGCCCGCTTCAAGCTGCCCGACGGCGGCAAGCAAGTGCTCAAGGAAGCGGCGCGGCAGGTGATTCCTGCGCAAGTGATCGACCGCAAGAAGGGCTACTTCCCGGTGCCCGGCCTCAAGCACTTGCAGGGCGACACCCTCGACTGGGTCCGCGAACTGCTGCTCGACCCAAGCCAGGACCGCGGCCTGTTCGACCCGGCGATGCTCGACCGCCTGCTGACCGACCCGCAAAGCCACATCACCCCGCTGCGCGGCTCGCGCCTGTGGCAACTGGCGGCCCTGAACCTGTGGCTCAGCGAACAAGGAATCTGACCGATGAAACCTCATGCCACGGCCTTTGGCCAGCGCCTGCTGCGCGGTCAGTCGCCCTCCTACGAACGCTTGCAGGCGCGCCTGGCCGAAGACGGCAGCGCGCCGGCCGGCGCCCCGATCGCGGTGCATTGCGGCTGGGGCCGCCTGCTGATCGGCCATACGTTCCCGGATCCTTCGAGCCTGGCCGCAGAACTGCTCAAGGAGCAGCCGGGCGAACGTGACATCGCCCTGTACGTCGCCGCGCCGCAGCAGGTGCTCGGCCTCGAACCCGCGCAGCTGTTTCTCGACCCCTCCGACACCCTGCGCCTGTGGTTCAGCGACTACCGCCCGGCGACCCGGGTGTTTCGCGGCTTCCGCATCCGCCGCGCCCAAAGCGACGCGGACTGGCAAGCCATCAACCGGCTGTATCACGCCCGCGGCATGCTGCCGGTGGATCCCGCCCGGCTCACCCCGCACCACCGGGGCGGGCCTGTGTACTGGCTGGCCGAGGACGAGGACAGCGGCGCGGTGATCGGCAGCGTCATGGGCCTCAATCACCGCAAGGCGTACCACGATCCGGAAAACGGCAGCAGCCTGTGGTGCCTGGCGGTGGATCCGCAGTGCCCGCGCCCGGGGGTCGGCGAAGTACTCGTGCGCCACCTGATCGAACACTTCATGAGCCGCGGCCTGAACCACCTCGACCTGTCGGTGCTGCACGACAACCGGCAGGCGAAGACCCTCTACGCCAAACTGGGCATGCGCAGCCTCCCGACCTTCGCCGTCAAGCGCAAGAACGGCATCAATCAGTCGCTGTTCCTGGGGCCGGGGCCCGAAGCGCCGTTCAATCCCTATGCGCGGATCATCGTCGAAGAGGCGCACCGGCGCGGCATCGATGTGCAGGTGGACGACACCGAAGCCGGGCTGTTCACCCTCAGCCACGGCGGACGCCGGGTGCGTTGCCGCGAATCCCTGAGCGACCTGACCAGCGCCGTCAGCATGACCCTGTGCCAGGACAAGAGCCTGACGCACAAAGTGCTGAAGGGCGCCGGGCTGAACGTGCCGACGCAGCGCCTGGCGGGCAACGCGGATGACAATCTGGCGTTCCTCGACGAGCACCTGCGCGTCGTGGTCAAGCCGCTGGACGGCGAACAGGGCCAGGGCGTGGCGGTGGACCTGCAGAGCATCGAAGAGGTGCAGCAAGCCGTCGAAGCGGCGAAGGCGTTCGACAGCCGGGTGCTGCTGGAGAGTTTCCACGAAGGGCTCGACCTGCGGATCCTGGTGATCGGCTTCGAGGTCGTGGCGGCGGCGATCCGCCGACCGGCGCATGTGGTGGGCGACGGCCTCCACCCGCTCGACGCCTTGATCGACGCCCAGAGCCGGCGCCGGCAGGCGGCCACCGACGGTGAAAGCAAGATCCCCATGGATGAGGAGACCCGGCGCACCCTGCACATGGCCGGCTACGACTGGGACAGCGTCCTGCCGGCGGGCGAGCACCTGTCCGTGCGGCGCACCGCCAACCTGCACACCGGCGGCACCCTGGAAGACGTCACGGCCATCCTGCACCCGACGCTGGCCGATGCGGCCGTGCGCGCCGCGCGGGCGCTGGACATTCCGGTGGTCGGCCTCGACCTGATGGTGACCGCCGCCGACCGGCCGGAGCATGTGTTCATCGAAGCCAACGAACGGGCCGGCCTGGCCAACCACGAGCCGCAGCCGACGGCGGAACGGTTTGTGGATCTGTTGTTTCCCCACAGCCGGCCGGCGGTCTGACCCGGATGCGTTGAATGGGCCACCGCTTTCGCGAGCAGGCTCGCTCCCACAGGCGTGCAGCGAGCTGCCCGCGGAGGTGCCCTGACGATCAGCGCATGCCTCTCACCCAACAGGAGATTCCATGTCCCCTCAACTTCCCGAACCGGACCTGAACTACCTGCAGAAAGTCCTGCTGGAAATGCTCGCCATCCCCAGCCCCACCGGGTTCACCGACACCATCGTGCGCTATGTCGCCGAACGCCTGGAGGAACTCGGCATCCCTTTCGAGATGACGCGCCGCGGCACGATCCGCGCCACGCTCAAGGGCAAGAAGAACAGCCCCGACCGGGCGGTGTCGGCGCACCTGGACACCATCGGCGCCGCCGTGCGCGCGATCAAGGACAACGGCCGCCTGACGCTCGCGCCGGTCGGCTGCTGGTCGAGCCGCTTCGCCGAAGGCAGCCGCGTCAGCCTGTTCACCGACAACGGCGTGATCCGCGGTAGCGTCCTGCCGCTGATGGCTTCCGGGCATGCGTTCAACACGGCGGTGGATGAACTGCCGGTCAGCTGGGATCACGTCGAGCTGCGCCTGGACGCCTACTGCGCGACACGGGCCGACTGCGACTCGCTGGGCATCGGCATCGGCGATGTGGTGGCCTTCGACCCGTTGCCGGAGTTCACCGAAAGCGGCCACATCAGCGCCCGCCACCTCGACGACAAGGCCGGCGTGGCCGCCCTGCTGGCGGCGCTCAAGGCCATCGTCGACAGTGGCCGGGAACCGCTGATCGACTGCCACCCGCTGTTCACCATCACCGAGGAAACCGGCAGCGGCGCGGCGGCGGCCCTGCCGTGGGACGTCAGCGAGTTCGTCGGCATCGACATCGCGCCGGTCGCGCCCGGCCAGCACTCCAGCGAACACGCGGTCAGCGTCGCGATGCAGGACTCCGGCGGGCCGTACGACTATCACCTGTCGCGGCACCTGCTGCGCCTGGCCGACGAACATGAACTGCCGGTGCGCCGCGACCTGTTCCGCTACTACTTCAGCGACGCCCATTCGGCGGTGACCGCCGGCCACGACATCCGCACCGCCCTGCTCGCCTTCGGCTGCGACGCGACCCACGGCTACGAACGCACCCACCTCGACAGCCTGGCGGCGCTCAGTCGCCTGCTGGGGGCGTACATGCTCAGCGCGCCGGTGTTCGCCAGCGACGCGCAGCCGGCCGATGCGTCCCTGGAGCGCTTCAGCCACCAGATCGAACATGACACGCAGATGGAGAGCGACACGCGGGTGCCGTCGGTGGACAGCCTGGTGGGTCAGCGGTCCGACAGTTAGGTCGGCGGTGTCTGGGCCGGCGCCTTCGCCGGCAAGCCGGCCCCACAGGGATCGGGCTTGCCGGCGAAGGGGGGTGAGCAGGCCACTGGTTCCTCCCGCGCTGGCCGCCGACCGCCAATCGCCGTAGCATCACGGCATTGATCGAGCCGAGGCCCCCATGCTGATTCCCCACGACATGCTTGAAGTCGACACCCTCACCCGTCTGATCGAGGACTTCGTCACCCGCGACGGCACCGACAACGGCGACGACACCCCGCTGGAGACCCGCGTGCTGCGGGTTCGCCAGGCCCTGACCAAAGGCCAGGCGCTGATCGTGTTCGACCCGGAAAGCGAGCAATGCCAACTGATGCTCAAACACGACGTGCCCAAGCACCTGTTCGACTGACCCTCAGCGCCCCTTGCCTGCGGCCTGCTTGCGCTGGATGCGCTCGTAGACCTCGGCGCGGTGCACCTCGACCTGCTGCGGCGCCTCGACGCCGAACCGGACACTGGAGCCGTTGACCGACAGCACGCGCAGGGAAATGTTGTGGCCGATGGAAATCTGTTCTCCGACGACACGGCTGAGTACAAGCATGGGGTTGATCCTTCAAGGTAAACGGGCCTTGAAGATGCGCGGCTTGCCCGCGCCCCACAATGCATGCCGGACAAATCAGTCATGCCCTACACGCGGTGGGTACATCGCCCTTCGGACGTTTCCCGCAAAGCGGCGATGGCCTACACCGTTTCAGGCAGCGGAAAAGCGCGGGCCGAACAGGATCACCGTGGCGCCGATCACGCACAGCGCGACGCCGATCCAGTCCGAACCCAAGGGCCGGATGCGCTCGACCACCGCCAGCCAGCCGATCGACGCGACGATGTAGATGCCGCCGTACGCGGCGTAGGCGCGGCCGGCGTAGGTCGCCTCGATGCGCGTCAGCAGCAGCGCGAACAGGGTCAGGCTCAGCAGTGCCGGGATCACCCACACGGCGCTCTTGCCCTGGCGCAGCCACATCCAGAAGGCGAAGCAGCCGGCGATTTCGAACAGCGCGGCCAGAAGGAACCACAGGTAATTGAGCATGCAAGACGTCTCGTCAGGGTGACAGTTGCGGCCACCCTAGCGATGAGGCCCTGCGGGAGCAAGTTCAGCCGTTGTTCTGCCGTGCCTTGGCGCGCATTTTGTCGGCCATGGCGGTCATTTCGTCGTACAGCAATTGCGGATTCTTCTGCTTGAGCGCCCAGGCCATGCGCCCTTGCTCGTGGGGCAGGATCATGAACTCGCCGGCGGCGACCCGGTTGAAGATGTAGTCGGCGATATCGGCGGCGGTGATCGGCGAACTCTCCAGCAACTTGCCGACCTGGGCCTTCATGGCCGGCGTCGGGCCACGGAACGAGTCCAGCAGGTTGGTCTGGAAGAATGATGGGCACACCACGTGGACACCGACCTCCTGCTGGGCCAGTTCCACCAGCAGGCTCTCCGACAGCGCCACCACGCCGGCCTTGGCCACGTTGTAGTTGCTCATGGCCGGGCCCTGCATCAGCGCCGCCATGGAGGCGATGTTGATGATCTTGCCCTTGCTCTGCTCCAGCAGCGGCAGGAACGCCTTGCAGCCCTTGACCACGCCCATCAGGTTGATCGCGATCTGCCAGTCCCAGTCTTCCAGCGACAGCTCGCTGAAGAAGCCGCCCGACGCCACCCCGGCGTTGTTGACGATGATGTCGATGCCGCCGAACTTCACCTCGCAGGCCTGGGCGAAGGCGGTGAGCTGGCTGTAGTCGCGCACGTCGCAACGCTGGACGAAGCCGTCGCCGCCGGCCTCGCGCACGAGTTTGAGGGTTTCCTGCAGGCCCGCCTCGCTGACGTCCGACAAGGCCAGCCGCCACCCCTCACGCGCCCAGCGCAACGCGATTTCGCGACCCAGGCCGGAGCCTGCACCAGTGATCATCATGCGATTTTGCATAGCAGACAGCCTTGTTGTTCTTTGGAAGATGCGCGGAGTGTAGCGAAGGAACCGCGGCCACCCACGCTCCATCAGAGTGCTGAATGGCGAGGGCAAACCGCCACGCGATGCGTGGCTCGGGCCTGGGCGGAGCGCGTTGCGGACAGCGCCAAAAAACATTGAATTTTCTGTCGGGCGCGCCGGTCGGAACTGGTAAGACGCCTGGATCCGCATGGTTTCCAGCCGGCCTTGGACTGCAAGACTTTCCGAAACCTTCTCGACAAGGAAACAGACATGGGCACAATCCTCATCATTATCCTGATCCTGTTGCTGATCGGTGGTCTGCCGGTCTTTCCGCACTCCAGAAGTTGGGGCTACGGCCCTTCCGGCATCATCGGCGTCGTGCTGGTCGTGCTGCTGGTGCTGTTGTTGCTCGGCCGGATATAGCGTTTTTCGCAGGCAAAAAAAGAGGCCCTTCAAGGGCCTCTTTTCATGGGGCGGAACCTGGCGTGCCTGACAGTCAGTCCGGCTTGCCGTTGACCACACCGGCGGTGTTGTCGATCAGGCTCTTGGTGGCCGTCTGCAGGAACGCTTCGAGCTTGTGCTTGAGCTCGGCGGTGCGCGGCGCATCGGGAATGACCTCGGCATGAGGATTGGCGCCCAACTCGTAGGCGTAGATCTTCGGCGCCATGTCCTTGTCCTTCGGCAGCACCAGGATCTGGTCGGCGGTCACGATGGCGGTGGTCTGCTCGCTGCCGGACGGCTTGATCACGCCGAAACCGGTGTCGCCCTGCGGCAGGTTGAGCAGGTCGCGGCCCCAGCACTGGTGACGCACTTCGCCGCCCAGGCGGCCCATGATGGTCGGCACGATGTCGATCTGGGTGCCCACGGTGTGGTCACGCTGGCCGAACTTCTCCTGGATGCCCGGCGCGATCATCAGCATCGGCACGTTGAAGCGGCCCAGATCCATTTCGGTGATCTGGCGTTCGTTGCCGAAGCCGTGGTCGCCGACGATGACGAACAGGGTCTCCTTGAAGTACGGCTCCTTGCGGGCCTTTTCGAAGAACTGGCCCAGCGCCCAGTCCGCGTAACGCATGGCGGTCAGGTGCTCGTTCAGGGTGCCGCGGTCGGTCACGCGCTCCACCGGCAACGGCGTCGGCAGCGCATACGGGGTGTGGTTGGACAGGGTCTGCAGCAAGGCATAGAACGGTTTCTTGTCCTTGCCGTCGCGGGCCTTCAGTTCTTCCAGGCCACGGTCGAACATGTCCTGGTCGGACACGCCCCACGTCGGGTCGGAGAACACCGGATTGACGAAGTCGTTGCGGCCGACGAAGTTGGTCATGCCCTGGTTGCTGAAGAAGCCCGACTGGTTGTCCCAGGCGAAATCGCCGTTGTAGACATAGACATCGTCAAAGGCGCGGGCACTGAGCAGTTGCGGCAGGCCGGACAGCTTGTGGCTGCCTTCCGGCGTCTGCATCAGGTATTCGAAGCCCGGCAGGTTCGGGAAGCACGCCATGGTGGCGAACATGCCCTGGTGGGTGTGGGTGCCGTTGGAGAAGAACCGGTCGAACAGCAAGCCTTCCTTCGACAGCTTGTCCAGGTACGGCGTGATGTTGCCCGGGCCGCCCAGCGCGCCCACCGAATGGCCGGCCATGCTTTCCATCAGGATCACGACGACGTTCTTGATCGGCAGAGTCTTGTCGGCCGGTGGCGTGTACTCGCGACGCACGGCGGCGATGTCGGCATCGACCAGCTTGTCGTCCGGCATCAGCAGCATCTCGCGCACCACCTTCTGCGCCTCAGGCTGCGGCAGCGTGGCCTTCCAGATGTTGTTGCGGTCTTCGCCCATCCGGTCCTTGGCCGCCGCGATCAGCGACAGCGTGCCGTTGAGGCCCAATTGGTTGGCGAAGTTCGACTCGGTGGTGTACACGTCGCCCCAACGCAGCGGCGGGCCTTGACGCAGGGTGCCGCGGGCGGCGACCACGCAGACCACCAGGCAGACCACGAACACCGCAAGGCGCGCATACCACGGCGCCACCTGACGGGTACCGACGTTACCGCCGCTGAACGGCCCGCGCGGGCGGGTGGCGCGGTCGGCGCCCTTGAACGCCAGGGTCAGGATCAGCGTGCCCACGGCCCAGGCCAGCAGGTAGCGCACCACCGGGAAACCGTACCAGAGCATGCTCATGACGGTTTTCGGGTCTTCCTTCACGTACTGGAACACCAGGCCGTTGAGGCGCTGGTGGAACTCGCGGTAGAAGTCCATCTCCATCAGGCCGAGGAACAGCGCGATGCTGGAGACCACGGTCAGCCACAGGCGGAAGAACCCGCGGGCGGCCATCGCCCGGACGCTGAACAGCGCCAGCAGCAGCGGAATGCACAGGTAGACCACCAGGCGCAGGTCGAAACGCAAGCCGTTGGCGAAAGCTTCGAGGAAGGTGGAAGCCGGGGTGTCGAGGATCATCTCGCGGTTGTAGACCAGCAGCGCGAGGCGCAGCACGGACAACATCACCATCATGACCAGCGCGCACAGCAGCGTGTAGGCCAGATGCGATTTGACGGTCGGTTGCAGCAGGCGACTGGAAGATCGCTGCCGGTTCAGGGCGTCCGGGTTTGCCATGTCGTTTTAGGACCCATTGGAAGTTGAAATTGCAAGAAACAGCTGCGCCCTGCCCTCTGTTGGCCATTCCCAGGCCCCGGGGCTCGCGCGGTGCGCAAATGTTGCACGATAGACGGCGGCATTGCCATTGATTACTGCCCCGGCGCCGGACACTTTCATGTCGGGCCGGCAGGGTGCAAGGATGCGGGCGAATTGTCGGGAAGCAATTGTGAAAATTTCGTTCAACGCATATCCGGAAACACAAAATAAGTACAAAACCACCACAAAACAAAACGCCCCGAGGGATCAGGGCGTTTCGTCCATTGCGCCGGCGCTTACTTCTCGGCGCGGGCCTTGAGGGCCTTGAGCGTGTTGAACGGCGCATCCACCACGAACTTGTTGGCGACCATCGCCGGCACGCTGCCGCCCGGCTCGGTGTGCACCTGGTAGGTCACTTCGACCTGGTCGCCCTTGGGCACGAACTTCCAGAAACCCTTGACCTGGGCAACCCGCACATAGCCTTTCTCTTCCGGAACGTACTTCGGCACGCCTTCCAGGTTGCGGGTCAGGCTGCCGTCGGCGCCTTCGACGGTGGTGATGTGCAGCACCGAGTCACGGGGGGTGACCGGCCATGGCGTGTTGAAGCGGGTGTAGGTCCAGCTCTGGTCGCCTTCGTGCTTGAGCAGCTTCTGGGACTCGCACTCGTGGATCCATTTGCAGGCGCCGGCAACGTCTTCCTGGAGGGCGCGCAGCTTGGCGACGGTGGTCTTCATCAGCGTCACGCCCTGATAGGACTTGTAGTCCGAACCGGGCACTTCGCTCAGGGACACCTTGATCCCGTCCTCGTTCTTGGCGACTTTCCAGTCTTCGGCCTGGGCGGCCGAGGTGGCCAGCACGGCGGTCAGACCGCACAACACAGCGATACGGTGCAGCGAACCCATAGTCTTGTTCCTTATTGTTGAAGTTCCGTTCGTTTGACGCATCACGCCGCCGTCATCTGCTCCCACCAGCCGATCAGCCTGACCGCCTCTTCGCGGCTGTCGCCGCAGACTTCAGGATCGGCCTTGAACCCCGAACAGACCGCCGGACGCTCCGGACGGCCGAAAATGCTGCACAGGTTTTCGACCGAGAGCTGCACGCAGCGTTCCCCAGCGGGCTTGCCGTCTGGCATGCCGGGAATCGGTGAACTGATGGATGGGGCAATGCAGCAGGCGCCACAACCTTCACGGCAGTTCATGGCAACAGATTCCTCGCGGCGGGCAATGCATGAAAAGGACAGGGAACAGAGTAACGGCTAAAACGCCTGTTTTAAATTCCCTGAAACGGAGTTTTTGTGCGTAAACGGAAATGACCGACCAGTCTCCGACAAAGTGTCTGGCCGGCGGGTCACCGATGAGCGGGTTTCACTGCTTGAATTCGAAATCCAGCGCGGCCCCTTCGACATCCCGCCGCTCCTCGTTGCGCAGCTGCAACTGCATTTCGTTGCTCAGCAGACGGCCGTTGAGCTGGAAACCGCTGTTCTTCTCGCCGAACATCTGCGGCAGGATCGCCTCATGCTTGGGCAGCGGCACGGCGCCGGCCGGCTTCAGTTGCTGCACCATCTCCTTGGGCAGGCTCAGGTCGAGCCTGGCGGGCGGCAACGGCGTCTTGGCCACTTCACTGGCCGACTTCGACTTGGAAGCGACCGGCGCACGCTTCTTGACCGGCGCGGCCTTCTTTTGCAGCGCCTTCTTTGCCGGCGTCGCCTTGGCGGCAGCGGCCGGCTTTTTCGCGGCGGCGGCAGCGGGTGCCTTGTCCTGGGCAGCAGCCGCCAGGACGCCAGGCACCTGTGCGAACGCAAACAGGCAAAGCAAAACCCGGACGGCAGGAAGAATCGCTTTCATGAATCCAACGGGGCTAACGGCAGAGGGCCATATGCTCGCCTGTCGCAGAGCCTGTGACAAGCTCTGCCATCGACTCAGAAGCCGCCGGCAGTCTCTTGGCAGAGTTGGGTCGCCAGCAGGCCGAGGGTCATCAGCGTCCGCTCCGCCTCGCGGTTCCAGGAAATGCCGCAGTTGAGCCGGATGCAGTGGTTGAACTGCTCGGTGTTGCTGAAGATCAGGCCCGGCGCAATGCTGATGCCCTGTTGCAGGGCCCGCACGTGCAGCTCCTGGGTGTTGACCCGTCCCGGCAGGCTCACCCACAGAATGAAGCCGCCAGTGGGCCGGGTCATCTGGGTGCCTTCAGGGAAATACTGCTGGACCGCCAACTGGAAGGCGCTGAGGTTTTTCCGGTATTCCTGACGGATGTACCGTAAATGCCGGTCATAGCCGCCGTTCTCCAGGTACGCGGCGATCGCCATTTGCGTGACGCTGCACGCCGAATGGGTGCTGAAGGTCTGCAGCCGCTGGATCTCCTGCTGATACTTGCCGGCGATCATCCAGCCGATGCGCACGCCGGGCGACAAGGTCTTGGAAAAGCTCGAACAGTAGATCACCCGGTCGAGCCGGTCGTAGGCCTTGAGCGCCTTGGTGCGGCCCTGCTCGAACATCAGCTCGCCATAGATGTCGTCCTCGACGATCTGGATGTCGAAATCCGAAGCCAGGCGCAGCAGCTGTTTCTGCCGCTCTTCGGGCATGGTGCCGCCCAAGGGGTTGCTCAGGCGCGTGGTCAGCACCAGGGCTTTGATCGACCATTGGTTGGCCGCCAGCTGCAGGGCCTCCAGGCTCATGCCGGTGGCCGGGTCGCTGGGGATCTCGATGACTTTCAGGCCCAGCAAGTCGGCCAGCTGCAGCAGGCCATAGTAGGTCGGGGATTCGGCGGCGATCAGGTCGCCGGGCCGGGTCAGCACCCGCAGCGACATCTGCAGGGCATCGACGCAGCCGTGGGTGATCACCACTTCGGACGGGTCGACCACCACGCCCGCGTCGCGCATGCGGATCGCCACTTGCCGGCGCAGCGGTTCGAAACCGGGGCTGAACATATAGCTGAACGCCCGCGGGCTGTGGAACCGCGTGACCTTGGCCAACTGCTGGTGCAGCGCCCGCACCGGCAGGTAATCGACGCTGGGCACCGCAGCGCCCAACGGGAACACGCCTTCGCGGCGGGACTCGACCAACACTTGCTGAATGATGCTGCTGCGGGTGACCAGGCCCGGCCGTTCGACCCGCGCGATGTCCGGCGTCGGCGCCGTCAGGGCGGGTGTCTGGTGCACGTAGTAGCCGGACTGCGGCCGCGCCCGGATCAGCCCCTGATCCTCAAGGTTGGCGTAGGCCTGCAGCACCGTGGCATGGCTGACGTTGAGCTGCGAACTCATCTTGCGCACCGACGGCACGCGTTCCCCCGGCTGATACACGCCGCGACGGATGTCTTCAGCCAGTTGTTGAGCAATACGCTGGTAGAGCAAGAGATTGGTCATGACGCAGCACTCGATTTCACGGGGCGTTTTATTCTTGTTCGAAACAATACCGGAACAGTTTAGAAGTGTACTGGGACAGTTGCCACATTACTCGACCGTACAGTGCAGTGTCAGCCGTCGGCCTGAATATTTGAGCGCTATTCGACAGACGTAAAAAAGCCCGGCGCTGCCTGACAGCCCGGGCTTTCCAGTGACGCCGGCCTCAGCGGGCGGCGCCGAGCTGGCCTTTTTCGTCGGAGAACACGATTTCCACCCGACGGTTCTGCGCACGCCCGCGCTCGGAAGCGTTGGCGTCCACCGGGTACTCGTCACCGTAGCCTTCGACCTGAATGCGCTTGTCGTCGATGCCCAGATCCATCAGCACATCGGCCACCGACTGGGCGCGGTCGCGGGACAGCTTGAGGTTTTCCTGCTTGCCGCCGGTGCTGTCGGTGTAGCCCTCGATGCGCACCACCCGCTTGGGGTTGAGCTGCAGGAACTGCACCAGCTTGAGCACCACGCGGTTCGCCGAGTTGTTGAGCTCCGCTTCGCCGGTGTCGAACAGCACGTCGCCGAGGGTCATCACCAGGCCGCGGTCGGTCTGGGTGGTGGCCAGGGCAACGATCTGCTCTTCCAGCCATTTGCCTTGCTGCTGCACGCTCGACAACTTGGATTCGCGCAGGGCCAGTTGCAGGCGCTGGCGCTCAAGCTCCAGTTTCGCGGCGTGCTCTTCGTTGAGCACCTGATTGGTGTGTTCGCGGGCGATCGCGCTGTAGCGCTGGCTCAGATAGGCGTAATGCTGCACGTCGCCGCCGCTGCCCCAGTACGTGGAGAGACGGTCGGCACGGGCCAGGGATTCGCCGGCGCGGATCACATCCTTCGGCGCGATGCGCAGCACGTTGGAGTCTTCCTTGACCTTCTGGAAGTCGGCACCCGCCTGCTGCAGCGCCGATTCGCTCTGCTGGCCGGCGCAGCCGTAGAGACCGACGCAGCCGGCCACGACCAGGCCGCCAAGGAGTCTGGACGTAAGGCTCATTGGGCATCCCCCAGTTGCTTGCGCAGACGGGCGATGCGGGTGTTGAGCGCATTCACCTGCTCTTCGCTCTTGTGGGTCAGCACCTTGGCCTCCGCCAGCCGCGCGTCCAGTTCGGCCTGCTCGGCCCGCATCCGCGCGTTCTTGTAGGACTCGCCGGCCATGCTGCCCTTGGCGCGGTTGTACTTGTCTTCGGCCAGTTTCATTTCCGGCACATCGTCGGCACTGGCGCCCACGGCCTTGGCCTGTTCCAAGGCCTGCCCGGTCAGGCGCATCTGCTCATTGGGCGCAGGATCGTTGGCGCAGCCGGCCAACGCCAGAACGGCCACCGCTGCGAAAAGAAGTCGATTGCTCACTAAGAATCCCTACTGTTTTGGGGCACTGACAGGTTGCTGCGGCTGTTGCTGCTGCGCCTTCCAGCGCTCGATGTTGCGCTGCAGCGCGGCTTCCGTCAGTCCGGACGCGGGCAATTCTGTCATCTTTTTGGCCAACTGTCCGCGCAACCACGGATCGTTGCAGGCCGAGTTGTGCGAAACCGCCAGGTACAGCCCCGGCCGGTCGACAGGCTGCTCGAAGGCCAGCAAGTCATCGGCCATCCCCAGCGCCTGCGCGGCCGCCATGCCCGAGTAGCGTCCGGCGAGTACATATTCCACTTCGCCCAGCAGCAATTTCTGCAAGGCCTGGGCGAGGTTTGCCGTACGGGTGAGGGTCAAATGCTGCTCGGCATAGAGGCTGAATGCCTGGGTCAAACGAGACTTTTCCGACAGAGCGCCCAAATGCCCGTTAAGGTCCTTCGCTTCGCCGTAGACCAACGCCGAGCCCTTCTTCGTCCATACCAGGTAATCGTTCTCCAGCAGCGGCGGGTGAATGTAGTCCAGATGCTCCAGCTCGTTGAAGGCCAGCGGCGCGTCGGCCAGCATGTCCATGCGCCCGCTGCGCACTTCGTCCAGCGCCTGGGAACGTTTGCCGGCGTACAGCAGCTCGACCTTGATGCCCAGCTCCTTGGCCGCCTGCTGAAGCAGGTCGGCACTGGCGCCGATCAGTTGCTTGGGGTTCTGCGGGTCCTGCCACAGGTACGGCGGCGCATCCGGACTGCCGGTGACCACCAGGCGCTCGCACTTGCCCGCGGCCATCGACAGGCCCGGCAACGACAAAAGACCCAGCAGCGACATAAGGCCCAACCGGCGACGCAGATCCATGGCGAAACGCTCCCACTCAAATCCGGAACAAAAAAAAAGCCCGACCAACAGGCCGGGCTCTTTATAAGTGAAGCCGCCGGATTAGACCAGCTTCTCCAGCTCAGGCACCGCTTCGAACAGATCCGCCACCAGGCCGTAGTCGGCCACCTGGAAGATCGGCGCTTCTTCGTCCTTGTTGATCGCGACGATCACCTTGGAGTCTTTCATGCCGGCCAGGTGCTGGATCGCGCCGGAGATGCCGACGGCGATGTACAGCTGCGGCGCGACGATCTTGCCGGTCTGGCCGACCTGCATGTCGTTCGGCACGAAGCCTGCGTCGACGGCAGCGCGGGAAGCGCCGACGGCGGCGCCCAGCTTGTCGGCCAGGGCGTACAGGTGCTTGAAGTTGTCGCCGTTCTGCATGCCGCGGCCGCCGGAAACGACGATCTTGGCAGCGGTCAGTTCCGGACGGTCGGACTTGGCCAGCTCTTCGCTGACGAAGCTGGAGATGGCCGGGTTGTGGGCAGCGGCAACCGATTCAACGGCAGCCGAACCACCTTCGGCGGCAACCGGATCGAAACCGGTGGCGCGCACGGTGATCACCTTGATCGCGGCGGTCGACTGCACGGTGGCGATGGCGTTGCCGGCGTAGATCGGACGCTTGAAGGTGTCGGCGCTCTCAACCGAGATGATCTCGGAGATCTGGTCGACGTCCAGCTGGGCGGCGACGCGCGGCAGGATGTTCTTGCCGTTGGAGGTGGCGGCGGCCAGGATGTGGCTGTAGCCCTTGCCCAGTTCGACCACCAGCGGCGCGACGTTTTCCGGCAGCTGGTGGGCGTAGGCGGCGTTGTCGGCGTTCAGGACCTTGCTCACGCCAGCGATCTTCGCGGCGGCCTCAGCCACGGCGCCAGCGCCCTGGCCTGCGACCAGGACGTGGATGTCGCCGCCGATCTTGGCAGCGGCAGCAACGGTGTTCAGCGTGGCCGGGGCCAGCACTTTGTTGTCGTGTTCAGCAATAACCAAGATAGTCATTTAGATTACCTTCGCTTCGTTTTTCAGTTTCTCGACCAGTTCAGCCACCGACTTGACCTTGATGCCCGCGCTGCGTGCAGCCGGCGCTTCGACCTTCAGGGTCTTGTTGGTGGAGGCGGTGGAAACGCCCAAGGCGTCCGGAGTCAGAGTCTCCAGAGGCTTCTTCTTGGCTTTCATGATGTTCGGCAGGGACGCGTAGCGCGGCTCGTTCAAACGCAGGTCGGTGGTGACGATGGCCGGCAGCTTCAGGGAAACGGTCTGCGCGCCGCCGTCGATTTCGCGGGTCACGGCAACGCTGTCGCCGGAGACTTCGACTTTCGAGGCGAACGTGCCCTGGCCGTAGCCGCTCAGCGCGGCGAGCATCTGGCCGGTCTGGTTGTTGTCGCTGTCGATGGCCTGTTTGCCCAGGATCACCAGCTGAGGCTGTTCCTTGTCGACCACGGCCTTGAGCAGCTTGGCCACGGCCAGGGAGGTCAGGTCTTCAGCGGATTCGACGAGGATGGCGCGGTCGGCACCCAGGGCCAGTGCGGTACGCAGTTGCTCCTGAGCGGTGGACGGGCCGATGGAGACGACGACGATTTCGCTCGCCACGCCCTTCTCTTTCAGGCGCACGGCTTCTTCCACTGCGATTTCGCAGAACGGGTTCATCGACATCTTGACGTTGGCGAGGTCTACGCCGGAATTGTCCGCCTTCACGCGAACCTTGACGTTGTAATCCACAACGCGTTTGACAGCTACAAGAACCTTCATGGATTCCTCGTTACTCTCCGGTGAAAAGGAAATCGCCTAGGCGAACCTGGCGGTTGGTGCTCATCGGGCACAAGGGCACCTCTAAAAACGCCGGCTTCAGTACGGCTGACTTCTCCAGCGAACGACTGACCGTTCGTCAGGAGCGACCCGCAGGTCATTCATCTTCCCGGTGTGCAGACTGCGCGCTGCGCCTCACCGCCGTACCGCCCACGCCCTGTCTTTAGAGGTGCTCTTGAAACCACCATTCAGCCTACGGCGAGCGCAAAACCGCCCGTATCTTGACCGGAACGCCTATTCCGGTCAATACGGCAAAATGGTCGTCCATAAGCCGCGCTTCTTTGATTTCTCTGGCCTGCGGCCGATTCAAACAAACGTTTGTATTGGACGCTGGGAGTGGTGTAGATATAATGCGCCCCCTAGAGAGACGGGTGGCTTATCCATTATTTCCTTTGACGTTAACGTAAAGGCAATAACGAATGCGACATCAAACCTCCAAATTAGAAAAAAAACTGTTGAGCCTTGAGTAGGAGATAGCCTGTGGAACGCGAATACATGGAATTCGACGTGGTCATCGTCGGTGCCGGCCCCGCTGGCCTTTCCGCCGCCTGCCGCCTGAAGCAGAAGGCCGCCGAAGCCGGTAAGGAAATCAGCGTCTGCGTGGTCGAAAAAGGCTCCGAGGTCGGCGCTCACATCCTGTCCGGCGCGGTATTCGAACCACGGGCCCTGAACGAGCTGTTCCCTGACTGGAAGGAACTCGGCGCTCCGCTGAACACCCCCGTCACCCGCGACGATATCTTCGTGCTGAAAAACGCCGAAAGCGCGCAGAAAATTCCTGACTTCTTTGTGCCCAAGACCATGCACAACGAAGGCAACTACATTATTTCCCTCGGCAACCTGTGCCGCTGGCTGGCCCAGCAGGCCGAGAACCTGGGCGTAGAGATCTACCCAGGCTTCGCCGCCCAGGAAGCGCTGTTCGACGAGAACGGCGTGGTGCGCGGGATCATCACCGGTGACCTGGGCGTCGACCGCGAAGGCCATCCGAAGGACGGCCTGTACACCCCCGGCATGGAACTGCGCGGCAAGTACACGCTGTTCGCCGAAGGCTGCCGCGGCCACATCGGCAAGCAGCTGATCAAGCGCTTCAACCTCGACAGCGACGCCGACGCCCAGCACTACGGCATCGGCCTGAAGGAAATCTGGGAAATCGACCCGGCCAAGCATCAGCCGGGCCTGGTGGTGCACACCGCCGGTTGGCCGATGGACATCATGGGCACCGAGAACACCGGCGGCTCCTTCCTCTATCACTTGGAGAACAACCAGGTGGTGGTCGGACTGATCGTCGACCTGTCCTACAGCAACACCTACCTGTCGCCTTTCGACGAGTTCCAGCGCCTCAAGCATCACCCGGTGCTCAAGCAGTACCTGGAAGGCGGCAAGCGCATCAGCTACGGCGCCCGCGCGATCTGCAAGGGCGGCCTGAACTCGCTGCCGAAGATGGTGTTCAAGGGAGGCGCGCTGATCGGCTGCGACCTCGGCACCCTGAACTTCGCCAAGATCAAGGGCAGCCACACCGCGATGAAGTCCGGCATGCTCGCGGCCGAGTCCGTGGCCGACGCGCTGTTCGCCGACAAGGACGGCACCGAAGAGCTGACCGCCTACGTCGACGCCTTCAAGAACAGCTGGCTGCACGAAGAGCTGTTCGCCAGCCGCAACTTCGGCCCGGCGATCCACAAGTTCGGCGCCATCGTCGGCGGCGGCTTCAACTGGCTCGACCAGAACATCTTCGGCGGCAAGCTGCCGTTCACCCTGCACGACACCAAGCCGGACTACGCCTGCCTCAAGCCAGCGGCCGAGTGCAAGAAGATCGACTACCCGAAACCCGACGGCAAGATCAGCTTCGACAAGCTCAGCTCGGTGTTCATCTCCGGCACCAACCATGAGGAAGAGCAGCCGTGCCACCTGCGGCTGACCGACCCGAGCATCCCGCTGACCAAGAACCTGCCGATCTACGACGAACCGGCCCAGCGCTACTGCCCGGCCGGCGTGTATGAAGTGATCACCAAGGAAGACGGCGAGAAGCGCTTCCAGATCAACGCCCAGAACTGCGTGCACTGCAAGACCTGCGACATCAAGGATCCTGCGCAGAACATCACCTGGGTGGCGCCGGAAGGCGCCGGCGGCCCGACTTACCCGAACATGTAAGCCACACCGCAGAACAACGAGGCTCCCGAATGGGGGCCTTTTTGTTGCCCGGCATCTACAGGGCAGCGGGAAAACGGCAAGGCCTTCATCGCCAGCAGGCTGGCTCCCACAGTGGGCCCGGGTGCCCACAGAATCGGCGATGACCGCAAACCTGTGGGAGCGGGCTTGCCCGCGAAAGCGCCCGTACTGGCAACATCAATGCAAGCTGCCCCACCCGCAAGGCAGCAACGGTTCAGGCCGCGCGCTCCTCGCCCGGGCTGCGTTCGAAGTAGCGCTTGTACTCGCGGCTGAACTGCGACGTGCTCTGGTAGCCCACCCGGTGCGCCGCCTGCGCCACGCCCAGCCCTTCGGCGATCAGCAGCGTCTGGGCCTTGAGCAGGCGCAGGCGCTTGAGGTACTGCACCGGCGACAGCAAGGTGCTGCGCTTGAAGTGCTCGTGGAAGGTCGACACGCTCATGTTGGCGCAACCGGCCAGGGTCTCGACGTTCAGCGGTTCGGTGTAGTGGGTGTGCAGATGGCTGATCGACGCGGCGATCCGGGCAAACTGCCCCTGCTGCTCCACCAGCGCCCGCAGCACATCGGCCTGGGGCCCGCGCAACGCAGTGAACAGCAGCTCGCGGATGCGCGCCGGGCCGAGTATCCGGCAGGCCAGCGGATCGTGCAGGCAGCCGAGCAAGCGTTCGACGCAGCCGCGCATGTCGTCGTCGAGCACCACCGAGGTCATCGACTCCGGCGTCTGCGCCGCAATGTGCCGCCCCGGCGCCAGCCCCATGGCCAGCACCAGCTCGCCGAGCAGCACCCGGTCGATCGACACCGACACCCCCAGCAGCGGCGCATCCGGCTCGGCATAGGTCTCGCACTCGAACGGCACCGGCAATGCCTGGATCAGGTAGTGCCCGGCGCCGTACTCCATTGTGCGCGGGCCCAGGTACGCCAGTTTGCTGCCCTGGGCGATGATCATCAGGCTCGGCTCATAGATGTGCGGGCCCCGGGCGACATCGCAACTGGCGCGCAGCACCTGCACGCCCGGCAACCCGGTCTGGCTGAAACCGTCGCGCCGGGCCAGCGGCTCGATCAGCGAAACCAGCGTGGCATTGGCATCGAGGTGGCGGGTCAACTGCATGGAAAACTCTTCACGGAAAAGTGACGGAAAAAGGCACGAAACCATCATCGCAGATCCTTTGGCCCATGCGGCGCGCCAGCCCCGCATGCCGGAGGAATAGGCATGATACCCGGAGGAATCGTCATGGCCGGACACCCGGCCTGCGCCCAGAATGCGCCGCCTCATTTGTCAGCGCTTTTGCGAGGTTCCCCATGTACACCGCCATCGGCTACGCCGCCCAGACGGCCACCACTCCCCTCGCCCCGATGACGTTCGAACGCCGCAGCCTGCGGGCCGACGACGTCGCCATCGAGATCCTGTTCTGTGGCGTCTGCCACTCCGACATCCATCAGGCCCGCAACGAATGGGGCATCGCGGTCTACCCGCTGATGCCGGGCCATGAGATCGTCGGAAAAGTCACCGCAACCGGTGCGAACGTCACCCAGCACAAGGTAGGCGACCTGGTCGGCGTCGGCTGCATGGTCGACTCCTGCCGCACCTGCGAAGCCTGCAAGGCCGACCTGGAGCAGTACTGCCTCGAAGGCCCGACCATGACCTACGCCACCCCGGACCGGGTCGACGGCAGCAACACCATGGGCGGCTACTCCGACAGCATCGTGGTCAGCGAGCATTTCGTGGTGCGCATCCCCGCGACGCTGGACCCGGCCAACGCCGCGCCGATCCTCTGCGCCGGCATCACCACCTACTCGCCGCTCAAGCACTACGGCGTGAAGGCCGGCGACAAGGTCGGGATCCTGGGCATGGGCGGCCTCGGCCACATGGGTATCAAGTTCGCCAAGGCCATGGGCGCCGAAGTGACGCTGTTCACCCGCTCCGCCAGCAAGGCCGAGGAAGGCCGCCGCCAGGGCGCCGACCATGTGATCGTGTCCACCGACGCCGAACAGATGGCCGCCGCGGCCGGCCGGTTCGACTTCCTGCTCGACACCATCCCGGTGCAGCACGACCTCAACCCCTACCTCGACACCCTGCGCTTCGACGGCGTGCACATCCTGGTGGGCCTGATCGAACCGATCGATCCGCCGGTGCACGCCGCCAAACTGGTGCTGGGCCGCCGGGTGCTGGCCGGTTCGCTGATCGGCGGCATCGCCGAAACCCAGGAAGTGCTGGATTTCTGCGCCGAGCACAACATCACCTGCGACATCGAAATGCTCGACATCCGCCAGATCAACGAAGCCTACGCGCGGATGATCGCCGGGGACGTGAAGTACCGTTTCGTGATCGACATGGCGACGCTCAAGCGCTGAGGTTCAGACCTTAAGGCCAAGCTCCGCCGACAGCCGGGCCGTGACCCCTTTGATCAGGGGAATCAGCTCGGCCATCTTCTCCAGCGGCATGTACGGCACGGTGCTGGCGATGCTGATGGCCGCGACGATGCGCTTGCTGGCATCGCGCACCGGCGCCGCCACGCAGCGGATCGACGGTTCGTTGTCTTCCAGGTCGAACGCGTAGCCGCCTGCCACATACTCGCTCATGCGCTGTTCGAGCTGTTCCCAGGACTGCTGCGGATGCTGCGGCCAGAACTGGCTTTTCCCACCCGCCGGCAGGCTGATGTCGTACAGCCGCTGCCACTCTTGCGGGGCGTCGTCGAGCATCAGCGCCTTGCCGATCCCGGTGCGCGCCAGCGGCATGCGGTGACCGACCCGCGAACGCATCTCCGGGCCGTTGCGCCCCGGATTCTTCAGCAGGTACAGCACTTCGTCGCCCTCGCGGATGCCCAGGTGGACGGTGTCGCCGGTCAGCGCCGACAACTCGTCCAGATAAGGCCCTGCCAACGTCACCAACGGCAGGTCTTCGCGGGCCTGGAAGCCCAGCTCGATCAGCTTCGGCCCCAACAGATAGCCGACCTGCGGCACCACCCGCAGGTAGCGCTCGTCCACCAGGCAACTGGCCAGACGGTGGGTGGTGCTGCGCGTGGTGCCGATCAGGCGGGCGATCTCCTTGAGGTCGCGGGCGCCGCTGGCGACGGCCTGCACCACACCCAACCCGCGAAGCAGGGTCTGGGTGCCGGTGGGCGCGGCGTCCTTGGCGGGTTTCGGGGCGTCTTCCTGCATATCCAGCCTTTACCGTTGAGCGAGGGAACGGGCGGCATTATGGTCGCCCGGCGCCGGCGACTACAACTCGATGCGCTCCACCTTGCCCACCAGCAGCACGTAGGACAGCGCACCGATCAACGCCAACAGCGCAATGTAGGTGATTGCCGGAGCGAACGAATCGCCGCTGGCCAGGAAACCGATGACGATCGGCGTGGCGATCGCCGACAGGTTGCCGATGAAGTTGAACACCCCGCCGGTCAGGCCCAGCAGCCGCGCCGGGGCCAGCGTCGAGACCAGCGACCAGGTGATCGAGGCCAGCCCGTTGCCGAAGAACGCCAGCGCCAGGAAGGCGATCACCAGCGGCGTCGACTCGACGAAGTTGGCGCCGATGATCGAGGTGGAGATCAGCAGCCCGCCGATGATCGGCAACTTGCGCGCGAAGCCCACCGTGCAGCCGCGCCGGATCAGGAAGTCGGAAAAGAACCCGGAACACAGCACGCCGACGAACGCCGCCAGAAACGGCAGCGAGGCCAGCAGGCCGGACTTGATGAAATCCATGCCGCGGTATTTCACCAGGTAGGTCGGGAACCAGGTCAGAAAGAACCACAGCGTCGAGTTCAGGCAGAACTGGCCCAGGTAAATCCCCCACAGCTTGCGCTTGCTCAGGACGATGCCCAGATCGCGCCAGTTGAACGCCGCCTTCACCTTCGCCGCATCGGCCTGGATGTCCACCAGCCCGCCGCCCTCGCGGATCAGGTCGATTTCCGCGTCGTTGGCCCCCTTGAAATCCCGGGGCTCGCGATACACCGCGTACCAGATCGCGGCCCAGACGATGCCCACCGCGCCGGTGGCGACGAACACCATGTGCCAACCGAACGCATGCTGGAGCCAGGCCAGCACCGGCGTCAGGAACGCCAGCCCGACGAACTGCCCGGACGTGTAGAAGCCGATGGCCGTGGCCCGTTCGCGCTCGGGAAACCAGGTGGTGACCACCCGGCTGTTGATCGGGTAGGCCGGCGCCTCCAGCGCGCCGACCGCCATGCGCAGCACGAACAGCGCGATGAAGCTGGCGGCGAAACCGAGCATCACCGTGGCCAGCGACCACAGCAGCAACGCGGCGCTGTAGAGGATGCGCGGCGGCACCCGGTCCACCAGCCAGCCGCCGGGGATCTGCATGGCGGCGTAGGTCCAGCCGAACGCGGAGAAAATCAGCCCGACATGGATCGGGTCGATGCCCAGGTCGCTGGTCAGCGCCGGAGCGGCGATCGACAAGTTGCTGCGGTCCAGGTAGTTGATGACCACGGTGATGAACAACAGCACCATGATGAAAAACCGCTTGCGGCTGGGCGTGACCAAGGACGCCTGCCCGGTGAGGGTTTGCGGTTGCATGGGGAGCCTCTTTCTTGTGTTTATTGAGGTCTGGGATGAAGGCCGATCCCCTGTCCCTGGAGATCACGCTGCGGGAGCCGGCAGGGCTGGCTCCCGCAGGGGATTGGCGGCGGGTCAGGCAGGACTCACCACTCGGCGAAGCTGCCGTCGGCATGGCGCCACACCGGGTTGCGCCAGCGGTGGCCGACGGCGGCGCGCTCGGTCACGTATTCTTCGTTGATCTCGATCCCCAGCCCCGGCCCGTTCGGGATCCTGACGAAGCCCTGGTCGTAGTCGAACACCCGCGCATCCTTCACGTAGTCGAGCAGGTCGTTGCTCTCGTTGTAGTGGATGCCCAGGCTTTGCTCCTGGATGAACGCGTTGTAGCAGGCCGCGTCCAGCTGCAGGCACGCCGCCAGCGCAATCGGCCCCAGCGGGCAGTGCAGGGCCAGCGCCACGTCGTAGGCTTCGGCCATGTTGGCGATCTTGCGGGTTTCGGTGATGCCGCCGGCGTGGGACGCATCCGGCTGGATGATGTCGACGTAGCCTTCGCTCAGCACGCGCTTGAAGTCCCAGCGGGAAAACAGCCGCTCGCCGAGGGCGATCGGGGTGCTGGTCAGCGGCGCCAGTTCCTTCAAGGCTTCATAGTTCTCGCTGAGCACCGGCTCTTCGATGAACATCAGCTTGAACGGATCGAGCTCCTTCATCAGCACCTTGGCCATGGGCTTGTGCACCCGGCCATGGAAGTCCACGCCGATGCCGACGTTGGGCCCCACCGCATCGCGCACGGCCGCCACGTTGGCCAGGGCCTGGTCGACCTTGTCGAAAGTGTCGAGAAACTGCAGCTCTTCGGTGCCGTTCATCTTCACCGCCGTGAAGCCACGGCCCACCGCCTCTTTCGCCGCCCGCGCGGTGTCCGCCGGACGGTCGCCGCCGATCCACGAGTACACGCGGATCTTGTCCCGCACCTGACCGCCGAGCAGGTCGCTCACCGACACCCCGAGGGCCTTGCCCTTGATGTCCCACAGCGCCTGGTCGATACCGGCCAGGGCGCTCATGTGCACGGCGCCGCCGCGGTAGAAGCCGCCGCGGTAGAGCACCGTCCAGATGTCCTCGATGTTGCGTGGGTCCTTGCCGATCAGGTAGTCGGACAATTCCTCGACGGCGGCGGCGACGGTGTGGGCGCGGCCTTCGACCACGGGCTCGCCCCAACCGGTGACGCCCTCGTCGGTCTCGACCTTGAGGAAGCACCAGCGCGGCGGGACGATGAAGGTGGTGAGTTTGGTGATTTTCATCTGTTTGTCTCTCTTGTAGATGAGCCGAATGCTTAGCGCAGGGCGTTCCAGGCAGCGACGTAGGCCTTGGCGCTGGCCGCCACCTGCTCCGGGGTCATGCCGGGCTTGAACAGGCCGGAACCGAGGCCGAAGCCTTTGGCGCCGGCCTCGAAGAACGCTTGCATGTTGTCCGGGGTGACGCCGCCGACCGGCGCCAGCACCGTCCCGACGGGCAGCACCGCCAGCCAGGCTTTCACCACCGCAGGTCCCATCTGTTCGGCCGGGAACAGCTTGAGAATGTCCGCGCCCGCCTCCAGCGCCGCGAAGGCTTCGGTCGGCGTGGCCACGCCCGGCGACAGGTACAGCCCTGCCGCCTTCGCCGCCCGCAGGACTTTGGCGTCGCTGTGGGGCATGACGATCACCTGGCCGCCGGCCTCCTTGACCTGCTCCACCTGCTCCGGGGTCAGCACCGTGCCGGCGCCGATCAGGCAGTCGGCGGGCAACGCCTGACGCAAGATGCGGATGCTTTCGTACGGCGCAGGGGAATTGAGCGGCACTTCGATGACGCGAAATCCGGCCGCATACAGGACGTGTCCGATCGCGGCCGCTTCCTGCGGATGCAGGCCGCGCAGGATCGCGATCAGACCGTTTTGCGCCAATGCTTGCTTGAGCATGTCTGGCCTCCAGTCGGGGGTTAACGGGATGGGGAAACGATCAGTCCGGCGGCCAGCGCCAGTTGCCACAAGCCGCGCTCGGTGGCCTGCTCGGCCAGCGTCACGCGGGCGAAGCCGCAGGCGTCGAGGGCTCGACCGTAGCGGGCGCACAAGGCGCCGTTGCCGATGAGGACGATCGCAGGAAGGTGCACGCTGTGGCGCCGCTGCCGCTGCACCTGGGCGAGGGCCGCCAGCTCATGGCCGATCAGCAGGCCGGACAGATAGTCAGGTTGCGCGGTGGCGCTGAGTTCGCCGGTGAGGCCCAGGCTGCGGGCACTGAACAGGGTGGACAACACGCCGATCTCACCCTCCGCCGACAACGCCACCTGCACGCCCCGGTCGAACGCCTGGCCGTCGAAGGCCGCGCCGAACTGCTGGGTCCGCCCGAGGATGCTGTGCTCGCTGAGCACGGCGAACACTTCGCCGGTCATGAAAGTGTCGAACCGGGTGATGCAGCCTTCGGCCACCTCCACCCATTTCGAATGGCTGCCCGGCAGGCCGATCAACAGATCGCCGCCCGCCCCCGGCGCCAGGTTCTGCAGCGCGCCGAGGACTTGGGTCTCCTCGCCGCGCATCACGTTCGGCAGGCGCGAACGCTGGATCACGCCCGGCACGATGTGCACATCGACACCGCGCTGGCTGCGCACCACCTGCAGGGAATGGCCGAGGTCGGCGACGTCGGCCGGCGTCTCGCGGTAGGCCGCCTCGCGCCAGCCCTGGGCGCTGCCGACCATGCCGCAGGCGATCACCGGCAGGCCGGGCTGCGCATCGAGCCAGTCGCCGCAGGCCTCGTCGAACGCCAGTTCAAAACCGTCGACGCATTCGCGGCCATGGATGACCCGCGCCGTCTTCGGCAACTGCATAATCCCGAACGACAGCGACCGCTGCTCCAGCACCTGGCCGTCCGGCCCGAGTTTGTAAGCACGTAGGGAGGTCGTCCCCCAATCGAGGGCGATCAATTGCGCCAGCATCGCTTCACCTGTTTTGTTTTTGGCAGTGAGTGGGCTGGACTATAAACCTGGGCGCTTCAAAATCTCAATATATAAATATCAATCCCATATTCTGGGACGAAGCAAATATGACGCGCAGGCCTGCGCCAACGCTCTAGAATGCGCGCCTGCGGCACGACTGCCCGACGGATCAAGGAAGAAAGAAATGGGACATCCGCTGAAAACGCTGCTGCTCTGCGCTGCCCTGGCTTCAGCAAGGGGAAGGCCGGGGCGGGGCGACAAGCGCTGGATGGGTGGGTGCAGGGTAGTTGGGAAGAATCAGGCGGGTTTCATCCTTAGGGTGAGTTCATGGCTGCACGTCACCCAAAAACAATCTCTTTACCGACCATTCCTTCACTCAATGGCGCGCACAACCTCAACTGCCGGAACATTCATTGAATTCGAGTAATAACCGCCATATGAGTAAGAGGAAGTAAAAACCCTGCAAGCCAATAAATCCTGCCCCCTCAATACTTCCAGCAGTTGAGCCTTGGGAATGAAAGTGCTCGATATTCCGCCATCCGGTGTTTGCATGGCAAAGAGGCGAGCGGAGTAAATATGCTTCCCATCCGGCCCTGGCCCAGTGCCACCGACCTCAACCATTTCACCCTCAAGGTAACGCGGCAAATCCTGCCTCCTCTCAAAGGGAACATTCTGATCCAAAGAGCAGATCAGCGCTTCTCCCAATTGATCCTCGCCGGTATTTGACTTAAAGAACATCAACAGGTCGGTCTTCGAACTGAAGTGAAGATCAAGAAAAGGACTGCCTTTAATCTCCGCCACGGAAATAAACTCTATGCGCGACTCAGGGAGCTTGATTTTTTTACACAAGATGCACAAAGCATCAAGACAAGTATTGAAAATATACTCTTCACATCAGGATGACCTATTCAATTTTCTCAATCTCTCTCAGAAGGTCGGCCACCGGCAATTACATTTCCTCTGACAAGCACACCTTATAGGAGTAGGCGTTTATCCCTACCCTACAAACAAGAAAATCTCGCCCAGCAAATGGCCAAGGCGCAATTGAGGCAATACCTACAAACTGCCTCAATCATCACGAACGCTATCTGCCATCAATTGCCCGTATCAGATCAGCGGTGGGGACATTCATAGCATTGGAAAAATACGTCGAGTAGGAACTGGCGTGAGCCCTGAAAGCGCAAACAATAAACGGTCTTTTGACCAGTATGTCACGCAGCGCCTCTCCGCTGAGAATCGCTTCCTCCCCTTGGGCTTCTCCACTTTCTCGAAACATGATCCTGGATTCGTAATGACCACCAGTAGAGTCATTGACAAACTCAACGCTGCCTCGACCAGAGCGTTTCAGATAGTGTCCGATTGAAAAATCAAGATCATCTTCCAATCCACATACCAGCCCCTCTCCGATTGAGGGGCCAACTAATGAAAAGAGGTCCGCATCGCTGGTAAATCGCATCAAAAAAGCAAATCCACTTGGTGTGATCTCAACATTTTGATAGTACAGCACAGCAGCAGGCCGCCCGTGATTATAGGTACACGAGGCAGTCAACAGGAAGGTGAGCAGAACAACAAAAACACGTGCCATTTATTTTTCCCTAAAGTAACTTAGAATTGACTCAGCAAGTATCTGGCGCGCGGATTTTCCACCTTCAAGTTGCTTCCCGAACATTTCATTGGCGAATGCATGATTGACATCTACCGTCCCATTCACATCTGGACCAGAAGTAACCTCCCACTGCTCTCCGAAGTCCGCAACTCGATCGGAAAAATTTCGGTCTTTAATTTTTTTAGCGCGAATATTAATCCAATACTCTGCCTTAGGCTTGGGAATCTGCCTATAAATTTTTGAAATACCGTAAACAATCTTCCCTTCCCCTACGGGATCCAAAGTAATCAACATCCTGATCTTATAACCTTTATCCGTTAGCACGCTTGAGAGATGAGCGCCGTTCCACCCTCCCAGGCTGTGTCCAACAATATAGACAGCAGTAGAGATATCAGGGATATGAGAAAGTATATTTTTCGCCAAATCCTCATCCGTAAGAAATTTATTGTAAGCCAACGGAAGCACGGGACATCTGTTAACGTAGCCCAGGATTTCAGCATCTCTCAACACCGAGTCCCGAACATAGTTAACATTCCAGTTTGGCCCACTTACATAGTAACGCTCCTGATCTCCAGCGCCTCCAACGAAAAAAATGAATATTTTCTTCACGGTAATCGCGACAGTTTTAACACTGGTGTCTTTCGGATCCGTAAGTGCGTGATCAGCCGCCTCTCTCTTCGGCAGACCTTCCGTTACCGCCGCACCTTGCTCAGCCACGTCACTCACTCCACAAACAACTTAATAGTTTCAGCCAAATGCGAGCTGACGGTATGCGTGAACCCAGCGGCATCCGTAACTCCATGCTCCTCACTGCCGTCCCCCCGCTGAATCGTGTAGGGGTGATATGGCACCGGCTCTCCGGTGGCTTCGCTCACCACCTGCAACCTGTCAGTAAAGTGCACCGGCATCGGCAACAACCCACTGAACGCCGCCCCTCCCCCGCTCTGCCCGATGATCACCGTCCCGGAACCGCCCACCACGACATTGCCGTGGCCTCCGGTGCTGTCGAGCGTCGCGGCGTTCAGGCCGTTGATGAATACGGTGGCGGAGACGCCGCCGGTGATCGGGCTGCCGCAAGCGGATTTGTCGGTCATGCGCGCGGCCGGGAGGCCGTCGAAGAACACGTTAGGGGAACCGGAGACGATCGGGTTGTTGCCATGGCCAGGCAAAGGGCACGCGGTCGGGTCTGAGACGCGGGCGGCGGGTTTTCCACTCAATTCAAAGCTCCTTGCTTCAAGGGTTCCGGGTGAGGCTGATGGATATCAATGTCGGTCGCGGCGAAGCGCCAGCGGTTGTCGGTGGGGTCGAACAAGCCGTGGCGATGCCCTCGGCCGTCGTGGGCGATGACGGTCTGCGCGCGCTGCCAGGCTTGGTCGGCCTGCCAGGCCAACTCCGCTGGCGTGGCGTCGTCGAGTTCGTTGAGCCAATCGTTGTAGTGGCGCAAACCGTGCGACCGGTAAGTGTCTTGCAGCAGTCCGGCCATTTGCGGGCCGAGCTCCAGGTAGTGCCCTTCCGTCCAGCGCCCGGCTTCGAGGTAGACATACCAGCCCATCGGCGACAGCGTGCCTTCATGCAGCATCGCTTGCCCGGCCGGGGCGGTGAAGCCGCAGCACACGTGAAGGATCAGCCAGCCGCAATGGGCGCCGATGAACGCATTCGGGTCGAAGGTGCGCAGCGGTATCACGCGGTAGCCCTCCAGCCCCGCGCTGCGCGCCATCAGTTCGGCGTCGAGGCGCGACACGAAGGCGCGGATGGCGTTGCCGCCCGTGCGGTTGACGGTGCAGAGAATGTCCACCGCCTGCCGACGGGGGTTGTCGGTAGAGCCGAGGTTTTTCACCAGGCCGTACAGACGCATGGACGCCCGTAGTCCGCTCATCGCCGGTCACTCATTGACGCAGCGAAGGCTCCACGGGCGTGGAGAAAGAGTGCCGAAGGCATTGCAGGTGTCGTCCGTGAGCGCGCAAAAAAAGGCGCACAGGATGCCGGACGGGAAGCGTGCGGACAATCAGGCGAACCCTGAATCGCCCGCCTTTTTTCAGCCCTCGGCAAACTCCCGCAGCACCTTGCCGTCCATGCGGTAGCGCACCCACTCTTCCTGCGGCTGGGCGCCGAGGGATTTGTAGAACTCGATGGCCGGGGTGTTCCAGTCCAGCACGCTCCACTCGAAGCGGCCGCAGTCGTTGGCGCAGGCGATCTTGGCGAGGTGGCGCAGCAGGGTCTTGCCGGCACCGCCGCCGCGCTGCTCCGGGGTGATGTAGAGGTCTTCGAGGTACAGGCAGTTGCTGCCGAGCCAGGTCGAATAGCTGAAGAAGAACACCGCGAACCCGATGGGCAGGCCGTCGCGCAGGCAGATCAGGCCGTGGGCGGTGGCGCCTTCGCTGAACAGGCTGCGCTCGATGTCGGCGACGCTGGCGATGACTTCGTGGCGGGCCTTTTCGAAATCGGCGAGTTCCGTGATGAACGCGAGGATTTGCGGTGCATCGCTGGGGGTCGCCGGGCGGATTTCGATCGTCATGGACGGGCCTTGTCGGAAATGGAAAAGCGCCATACTACGGCGGCGCGCAGCGCTCGTCACATGGCGATGCACGCACTACCCTATCCGGCCAGCCAGGCGCCGCCTGGACTGACGCCATCGCCAGCAGGCTGGCGCCCACAGGATCTTCGCATGCCGGACACAACGCCCATGAACAACCTCGCCTTTTCCCCATTGGCCCCGCTCGCCGCCCAACTGCTGCCCCACGCCCTGGAACCCTCGGAAGACGGCGCCCACGACCTGTCGCACCTGCAGCGGGTATGGCACAACGCGCGGGCCCTGCAGGCAGAGGAAGGCGGAGATCTGCCGGTGCTGCTGGCGGCGGTGCTGCTGCACGACTGCGTGGCGGTAGAGAAGAATTCGCCACTGCGCTCGCAGGCATCGCGGCTGGCGGCGGCGAAGGCCGCAACGGTCTTGACGACGCTGGAGTGGCCCCAAGCCGAGATCGACGCCGTGCGTCACGCCATCGAGGCCCACAGCTTTTCCGCCGGCATCGAGCCGCTGACGCTGGAGGCCAGGATCCTGCAGGACGCCGACCGGCTCGATTCGCTGGGCATGCTCGGCGTCGCCCGCACCTTCTACACCGCCGGGCGCATGGGCAGCGCGCTGTACGATCCGCTCGACCCCGAAGCCAAAGACCGGGAGTACGACGACCGCCGCTTCTGCCTCGACCACTTCCAGACCAAGCTGCTGCACCTGGCCGCCGGTTTCCGCACCGTGGCCGGCCAGCGCCACGCGCAACTGCGCCATCAGCGCCTGAAGCAATTCATGGAGCAGTTCAAGGAAGAGATCGGCATCGCCTGACGGTTACTCCGCCCGGCGCCGATCCTGACTCCACCAACCTTTGACCTAACCCGCCCGCCCGGCATGGTAGATAGGGGACGCTCATTTCTGTCGGCTGAAGGAAACGCGTCATGCCTCACGCAACACCCAAGGTTCCGGGCAGGCTGTTCGGCCTGTTTTGCCTGGCCAGCTATCTGCTGTCGCTGTCCTACGGCGCGACGTTTCTGCTGTCGCTGCTGATCGGTTCCCGCGGCGGCAACGAACACGACGCCGGAAGCGTGATCAGTGCGGCGATGCTCAGCACCTTTGCGGCGGTTCTGGTGTCCGGGCACCTGTCCGACTGGCTGGGCGCGGCGCGCTCCATTGCGCTGTTCGGCCTGCTGCTGGCGGCGGCGAGCCTGGGGTTTGCGCTGACGCCGGGGTTCGGTTCGCTGCTGCTGTTTTTCGGCCTGCTGCTGGGGCTGGGCTGGGGGGTGTTCTACACGCTGGGGCCGATCATCGTCGCCAGCCTGGTGAGCCCGACGCAACGGGCGAAGTATTTCGCCCTGCTGTCCGGCAGCATGATGACCGGGATCGGCAGCGGCCCGCTGCTCGGCCGTGCGGCCACCGCGCTGGATTGGCCAGTGACGTCGGCGTTCGTCCTCGCGGCGGCGGCGAGCCTGATCGGCGCAGGGCTGTTCTGGCGCCTCGGCGCACGGCTCAACGGCAGCCAGGCGACATCGGCCGCGCGCATTTCCTGGCGCGCGACGGCACAGGTGCTGGGTTCCCGGGCGGTGCTGCCGATCATCATGGTCGGGCTGGGCGGCGCGGTGTTCGGCGGCCTGTCGAGCTTCCAGACCAGCTACGCCGCCGGCCGCTCGCTGGATTACTCGCTGTTCTTCATCGGCTTCATGAGCGCGGCCATCAGCAGCCGCCTGCTGATCGCGGGGTGGGTGGTCAAGCGCGATCCGCTGCGGGCGTCGTGCCTGTTGTCGGGGCTGATGCTGGGCTCGATCGTGCTGTTCGCCTTCGGTGTGCACAGCGGCGCCGCTTACCTGCTGGCGGCGCTGATGCTGGGCGTCGGCTACGGCCTCACCTATTCGGTGATCAACGGCCTGGCGGCCAACGAAGCGCCGCCGGGCACCATGCCGCAGGCGTTGCTGCTGTTCAGCCTGGCGTACTTCATCGGCGTGTTCGGCTTTCCGCTGCTGGCGGGCAAGATTATCGTCGAGCGGGGCATGCCGGCCCTGCTGCTGACGGTTCTGGCGGTGGCGGCGCTGAACTGGCTGATCACCGTCGCCCGCCTGCTGTGGCGACGGTCACGGGCGCGCTGGGCACAAACGGCCTAGACCGTTCGTCATCGGCCGGGCACCTCGGCGCGGCAGCAGCAGACCAACGACAGGTAAGGACATCCATCACTGGAGACTCGCCATGATTGCGTCAAGGCTGACTGCCCTATTGCTCACCGCCGCGCTCTGCCCGGCGGCCTTCGCCGCCACGGTCACCGCCGCCGGCACCGGCCCCACCGATCCGGTCGAGCGGCCCAAGGCGCCCGCCATCCAAAGTGCCCCCGGCATGAACACCGATGGTTCGGGCGTGGAAAACGCCCTGCCGCCGGCCACCGGCATCGACCCCCGCACCCAGGGCAACGATCCGGGGCGCCAGGGTGGCACACCCGGCAATCCCGTCCCGCCTGCCGACCCCGCCCCTGGCAGCGGCAAGACGCCCGACGCCCTGCCGGGCTCCGGCAGCGGCAACCCGTAGGAGGAACACCCCATGCCCCGTGGAAGCAAAGCCAAATACACCGCCGAGCAAAAGCGCAAGGCGCAGCACATCGAAGAGAGCTACGAACACAAAGGCGTGCCGAAGGACGAAGCCGAAGCCCGCGCCTGGGCGACGGTGAACAAGCAGTCCGGCGGCGGCGAGAAGGCCGGCGGCTCGGGCCGCAAGAAACCGGCGCAGGCCAAGGCCAGGGACCGTGAGGAATCAGCGCGGCGGGCGGCCGCCAGCCGTGAAGGCCACCCGCGCGACAGCCGGGCTTCGCGCAACACCCAAACGGTCGAGAGCCTGAGGAAAGAAGCGCGGGCAAAGGCCATTCCGGGCCGCTCCACGATGCGCAAGCAGGAACTGATCGAGGCCTTGCGCAAGCAGGAACTGATCGAGGCCTTGCGCAAGGCGGGATGAGTTTCTTCTGCGGACCTTGAGGTGCCTGGGCCTACGCCATCGCCAGCAGGCTGGCTCCCACCCTTTGCGACTGCGCGGTGCCTGGGCTGACGCCATCGCGGGCAAGCCCGCTCCCACAGGGTTCTCGGCTGAATGCAGGGTTTGCGTTCACCGCAAAACGAGGTGGGAGCCAGCCTGCTGGCGATGGCGTCGGTTCAGGCGCTGCCGGTCAGCGCTGCTTGAGCCGGTCGATGACCACCGCCAATAGCAGGATCGAGCCGCGGATCACGTACTGGTAGAACGTGTCGATGTTCTTCAGGTTCATCGCGTTCTCGATGATCGCCAGGATCAGCACCCCGGCGATCACGTGCCGGATCATGCCGATCCCGCCGCTCAGCGAGACCCCGCCCAGCACGCAGGCGGAAATCACCGTCAGCTCGAAACCCTGGCCGATCATCGGCTGGCCGGAGGTCATGCGCGAGGCGAGGATGACCCCGGCCAGCGCGCCGATCACCCCGTGCACGGCGAAGATGATGATCTTGGTGCGGTCGACGTTCACCCCCGCCAGCAGCGCCGCTTCCTGGTTGCCGCCGATGGCCATGGTGTTGCGTCCGTAGGTGGTGCAGTTGAGCAGCCAGCCGAAGAACAGGAAGCACAACACGGTGATCACGATGGGCACCGGCACGCCGAACATCTGCCCGTTGCCGAACACGAAGAACGATTCCCGGGACACGCCCACCGCTTTGCCGTTGGCGAAGATGTAGGCCAGGCCCCGGACGATCTGCATGGTCGCCAGCGTGGTGATCAGCGCATTGACCCGAAGCTTGGCGATCACGATCCCGTTGATCAGCCCGACGATCAGCCCCATCGCCAGCGCCGCGCCGACGCCGAGCAGCACGCTGTCGGTGTCGCGCATCACCACCGCCGCCACCACGCCGGCACAGGCGATCACCGAGCCCACCGACAGGTCGAAGTGCCCCGACGCCAGGCAATACAGCATGGTGCAGGCGGCGATCCCGGTGGTGGAGATCGCCAGCCCCAGCCCGCGCATGTTCAGCGGCGACAGGAAGTTGTCGATCAGCAGCGTGCAGGCGACGAAAATGCCGACGGCCGCCAGCAGCATCACCCAGTCGTCGAGAAAGCGCCGCAGGTCCATGGGCTTGCGCGGCGTCGGCAAGGTTTCGTTTTGAGTCGTCATCATGTTCACCTCTCAGTTCGC
The DNA here is from genome assembly GCF_002112565.1 of Pseudomonas sp. R25(2017). Classification (NCBI taxonomy): domain Bacteria; kingdom Pseudomonadati; phylum Pseudomonadota; class Gammaproteobacteria; order Pseudomonadales; family Pseudomonadaceae; genus Pseudomonas; species Pseudomonas sp. R25(2017). The sequence continues at coordinate 251,849 of NZ_NEHZ01000002.1, forward strand.
CGCGCCGGCGCGTTGGCGCGGCAGAGCCAGTTGCAGCAGGTTGGATTCGTTGGCCTGGTCGCGGCTGACCTCGCCGCGCACGGCGCCTTCGCACAGCACCAGGATGCGGTCGGAAATGCCCATCACTTCCATCAGGTCGCTGGACACCACAATCACCGAAATGCCGCCGGCGGCCAGGTCGTGGATGATCTGGTAGATCTCGGCCTTGGCGCCGATGTCAATGCCGCGGGTGGGCTCGTCGAGCAGCAGCACCTTCATCGGCATCGACAGCCAGCGGCCGAGGATCGCCTTCTGCTGGTTGCCGCCGGAGAGGAACTTGATCGGCTGCCCGGCGTGGGGCGTCTTTACCTTCAGCGCCTTGATCTGCTGGTCGGCGTTGCCCCGCTCCCAGCCCCCGCGCAGCAGGCAGCCGAGGCCGGAGTGGGCGCCGCGGGCGCTGATGTTGATGTTCTCGGCGACGCTGGCCAGCGGGATGATGCCTTCCTTCTTGCGGTCCTCCGGGCACAGCAGGATCCCGGCGGCGATGGCGTCGCGGGGCGAGCGCAGCTTCAGTTCATGGCCGCGCAGCAGCAGGCGGCCGGCGCTGTTGCGCGACAGGCCGCTGAGCAGGCGCAGCAGCTCCGTGCGCCCCGCGCCGACCAGCCCGAACAGGCCGAGGACTTCGCCCTTGTGCGCCTCGAAGCTGACCGGTTCGCGCAGGCCCGGCCCGAGCAGGCCGTCGACCTTGAGCGCCACCGCACCCCGGGGCCGGCTGCGGTAGTCGTAGATGTCCTGGATGTCGCGCCCGACCATGCAGGTCACCAGCCGGTCATGGGTCAGTTGGCTCATGTCCTCGAACGTGCACACGTAGCGGCCGTCCTTGAACACCGTCACTGCGTCGCAGAGGCGGAACACCTCCTCCATGCGGTGGGAGACGTACAGCACCACTTTGCCTTCGTCGCGCAGGCGGCCGATGATCGCCATCAGACGCTCGATTTCCCGGGCCGAGAGGCTGCTGGTCGGTTCGTCGAAGGCAATCACGTGGGCGCCCCGGGACAGCGCCTTGGCGATCTCCACCAATTGCCGCTGGCCCAGGGACAGGCGTCCGACCTTGGTCTGCGGGTCGATCTCATCGGCCAGGCCCTTGAGGCAGGCCAAGGCCTGACGGCGCAACGCGCCGCGGTCCACCAGGCCGAAGCGCGCCGGCAGGTGACCGAGAAACAGGTTCTCGGCCACGGTCATCTCCGGCACCAGATGCAGCTCCTGGTGGATCACCGCCACGCCGCTGGCGATGCTGTCGGCGGTGGAGCGGAACGCCATCGTCCGCTCGCCGATCTGCAGCTCGCCGCTGCTGGGCAGGTAGGCGCCGCCGAGGATCTTCAGCAACGTCGATTTGCCGGCACCGTTCTCGCCCATCAGGGCGTGCACCTGCCCCGGCCGGGCGACGAAGCTGATGCCGTCCAGCGCCTTCACGCCGGGAAAGGTCTTGCCGATCCCGTTGAAGCGCAGGCTGCCGCCGGTAGAAGGCGGTTCGTGTTCGTGTGTCTGTTCTTGCGCGTGCATAAAGCCACCTCTTCACACCGTCCGGACAGTCTTCAGTTCCACAGGCCGATCTTTTCCAGCTCTTGCTTGAAGTTGTCGCGGGTGATCAGGGTGACGTCGTCCATCGCGGTGTACTTGGGCGGCTCTTTGCCGGTGGTGACCCACTCGTACATCATGCTCGCGGTGTTGTAGCCCTCGATGTGCGGGCTGGGCAGCATGGAACCGTGGAAGCCGCTGGCGGGCTTTTTCAGCTCACCGATGGCGTCGGTGCCGTTGATGCCGATGCCGATCACATTGCCGGCCGCGAACCCGGCCGCTTCGGTGGCGCGCACGCCGCCCAGCACGGTGTTGTCGTTCATGCCGCCGATGATCAGGTTCTTCGCCGCGCCCGGCAGCTTCACCAGAGCCGAGTTGGTGGCGTCCATGCTGCCCGGAACATCGAGGGTCTTGAGCGCCGAGAACAGAATGTTGGCCTTCGGCATGCCGGCATCCTCCAGCGCCTTGACCGAACCGTCGGTGCGCTTCTTGCCGGTGTCGAGCTCGTTGTAGGTGTTGATCACCGCGTAGGTGTCTTTCCAGTCCCAGTTGCGCTTCTTGGCTTCGGCGGCCATGGCGGCGCCCTGCTTCTGGCCCACCTCGAACGCGGCCATGCCCAGGTACGGCACGTCCTCCATGAACTTGCCGCTGGCGTCGACGAAGCGGTCGTCCACGGCGATCACCTTCAGGTCGTTGAGCTTGGCCTTGGCCATGATCGCCGGGCCCAGGGACACATCCGGCGGGCAGATCACAAAGCCTTGGGCGCCGTTGGCGGCCAGGCTGTCGATGGCCGAGAGGGTTTTCTCGCCGTCCGGCACAGCGATCTTGATGAGCTCGAAGCCTTTGTCCTTGGCGGCCTTTTCGGCGAAGGCCCATTCGGTCTGGAACCAGGGCTCTTCCGCCTGCTTGACCAGAAAGCCGATCTTCACCGGGTCGGCGGCCAGCAGCGAGCCGCTGAGGCTGAACGCAGCGGTCGCCAGCGCGGCACTGCACAAATTGCGGATTCCGTAACGACGTTTCATGAGCAGACTCCTTGTTGTTTTTCTTGAGCGTTGTTCGAAAGCGTTAAGTCTTGGCGGCGAGGGCGCTTGCGCCTGCCAAGCGGCGAAGCCGCCCTCCCTCCGTACCGACAATAGTCATATCGTATGATGATTGAATTTCAGACGGACTGATCCGCCCCAAACGCCATTGCGTCAGTCGTGGTACAGCACCGAACGGCCGCCATCGATGGTGATGCACGAGGCGTTGATGAACGGCGCTTCGTCGCTGGCCAGGAACACCGCCGTCATCGCCACCTCGATGGGCTGGCCGATGCGGCGCGGCGGGTGCAGGTCGAAGGCGCGCTGGCGTTCGGCATGGGGGTCGTCGAAGCCGTTCCAGTAGTCGACGTTGAGCTGGGTTTCGATGTAGCCCGGCGCGATGGCGTTGACCCGGATGCCCTTGGGCGCGTACTCGATGCCCAGGGCGCGGGTCAGTCCGAGCAGGCCGTGCTTGGCCACGGGGTACGGAAAGCAGCCGGGAATGATGTTCGTCGAATGGGTCGAGGCGATGTTGATGATGCTGCCGACGCCCTGCTCGATCATCTGCGGCAGCACAGCCTTGCAGCCGTACCAGGCGCCGTCCAGGTCGATGGCGAAGCAGCGTTTCCAGTCCTCTTCGGTCATCTGCAGCGGGTCGCGGAACACGTTGACGCCGGCGCAGTTGACCAATACGTCGATGCGCCCGTGCAGGCCCACGGCCAGTTCGGCCATGGCGTGCAGGTCCTGCTGGGAGGACACGTCAGCCCTGACCGCCTGAACGTCGGCGCCCTGCCCGCGCCAATGGGCGGCGACCTTCTCGACTTTCTCGGCCTGGATATCGCTGATCACGAGCCGGGCCTGCTGCGAAGCGAACGCGGCGACGATCGCCTCGCCGATGCCCTGGGCGGCACCGGTGAGCAGCACGACCTTGTTCTTCAGGCGCTCGCCTTTCGGCGGTTCAGGCACCGGCGGCAGGGAAAGGGGTTTAGCCATGGATCAGGACTCCTGTTTCAAAGCGCAAAAAAAACCGGACATCTGACGATGTCCGGTACGGAAGGCTTCTGGAACAAACAGGCGCATGGACGCGACGGCACCGAAACGGCCCGAAGCGCCGGCTCCACTGGGGAGTGCGAGGGAGATTGGCTGCATCACTTCACCTGTTTTGTTCTTTTTGAGTGTGAGTGCGTGTCACTGCTGGGGCCGACTATAAACCCGACCGCCAAATAATCTCAATATATAATTTTGCATCCCATATTGTGGGAGTCACCCAGCAAAGCGGGTGCAAGCCACGCCGGCGATATCCACCCCCATCGACAGCACCGCGCCGTCCAGCGGGTGGTTGCGCGGGCTCTTGGCACTGGTGATGTACAGGGTTTTCATGTCTTCGCCGCCGAACACGCAACTGGTCGGCCGGCTGACCGGCAGTTCGATCCGGCGGTCCACTTGGCCGTCCGGGGTCAGGCGCAGCAGGCAACCGCCGTCCCAGCGGGCGTTCCACACGTAGCCGTCGACGTCCATCGCCGAGCCGTCCGGCCCGCCGTGCTTGCCCTGGTGCTGGCCGGGGCCGTACCAGATGTAGGCGGTGTCGAGGTTGCCGTCGGTATGGACGAAGTAGCGGTACAGCGTGCCGTCGAGGCTGTCGCCGAACAGCAGCGTGGTGCCGCCGTCGCGCCACAGCAGCGTATTGGGGATCCCCAGGCCGCGCAGCAGAGGCGTGACGCGCCTGTCCGGATCGATGCGGAACAGCCCGCCGGAGCGCCGCACGATGGGCAAGTCCTCGCCCTGTTCGCCGATGTTGTTCTGCATGGTGCCCAGCCACAGCCGGCCCAAGGCATCGCAGCGGGCCTCGTTGGGCCGGTTGCCGGGCTGCGGGTCGGCGACGCAGAACAGCGTCAGCCTGGGCTCAAGGCCCGGCGAGTCGAGGTCCAGGCGGTACACGCCGCTGCTCAGGGTCACCAGCGCATCGCCGCTGGCGCAGGGAATGAACGCCGACACGTGCTCCGGCATCTGCCAGATCTGCACGTTGTGGCCGATCAGCCGCAAGGCCTGGCGGCCGGCGATGTCCACCCAATACAGCGCCTGGGTCGGCGCATCCCAGAACGGGCCTTCGCCCAGGTGCGCCCGGTGCTGGGTCACTGCGGTCCACGTCATGCAACCTCCTTCGATCGTCTGTGTTGGCTGGGGATGGCGGTGTGTCAGTCGCTTCTGTGTCGGCCGAGAATCCGCCGTCGCAAGCGGGCTCGCTTCCACAAGGGCTGCGCTGCGGTCAGCCCTGTTGTCTGTCGGCCATCACCTGCGGGTAATGACGCTTGATCGCCAGATCCGCGTCGTCGATCAACGTCATGCAGGCCCAGACGCCCCGCGCGGCGTCACGGGCGGCGATGGCGTCGGCCATGTCTTTGTGGATCGGCAACGTGCGGCGCAGCTCATTGGGGTCGGCGGCGGACACCTCGAAGGACACCGCCAGCAACGCGCCGAGGGCCGGCACCATCTGTTCGATGAACTGGTTGTGGCTCGCGGCGAGGATGCATTCGTGAAAGGCCTGGTCGGCGCGGTTGTAATCGAGGCCGCCGTCCACCGCCCGTTCCAGCGCGTTGTAGGCCAGTTGCACGGCGTGCAGCTGTTCGGCCGTGGCCCGCTCGCAGGCCCAGCGCACCGCCATCGGCTCGATGGTGCGGCGCAGGTCCAGAAGGTCGTCGACGAAATTCTCCGGCAGCCCGTTGCGCGACAGCCAGCCCACCACCTGCGGATCGAACAGGTTCCAGCGCCGCACCGGCAACACCCGGGTGCCGACTTTCGGCCCGACCTCAAGCATGCCTTTGGCGACCAGGGTCTTGATGGCTTCGCGGATGACGGTGCGGCTGACGCCGAGCTGCTCGCCCAGATCGGCCTCGACCTTGATGGCCTGCCCCGGCTGCACATGGCCGGCCGCGATCCATCCGCCGAGCCAATCGACCGTTGACGCATGAAAGCTGCTGGACATGGACACCTCAACGCCATTTGCGATGGGTGCCCACGCTAATCATCATACGATTGGGAGTCAAATCGGATTATTCGATCCCACGCAAAAAACCTGCAGGAGCCAGCCTACTGGCTCCTGCAGATGATGCATGAACATCAGGGTTCCAGGCCGATGGGGAAGAACTCGCCGCCGCTCCACACGCCGAGCCAGCGCAGGCCGTCGATTTCGCGGCTGACCGCCAGTTCCACCAGTTGGTAGAACACGTTGCGGTGGATCAGCGCTTCCAGGTTGCTGCGCACATGCACATACGGCGCAGGCTCTTGCGTGAGCGGATCGGTCTGCACACGGATCGGATGCTCCGCGCCGGCCTCGGCGGTCTCGTCGACGTTGGTGGTGAAACGCAGGACCTGCGCCTCGCCCACGCCTTGCGCCTCGACGGCAATCGCCACGAACGGCGCATCGTCGACCTTGATCCCGACCTTCTCGACCGGGGTGATCAGGAAATAGTCATCGCCGTCGCGGCGGATGATGGTGGAGAACAGTTTGATCATCGGCTTGCGCCCGATCGGCGTGCCCAGGTAGAACCAGGTGCCGTCCCGGGCGATGCGCATGTCGATATCGCCGCAGAAATCCGGATTCCACAAGTGCACCGGGGGCAAGCCTTGGGTCTTGGGGATCTGCCCCAGCAGGTCATTGGCCTTTTGCGGTCCGCTCATGGCGCATTCCTCTGGTTATTGGTCGGCCACGCCCAGCAGGCTGCGCGCATATTGGGCAAGCGGCGGGCCGATCAGGTCTTCCGGCTTGTTGTCGTGGAACGTCAGCAACCCGCCACGGCTCTTGATCCGTGCAGTATCGATCAGATACTGGGTGCTGGTCTCGATCAACATGATCTGAATCACACCGCTGTCGATGCCCAGGCGGTCCACCGCCTCCTCGTCGAGCCATTCATCGGAGTTGCCGATGCGGTTGTCGGCCTTGGCGAAACGGGTATACAGCAGGTAGTGGGCGCCGGCCTCGCGGGCCTCGCCCATCGCCTGGTCCAGGCCTTCCGGCGCACGGGCGCGGCGCACCATCGGGAAATACTCGACGAAGCCCTTGAAGGCTTCCTCGGCGACCACGTTCGGGCGCGGGTAAGAACCGCCCGGCGGCGCGAACGCCCCTTGGGCGATGTAGATGAACGAGTCCGGCTGAATGCGCAGGTTGTTCACGCGCCGGCTGTCACTGTGATCCAGCAGGCCCGCGTCGCTCATCTGATAGCGGGTGCCCTCCGCCATATCGCTGACAGTCATACAGCCACCAAGTGCCAGAACGGCCAGCAGCAAAACCAGGCTACGCATCCTCATCCTCCAGAAGCCGGTGACGGAAAACCGGCGAATGGCCGTAGGATGCAGCTTTTGCGCCAGCTCGGTCATCCGGTGCGTCTCACAGCTCGCAAAGAGGCCGGCTCAGCCACCGATGATCTTCATCACCGTCGCGCCGCCGGAGAACGCCACCTCCTGCTTGTCCCCCAGCGCCTTGACCAGCAACCGTTGCAACGCCGGCAACGCCTGATGGCGAGGCTTGTCGAGCAGGTCGCCGACATAGTGGCGGTTGCTCGACGACAGGCAGCCATGCAGCCAACCGGTGGAAGACAGGCGCAACCGCGAGCACGTCCGGCAGAACGGCACGCTTTCATTGGCGATCACGCCGAAATGACCGACGCCGGGAATCCCGTAGCGCACGGCGGTGGCATCGATGGGCGCATCGGCCTGGGCGAACTCGTAATGCTCGCCGATCAGGCTGAGCAACTGCTGCAGGCTGACGAACTGCTGCAGGAAGGCATTGGTGTCGTTGGCCAGGTGGCCCATGCGCATCAGCTCGATGAAGCGCAGCTCGTAACCCCGCGCCAGGCAGTAGTCGAGCAGCGGCATCACCTGATCGAGGTTCTGCCCGCGCAACGGCACCATGTTGACCTTGATCTTCAGGCCCGCCGCCGCGGCCTGCTCCATGCCGTCGAGCACCGTGGCCAGGTCGCCGCCACGGGCGATGCTGCGAAAGGCACCGGCGTCCAGGGTATCGAGGGAAACGTTGATCCGCCGCAGGCCGGCGTCGACCAGCAACGGCAGTTTTTTCGCCAGCAACTGACCGTTGGTGGTGAGGCTGATGTCCTCCAGCCCCATCTGGCCGACGGCGCCCATGAAGGATTCGAGCTTGGGGCTGACCAGCGGCTCGCCACCGGTGATGCGCAGACGCTCGATGCCCGCCGCCTCGATCAGATAGGCCACGCCGCGCGCCATGGCCTCGGCCGACAGCTCATCCTGCGCAGCCACCAGCCGCTTGCCGTTCGGCACGCAGTAGGTACAGGCGTAATTGCAGGCAGAGGTCAGGCTGATCCGCAGATTGCGAAAACGCCTGCCTTGACGGTCAACGATCATGATCACTCCGGCAACAGTAAATCGGGCGGCTAAAACTTGACTCACAAATCAAGTTTTAGCAACCCCTATGCCTGAGTATATTCCTGTGGTACTGCGCCATGCAGCGAAAACATGGCGCGATAAGGCAACTGAATGGCTTCAGTTGGTCGGCGCTTCAGGGTCACGCTTGCGCTTGTTGCCCATGCGCACGCCGATGTCCATCAGGAACTGGAAGAAACCTTCCTGGTCCTCCAGCACGTTGCTCCAGAACGGCGAGTGATACAGCGCCACGGCACCGTGCACCAGCGCCCAGGACGCGCAATAGTGGAAGTACGGCGGCACGTCCTCCAGCTTGCCTTCGCTGATGCGGCCTTTGATGAGCAGGGTCAGACGTTCGAAGTTCGAGGCGCGGATCTTGTGCAGCTCCTCGACCATTTCCGGCACCTGATTGCCCTTGACCACTTTTTCTTCCAGCCGGTCGAACAGGCGGTAACGCTGCGGATCGCGCATGCGGAATTCAAAGTAGGCACGGGACAGGGCTTCCTTGTCCTTGTCGACATCGGCCGAATGCAACAGCGCGTTCAGGTCCCGCTCGTAATCGAGCATCAGGCGCAGGTAGATCTCCGCCTTGGACTTGAAGTGCTTGTAGATCGTGCCTTTGCCGATACCCACGGCATCAGCAATCATCTCGACGGTGACACTGTCTTCACCTTGTTCGAGGAACAGCTTGAGCGCGGTATCGAGAATTTCTTGCTCGCGGCGACGAAACTCACGGACCTTACGAGGTTCTTTGTGCATAAGAAAAGGTCTGTAGGGGTCAAAATACGAAGCCGCGTATTATGCCTAACTTGCGCAAAAATGCACGGATCATCCGACCATATCTGTGTTTCCCGTTCGTTTCACGAACGTTTGCCCGGGAATGAGAACTCAACCGAAGCGATCGTATTCCAAATTTGTTTAAAAACCCCGGCCGACCCACTGGACTGAACGCCAGACTGATCAATACTTGAACTGTCGGGCGGCATCTCCCCCAAGTGCCGCGCCGGTAAAGGTACCAAAGGACCGCGTGCCTTTGTTTTACTCCTAATGGTCTTAACCCGGATTCACCCCCCAGAACCCGGGTTTTTTTTGCCCGCGATTCAGGCGCTTACGTGAGCCAGCGGGAACAGCCGCCTGAAGTTCGCGGTGGTCTGCGCGGCAAAGCTCTCGTAGCTTTCCCCACGCAGCATCGCCAGGAACTCTGCCACTTCCCGCACGTACTGCGGCAGGTTCGGCTTGCCCCGGTACGGGATCGGCGCGAGATACGGCGAGTCGGTCTCCACCAGCAGGCGGTCCGCCGGCACCCGGCTGGCCACATCGCGCAGCGCATCGGCGTTGCGGAACGTGACGATGCCCGACAGGGAAATGTAATAGCCCATGTCCAGGGCGGCCTTGGCCATGTCCCAATCCTCGGTGAAGCAATGCAGCACGCCGGCCTGGGGCAGCGCCGCCTCGCGCAGCAGCGCCAGGGTGTCCTCGCGCGCTCCGCGGGTATGGATGATCACCGGCTTGCCGGTCTGCTTCGCGGCCTGCAGGTGCAGGCGGAAGGATTCCTGCTGCAGTTCGGCGGCTTCCGGTTCGTAGTGGTAGTCCAGCCCGGTCTCGCCGATGGCCACCACCTTGGGGTGATCGACTTCACGCAACAGCCAATCCAGCGCCGGCGACGCGCCCGGCTGGACGTCCAGCGGATGCACGCCCACCGAACAGTCGACGTCGTCGTAGCGTTCGGCCAGCGCTTTCACGTCGGCGGCGTTGTCGGCACTGATGCCGATGCACAGGAAGTGCCGGACACCCCGCTGCCGGGCGGCGTCCAGTGCGGCATCCAGGGAGCCGTCGTGGGCGGCGAGGTCAAGGCGATCGAGGTGGCAATGGGAATCTACAAGCATAAAAGGACTGCAACTTACATCGTATGAGTGGGACGGTCGGACTTCAGGGCTCCGGCCAGATGGGTTTCGATGCGACTGCGGGCGGTGTTGTCGCCATCGTTGAACTGCACGCCGACGCCCGCCGCGCGGTTGCCTTGCGCCCCTTTGGGGGTGATCCAGGCCACTTTGCCGGCGACCGGTATCTTTTCCGCCTCGTCCATCAGGTGCAGCAGCATGAACACCTCATCGCCCAACCGATAGCTTTTGTTGGTCGGGATGAACAGGCCGCCGTTCTTGATGAACGGCATGTAGGCGGCATACAGCACCGACTTGTCCTTGATGGTCAGGGAAAGGATGCCGTTGCGCGGCCCGGGGCTGACAGGTTCATTCATGTTGACCTCCACTGCTGATCTTCAGAGTCTAGGCACACACCGCCGCTTTTGCGGCGCTCTCGCAAGCGTCAGCGCTGGGCAGGCAAGCCCGCCCACTGCACCAGCAGCGACTCCAGCAACAGCGCCGGATTGAGGTTGGCCTTGCTCAGCACCTTCTGGCGCTGGGCCAGGATCCAGTCCTGAATGTCGAGCACTTTGCCCTGGGCGCTTTTCTGCGCCAGGTACTGCACGACCTTCTGCATGTCGCTCAGACCCAGGCCGGTTTCATCCTGGGTCAACTGATAGCGCAGGATCAGGTTCGACCAATCGCAGAACCAGTCGAACAGGCGCAGCATCGGAATATTCTTCCATTCCTCGGCCAGCTGCATCGGCGATTGCTGTTGCTTGAGCAGCTTCTTCACCCCGTCGACCACCTGCGCCCGCTGCTCGCGCACGCCCTGATTGTGCAGGGTGACCGCCGCCAGCGGCGAACCGGCGGCCAGGGTCAACAGTTCGACACGCTCGTCTTCGGAACATTCCGGCAAGGCGCCGGCCAGCCAATTCAGGCTCATCGCCTCGCCCGGCAGCGGACAGGCCTGCTGCACGCAGCGGCTCTTGATCGTCGGCAGCAGGCGGCTCGGCTGATGGCTGACCAACAGCAGCACGGTATCGCCGGAAGGCTCTTCAAGGCTCTTGAGCAAGGCGTTGGCGGCGTTGATGTTCATCGATTCCACCGGTTCGATCAGCACCACCTTGCGCCCGCCCAGTTGCGCGGTCTGCACCACAAAGCTCACCAGATCGCGCACCTGGTCGACCTTGATCGCCTTGTCGGCCTCCTCCGGCTCCAGGATGTAGTTGTCCGGATGGCTGCCGGCCTTGAGCAGCAGGCAGGATTTGCATTCGCCGCAGGCGTCCGGTGTCGGGCGCTGGCACAACAGGCTGGCCATCAGCCGTTCGGCCAACGCCCGCTTGCCGATGCCGGCAGGCCCGTGCAGCAAGTAGGCGTGGGCGTGCTGGCTGCGTCCGGCCAGTTGCTGCCAAAGGCTGTCCTGCCAGGGGTAGGCTTCAGCCACGGCTGCGCTCCAGGAGACGCGGCAGCAAGGCGTCGAGGGATTGCTGAACCTGCGCCAAGGGCTGCGCGGCATCGATCAGCACATAGCGCTTTGGGTCAGCCTCGGCCCGCTTGAGGAACGCGCCGCGCACCGCTTCGAAAAACGCCTGACCTTCCAGCTCGAACCGATCCAACCGGCCACGGGCAGCGGCCCGGGCCAGACCGACGTCCACCGGCAAATCGAAAACCAACGTGAAGTCCGGACGCAGATCGCCCTGGACAAAGCTTTCCAGCGCGGCGATGCGCTCCAGCGACAAACCACGGCCGCCGCCCTGGTACGCATAGGTCGAATCGGTGAAGCGGTCGCACAGCACCACCGCTCCCCGGGCCAGCGCCGGACGGATCACTTCGGCCAGGTGCTGGGCACGGGCGGCGAACACCAGCAGCAGTTCGGCGTCGGAGTTCATGACTTCGTCGGCCGGGGCCAACAGCACCTCGCGGATGCGTTCGGCCAGCGGCGTACCGCCGGGCTCGCGGGTCAGCACCACTTCGATGCCGGCGGCGCGCAGCCGCTCGGCGAGGTATTCGCGGTTGGTGCTTTTGCCGGCGCCTTCCGGGCCTTCCAGGGTGATAAACAAGCCAGTCACGGACAGTCCTTCATCAAATTCATTGCGTCGTTTGCGGAGCGGTCGCCTCAGGGGCCGGCGCCGGCTCCTGCGGCGGAACCGGCGGCAACGACTCCGGCGCAGCATCGGGCGCGGCGGCGGGGATCACGTCATCGCCTGCCGGTGCGGTCTCCTGCGTCGGGGCCTGGCCGGCCGGCGCAGGGCTGGAGCGGTAATCGGCACGGCGCTTGAGCTGAAACTCGCGCACCGCGTTGTTGTGCGCCTCCAGGTCGTCGGAGAACACATGGCTGCCGTCGCCCCGGGCGACAAAATACAGGCTGTTGCCTTCCACCGGGTTGAGGGCGGCATGGATCGCCTCGCGTCCGACCATGGCGATCGGCGTCGGCGGCAATCCTGGAATCACATAGGTGTTGTACGGCGTGGCTTCCTTGAGATGGGCCCGGGTCAGTTTGCCGGTGTAGCGGTCGCCCAGCCCGTAGATCACGGTCGGGTCGGTCTGCAGCTGCATCCCGAGCGCCATGCGCCGCACGAACACGCCCGCGATCTGGCCGCGCTCCTGAGGCACGCCGGTTTCCTTCTCCACCAGCGAAGCCATGATCAGCGCCTGGTAAGGCTCGGTGTAAGGTGCATCGGCCGAGCGGTTCTCCCACTCCTTGGCCAACACTTCGTCCAGGCGGTCGAAGGCCTTCTTGAGCAGTTCGGTGTCGCTCATGCCACGCACGAAACGGTAGGTGTCCGGGAAGAAACGGCCTTCCGGGAACAAGCCGCGATGGCCGATCTTCTCCATCACCTGGCTGTCGCTGAGGCCGTTGAGGGTCTGTTCGAGCTTCTCGTCCTTGGCCAAGGCGGCGCGCACCTGATGGAAGTTCCAGCCTTCGACCAGGGTCAGGCTGTACTGAACCACATCGCCCCGCTTCCACAACTCGATCAGCCCGTTGACGGTCATGCCCGGCTGCATGCGGTATTCACCGCTGTGAATCGGGGTTCCGGCCAGGTTGAATCGCCAATAGACCCGCAGCCAGAAAGCGTCCTTGATGACGCCGTCCGCTTCGAGCCCGAGGAACGTGCGGGTGGGGGTCGACCCCTTGGGAACATTCAGCAGTTCTTCCTGCGTGATGTTCAGCGGCTGTTCCAGCGCCGAATGGATCTTCCAGGCGCTGGCGCCCATCAGCAGCCCTGCCAGAACCAGTCCGGTCTCCAGCAGCAGCAAAAGTTTACGTCTCACGAATCAGGCATCCAGTAGCGCGCGGGCAATGGTTTGCAGTTTACGGGTGAGCGGACCAACCGGCCAGCTCAGTGCAGCGCAGGCACGTACCGGCCAGACGCCATAGACGCTGTTGCAGACAAACACTTCATCGGCCCATTGCAGCTGTTCGAGGCCGATGTCGGTGATTTGGGTGGCAATTCCGAGGGCACAGGCCTGTGACAGCAGCTCGGCGCGCATCACGCCGGCCACCCCGCAGCGCTTCAGGTCCGCCGTGACCAGGACGCCGTCGCGCACCAGGAACAGGTTGCTGAACACACCCTCGATCACCCGGCCGGCCTGGTCGAGCATCAAGCCTTCGGCGTGCTCGCTGTCCTGCCATTCGCTGCGGGCGATGACCTGTTCGAGTCGGTTGAGGTGCTTGAGCCCGGCGAGGAGCGGCTGGTGGGAAAGGCGCGTGCTGCACGGAAACAGGCGGATGCCCTGCTCACCGTGGGCGGCGGGATAGGACGGCGCAGGGCTGGCCTGCAGAATGCGCCGCCCCGGCGCCGTCGTGTCGGGCGCGTAACCGCGCTGGCCGTCGCCCCGGGTGAGGATGAGCTTGAGCACACCCTCCCCCATCGCAAGCGCATAGCTCGACAGCTCATCGCGGATCCGCTCGGGATCGGCCGCGATGGCCAGGCGCGAACAGCCTTCGGCCAGACGCGCCAGATGCCGGTCCAGCAGCAACGGTTGCCCGCCCCGCACGGCGATGGTCTCGAAAAGACCGTCGCCGTAGGCCAGGCCGCGATCTTTCAGCGACAGTGCGTCAGCCGGTTGACCGTCGACCCAGCAGTCCATCAGCCGGCGAACCGACGGAACGCCAACGTGCCGTTGGTGCCGCCGAACCCGAAGGAGTTGGACAGCACGACGTCGATGTCCATGTTGCGCGCGGTGTGCGGCACGAAATCGAGGTCGCAGCCATCGTCCGGCTCATCGAGGTTGATCGTCGGCGGCGCCACCTGGCTGTTGATCGCCAGCACGCTGAAGATCGCCTCGACCGCGCCCGCCGCACCCAGCAGGTGGCCGGTCATGGACTTGGTCGAACTGACCGCCAGCCGGTAGGCATGGTCGCCGAACACGGTCTTGATCGCCTGGGCTTCGGCGAGGTCGCCGGCCGGGGTCGAGGTGCCGTGGGCGTTGATGTACTGCACCTGGTCGGCGTTGATCTTCGCGTCGCGCAGCGCATTGGTGATGCAGCGCGCGGCACCGGCGCCGTCGGCGGGCGGCGACGTCATGTGGTAGGCGTCGCCGCTGGTGCCGAAGCCGATCAGCTCGGCGTAGATGGTCGCGCCGCGGGCCTTGGCGTGCTCCAGCTCTTCAAGCACCAGGGCGCCGGCGCCGTCGGACAGCACGAAACCGTCACGGCCCTTGTCCCATGGACGGCTAGCGCGGGTCGGCTCGTCATTGCGGGTCGACAGCGCACGGGAGGCACCGAAGCCGCCCATGCCCAAGCCGCAGGCGGCCATTTCGGCACCGCCGGCGATCATCACGTCGGCTTCGCCGTACATGATGTTGCGGGCGGCCATGCCGATGCAGTGCGTGCCGGTGGTGCAGGCCGTCGCGATGGCGTAGTTGGGGCCCTGTGCACCCAGGTGGATCGACAGGAAACCGGAAATCATGTTGATGATCGAGCCCGGCACGAAGAACGGGGAAATCCGGCGTGGGCCGGTCTCATGCAACGTGCGGCTGGTCTCTTCGATGTTGGTCAGTCCGCCGATGCCCGAACCCATGGCCACGCCGATGCGTTCGCGGTTGGCGTCGGTGACTTCCAGGCCGGCGTTGCGCACGGCCTGAAAGCCCGCCGCGAGACCGTACTGAATGAACAGGTCGAGCTTGCGCGCTTCCTTGACCGACAGGTATTCCTCGACATTGAAGCCCTTTACCGAGCCGCCGAAACGGGTGGAATAGGCAGAAAGGTCGGTGTGTTCGATCAGACCAATGCCACTGCGGCCAGCCAGAATGCCCTGCCAACTGCTCGGCACGTCCGTGCCCAGTGGCGACAACATACCCATACCGGTGACTACGACGCGTCTACGCGACACAGCACTCTCCTTTTTCAAATGACGATTTGCATCAGACCTAAAGAAAAAACCGCACGCCATGATGGCAGTGCGGTTTTTCCATGACAGCGAACAACGATTACAAACTATTACGCCTGATGAGCGTTAACGTAATCGATTGCAGCTTGTACGGTAGTGATCTTCTCGGCTTCTTCGTCAGGGATTTCGGTCTCGAATTCCTCTTCCAGAGCCATCACCAGCTCAACGGTGTCAAGGGAGTCGGCACCCAGGTCGTCAACGAAGGAAGATTCGTTCTTCACTTCTTCTTCTTTAACACCCAGTTGCTCGGCAACGATTTTCTTGACGCGCTCTTCGATGGTGCTCATACCTTGTTTTCACTCCTAATGGACAAATTCAGGCAGCTGGCCAGTGGGTAAGTGTATAGAAAGGCTTTTCAGCTTTTCAACTGAAAGCTTCACTCCTCGAACCCTGCGGCCCCCTGCCTATAAAATAGATTGCAGCTTTATAACGGATTTTAGACAGCTCGTATGACATTTTTTTGAAGCAATCCGTCACATTTGTCTTACATGTACATCCCGCCGTTCACCGGGATTGTAGCCCCGGTCACGTATGCCGCGCCGTCGGAGGCAAGGAAAGCGACCACGGATGCGATCTCTTGAGCCTGCCCCAGACGACCCAGCGGAATTTGCGTCTGCAAGGCTTCACGCTGCGCTTCCGGCAGCTCGCGGGTCATATCGGTATCGATGAACCCTGGGGTCACCGAGTTGACCGTAATCGAACGCGAACCGACTTCACGAGCCATCGCACGGCTGAAACCTTCCAGACCGGCCTTGGCGGCCGCATAGTTTACTTGCCCGGCGTTGCCCATGGCACCCACCACCGAGCCGATACTGATGATCCGACCCCAACGCGCCTTGGTCATGCCGCGCAGAACGCCCTTGGACAGGCGATACAGACTGTTCAGGTTGGTATCGATCACGTCGTACCATTCGTCGTCTTTCATGCGCATCATCAGGTTGTCACGGGTGATGCCGGCATTGTTGACCAGGATCGCCGGCGCACCGAACTGCTCCTGGATGCTTGCCAGCACCGCGCTGACCGATTCGTCGCTGGTGACGTTGAGTTCCAGGCCGGTGCCCTGGATGCCGTGTTCCTTCAGGGTGGCGGCGATGCGCTCGGCGCCCGAGGCGGAGGTCGCGGTGCCGACGACGATGGCGCCTTGACGACCCAGTTCCAGGGCGATGGCCTGGCCGATGCCACGGCTGGCGCCGGTGACCAGTGCAACTTTACCTTGCAGACTCATGCAAGCTTCTCCTGATTCAGGCCAGCGCTGCGCGGGCGGCAGCGAAAGCGTCTGGGGTGTTGAGGTTGGAGGTCGATACGCCTTCGGCGCAGCGCTTGTTCAGACCGGCCAGGACTTTGCCCGGACCGCATTCGACCAGGCTGGTGGCGCCATGGGCGGCCAGGGTCTGCACGGACTCGACCCAACGCACCGGCTTGTACAGCTGCTCCAGCAGATCGCGCTTGAGGGTGTCCAGATCCGCCGGCACCTGCGCGCTGACGTTCTGCACCACCGGGATCTGCGGCGCCTGCCAATCGATGGCGGCGACGGCTTCGGCGAAGCGCTCGGCGGCCGGACGCATCAGCTCGCAGTGCGACGGCACGCTGACCGGCAGCGGCATGGCACGCTTGGCGCCCTTGGCCTTGCAGAGCTCGATGGCGCGGTCGACGGCTGCCTTGGCGCCGGCGATCACCACCTGGCCCGGCGAGTTGAAGTTGACTGCGCTGACCACTTCGCCCTGTGCCGCTTCGGCGCAGGCAGCCCGCACGTCAGCGTCTTCCAGGCCGAGGATGGCGGCCATGCCGCCCTGGCCGGCCGGAACCGCTTCCTGCATCAGTTGGCCGCGGCGCTCGACGAGCTTGACCGCATCGGCCAGGCTCAGGCTGCCGGCGGCGACCAGCGCGCTGTACTCGCCCAGGCTGTGGCCGGCGACGAACGCCGGACGCGCGCCGCCTTCAGCCAGCCACAGGCGCCACAGGGCGATGGAGGCGGTCAGGATGGCGGGTTGGGTTTTGTCGGTCTGGTTGAGCAGCTCTTCCGGGCCCTGCTGGGTCAATGCCCAGAGGTCGTAGCCCAAGGCGTCGGAGGCCTCTTTGAAGGTTTCGAGGATCAACGGATGTTCCGCGCCCAGCTCGGCCAGCATGCCGAGGGACTGCGAACCCTGTCCTGGAAAGACGAATGCGAGGGAAGCAGACATGTAACAAGCCCCTAATGATCTTGTCGTCGAAGAATTGGCGCCCCGCCGGGGGACGCAAGAAACTGACAGTTGGATGGCCCTTTGAACCGGGCGGTCACATTTAAGCATTGTCCGACGAAAACGCCTAAGACAACAAATCACCCAGACGACCGTGAAGACGCTCGGGCAGGTTCTCCTGAATTTCGATCAGGGCACGCTGAATGGCGCTCTGAAAGCCCTGCACCCCTGCCGAACCGTGACTTTTCACCACAATGCCCTGCAACCCGAGGAAACTCGCGCCGTTGTGCCGTGCCGGCGCCAGATCGGCCTGCAAACGCTTCATCAACGGCAACGCCAGCGCGCCGATCGCACGGGACGCCAGGTTTTTCCTGAACAGCGCCTCGATCCGCGCCGCGATCATCGCCGCCAGGCCTTCGCTGGACTTGAGCAGGATGTTGCCCACGAAGCCGTCGCACACCACGACATCCGCCTCGCCCCGGTACAGACCGTCCCCCTCGACGAACCCGATGTAATGGATGCCCCGGGCCGCCTGCAGCAGCGTGGCGGCCAGCTTGACCTGCTGGTTGCCCTTGATGTCTTCGGTGCCGATGTTCAGCAACGCCACCCGCGGACGGGCGATGCCCAGGGTCTGCGCCGCCACCGAGCCCATCACCGCGAACTGCAGCAGATGCTCGGCGCTGCAGTCGACGTTGGCGCCCAGGTCGAGCAGCTGGCAATAGCCTGTCTGGGTCGGGATGGCCGCGACCATCGCCGGACGGTCAATGCCGGGCAAGGTCTTGAGCACGAAGCGGGAGAGCGCCATCAGCGCGCCGGTGTTGCCGGCGCTGACGCAGGCCTGGGCCTTGCCGTCGCGCAGCAGCTCAAGGGCGACGCGCATCGACGAGTCCGGTTTGCCGCGCAGGGCCTGGGCGGGTTTTTCGTCCATGGTGACGACTTCGGACGCCGGCATGATCGTCAGGCGCGAGCGATCCGCAGCCGACTGGCCGCTGAGCAGTTCTTCAAGCAGGGAGGGTTGACCGACGAGGGTCAGGTGCAGCGAGGGTGTGGCGGAGAGGCAAGCGAGGCTGGCCTGAACAATGCTGCGGGGACCGAAGTCCCCGCCCATTGCGTCAATCGCGATGACTTGAGCGGACAAGTGATTACTCGTCGGCGCCCTTGTCGATCACTTTACGGCCACGGTATACGCCTTCTGGCGATACGTGGTGACGCAGGTGTACTTCACCGGTGGTTTTTTCCACGGACAGAGCGTTCGCCTCGAGAGCGTCGTGCGAACGGCGCATGTCACGGGCAGAGCGGGATTTTTTGTTCTGCTGAACAGCCATAATTGATTAACTCCTAAACGTTTGGGTCACGCTTTAACTGCGCCAATACACTGAACGGGTTGGACCGCGTTACCTCGTCCTCGCTCGGCTCGGGCTCATCTGCGCCCGCCGGCTGCTGGCATTCTTCCGGATGATGAGCAGGCACAATGGGCAAGGCGAGCAGAAGCTCTTCCTCGATCAGTGACTGCAGATCCAAAGGATCTTCGCCCAGTTCCAGCACGTCATAACCTTTCGGTAACGACTGGGTATTCGCACCCTCCTTCACCACCGCGTAACTGCATTCGCTGTGGATCGGCAGGGTGACCAGCTCAAGACAACGCTGGCAAACCATTTTGACTTCAGTGTCGATAACGCTGTGGATCACCACGGCATTACGTTCATCTCGTTCAAAAACGAATTTGGCCTGCACCGTACCGACATCGTCGGAAAGCGGGTCGCAGAGTCTCTCCAAATCGGCCAGCAGCAGCTCACCTTGAAGGGTGGCGCCACGATCAGCCAATTTGCGCGGGTCAACGTGAGGTGGAATCGGGTCATTCAACATAGGCGCAGCATTATAGGGATGCCCCCGCCCATGTCAAAGGAAATTCCGCCCTGTCCGTCAGTTGCCTGCCTCCGCTAGAATCCCGCCCCTGCCTCAGGAGACGCGAATGCTGCCTTTATTACTCGCTTCAAGCTCGACGTACCGCCGGGAATTGCTCAGCCGCCTGCGCCTGCCGTTCACCTGCCGCTCGCCGGACATCGACGAAAGCCACCGCCCGGGCGAGTCCGCCACCGAGCTGGTCAAACGCCTCGCCGAACAGAAGGCCCGCGCCCTTGCCGGCAGCCACCCCGACCACCTGATCATCGGTTCCGACCAAGTCGCCGTGCTCGGCGAGCGCATCATCGGCAAGCCGCACACCTTCGAAAAGGCCCGCGAACAACTGCTGGCCGCCAGCGGCGCCGGCGTCACCTTCCTCACCGGCCTGGCCCTGCTCAACAGCCGCACAGGCCACTGCCAGATCGACTGCATCCCTTTCACCGTGCACATGCGCATCCTGGACGAAGCCCGCATCGAACGCTACCTGCGCGCCGAACAGCCGTACGACTGCGCCGGCAGCTTCAAGGCCGAAGGCCTGGGCGTGAGCCTGCTCCAGCGCACCGAAGGCCCGGACGCCACCAGCCTGGTCGGCCTGCCGCTGATCCGCCTGACCGACATGCTGCTGGCCGAGGGCGTGCAAATCCCTTGACCACAAAAAACCGGCCCTCAAGGCCGGTTTCCGTTGTCAGCAAGCGCTCAGCGCAGCGACGGACCGTGAAAGCCCATCCACATCGCCAACTGCTCGGCCACGCTGGCGCCGAGCTTCTTGGAGAAACGGTCGAACGGCGATTCCTGCACCGTGAAGTCCACCAACTCCTTTTCGCCGATCACGTCACGGGCCACCGAACTGGCGTTGCCCAGCCCGTCGATCAACCCCAGCGGCAAGGCCTGCTCGCCGGACCAGACCAGGCCGGAAAAGAGCTCAGGGTGCTCCTTGTCCTTGAGCCGGTCGCCACGCCCCTTCTTGACGCTGTTGATGAACTGCTGATGCGTCGTGTCCAGCACACCTTGCCAGAACGCGGTCTCTTCAGGCTTCTGCGGCTGGAACGGATCCAGGAATGACTTGTGCTCACCAGAAGTGTAGGTGCGACGCTCGACCCCCAGCTTCTCCATGGTGCCGACGAAGCCGTAACCCGCCGCCGTCACGCCGATGGAGCCCACCAGACTGGCCTTGTCGGCATAGATCTGGTCCGCCGCACTGGCGATGTAGTAGGCACCGGACGCCCCGAGATCGGAAATCACCGCATACAGCTTGGTGTCCGGATTGAGGCCGCGCAGGCGCTTGATCTCGTCGTACACGTACCCGGACTGCACCGGACTGCCGCCAGGACTGTTGATCCGCAGGATCACGCCCTTGACCTTCTTGTCCTCGAACGCCGCCCTCAGGCTGCCGACGATGTTGTCGGCGCTGGCCGGCTCCTTGTCGGCGATCATGCCGTTGATGTCGATCAACGCCGTGTAGTTCGAGCCGCGGGTGGCGTTCTTTTCCATGTCCATCAGCGGCGTGAACAGGATCAACGCAACGAACAAGTACACGAACGTCAGCAGCTTGAAGAAGATCCCCCAGCGCCGCGAGCGGCGTTGTTCCTGCACGCTGGCCAGGAGGGTCTTCTCCAGCAGCTTCCAGCTCTTTGCGTCACCGTCGTCGGCACTTGCCTTGGCCGGTGCTTTCCATTCGTCGGTCATGCCATCCACCCCAGCGAAAACGTATTAGGCCTGCTGCCCCAGCCAGGCATGCAATTGGGAAAAGCGATCGATCGCCAGGCGCGGCTCGAACACCTGCAACGCCTCGATCGGCTGAGCGCCGTAACTGACCGCCACCGACCCCATGCCGGCGTTGCGCGCCATCTGCAGGTCGAAGGAAGAGTCCCCGACCATCAGCGCCTGCGCAGGCTCCACGCCGCAATGGGCGAGGATCTGCTCAAGCATCAGCGGGTGCGGCTTGCTCGCGGTCTCGTCGGCGGCGCGGGTGATATCGAAATAATCTTCCCAG
Organism: Pseudomonas sp. R25(2017); assembly: GCF_002112565.1. Classification (NCBI taxonomy): domain Bacteria; kingdom Pseudomonadati; phylum Pseudomonadota; class Gammaproteobacteria; order Pseudomonadales; family Pseudomonadaceae; genus Pseudomonas; species Pseudomonas sp. R25(2017). The sequence continues at coordinate 273,149 of NZ_NEHZ01000002.1, forward strand.
CCGTGCGCCCTCAGCACCCGATCCAGACCGCGCCGGGCCTTGCCGGTCGCCACCGCCAGGCGGTAGCCGTCGGCGCGGAACGATTCCAGCGATTCCGCCACGCCCTCGAACAGCGGCGAAGGCACGGCTTCGGCAGCGATGTAGTGATCGGCGTAGTGCCCGCGGAAGGCGATCAGTTCATCATCGCCGATCTCCGGGTACAGCGTGCGGATCGCCTCGGGCAACCCCAGCCCGATGATGCCCTTGACGGCAGAATCATCGCGCAATTCAAAGCCGGAACGCTCGGAGGCGACGTGCATCGCCTCGACGATCCGACCGATGGAATCGGCCAGCGTGCCGTCCCAATCGAAGATCAGCAGCTCGTAGTCAGGGTGCCGCACTGAGTCGCTCCACGGTCTTGGCCCACATGTCGTCCACCGGGGCCTGCAATTTCAGTTCACCGCCGTCGGGCAGCGGCACCGTCAGCATGTACGCATGCAGAAACAGACGCTTGCCGCCCAGCTCGCGGATTTCCTTGGTGAAATCGTCATCGCCGTACTTGCTGTCACCGGCGATGCAATGCCCGGCATGCAGGGTGTGCACGCGGATCTGGTGGGTACGCCCGGTCACCGGCTTGGCCTCGACCATGGTCGCGAACTCGCCGAAGCGACGCAGCACCTTGAACACGGTCAACGCTTCCTTGCCCTCGTCGTTGACCTCGACCATGCGCTCACCGGAACGCAGGTTGCTCTTGAGCAACGGCGCCCGCACCTGCTTGATCGATGTGGCCCAATGGCCGCGTACCAGCGCCATGTACCGTTTGTCGACGCCGTCGCCGCGCAATTGCTCGTGCAAGTGGCGCAGCATGCTGCGCTTCTTGGCGATCATCAGCAGGCCGGAGGTGTCGCGGTCGAGGCGGTGCACCAGCTCCAGCTCCTTGGCATCCGGACGCAACTGACGAAAGGCCTCGATCACGCCGAAGTTCAGCCCGCTGCCGCCGTGGACCGCAATGCCGGCAGGCTTGTTGATCACGATCAGGCCCTTGTCTTCGTAGACGATCGACTCTTCCAGGCGCTGCAGCAGGCCCTGGGCGACCGGCACCGGCTCGTCGCGCTCAGGCACGCGAACCGGCGGCACGCGCACGACATCGCCGGCCTGCAGCTTGTACTCAGGCTTGATCCGACCCTTGTTCACGCGCACTTCGCCCTTGCGCAAAATGCGGTAAATCAATGTCTTGGGCACACCCTTGAGGCGGGCGAGAAGGAAATTGTCGATTCGTTGGCCGGCATATTCCGGCGAGACCTCAAGCATTTGAACGCCGGAAGTCGGAGGGGTCGTAGTCGTCATGGCGCGGATGATAACAATTTTTATGGAATTGAAGCACTTAATCATTGCTGCTATAGTCGCGAACGCCGCCAAAAGCGGCCTGGACAGCGGAACCACGGTCAAAGACCGGCCCTGACCAACGCAATTCACCAGGACGCAAGGCCGTCCTACGGGGCTTTCGCTACGTAACGGTGGAGTTTGCAGATGCAACGAGCGCAGGTGACATGAGGCCTGATTCACGCCGCCAGGCAGAGTTTCCACTCGCCAGGCGCGCCATATTCACGGCCAGTTCACAAAGTGCAGTCGTCTGCGGATGACCCCGAGCGAAGGCGTCGGAAACATCGCCTGAAAAGCCATGATGCGTGACCTCCCCAAACCGGAGCTCACGGTAAATGCCAACCCGCTGCGGATTCTGCGCGCGGCAGCACCCGAATTATCAGGGATACGTGTAGGGTGGAGATGCACAACCGCTGGACTGCGTAGCGACAGGCTTTATCAAGACGCTTCATCCCGTCCGCAGCCGCCGGTTGATTCCTCCTCCTGACTGAGTGCTTAAGTAGCCACAGCAAGCAGGACGCGTACGTCGCGATACCCGCGCCACAGGCCGGACATCGCTGGACACGGGAATGGCCAGCCACTCCCGACGCACCTGACACCGACCGTGAGAAGTCGTGTGTGCCGAACGCCGTTTCCGGCAGCCCGGAAACCGACGGTACTACATGAAAAGAATGCTGATTAACGCAACTCAACCCGAAGAGTTGCGTGTTGCCCTGGTAGACGGCCAGCGCCTCTACGACCTGGACATCGAGTCCGGTGCCCGCGAGCAGAAGAAGGCCAACATCTACAAGGGCCGCATCACTCGCATCGAACCTAGCCTCGAGGCCGCCTTCGTCGATTTCGGCTCCGAGCGCCACGGCTTCCTGCCCCTTAAGGAAATCTCCCGCGAATACTTCAAGAAAGCCCCCGAAGGCCGCGTCAACATCAAGGACGTCCTGAGCGAAGGCCAGGAAGTCATCGTCCAGGTCGAGAAAGAAGAGCGTGGCAACAAGGGCGCCGCCCTGACCACCTTCATCAGCCTGGCCGGCCGTTACCTCGTCCTGATGCCGAACAACCCGCGTGCCGGCGGCATCTCCCGCCGCATCGAAGGCGAAGAGCGCAACGAACTGCGCGAAGCGCTGAACGGCCTGGTGGCTCCGGCCGACATGGGCCTGATCGTGCGCACCGCAGGCCTTGGCCGCAGCAGCGAAGAGATGCAGTGGGACCTCGACTACCTGCTGCAGCTGTGGACCGCCATCAAGGAAGCCTCGCTGGACCGTTCCGCGCCGTTCCTGATCTACCAGGAAAGCAACGTCATCATCCGCGCCATCCGCGACTACCTGCGCCAGGACATCGGCGAAGTGCTGATCGACAGCGTCGAAGCCCAGGACGAAGCCCTGACCTTCATCCGCCAGGTGATGCCGCAGTACGCCAGCAAGATCAAGCTGTACGAAGACAGCGTGCCGCTGTTCAACCGTTTCCAGATCGAAAGCCAGATCGAGACCGCCTTCCAGCGCGTCGTCGAACTGCCGTCCGGCGGCTCCATCGTCATCGACCCGACCGAAGCCCTGGTGTCCATCGACATCAACTCGGCGCGCGCCACCAAAGGCAGCGACATCGAAGAGACCGCCCTGCAGACCAACCTTGAAGCCGCCGAAGAGATCGCCCGTCAGTTGCGCCTGCGCGACATCGGCGGCCTGATCGTCATCGACTTCATCGACATGACCCCGGCCAAGAACCAGCGCGCCGTGGAAGAGAAAGTCCGCGAATGCCTGGAAGCCGACCGCGCCCGCGTGCAGATCGGCCGCATCTCGCGCTTCGGCCTGCTGGAGATGTCCCGTCAGCGCCTGCGTCCGTCCCTGGGCGAAAGCAGCGGCATCGTCTGCCCGCGCTGCAGCGGCACCGGCATCATCCGTGACGTCGAGTCGCTGTCCCTGGCGATCCTGCGCCTGATCGAAGAAGAAGCCCTGAAAGACCGCACCGCCGAAGTCCGCGCCCAGGTGCCGATCCCGGTGGCCGCGTTCCTGCTCAACGAAAAACGCAACTCGATCACCAAGATCGAACTGCGCACCCGCGCCCGCATCGTCATCCTGCCGAACGACCACCTCGAAACCCCGCATTTCGAAGTTCAGCGCCTGCGCGACGACAACCCGGAAGCGGCGAACAACCAGTCCAGCTACGAGATCGCCGCTGCCGCCGCCGAAGCCGAAGAAGCCCAGCCGACCGCCGCGACCCGCACCCTGGTACGTCAGGAAGCGGCCGTCAAGACCGCTCCGGCCCGCGCCAACGCTCCGGTTCCGACCGAAGCCGTCGCCCCGGCCCCTGTGGCCCCGGCCCCTGTCGCTGCGCCTGAGCCAAGCCTGTTCAAGGGCCTGGTGAAATCCCTGGTCAGCCTGTTCGCCAGCAAGGAAGAGCCTGCCGCTCCGGTCGCGGTCGAAAAACCGGCCACCGAACGCCCGGCCCGCAACGAAGAACGCCGCAACGGCCGTCAACAGAGCCGCAACCGTAACGGTCGCCGCGACGAAGACCGCAAGCCGCGCGAAGAGCGTGCGCCGCGTGAAGAACGTGCACCGCGCGAGCCTCGTGAAGAGCGTCAGCCACGCGAAGCCCGTGAGCCACGTGAACTGCGTGAGCCTCGCGAAGCCCGTGACGATGCGCCGACTGCCCGCGAAGAGCGCGCACCGCGTGCCCCGCGTGAAGAACGTGCGCCACGCGCACCGCGCGAAGACCGCAAGCCACGCGGCGAGCGTGAAGAGCGCGTGCGCGAACTGCGCGAGCCTCTGGATGCCGCACCGGCCGCCGCCGCTGAAGAGCGTCCGGCGCGTCAGCCACGCGAAGAGCGTGCGCCGCGTCCTCCGCGTGAAGAGCGTCAACTGCGTGCCGAGCAGGCCGCTGCCGCCGTGGCGGAAGAGGAACTGAACGCACAACCGGTCGTCGGCGAAGAGCAACTGCCGGAAGACGGTTCGGAAAGCGCCGAAGGCGACCGCCCACGCCGCCGTTCCCGTGGCCAGCGCCGTCGCAGCAACCGTCGCGAGCGTCAGCGTGATGCCAACGGCAACGTGATCGAAGGTTCGGACGAGTCCGAATCCGGCGAAAACGTACCGACGCCAGCCGCTGCCGACCTGGCCGCCGGCCTGGCGGTCACCGCTGCCGTCGCCGGCACCGTGATCAGCGCACCGGCCGAAGCCGAGGCCAACGAACAGGCCGAACGCGCCACCGCCGCCGCTCAGGACGCTGCACCAGCGGAAGCGCCGGTCGTCGAAGCGACCTCGCCGGTGGAAGCGATTGCCGCACCGGAAGTCGAAGTGGCTCCGGCCCGCGAAGAACAGCCTCAGGCTGAAGCGGTCGCCGAACCAGCCGTCGCCGAGGCACCGGTCGTTGTCGAAGAGTCGGTTGTCGAAACCGTCGCTGAAACCGTGACCGAAACCGTGCGTGAAGTCCGCGAAGAGCAGACCGCATTCAACTGGGCCGCCGAGCCTGCTGCCGAACCTGCCGTCGCCGAAACGCCTGCGCCTGCCGTTGAGGCAGCGCCGGTTGAAGAAGCCAAGGTAGAGGAAGCGGCTGTCGAGCCGGCTCCAGCCGTCGAAGAAGCGCCAGCCGTCGCCGAAGCTGCACCAGCAGCAGAAGCGGCTCCGGCCAGCGCCCTGAGCCCGAGTGGCCGCGCCCCGAACGACCCACGTGAAGTGCGTCGCCGCAAGCGTGAAGCCGAAGCCGCTGCTGCAGCCGCCGCTGCCGCAACCGTTGCCGTCGTAGAGCCGGTCGCTGAAGCCGTGGTCGAGGCAGCCCCTGCCCAGGTCGCCGAAGAAGCCGCTGCGCCGGTTGAGTCCGTGATCGACGAAGCGCCGCGCTCCGTACAGGAAGCGGTCGAGCAGCACGAACGGTCCGAGGAAAAAGAACACGAGAGCAAACCGCTCGTCTGATTCCGACAGCCGTTAAAAAGCCCCGCCTGGTGATCCAGGCGGGGCTTTTTTTGCCTTCGCGAACTGTGAATCCCCTGCTCGCTCCTACAGGGGCACGTCAGGATGGCGTGAAAAGCAGCGCCTGCGGCACATCGATGTCCCATAACACCCCGGGATCATCCACCGCCACCTCCACCACCATCCGCCCTTGCTCAAACAGCCGCCTGGCGCCCCGATCGCCGGACAGCGCCTGCAACTTCGGCCCGAACGCGTGGCCAAATCCGACCGGATGCCCGAACTCGCCGTTGAACACCGGCACACTGACGCCATCGTCAGCGACGGCAGCCACCACCTGCTCAATGCTCGACGGCAGGATGAACGGCATGTCGCCCAGCACAATCAGCCAGCCGTCCAGATCAGGACATGCCGCAACCCCCGCCGCAATGCTGTCGCCCATTCCGGTGGACTCGATCGAGACGATGTCACAACCATACGCCTGCGCCATGCGCATGGCCTGCGGGCGCGCTTCGGTGGTCACCAGCACGCGCCTGTCGAGTTCCGCCGGCAGATTCACCAGCACCTGTTCGATCACCGAGCGCACCGCGCCGTCACGCCCGGTGCAATCGGCCAGCAGCTTGTCCTTGTCGGCCCCCGCCACTTCGCGAAACCGTCTGCCCTCGCCTGCCGCGAGCACAATCACGCCGATGGATCGACTCATACGCTCTCCATTGCCTCTTTCTGTTTCTGCCCGGCACCGTTTTTCAACGCCACGATTTCCGCCAGCAACGACAAGGCGATCTCCGCCGGGGAATGGCTGCCGATGGGCAGGCCGATCGGCCCGTGCAAGCGGGCGATGGCCTGTTCCGACAAGCCTAGCTCAGCCAGGTTGTCGCGCCGCTTGCGGCTGTTGACCCGCGAGCCGAGGGCGCCGACGTAAAACGCCCTGGAGTCGAGCGCCGTGAGCAACGCCATATCGTCGAGGCGCGGGTCGTGGGTCAGCGCCACAATCGCCGTGCGTTCGTCGGCCTGGATGCTCAGCACGGCGTCGTCCGGCATGCCGGGGACGAACCGCCCGTGCAGCGCTTCCCAATCCTGCACGAACTCCGTGCGTGGATCGCAGATCAGCACCTCGAAATCCAGCAGCCGTGCCATCTCGGCCACATAACGAGACAGTTGCCCGGCGCCGATCAACAACAGCCGCCAGCGCGGGCCGTAGATGGCGCGCAGAACCCGGCCGTCGAAGGTCAGCGAATCCTGCTTGCCGGCCGCCTGCAACGTCACCTCACCCGTCTCGACATTCAGCGTCCGGGCGACGATTTCGTGGTCATCGCAACGGGCGATCAGCTCGGCGACCCAGGCCGGATCACCGACCCGCTCCTCGGTCAGGCGCAAGGTGCCGCCGCAAGGCAGGCCGAAGCGCGCCGCCTCCTCCTGGGTCACGCCATAGGTGATCAACTGCACCGGCGGCCCGTCGGCAGGGATCCGGCCGTCGTGCAGACGGGCGATCAGATCGTCCTCGACACAACCGCCGGACACCGAACCGATCACCACGCCATCCTCACGCAGCGCCAGCATCGCGCCAGGCGCCCGGGGCGCGGTGCCCCAGGTCTGCACCACGCTGAACAGCACCACCCGCTGCCCGGCGCGGCGCCACTGGAGCACGCTGCGCAGGACGTTGAGATCGACGCTGTCCATCACGCCTGCGCCTTTTGCCAGCCCTGCAACTGGTAGCGCACCGGCAGGCTGCGGATCCGCTGGCCGGTGGCAGCGAAGATCGCGTTGCACAGCGCCGGCGCAATCGGCGGCACGCCCGGTTCGCCGACGCCGCCCAGCGGCACGTCGCCCGGCGGCGTGACCAGGTGCACCGCTACCTCCTTCGGCGCCAGGGACATGCGCGCCACTTCATACATATGGAAGTTGTCCTGCTGCACCTTGCCGTCCTTGAAGCTGATTTCGCCCCACACGGCATTGCCCAGCCCCATCACACAGGCGCCCTCGAACTGCGAACGGATGCGCTCGGGGTTGATCTGCGGCCCGCAGTCCACGGCGATGTCGGCCTTGTGCACGATCAGCGTGCCGTCGTCCTTTACCTCGACTTCGATCACCGCCGCCACGTAGGTGACGAAGCTGTAATGCACCGCCAACCCCAGCCCGCGCCCTTTCGGCAGCTTGCGGCCCCAGCCGGCGGCCTTGGCTGCTGTCTCCAGCACGGTGCGCATGCGCCCGGTGTCGATCGGATAGCGCTCCGGGGATTCGCCGTAGTTCCACTCTTCGCTCAGGGTGCGCGGGTCGATCTGCCGATCCGGGCCGAGCAGCCGGACCTGGTACTTGAGCGGATCCTCACCGGCCCTGTGCGCCAGCTCATCGACGAAGCTCTGGATCGCGAAGCCATGGGGAATGTTGGACACCGAGCGGTACCAGCCCACCCGGGTGTGCACGGCGGCTTCGGGGTTCTCCAGGCGAACGTTGGGGATCGCGTACGCCATGTTGGTGAAGCCCATGCCCAGCTCGAACGCCGCCTCGTGGTTCATGCCCGGCGCGAACAGCGCGCTGATGCTCGGCGCCACCGTGCGATGCAGCCAGGCGGACGGCAGGCCGTCCTTGCCCACGCCGGCCTTGAGGTACTCGGCGGAGACGGTGTGGAAATACGAATGGTGGATGTCGTCTTCCCGCGTCCACTGCACCCGCACCGCCTTGCCGGGGAATTCCTTGGCCAGGATCGCGGCTTCGATCACGAAGTCCGGTTTGGATTTGCGGCCGAAGCCGCCGCCCAGCAGGGTGACGTTGAAGGTGACGTTGTCGAACGGCAGGCCCAGACGCTCGGCGATCCGCTCGCGGGTGACCTGGGGTGCCTGGCTCGGCGCCCAGGCTTCGCAGGTGCCGTCCTTGTAGCGGGCGACGGCGACCATCGGCTCCATCGGCGCCTGCGCCAGGTGCGGCAGGTAATAGGAGGCGTCCAGGGTGCCGGCGGCTGCGGCGATGGCCTTGTCGACGTCGCCGGTGTTGCGCACCACTTTGCCCGGCTTCAGCGAAGCGGCTTCCAGCGTCTTGCGGTAGGCCACCGAGTCGTAGCTGGCGTTGGGCCCGTCGTCCCACTCGATCTTCAGGGCTTCGCGGCCCTTGAGCGCCGCCCACGTGTTGCTGGCCACCACCGCCACGCCGCCCAGCGGCTGGAACTCCGAAGGCAGCGGACGGCCGTCGATCCGGATGACTTTGAGCACCCCCGGCACTTTCAGTGCGGCGCTGTCGTCCACCGAGCGGACCGTGCCGCCATACACTGCCGGCCGGGCGATGACGGCGAACAGCATGCCGTCGAAATGCACGTCGGCCCCGTACACGGCACGTCCGTTGACGATGTCGGCGCCGTCGATGGCCTTGGTGCCTTCCTTGCCGATGTAGCGGAACTCCGACGGCTGCTTGAGCCGCAGGCCGTCACGGGCCGGCACCGCCAACGCACTGGCGGCGGCAGCGAGTTCGCCATAGCCCAGCTCGCGCCCGGACGGTTTGTGAATGACCTTGTGCAGTTGCGCATGGCATTCGCTCACAGGCACCTTCCACTGGGCGGCGGCCGCCTGTTCGAGCATGGTGCGGGCGGCGGCGCCGCAACGGCGCATCGGCTCGTACCAGTGGCGCATGCTGCGCGAACCGTCGGTGTCCTGGTTGCCGAAACGCACCTCGTCACCCGGCGCCTGCTGCACTTTCACATGGGCCCAGTCGGCTTCCAGTTCGTCGGCGACCACCAGGGACAGGCTGGTGCGCACGCCCTGGCCCATTTCCGAACGGTTGCACACCACCGTCACCGTGCCGTCGGCGGCGATGCTGACGTAGACCTTCGGGTCGTCCACCCAGCCGTTGGGCATGCCGTCGGCGCCGAACTGCTTGGGCTTGTCCTCGGCCAAAGCGTCCTGCCAGCCCCAGCTCGCCGCCAGCACCAGGGCGCCGGTCGCGCCGACGCCTTTGAGAAAGCCCCGGCGGCTGAGGTTGCTCAGAGCGAAATCGTTGGGTAGACGGCTCATGCCTTGGCCTCCTTCAGGTGGGTGGACGCCTGGCGGATGGCGGTCTTGATCCGGTTGTAGGTGCCGCAACGGCAAATGTTGCCGACCATCGCCTCTTCGATCTGCTCGTCGCTAGGGTTCGGGTTTACCTTGAGCAACGCGGTGGCGGACATGATCTGCCCGCCCTGGCAGTAACCGCACTGGGCCACGGCGGTGTCGAGCCAGGCCTGCTGGACGATCCGGCCCACCGGGTCGGCATGCAGGTTGTCGAGGGTGGTCACGTCCTGCCCGGCCACCGAACCGATCGGCGTGATGCAGCTGCGGGCTGGCGAACCGTCGATATGGATGGTGCATGCACCGCACAGGCCCATGCCGCAGCCGAACTTGGTGCCGTTGTAGCCGGCGACGTCACGGATCGCCCACAGCAGCGGCATGTCTTCGCCGACATCGAGTTGATGGTCTTGACCGTTGAGTTTCAGGGTAATCATGGGCACGCCCGCATATTCATGGAGGTTATGGGGTCGAGCAATCTGCCGCCGCAGGCACGGCGGTGGTTCGTGCAGATCGACTCAGGCTAATGCGGCTCTCTTGTGCCGACGGCATACGTCTGCACCGGGCCTTTGGTGAAGCAAATGACTCGTATCGTTAGCTCGCTAAGTTAACCCAGCATTAACAAAAAAGCCCTGCACCGGTGTCCGGTGCAGGGCTTTGGGCCGGGCCTTGGAAGCGTAGCCTCAATACCGGTTGGGCTCCATTTCCAGCTCGACATTGAAACGTTCCGCAATGTCTTTCTGGATGCGTTGCGCCAGGTCGAACAGTTGCAGCCCGGTGGCCGCGCCGTAGTTGACCAGCACCAGGGCCTGGAGCTTGTGCACCCCCGCGTCGCCCTCGCGGAACCCCTTCCACCCGGCCCGCTCGATCAGCCAACCGGCGGCCAGCTTCACCTGACCGTCCGCCTGCGGATAAGCCACCAGGTCCGGGTGCTGCGCCTTGATCTGCGCCGCCGTGTGCGCCGGCACCAGCGGGTTCTTGAAGAAACTGCCGGCATTGCCGAGCACCGCCGGATCCGGCAGTTTCTCGCTGCGGATGCTGCAGATGGCGCGGCTCACGTCGCTGGGGGTCGGCTGCTCGATGCCCTGTTCGGTCAGGCGCTGACGCACCGGCCCGTATTCCAGATGCAGATGGGCCGCCCGGTTCAGGTTGAAGCGCACCCGCAGGATCAGCCAGCGACCAGGGTGCTGCTTGAACACGCTGTCGCGGTAGGCGAACCCGCACTCCGCCAGCGTGAAATCGCGCAACGCTCCGGTCTGGCGATCCAGCGCCGTCAGGCCGGCGAACACGTCCTTGATCTCGACGCCATAGGCGCCGATGTTCTGCATCGGCGCCGCCCCGACGGTGCCGGGGATCAGGCTGAGGTTCTCAAGGCCCGACAGGCCCAGCGCCAGCGTGTGCTGCACGAACGGATGCCACGGCTCCCCGGCCTCGGCTTCCAGCACCACACGGTCGCCGTCGTCGCCGACCACCCGGATCCCGCGGCTGACCATGCGCAGCACCAGCGCCGGCACATCCGCCGTCAGCAACAGGTTGCTGCCGCCGCCGATCACCAGCAGCGGCACGTCCTGCTGCGCCGCATAAGCCAGCGCGTCACGCACATCGGCATCGTTGCGGGCTTCGGCGAACAGCTGCGCCCGCACGTCCACGCCAAAGGTATTGAACGGCTTCAGGGAAACCTGCGGTTGCACCGACAGACTCATAGCCGCCCCTTCACTTCGATCAGCAGTTGGTCGCAGGCGCGCTCGATCAGGTCAAGCACCTGCTCGAAACCCTGATCGCCGTCGTAGTACGGATCCGGCACTTCATCGACCTCACCTTCGTAGCGGCGCAGGAACAGATCCAGTTCGGCCTTACCGGTAGACGGCTGCATCGCCTTGAGGTTGCGCAGGTTGCTGTTGTCCATGGCCAGGATCAGGTCGTAGCTGGCGAAGTCGGCCCGACTGACCTGCTGCGCCCGTTGGGCCGACAGGTCATAGCCGCGCAGCTTCGCCGCCGCCTGGCTGCGCTTGTCCGGCGGATTGCCGACGTGCCAGTCGCCGGTGCCGGCGGAGGCCACTTCGACCTGCCCCGCCAGCCCCGCTTCGCGCAGCTTGTGGCGCAGCACGCCTTCGGCGGTGGGCGAGCGGCAGATGTTGCCCAGACACACGAACAGAACGCGCATCAGGCCTCCAGCAGGCGACGGACGCGCTCGAGGTCTTCGGCGGTGTCGACCCCCGTCGGCGGTGCGATCAGCGCGTCGGCCACGTGGATGCGCACGCCGTGCCACAGGGCACGCAGCTGCTCCAGGGACTCGGTGTTCTCCAGCCAGCACGGGCCCCAGTTCACGAAGTCCTGGAGGAACCCGGCGCGGTAGGCATAGATGCCGATGTGGCGGCGGTACGGCACGCCCTCCGGCAATTGCTCGCGGCTCTTGGCGAACGCATCGCGGGCCCACGGCAAGGTCGAGCGGCTGAAGGTCAGCGCCAGGCCGTTGAGGTCGCTGACGACCTTGACCACGTTGGGGTTGAACAGCGTGTCCACGTCCTCGATCGGCTCGGCCAGGGTGGCCATGCGCGCCTCGGTGTGGGCCGCGAGGTTGGCGGCCACCTGGTCGATCACGCTCGGCGGGATCAACGGCTCGTCGCCCTGCACGTTGACCACGATGGCGTCCGGCGCCAGGCCCAGTTTCGCGGCCACTTCGGCCAGGCGGTCGGTGCCGGAATTGTGGTCTTCGCGGGTCAGCACCACTTCGGCGCCGAACCCCTTGCAGGCCTCGACGATGCGCGCATCATCGGTGGCCACCACCACGCGGTCGGCACCGCTCTTGCTCGCCTGTTCCCAGACGTGCTGGATCATCGGCTTGCCGGCGATCGGCAGCAGCGGCTTGCCCGGCAGGCGCGTGGAGGCGAAGCGCGACGGGATGACGACGGTGAACGCTGTGCTCATTTGTCCAGGCGCTCGTCGCTGGTCAGGGTGCGGGCTTCGCTTTCGAGCATCACCGGGATGCCGTCGCGGATCGGGTAGGCCAGGCCTGCGCCCTTGCTGATCAGTTCGGTCTTGTCGGCGCTGAGCTTGAGCGGGCCTTTGCAGACGGGGCACGCGAGGATGTCGAGCAGTTTGGTGTCCATGAACATTCCCTGGATGAAAACGGTTTAAGGCAAAAGCCGATCCGGCAGCAGGCGCATCAGTTGGGTGTCGAACCAGGCCACGAAGGCCGGCGACGGCACGGCATCGACCGCCAGGTACCACCAGTCGGCGGCGGCGAAAGCGCGGCACTTCACCGCGTCCTTCTCGGTCATCACCAACGGCAATGACGGCGTGAAATTCAAGGCCTGCACGCTGTACTCGGCGTGGTCGGCAAACGCATGCGGAACCGGTCGCCAGTCTAGCGCTTCGAGGGTATTGAAGAAACGTTGCGGATTGCCGATCCCGGCCACCGCGTGCAGGGCCTGGCCGGCAGGGAAATGATCCAGCGGCCGGCGTTCGCCGCTGCGCAGGTTGACCAACGCCGTGGGTTGCAGGCGGAAGGCGAAACCGTCGTCGCGGTCGGCGGCGGCGCCGTTGTACAGCACGCCGTCGACGCTCTGCAGGCGCTCGACCGGTTCGCGCAGCGGCCCTGCGGGCAGGCAGCGCCGGTTGCCCAGGCCGCGGGCGGCGTCGATCAGCACCAGCTCCAGGTCCCGGGCCAGCCGGTAATGCTGCATGCCGTCGTCGGACAGGATCAGATCCAGCGGCTCGCGCTCGAGCAAGGCTTTGACGGCAGCGCTGCGGTCGGGGTCGATCATCAGCGGCACGCCGGTGCGCCGCACGATCAGCAACGGCTCGTCGCCGGCGACGTCGGCGCCCTGATCGGCCTCGACCCGCCAAGGAAATTGCGGCGGCCGGGCGCCGTAACCGCGGCTGACCACGCCGACCCGCAGGCCGCTGCGCCGGCAGTGCTCGATCAGCCAGAGGATCATCGGCGTCTTGCCGGTGCCGCCGACCGTGATGTTGCCGACCACGACCACCGGCACCGGCGCCTGATAGATCGCGCCTTCGCCGTCCAGGAAGCGCCGGCGCTTGCCGTCGACGACGCGGCGGTACAGCCACTCCAGCGGCCGCAGCAGGCTCAGGGCCGGATGCCCCGCGTACCAGGCAGCGAGCAATCGATCGGACATGGCCATCAGGATTTGGGCGCCGCCTCGACCGTGGTCATGCGCAGATGGCTGAAACCGAGCTTGCCGGCCGCGTCCATGGCGGTGATCACCGATTGGTGCTGGGTCTTGCCGTCGGCGCTGATCGACAACGGCATGTTGGTGTCGCCGTTGGATTCCTTCTGCATGGCTTCCATCAGGGTCGCCAGATCGCTCTTCGGCAGGATCCGGTTGTTCACCGAGAACACGCCCTCGGCGTTGATGGCGACGTCCAACTGCTTGACCTGCTGGTCTTCGGCGGGCGAACCGCTGACCGCTTCCGGCAGGTCGACGCGCAGCTGGGTCTCACGGGTGAACGTGGTGGTCACGACGAAAAACAGCAGCAGGATGAACACCACGTCGATCAGCGACGCAAGGTTGATGTCGATGGTTTCCCGGGGCTTGCGACGGAACTTCACGCTTTGGCTCCGGCCAGGTCGACGTCACGGTCGCCCTGCACCACCTCGACCAGCTTGATCGCTTCCTGCTCCATGCCCACCACCAGCTCATCGATGCGCCGCTGCAGGAAACGGTGGAAGAACACCGACGGAATGCCGACCATCAGGCCCGCCGCCGTGGTGATCAACGCCTTCGAGATGCCGCCGGCCAGTACGGACGCGTTGGTGGTCATGCCGGAGCCGGTGAACGCACTGAAAATGTCGATCATGCCCAGCACCGTGCCCAAAAGGCCCAGCAGCGGAGCCATGGCGGCGATGGTGCCCAGGGCGTTGACGTAGCGCTCCAGCTCATGGATGACCCGGGCGGCCGCCTCCTCGATGCACTCCTTCATGATCTCGCGACCGTGCTTGGAGTTGGCCAGGCCCGCCGCGAGGATCTCGCCCAGCGGCGAATTGGCGCGCAGTTCCTTGAGTTTTTCCTTGTTGAGCTGCTTGTCCTTGATCCACACCCAGACCTGACCGAGCAGGTGCTCCGGGGTCACGCGGCTGGCCCGCAGGGTCCACAGGCGCTCGGCGACGATCGCCATGGCGGCGACGGAACTCAGAATGATCGGCAACATCATCCAGCCGCCGGATTTGACCAATTCCCACACAGTGACAGCCCCCTCGAAAAAGTGCGCCACTTTACCATACCGGTTCGCGATGACGACCCGTCGCTCCGACGACCGTGCCCTGCGGCGGCTCAACGGTGCGTCTCGGCCGGCGGCGGCGCGTCGCGCCAGAACCGTCGCTGCTGGCGCAGCGTACGGGGCGGCTGGAACCGGCCGAGCCGAAGGTGGATGGCGCCGTGCCGGGCGCTGTCGTAGACGTGGATGCCCTGATGGCGGTAACGCGCGGTCACGGTGGGGTGCGGATGGCCGAACGAATTGCCTTGCCCCCGGGAAATCAGCACGGACTCGGGACGCAAGCCCCTGAGCAACGCCATCGACGATGACGTGCGGCTGCCGTGGTGCGGCGCCTGCAGCCAGCGCACCGGCTGCGCCAACGGGCTGTCGAGCAGGGCGCGCTCGGCGGCGGCATCGATGTCGCCGGTCAGCAGCAGGCGCTCACCGGCGGCGTCGACCTGCAAGACACAAGAGCGTTGATTGCTGTCATGGGCCGCGTCCCATTGCCACAGCCGGAAACCGACGCCGTCCCACTGCCATTGCCGACCGCTGGCGCACGCCTCCGCCGTCAATCCGGCGGGAAGCCCTCCCGGATCGCCGCTCATCACCCGGCCGACCGGCAGCCCGCGCATCAGCGCCTGCGCTCCGCCGGCATGGTCGGCGTCGGCATGGCTGAGCAACAGCAGGTCCAGCCGCCCGACATCCAGTTTGCGCAGGGCCGGCAACACCACCCGCTCACCGGCATCGAAATCGCCCATGCGCGGACCGGCGTCAAACAGCAACGCGTGATGGCGAGTACGCACCAGCACCGCCAGGCCCTGCCCGACATCGAGCTGCCAGACGTCGGCCACGCCCTCGTCCAGCCGTTCCCGGGGCGGCGCCGCCAGCAGCAACAGCAACGGCCAGCCCAAGGGGCGCATCGGCACACCCCTGGGCAACAGCAGCAGAAAGGCCCCCAGCCCTCCCGCCGCCAAGACCCAGCCCGAGACCATGGCAGGCGTCCATGCCGGCCATTGCCCGGCGATCACGGCCAGACCGCGGAACAGCCCCTCGATCAGTCCGCCGGCCAGCCACAGCAGGGCTTCTCCCACCGGCGCAACCGGCAGCAGCAAGGTGCCGAGCAAGGCCGGCGGCAGCACCGCCAGACTGACCCAGGGCACCGCCAACAGGTTGACCAGCGGCCCGCTGAGGCTGACCGGCAAGCCCAGCGCCAACAGCACCGGGCACAGCCCGAGCGCAATCAGCCATTGCGCCCGCGTCCAGGTCTGCCACCATCGCCATGGCCCCAAACGTCCGCCGAAGGTGAAGATCAGCACCGCCACCGCCGCAAACGACAGCCAGAACCCCGGGCGCAGGCTGGCCAGCGGATCCATCAGCAAAACGGCGTCGAACGCCAGCAGCAGCGGCCACCAGAGGCCCAGATGGCGAAAGCGCAGGCGCCACAGCAGCACCAGCGCGACCATCACGCAGGCGCGCCGCACCGGCACGTCGAACCCGGCCAGCAGCCCGTATCCCAGGGCCGTCGCGAACGCCAGGCCGCAGGCCCACGGCAACCAAGGCCAACGCACCGGCCACAGGCCCCACCTCGCCAGGCCGGCGACCAGCCCATAGACGACCGCCGCCAAAAGGCCGATGTGCTGGCCCGAGATCACCAATAGGTGCACGGTGCCGGTGTCCTGAAGGATCTGCCAGTCTTCGCGCGCCAGCCCCGAGCCGTCGCCCAGCACCAGCGCCGCCAGCGCGGCATTGCGGCCCTGCGCGTCCACGGCGAGCAGGCGCTGGCGGACGCCGTCGCGCCAGGCCCCCTGCGCCGCCGACAACCGTTGGCCGTCCTTGACCGTGCCGGTCGCGCCGATGCGCTGCGCCAGCGACCAGGCCTCGGGGTCGAAGGCGTCGGGATTGAGCAGGCCGCCCGGGCGCTTGAGCTTCACCGCCAGCCGCCAGCGCTCGCCGCTGTTGACCGGCGGCCCGTCGTACCACGCCAGGCGCATCTTCGCCGGCAGCCGTTCATGGCGCGAACGGGCGTCGGCCAGCTCGAACCGCACCACGCCTGCGCCGTTCTGCGGCAGGCCGGTCACCCGCCCCTCGACCCAACGGGTCTCGCCCTCCAGCGCCGCCGGCAAGCGGTCGTCCAACGCCCAATGGGCGCCGAGGCCCGTCCACATGAAACCGAACAGCAGAAAAGCCAATGGGTAGCTGCGAAACGGCAGCAGCATCAGCACCGCCACCGGCATCGCCCACAAAAGCCCGACCGGCGGCAAGGCCGGCAAAAAAACCGGGGCCAGCAGACCGGCTGCCAGCGCCATCATCCCTGTGCGCATACGCCCGTCCTTGAGAGTCCCGCCTTCAGGCATAGCGGATCCGGGATCCTGGCGTCGTCAACAATTGTCACAAAGTCTGAATGGGCCGCTTCTAGAATCCAGACATACTTGCCGCCTTGACCGACCGAGAAGCCTTATGCCCCGGCGCCTATTCAAACGTTACATGCCCGATCCGACGAGCATCAAGGAACACAAGTCCTTACGCTTTCTCGGCACGTTGCTGCATGACCCCAACCTCTGGCACCTCAACCGCCACTCGGTGGCCCGCGCCATGGCGGTCGGCCTGTTCGCGGCGTTCCTGCCGATCCCGGCGCAGATGCTGGTGGCGGCCGTGCTGGCGATCATGGTGCGCGGCAACATGCCGATCGCCGTCAGCCTGGTCTGGCTGACCAACCCGATCACCATGCCGGCAGTGTTCTTCTGCACCTATCAGGCCGGCGCGTGGCTGATGGACGTTCCGGCCAGGACCCTGCCCGACGAACTGACCTGGGAATGGATCAGCGGCGAACTCTCCACCCTGTGGAAGCCGTTCCTGCTGGGGTCGGTGGTGACAGGGCTGGCGCTGGGCGCCCTCGCCTATTTCACGGTGATGATGTACTGGCGCTGGTGGGTGGCCCGGCAATGGGCGCGCCGCAAGAAGAACCGAATGCCATGAACGCAAACGGCCTCCATCACTGGAGGCCGTTTTCTTTGGGGTGCCTGGTGTGCAGCCATCGCCAGCGGGCTGGTTCCCACAGAGTCAGGTGCGCATCCCGCGCCCGCTCACCAGCAACCGTGCGCAACCGATGTACAGCACCACCGTGGCCACCAGCATGAACGTGATGGCGGTGCCGATGCTGATGTCCGACACGCCGAGGATCCCGTAGCGGAACGCGTTGACCATGTGCAGCACCGGGTTGGCCAGCGACACGGTCTGCCAGAACGGCGGCAGCAGGCTGATCGAATAGAACACGCCGCCCAGGTAGGTCAGCGGGGTCAGCACGAAGGTCGGGATGATCGAGATGTCGTCGAAGTTGCGCGCAAACACCGCGTTGATGAAGCCCAGCAGCGAGAAGATCGTCGCGGTCAGCATCACCACCAGCACGGTCACGCCCAGGTGATGCACCTGCAGGCGGGTGAAGAACAGCGACAGCAGGGTCACGATGATGCCCACCATCAGGCCGCGCAGCACGCCGCCCAGGGTGTAGCCGACCAGGATCGTGTGCGGCGACACCGGGGAGACCATCAGTTCTTCGATGGAACGCTGGAACTTGCTGCCGAAAAAGCTCGACACCACGTTGCCGTAGGAGTTGGTGATCACCGACATCATGATCAGCCCCGGCACGATGTACTCCATGTAGGTGAAGCCGCCCATGTCGCCGATCTGCCGACCGATCAGGTTGCCGAAGATCACGAAGTACAGGACCATGGTGATCGCCGGCGGCAGCAGGGTCTGCGGCCAGATCCGGGTGAAGCGTTTGACCTCGCGGTAGACGATGGTGTTCAGGGCGACGAGGTTGGGGCGCAGTTCGGAACTCATACCGCCACCTTCGACAGGTTCTTCTCGACCAAAGACACGAACAGCTCCTCGAGGCGATTGGTTTTGTTGCGCAGGCTCAACACTTCGATGTTCTGCAGGGCCAGTTGGCCGAACAGCGCGGTGATGCCCATGGATTTGTCGACCTGGACCTCCAGGGTGTGGCCGTCCACCAGCCGGCACGGATAGCCGGCCAGTTGCGGCGCGGCCTGCAGGCCGGTCTTGAGGTCGAGCAGGAAGGTCTCCACATGCAGTTGGCCGAGCAGTTGCCGCATGCTGGTGTTCTCGACGATGGTGCCGTGGTCGATGATGCCGATGTTGCGGCACAGCTGCTCGGCCTCCTCCAGGTAATGCGTGGTGAGGATGATCGTGATGCCCTTCTGGTTGAGCTCGGTGAGGAAGCTCCACATCGAGCGGCGCAGTTCGATGTCGACGCCTGCGGTCGGTTCGTCGAGGATCAACAGGCGCGGCTCGTGGATCAGCGCGCGGGCGATCATCAGGCGCCGCTTCATGCCGCCGGACAGCGAACGCGACGGCACGTCGCGCTTGTCCCACAGGCCGAGCTGGGTCAGGTACTGCTCGGCGCGCTCCTTGGCGATCCGCGCCGGGATGCCGTAGTAGCCGGCCTGGGTCACGACGATGTCGAAGGTCTTTTCGAACTGGTTGAAGTTGAACTCCTGGGGCACCACGCCGATCGAGCGCTTGAGCGCGGCGGGGTTCTTGTCCAGGTCGTTGCCGAAAATGTTGACCGTGCCGCTGGTCTTGTTCACCAGGGTCGACAGGATGCCGATGGTCGTGGACTTGCCGGCGCCGTTGGGGCCGAGCAAGGCGAAGAAATCACCTTCGGCGACGTCCAGATCGATACCGTTCAAGGCCTGGAACCCGTTGCCGTAGGTTTTGGTTAGCTGCCGGATGGACAGAGCGGAACTCATATCGGATTTACGCACCAAGAAGGAAATATGGAATGGGGAAAAGCCGGCGGCGAGGGAAACAACCGCGACGCATGGGCGCCATGGTGCTTGCCGTCGCCGCACAAGTACAGTCAAGTGTGTCGATAGTAGGTATTAAGTCAACGCGGTCATGACCGCCTTGCGGTAAGCCGGACGCTGCTTCAGTCGCTCGTACCAGGCCTGCAGGTGCGGCAGCGGCGCCCGCTCGATGGGCATTTCGAACCAGGCATAGATGAAACTGCCCAGCGGAATGTCGCCCATGCCGATTTCGTTTCCGGATAAGTACGGCTGCTGCTTCAGGGCTTCGTCGGCCATCGCCAGCAGCCCTTCGCATTCCTTGACGGCGGCGTGGATCGCCGGCCAGTCCTGCTGCTGGGCCGGCGTGCGCAGCACACCCCAGAACACGGTGCGAAAAGGCCCGGCGAAACTGGAGGTCGTCCAGTCCATCCACTTGTCGGCGACGGCGCGGGTGCGCGGATCGGCCGGATACCAGGCGGTGCCGGCCGCATGCGTGGCCAACAGGTAACGGACGATGGCGTTGGACTCCCACAGCACCAGACCGTCGTCCTCGATCACCGGCACCCGGCCGTTCGGGTTCATGGCCCGGTACTGCGGCGTATCGACCACGCCGAACGCGCCGCCGGCATCGATCGCCTCGTAGGCCAGCCCCAGCTCTTCGGCGGCCCACAGCGGTTTCCTGACATTCGACGAATTCTTGCGACCCCAGATCTTCAGCATGACCGCCTCCTTTCCATTGAACGGGCGGGCAGCATACGCCGGATCAGCCGCCCTTGGCATCACACGTCAGGTCGCCCTGCATTTCTCCCAGCAACGGCGGTTGCCCCTCGCCGAACAGGTGCGGGTAGCACTGCCTGATATGCCCGAAAAACAAGTCGTCCGGCACGTCGGCGAACTGGCCGTGATCCACCAGGTACTCCATCAGCAGTTCGCCGTCGCGGTTGTAGGGGTGGAACACGCTGTCATGAACCCCGTCGAACTCCAGCGGCGCGACGTTGAACAGCTCGCAGAGCCCTTGGTTGAACGCCGGCGTGGCCTTGACCCAGCGGCCGTCCAGGAATAGCTCGGTGTAACCGTGCATGGCGAACACATCGCTCCTGAGCAGCTCCAGCAGGCGCGGGGTCGACAGATGATTGCGCACGTCGGCCAGGCCGATGCGCGCGGCGATCCCGCAATGCCGTGCGCAACCGGCCAGCAGCGTGGCCTTGGGCACGCAATAGCTCTCGCCCGCGGCCAGGGCATAACTGCCGCGCAGGGTGTCCGGGTCGCGGCTGAAGGTATAGGGGTTGTAGCGCACCGCCTCGCGCACGGCGTAATAGAGACTGACCGCCTGCGCGCGCGGATCGCGGTCCGGGCCACGGTGCAGTTCTGCGAACTCCACCACCGCGGGGTGGTCGCTATCAATGAAGCGGCCGGGACTCAAATACTCGCGCATGACGGTTATCTCCTGGGTGAATCCCGAGTCTAGCGAGCGCCCGGGCGCAGAGATAACGACGTTTCGGCCAAACATGCACGCAAAGCTGCGGGATTGACGAACGATTTCCCACAGCTGTTGCCCACCGAACTTACGAAAGCCATCCGGGGCTTCCCACGCGTTCAGTCAGCCCGATCCGACCGTCCGTTTTCGCGGATGCCGTCTAAGCTCTGGGAGGTCGTTTTGCCCTGGTTCACGGAGGACTCAATATGCTGTTGTTGTGGATACTGGTTCTGATCGTCGGCGTGGCGTATCTCGCCCATCGCCGGACCGCACCGCTGCCGGCGCTGGGCATCGTCGCCGCCTACCTGCTGGCCATGGGCATTTTCGGGCGGGCTCCCGGCGGGCTCTTGCTGGTGTTATGGATCGTACTGGCGCTGGTCGCCGCCCCGCTGCTGCTGCCGGACCTGCGTCGCCGGCACTTCAGCGCACCGCTGTTCGCCTGGCTCCAGAAGACCCTGCCGCCGATGTCGCAGACCGAACGCGACGCCATCGACGCCGGCACGGTCTGGTGGGACGGCGAACTGTTCAGCGGGCGTCCCGACTGGGACAAGCTGCTGTCCTATCCCAAGGCCGAGCTGACCGAAGAGGAACAGGCGTTCATCGACGGCCCCACCGAAGAACTGTGCGCGATGGTCAGCGACTGGCAGATCGGCCAGGCGATGGATCTGCCGCCCGAAGCCTGGACGCACATCAAGGAACACGGCTTCTTTGCCCTGATCATTCCCAAGGAGTTCGGCGGCAAGGGCTTCTCGGCCTATGCCCACTCCCAGGTGGCGATGAAGCTGGCCACCCGCAGCGGCGACCTCGCCTCAACGGTCATGGTGCCCAACTCCCTGGGGCCGGCCGAGCTGCTGCTGCACTACGGCACCGACGAGCAGCGCAACCACTATCTGCCGCGCCTGGCCCGTGGCGACGACATCCCGTGCTTCGCCCTCACCGGGCCGCTCGCCGGCTCCGACGCCGGCGCCATGCCCGACACCGGCATCATCTGCAAAGGCCAGTGGGAAGGCGAGGAAACCCTCGGCCTGCGCCTGAACTGGGAAAAGCGCTACATCACCCTCGGCCCGGTCGCCACCCTGCTCGGCCTCGCCTTCAAGGCCTATGACCCCGATCACCTGCTGGGCGACCAAGAGGACCTGGGCATCAGCCTGGCTCTGATCCCCACCGACACCCCCGGCGTGAACATCGGCCGTCGCCACCTGCCGCTGGGCGCGGCGTTCATGAACGGACCGAACTCGGGAACGGACGTGTTCATCCCCCTGGACTTCCTCATCGGCGGTCGGGACATGCTCGGCAAGGGCTGGATGATGCTGATGAACTGCCTGTCGGTGGGGCGTTCGATCTCGTTGCCGGCGGTCGGCACCGGCGCGGCCAAGTTCACCAGCCTGGTGACCGGGCAGTACGCGCAGGTTCGCGAGCAGTTCAACGTGCCGCTGTCCGCCTTCGAAGGCATCCAGGAAGCCATGGCGCGCATCGGCGGCAACGCCTGGATGATGGACGCCGCGCGGATGCTGACCGCCAATGCGGTGGACCTGGGCGAGAAGCCTTCGGTGCTGTCGGCGATCCTCAAGTACCACCTCACCGAACGCGGCCGCGAATGCATCAGCCACGCCATGGACGTGCACGGCGGCAAGGCGATCATCATGGGCCCGAACAACTACCTGGGGCGCAGCTGGAACGGCGCGCCGATCTTCATCACCGTCGAAGGCGCGAACATCCTGTCGCGCAACCTGATGATCTTCGGCCAGGGCGCGATCCGCTGCCATCCGTTCGTGCTCAAGGAAATGGCCCTGGCCGGCCGCGAAGACAAGGAACAGGCACTGAAGGAGTTCGACGGCCTGTTGCTCAGGCACATCGGCTTCGCCGTGGGCAACGCCGCCAGCACCCTGGTGCTGAACCTGGGCCTGGGCCACTTCGAAAAGGCGCCGGGAAACCGGCTCAGCCAAGGGTATTTCCGCGCGCTCAACCGCCAGGCGGCGGCCTTCGCCCTGCTGGCCGACCTGAGCATGATGCTGCTGGGCGGCGAACTGAAGCGCCGCGAACGGCTGTCGGCGCGGCTGGGCGATGTGCTGAGCAACCTGTACCTGGCCTCGGCGGCGCTCAAGCGCTACCACGACCTGGACTCACCGGAGCACATGGAGCCGCTGTTCACCTGGGCGATGGAGGAAAGCCTCGGCCAATCGGAGAAGGCGCTGGACGAGTTGCTGACCAACTTCCCGAACCGGGTGTTCGGCTGCCTGCTGCGGCTTGTCGTGTTTCCGTTCGGCCGACGCCACAAGGGCCCGTCGGACAGGCTCGGCGCCGAAGTGGCGGCCGTCATCGGCCGCGCCAAGGGAGATCCGGCCTTGGAGGAACTGTTGGGCGGCTGCTATCGACCGCAGTCGGCCGAGGATCCGGTGGGCGCCCTGCAGCACGCCAGCGACCTGCTGTCGGCTGCGCAGCCGCTGCACAAAAAGCTGCACACGGCGCTCAAGAGTGGTCAGGTCAGACCGTCCGCAGGGGAACATGCCATCGAAGCGGCGCTGGAGGCCGGCGTGCTGCAGCCGATGGAGGCCCAGACCCTGCGCAACGCCGAGGCGGCGCGACGCAAGGTGATCGATGTCGATGACTTCGACAAGGCGCAACTGGCGCTGGCCGAAGGCAAGGTGCGCTGAGCCTTCGGGCCCTGCGGCGCTTTGACCGTGAAAAAGGGGCGCGGTGGCTTTATACTCCGCGCCCGTTTTGCTCTTGAGGACTTATCCCGTGTCCAACATCGTTGCCGATCATCTGGTTTTGCTCGACCACCTGCGCACCATCCTGGTCGCCGTGGGCGAGGCTGATCAAGTGCCTGAAGAGAGCCATGCCCTGTTCCTGGAGCGCTTCGACGAGCTCCGCGCACAACTGCCGGTCGACCCGATCGAGAGCCAGTACCTGGGCCAGGACATCCTGTGCCAGATCATCAGCCGCTACCCGCAGATCGCCCACCTGATCCCGCGGGATCTGCTGTGGTACTTCGGCGGCGACTGCCTGCACTACCTGGCCGACGAAGAGATCGACCTTTACCAGGCGCTGGAAGAGCGTCGCTACGAAGCCGAACAGAACGACGAACCGTTCGACTGGAACCAGGAAAAGCAGTTGCTGGCGATGCCGGACCAAGACATCAAGCACTGAGTCTCCCGGTGATACGAAAAGGCCCGCATGGTTGTCCATGCGGGCCTTTTCATTGCGCTTGCCTACAGCAGGCCGTCGCTTTCCGGCAGTTCGTAGGCGGCCATGACCTTGTTCGCGCCACCCGGCTTGCCGGGCTTGCTCAGGGTCGGTTCCTTTTCCAGGCACGCCACCAGATAGTCGATGAACACCCGCAGCTTGGGCGGCAAATACCGCGTCGGCGAATGCAGCAACCACAACCCGCCGTGGTAGGACGCCAGGAACGTCCAGTCCGGCAGCACCTGCACGACCAGGCCCTGCTCCAGGGCATAACGGGCGGTGAAGTACGGCAGGCTGCCGATCCCGATGTGCTGCAGCACCGCCCCCAAGCGCACGCCGGTGTGGTTGGCGGCATACCGGCCGCGTACGCCGACGGTCACTGACTTGCTGCCTTTCTTGAACTTCCAGCGCGCATCGCTCGGGGTTTCGCCCAGATAGATGCAACTGTGGTTGAGCAAATCGTGGGGGTGGGTCGGCGTGCCGTGTTCGGCCAGATACTGCGGCGTGGCGCACAACAGATGGTCGATGGTCAGCAACTGACGCCCGACCAGCCCGGCCGGAGGGCGGTCGGTGATGCGGATCGCCAGGTCGACATGATCGTCGATCAGATCCACCTGACGGTCCTCCAGCAACAATTCCACATCGACCTTGGGATAGCGGCGCAAGAACTCCGGCATGTGCGGATGGATCACGAACCGCCCCACCGCTTTCGGCACGCTGACCCGCACCAGCCCTTCGGCCTCATGGGTGTACTGGCCACTGATTTCCATCACCGACCTGGCGGCGCTGACCATTTCCCGGCAACGCTTGAACACCTCTTCCCCGCCGTCGCTCAGGCGCAGCTTGCGTGTGGTGCGCTGCAGCAGCCGCGTGGCCAGAGCCTTCTCCAGACGGGAAATGCTGCGGCTGACCGCCGATGGCGAAGAGCCCAGTTGGCGGGCCGCCTCGGAGAAGCTGCCGGTCTCCACGACCTTGACGAAGATCGCCATTTCACCCAGCAGCGGCAGCGGTAGATTTATGCTCACAGCGCAACAGTCCTTTGATCTTTGAACGGATTATCACGTTATTGCACGATTCATATAATTAAAAAAGAAACTTTAATAAGGGCATGGAATATGACGCTCCGCCTCTTTTTCCATAGTGATGACCTCAAGGCCAATGTGGAAGTCCTCGACTGCACGCCCCACGAAAGCGGATTCGCCGTGGTGCTGCGCGCGACCCTGTTCCACCCGCAAGGCGGCGGCCAGCCCTGCGACACCGGATGGATCGGCGAAAGCCAGGTGCTGCGCGTGGTGCAAGAGCCGGAGCGGATCGTCCACTACGTCGACCGGCCGGTTGCGCCGGGCATGGTGCAGATCCGCGTCGACGAACAACGCCGCCGCTTCAACACCCGCATGCATTCGGCCGGCCACCTGATCGGCCATTTCGTGCAGGCCCTGGGCTGGACGCCCGTAAAGGCCCATCACTGGCCGGACGAAGGCCGGGTACAGTTCAAGCCGGGGGACGCAGCGCAGGAAGTCGACGCGCAGACCGTTCAGTACGGCATCGGGCAATGGATCGAACACGACCTGCCCCGCTTGACCTCCCTGCGCGAAGGCGCACGGGAAATCGGTTTCGGTGCGCTGCCGGCCTACGGCTGCGGCGGCACCCATGTACGTAGCCTGAAGGATTTGGGCACAGTCACGATCGCGTCCCTTTCGCAGAAAAAGGGCACGTTATCCGTCCACTACAGCGTGGATTGAGCATTTCGGACGCTGACTTGCGCAGCGTCCGACGCCGGGGAACCGCCTTCGCCGGTTCCGTTGACTATTCGATAGATGGACCTGACAACATGATGCTTGACGTCGAGCGTCTCGATGAGACGTGCATAAAAAAACTGGCCAACGAAGAAGTCCTCGCCATCCGCGTCAAAGGCTTTTTGCCCCAGGCGCTGGCGATCCAGATTGGCGACAAGATCCTGGCCCCCGGCTTCGAGGGCTACATCAACGCCCCCAGCATCGGCCGCATCGGCATGGCCTTCTACGAGGCGGAAAACCAGCCGCTGCTGATCGAGGACTACTTCGAGCGCGCCACCAGCAACATCGCTGAGTTGCGCAACCGCTGCGCGCCCTACTCTTCGCCGGTCGACACCTTGCGCTGCATGCTCGACGAATCCTGGCCCGCCGGGGCCCATCTGGAAAACCTCTACGGCCGCAAGATGTACGTCGGCCTCTCCCGGGTGGTGAAGCCGGGCGTGTGCTTCCTGGCCCACCACGACATTTTCGCCAAGGATGCGCCGGAAAGTTTCCAGGCCAAGAGCCTGGCGGCGCAGTTCGCCTGCAACGTGTACCTGAACATGCCGACCGAAGGCGGTGCGCTGCAGATGTGGAACGACGACATCTCCCCCGACCGGTTCGACGAAATGCGCGGCGACAGCTACGGCATCGACCCGCAGCTACTCGGCCCGCCAGCGCTGGAAGTGCGGCCGCAGCCGGGGGATTTCATCATGTTCAACTCGCGGCGCATGCATTCGGTGACGCCCGGCGTGGCCGATCCGCGCCTGAGCCTGTCCTTCTTCGTGGGCTACCGCGGCAACGCTTCCCCCCTGACTTTCTGGAGCTGAAATGCAATCGAACTATCTGGGCGAGTTTCTCGCGCTGGCCACTATCCACTTTCTGGCCGTGGTCGCTCCCGGGCCGGACTTCGCCGTCACCATCCGCCAAAGCGTGCGTTTCGGCCGGCTGGTCGGCATCTGCACGGCGCTGGGCATCGGCGCAGGCATTTCCGTGCACGTGCTGTACACCCTGCTGGGCGTCGGCGCCTTGATGCACGCCACGCCCTGGCTGCTGACGGTGGCCAAGGTGGTGGGCGGCGCCTACATCTTCTACCTCGGCATCAGCCTGATCCGCAGCCAGCCCAAGTCGGCCCTGGAAGGAGACAAGCCCACGACCGAAACGCCTGAGGGACAGTCGCTGTTCAAGGCCTTCACCACCGGGTTCCTGACCAACGCCACCAACCCCAAGGCCACGCTGTTTTTCCTGGCGATCTTCACCACCGTCATCAGCGCCACCACGCCCCTTGAAATACAGGCGCTGTACGGCGTCTGGATGTGCAGCGTGAACGCCTTGTGGTTCGTGATCGTCGCGCTGTTCTTCTCCAGCAGCCGGGTGCGCCTGCTGTTCATGCGCCTGGGACACTGGTTCGAGCGCAGCATGGGGGTGATCCTGATTCTGTTTGCCGGGCGTCTGGTGTTGTCGATGTAGCACAGTCGGATCAGTGAAAGGCTCGACCCGCCAGTCAGGGTCGGGCCTTTTTCGTTTCTGCGCCGAATTTGCGGTTCTGTGCGACAGATCCCGTTTCCGGGGCTCCCCTATCGTGGGATGGCGGTGTTAGTTTGGAAAAGTATCTGTCTGATCGTTCAGACATTTCCCACTCACCGCCTGCAAAGGAATGCCCACAGCAATGAACGTCCCCTTCAAGCGCCTAGCCGCTTCGACCCTGATCCTGGCCGGCCTGTCCGCGCTCGCCCTGCCTGCCGCCGCCAACGTCACGCCGCAGCAGAGCGCGGCCATCATCAAAACCTTCAGCGAGACGCCGGCCACCGATTTCCGGCAGTTTCTGGGCAACCTGGCCAAGAGCGACCTGGGCAACACCGCAGACGTCGGCCCGGCCATCAAGGCATTCCTCGACAACAAGGACCTGACCGCCGAACAACGCAACGAGATCCATCGCCTGCTCGGCCTCTATACCCGGGTCAAGTACGGCAATGCGGCCAAGGAGACCCTGCGCGAACTGGTGGAGATCCCGACCTTCCGCAAGGACGGCGTCGCCCAGCACGAGAACCCTGAATTCATCAAGATCGCCGACAAGATCAAAAGCCTCGCCCAGGCGTTCAACCTGAACTATCGCAACATCGACAACCGCGTCTACGAGATCTCCCTGGAAGGCAGCGGCAAGGAAGTCGTGGGCATCCACGCCCACGCCGACGTGGTGCCGGTGACGCCGGAGAACTGGGTTCTGCAGGACGGCACCCGCCTCGACCCGTTCAAGGTCACCGTGATCGGCGACCGCATGTACGGACGCGGCACCGAAGACGACAAGAACGGCATTGTGGTGACGCTGTACGCGATGAAGGTCATCAAGGAAGAGAAGCTGCCGCTGGCGCGCAACTTCAAGCTGCTGGTGGACACCACCGAAGAGACCACCGGCGATGCGATCCCTTACTACTTCGAACGCAACCCGACGCCGGAGTACAACCTCGCGCTGGACGGCGGCTACCCGGTGGTGATCGCCGAAAAGGGCTACGGCACCGTGATGGCCCATTTCCCTCTGCGCAAGGCCGAGGGCAAGGGCGCCGAGATCGTTTCGATGACCGGCGGCCTGGCGACCAACCAGATTCCTTCGGTTTCGGTCGTCACCCTGGTGACCGACAAGCCCGCCGAACTGGCGGCCGGCCTGCAGAAGGCCGGCGATGAGTACGCCAAGCGCAACGGCGGGGACTTCCAGGTCAGCGCCAAGGTCGACGGCAAGGACGTCAAACTCTCGGTCACCGGTGTTTCCGCCCACTCCTCCGAACCCGAATCCGGGGTGAACCCGGTGGCGCGGATGCTCGATTTCATTCACGGCCTCGACGGCAAAGTCGCGCTCAAGCGCAACGCCTACACCGATGCGGCCCGCTACGCCGCCGACAACTGGGGCCTGGACTACAAGGGCAACAAGCTGGGCGTGGGCTTCTCGGATGCGTTCATGGGGCCGCTGACCACCTCCTTGACCTATGTCGGGAAAGACGAGAAAGACTTCAAGCTGGCGGTGAACCTGCGCGTGCCGAAGGGCAAGACGCCGGAGGTGCTCAAGACGGAAATCGCCGACAAGCTGGCGGCCTGGAGCAAGAAGAACAAGGTCGCGGTCAACTTCGACTACTCGGTGGCCGAACCGATGTACCGCAACCCCGAAGGCGAGTGGGTCAAGGCCTTGCTGGCCGTGGCCAGCGAAAACCTGGGCATGAAGCATGAGTTCGGCACGTCGGCCGGCGCCACGTCGGTGCACGAATTGCCCAACGGCGTGCAGTTCGGCTTGGCCCGGCCTGAAGAGAAGTACACCGGCCACACCGACGGCGAGTTCAAGACCAACGAGCAGTTTTTGCTGGATCTGCAGATCGTGACGGAAATGATGGGACGCATCGGGCAATTGCCGACGCTTTGAGGAGATGACAGGGCCTGCCCGAGCGGCGGGCCCGACCCTTCAGCGCTGCATTGGCTGACGCACCGTCAGCGCGGGCAGGCTCGCGCCCACAGGCCACACAAACTCTGGACAAACAAAAACGCCGCTCATCTCTGAGCGGCGTTTCTGTGAAATTGGAGCGGGAAACGAGACTCGAACTCGCGACCCCGACCTTGGCAAGGTCGTGCTCTACCAACTGAGCTATTCCCGCAAATGGCGTCCCCTAGGGGACTCGAACCCCTGTTACCGCCGTGAAAGGGCGGTGTCCTAGGCCACTAGACGAAGGGGACACGCTACCCGGAACACATGGTGTGTGTTTCGGTGTCCAGATCCGCATCCGAAGACTTGGTTCTGGTTTCACTCGACCCTGCCCGAAAGCAGTGCCGTTTAAAATTGGAGCGGGAAACGAGACTCGAACTCGCGACCCCGACCTTGGCAAGGTCGTGCTCTACCAACTGAGCTATTCCCGCATTGGCGTCCCCTAGGGGACTCGAACCCCTGTTACCGCCGTGAAAGGGCGGTGTCCTAGGCCACTAGACGAAGGGGACACGCTACAACATTCACTCCCTGCTTCGTTTCGCTGTGTGCTTTACGCTGCAAGTGGCGCGCATTCTATGGATGGTTTGAGAGGTCGTCAACCCCCTGATATAAATTTATTTAAATCAATGACTTCGACCTGCTTTCAGAGGCCGTCCGGGCTTTTCTGCCGTCCGGCGTTTGACGCCTATATTCCGACACCCGCCAAGGCGCTATAGTCCACGGCATAGGTGATGGCAATCTGAACCCCACGCGCCAGCATTCATATAAGCAGGCGCCTGGCCG
Organism: Pseudomonas sp. R25(2017); assembly: GCF_002112565.1. Lineage (NCBI taxonomy): Bacteria > Pseudomonadati > Pseudomonadota > Gammaproteobacteria > Pseudomonadales > Pseudomonadaceae > Pseudomonas > Pseudomonas sp. R25(2017). The sequence goes on from NZ_NEHZ01000002.1 coordinate 303,141, forward strand.
ATACAGGTTCAGCCACGCCGATCCAACTCGTCGAGCGGCCCTAGGCGCTTAAATGCCTAGCCACTACACTCGATCGTGAACCCTATAAAGAGGTCTTACCGGTGACACCACTCATGATCACCCTGCTAGTCGTAGCCGGGATCGCCCTACTGATCGCCATTGGCTACATGAACCATGTGGTGGAAAACAACAAACTGGAGAAGGCCCGCACCAAGGTCGAGCTCAACGACCGCCTGCGCCGCTGCGGCGAACTGACCGAAACCTTCCCCGGCCAGTTCATGACCCCGGCCCTCAAGCTGCTGCTGACCCGTCTGGAGCTGAACGTCTGCCAGCGCCTGCTGAACCTGGAAAAGACCAGCGCCACCACCAAGGCACGCATCACCGAACTGAGCGCGCTGGTGGCCCAGGGCGAATCGATCCCGGTCAACAACCCGCCGTCGCCGATCCAGACCGAAGCCAAGGCCAAGGACGTGCGCTTCCTGCTCGAAGCCCTGCACGGCCAGATCACCCGCGCCGCCCAGGACGGCTTCCTGCCGCCGAACGAAGCCAAGCACTGGGTCCGCGAGGTGCGCCATATCCTGGTGCTGCTGCACATCGAGTTCTTCAACAACCTCGGCCAACACTTCCTGCAGCAGAACCAGCCGGGCCAGGCCCGCCTGGCCTTCGAGCGCGGCGTCCAGTACCTGCGCAAGCAGCAGGACCCACGGATCTACGCCGAACAGCTGGAGTACCTGGAAAAGCTCCTGGCCCGGGCCAACGCGCAGGTCATGGACAAGATCGCGCCGGTGGAAGGCGAAGAGAACCAGTTGACCGCCGGCCTGAAGGAAGTCGAAGCCGATGCGGACTGGAAGAAACGTGTGATCTACGACTGATCGGATCCGCAATGAGAAAAGCCACCGCAAGGTGGCTTTTTTGTGGCTGGCATAAACCGGGGCGCGTCGCGCGTGGGGTTCAGAGCCTGAAGTGCCCCACCATCCCCTTCAGTTCATGCCCCAGCTGCGCCAGTTCCACGCTGGACGCCGCATTGCCCTGCATCGCAATCGAGGACTGGTCCGCGCTCGCCCGGATGCTGGTCACGCTGCGGTTGATCTCCTCGGCCACGGAACTCTGTTCCTCGGCCGCCGCCGCGATCTGCTGATTCATCTGCTGGATCAACGACACCGCCGCCGCGATGCTGCCTAGCGCGCTTTCCGTCTGCAGGGCATCGCTGACCGCCAGCTTCACCAGTTCGCCGCTGCTCTGGATCTGCTGCACCGACGCATGCGCCGCCGCCCGGAGCGCGCTCACCAGCCGCTCGATCTCTTCCGTCGACTGCTGGGTACGCCGCGCCAGCGCGCGTACCTCGTCGGCCACCACCGCGAAGCCCCTGCCCTGCTCGCCGGCCCGGGCCGCCTCGATGGCCGCGTTGAGCGCCAGCAGGTTGGTCTGCTCGGCGACACTCTTGATCACACCGAGCACCGTGCCGATGTTCTGGATTTCCGCGCTGAGGCTTTCGATGCTGGAACTAGCGGTCGTCGCCGACTCCGCCAACTGCTCGATGCGCGCCATGCTCTGGCGCACTACCTGCTGGCCGCTCTCGACCTTGCCGTCGGCCGTCTGCGCCGCCAGCGCCGCCTCTTCAGCGTTGCGCGCCACGTCATGGACGGTGGCGGTCATCTGGTTCATGGCCGTGGCGACCTGTTCGGTCTCTTCCTTCTGGCTGCTGACCTCAAGGTTGGTCTGCTCGGTGACCGCCGACAGCGACTGCGCCGAACCGGCCAATTGCTCGATGCCCGCCTGCAATCCGCTGACGATGGCACTGAGCCCGTCGCCCATCTGCTGCATGGCGGCCATCAGTTGGCCGATCTCATCGCGGCGGGTCACTTCCACCTTCGAACTCAGGTCGCCGGCGGCGATCTGCTGCGCGACACGGATCACGCTGCGCAGCGGCGCGACGATCAGGCGGGTGATCACCCAGGCCGCGACCAGGCCCACCAGCAACGCCAACGCCGAAGACCCGACGATCAGCACCGAGTTTTTCTTCAGTTCCGCCTGCATCGCGCCGTCTTCGTCGGCATAGGCCTGATCGACCCGCGCCACCACCTCGGCGGCGCGCTGATGCAGTTGTTCGTACACGGTCTTTTCCTGAGCCAGCAGGCCGGTGTACTCGGCCAGCTTGTCGTTGAAACCGGCGATGTGCCCGGACACCTCGTTGAGCACCGTCAGATAGCCCTCGTCCTTGACCGTCGTCTTCAACTGCTCGGCCTGGGACAAGGCCTGGGCCGCCTGCTCGATGTTGCCTTTGCCGGCGCTGTCGGCATCGCCCTTGCGGCTCTGGTCCAGGCGCACCCGCGCCTCGTTCATCGCCTGCAGCATCAGGCGCGACACCTGGCTGACCTGGCTGGCCTGCTCAATGAACTGCGCACCGTCCTTGCCCTCGGAATCCTTGAGGGTGTACGCGCCGTCATCGGCCAGACCGGCCTGCAGCACGTCCAGGTTGTTGGCCACGCTGGACACCGACCAGCTGGCCATCTCCAGCGCCAGATCCTTGGCCTGGGTCAGGGACACGAACTCGTCGAACGCCTTGCGGTAGGCGCCCAGCGACTGTTCGACGTCGCTCATCACCGAAGCGTTGACCGCCGATTGCGCCTTGAGCTGTGCGGCCAGGGCCAACAGGCCGTCGACGCCCTCGTGCAAGGCGTCGACGGTTTTCGGATTGGCGTGCAGCGCGTAGTCCTGCTCCAGCAGACGCACCTTGAGCAGGCCGCTGTTGAGCGATGACATCTGCTTGAGGCCGTCGAAGCGCTGACTGATCGTTTGCAGGGACCAGACGCCGATGGCTGCCACCAGGGCGGTCAACAGCAGCACCAGAACAAACCCGACACCCAGTTTTTTCGCCATACCGAGGTTGGCAAAACGTCCTTGCACGGCCGAAATCATTGCGCGTAGTCCCCTGCCATTGTCTGTAGCCGAAGATTCGCAACGGCCATGGAACAGCACAAGTCTCTGGCGTCGGAATAATGGCAAAAAGCTAGACACCCGTCGTTTTCAGAACATTCGAGGTCGATCTGCCGCCACTCCCCGGAAGAACCGCCGGGCCCGGGGATCGCATGCGTAGGCCACGTTGATGCGCTGCCAGTCGCTGCATTCGCCGCTGGGGCTGAACGCATCGGCCGATGCCAGCATCACGCCGCAACCGCGCGCCCGCTCGCGCACCCGCGCCTGGTCGTCCCGGGTCGGGCGGGCCCAGATGAACAGCCCCCCTGCCGGTTTGCCGAACACCTCCCAATCGGCCTCCTCCAACATCTCCAGCGCGGCCGTGCGGTCGGTGCTCAGACGCTGCCGCTGACGCTGCACCAGTTTGCGGTAGGCACCGCTGGCCAGCAGGCTCGCCATCACCGCTTCGCAGAAGCCCGACCCGCCCAGGCTGCTGACCGTCTTGACGCGGGCCAACTGCGCGATGGTGTCGGCATCGGACGCCACGAAGCCGACCCGCAGCGAACTGCTGAGGGTCTTGGAGAAACTGCCGACGTAGATCACGCCCTGCCCGTCGCCCTGGGCCGCCAGCCGTACGCCTCGGCCATGATGCAGGTCCGCGTAGACGTCGTCTTCGATCAGACGCACGCCGTGGGTCGTGCACAGTTGCAGGACCCGCCTGGCCACCGCCGGCGCCAGGCTGCTGCCCGTGGGGTTCTGGTGATGGCTGTTGATGAACAGTGCCTTGGGCCGCAGGCTTCGGATCAGCGCCTCGAGCGCCTCGGTGTCCGGACCGTCGGGCAGCCGCCGCACCTCGAGCATGCGCACGCCCTGCAACCGCAGGAGATCGAACAGCGGCGCGTAGCCGGGGGACTCGACGAGCACGCTATCGCCCGCCTTGAACAGCGCCCGTACGATCAGGTCGAGGCCCTGGCTGGCCCCGGCCGTGGTCAGCACCTGTTCGTCGCCGACCTGGATGTCCAGGCCCTTGAGGCGTTTGACGATCTGCGCGCGCAGGGCCGGCAGACCCAGCGGCGTGCCGTAGTTGAACAGGCCGGCCATGTCCGTGCGGGCCACCTGACGGATCGCATAACTGAGGTCATCGGGTTCGCGCCAGCTCTCGGGCAGCACGCCGCAGCCCAGCATCAACGCCTCGGCCTGGCCTGGCGCCCCCACGGCATAGGCGGCGCCGCTACATCTCACCGAGCCTCCCGGGGCCACCATGAAGCCCGAACCCGGCCTCGCCGCCAAAAGGCCTTGGGCCACCAGACGCTCGCAGGCTTCGGCCACGCACGACTGGCTGAGCAGGTTGCAGCGCGCGATCTGCCGTACGGACGGCAATCGCGTGGACGGGGCCACGTCGCCCTGCAGGATCCATTCGGTCAGTCCGTCAACGATCTGCTGGACGACGGGCACCAGTGCCTGTCGATCAATTCTCAATTCCATGAGCAAGCCAACTCCTGTCCGTTTTGCTGACGGCAGTAAAGCACAGCGGCGCCGGGCACGTTGTGCGACAACGCCGCCAAAAGGGGCTCCCCTAACTATTTGAAATACAATGTTTAAATGGCTCACCGAGCCAGTTGAAAACTAAAAACCCGCACGAAGGCGGGTTTCCCGAGGCGTTGTCCCGCCTGCATTCAGAACGCCGTGACGCCGCCGTCCACCGCCAGGGAATGGCCGGTGGTGAACGCCGCGCCGTCGCTGCACAGGTACAGCACCGCGCTGGCGATCTCCTCGACCTTGCCGATGCGGCCGACCGGATGCATCGCGTTGGCGAACTCGCCTTTCTTCGGATCGGCCTCGTAGGCCCGGCGGAACATGTCGGTGTCGATCACCGCCGGACACACAGCGTTGACCCGGATCTTTTTCTTGGCGTACTCGATGGCCGCCGACTTGGTCAGGCCGATCACCGCATGCTTGGAGGCGGCATAGATGCTCATCTTCGGCGCGGCGCCGAGCCCGGCCACCGACGCGGTGTTGACGATCGCCCCGCCACCCTGGGCCAGCAACAGCGGCAACTGGTACTTCATGCACAGCCAGACGCCCTTGACGTTGACGCCCATGATCGCGTCGAACTCGTCCATCGAGCCTTCGGCCAGCTTGCCCTTCTCGATCTCGATGCCGGCGTTGTTGAAGGCATAGTCGAGACGGCCGTAGGCGTTGATCACTTCGTCCATCAGATTTTTCACTTCGCTTTCGACGGTGACGTTGCAGCGCACAAAGGTCGCTTCACCGCCGGCGGCGCGGATCAGCGCCACCGTGCCTTCCCCTCCGGCCGCATCCAGGTCCGCCACCACCACCTTCAGGCCTTCGGCGGCGAACGCCAGGGCGGTGGCGCGGCCGATGCCGTTGGCCGCGCCCGTCACTACGGCAACCTGGCCGGAAAACGTCATGCTCATTGTTGTGTCCTCGAAGGATTGTCAGCACAGGGAAACATCGGCGTCGAGGATAGCCACAACGCCCGGCGGCGCGTCAGCACTATCAAGAGCCCCGTTGGCGGCCCATGGATCCCAGTGATGGATACCCCTGCAGCACTATCACCGAATCGGATAAACCTGCATTCGCCCTGTCAGCCGACCTTGCGGCATCGGCGATGACGGTCTATCAACAAGGCTTCACACCGTCCGAGTGCCTGCCATGACTACCCAGAACAACCGCCAGTTCCTGCTCGCCAACCGCCCCGTGGGCGCCGCGACCCGCGAAACCTTCACCTATCAGACCGTACCGGTCGGCGAACCGGCGGCCGGGCAGATCCTGGTCAAGAACGAATACCTGTCCCTGGATCCGGCCATGCGCGGCTGGATGAACGAAGGCAAGTCCTACATTCCGCCAGTGAACATCGGCGAGGTCATGCGCGCCTTGGGCGTGGGCCGGGTCACCGCCTCGAACCACCCCGGTTTCGCGGTCGGCGACTACGTCAACGGCGCCTTGGGCGTGCAGGACTACTACCTCGGCGAGCCGAAGGGCTTCTACAAGGTCGATCCGAAACTGGCGCCGCTGCCGGTCTATCTGTCGGCGCTGGGCATGACCGGCATGACCGCCTACTTCGCGCTGCTGGACGTCGGCGCACCGAAGGCCGGCGACACGGTGGTGCTGTCCGGCGCGGCCGGGGCCGTGGGCAGCATCGCCGGGCAGATCGCGAAAATCAAAGGCTGCCGGGTGGTCGGCATCGCCGGCGGCGCCGACAAGTGCAAGTACCTGGTCGATGAACTGGGCTTCGACGGGGTCATCGACTACAAGAGCGAAAACGTGCTGGCCGGCCTCAAGCGCGAATGCCCGAAAGGCGTGGACGTGTACTTCGACAACGTCGGCGGCGACATCCTCGACGCGGTGCTCAGCCAACTGAATTTCAAGGCGCGGGTGGTGATCTGCGGCGCCATCAGCCAGTACAACAACAAAGAGGCGGTCAAAGGCCCGGCCAACTACCTGTCGTTGCTGGTCAACCGCGCACGGATGGAAGGGTTCGTGGTGCTGGACTACGCCGCGCAGTACGCCGACGCCGCCAAGGAAATGGCCGGCTGGCTGGCCAAGGGACAGCTCAAGAGCCGGGAAGACATCGTCGAAGGGCTGGAGACCTTCCCCGAGACGCTGGCGAAGCTGTTCAGCGGCGAGAACTTCGGCAAGTTGGTGCTGAAGGTCTGAAGCCCCCGGAAACCACTGCGGGAGCGACGGTGCAAGGTTGCACCGCCGCTCCCGCAGATGTTCGGCTATGTCCGGGTCAGGCCAGCTCGGCCACGACCGCCGCCAGGGCCTTGGCCGGATCCGCCGCCTGGCTGATCGGGCGACCGATCACCAGGTAGTCGGAGCCTGCGTCCAGCGCCTGGCGCGGGGTCAGGATACGGCGCTGGTCGTCCTGGGCGCTGCCCGCCGGACGGATCCCCGGGGTCACCAGTTGCAGCGCCGGATGCGCCGCCTTCAAGGCCTGGGCTTCCTGGGCCGAGCACACCAGGCCGTCCATCCCGGCCTTTTCGGCCAAGGCGGCCAGGCGCAGCACCTGCTCCTGAGGCTCGATGTCCAGGCCGATGCCGGCCAGATCCTCGCGCTCCATGCTGGTCAGCACGGTCACGCCGATCAGCAGCGGCTGCGGGCCGCTGCGCTTGGCCAGCTCTTCGCGGCAGGCCGCCATCATGCGCAGGCCGCCGGAGCAGTGCACGTTGACCATCCACACACCCATCTCGGCGGCGGCCTTGACCGCCATCGCGGTGGTGTTGGGGATGTCATGGAATTTCAGGTCCAGGAACACCTCGAACCCCTTGTCGCGCAGGGTGCCGACGATTTCCGAGGCGCAGCTGGTGAACAGTTCCTTGCCCACCTTGACCCGGCACAGCTTCGGGTCCAACTGGTCGGCCAGCTTCAGGGCGGCGTCACGGGTGGGGAAATCCAGGGCGACGATGATGGGCGTCTGGCAGGCGGACATGGGCGGGCTCTCAGGCAAGTCGAAATCGGCGCGCATTGTAGCGGAACCGGCGCCCGCGCGGCACCCGATGATCGGCAAATCGTGGCGAAGGCCGTGTCCGGGGCGGCGTTCGGCGCTATTGTGTCGATCCCGATACACAACCGACACGCCGGCAACATGCGTGCGCGCTAGCCTCGCCCGCCGCAACACGTCCCTACAGCAGCCCTTCCCGCCCCACGGCCGGACGCCTATGCTGAAACCACAACCTCGCAGCCTATCTTTGTGGTTGGCGGCCCACTGGCAGATGAACAGCCCCATGCACAACACCCAAGCCCCCGTGAACGAAGAGCACAAAGACGACAAGCGCTGGAGCATCCGCGCGCTGATCGTCGACGATGACGTGCCGATCCGCGAGCTGATGATCGACTACCTGGCCCGCTTCAACATCCACGCCAGCGGTGTCAGCGACGGCGCCGCCATGCGCCAGGCCCTGCTGGCCGAACATTTCGACGTGGTGGTGCTCGACCTGATGCTGCCCGGCGAGGACGGTCTGTCGCTGTGCCGCTGGCTGCGCGCCGAGTCGGACATCCCGATCCTGATGCTCACCGCCCGCTGCGAACCCACCGACCGCATCATCGGCCTGGAACTGGGCGCCGACGACTACATGGCCAAGCCGTTCGAGCCCCGGGAGCTGGTGGCGCGGATCCAGACGATCCTGCGTCGTGTGCGCGACGACCGCACCGAGCAGCGCGCCAACATCCGCTTCGACAACTGGCGCCTGAACAGCGTCCTGCGCCAGCTGATCGCCGACGACGGCCTGGTCGTGCCGCTGTCCAACGCCGAGTTCCGCCTGCTGTGGGTCTTCATCGAACGCCCGCGCCGGGTGCTCAGCCGCGAACAGCTGCTCGACGCCGCCCGGGGCCGCTCGATCGAGGCGTTCGACCGCAGCATCGACCTGCTGGTGTCGCGCCTGCGGCAAAAGCTGGGCGACGACCCGAAAGCGCCGCAGCTGATCAAGACCGTGCGCGGCGAGGGCTACCTGTTCGACGCGCGGGACATCGGCTGATGCGGGCGCGCTTCGACACGCTGTTCGGCCGCCTGTTCGGCGTGCTCTTTCTGGCGATCGTCCTGGCGCACCTGTTGGCCTTCGCCTGGTTCAGGCTGTACGGCCCTCCGCCGCCGCCCCCGATGCCTGCGCAGTTCTCCGGGCAGTTCGACCCCAAGCGGCCGCCGGACCCGCGCTTTGCCCAACGCCCTCCCCGGCCCTGGTTCGGCGGCCCGCTGGTGCCGCTGACCTTCCAGTTCGTCTCGCTGATGATTGCCGCCTGGTACGGCGCCAAGCTGCTGAGCCGGCCGATCCAGCGCCTGAGCGACGCCGCCGAACGCCTGAGCGAGGATCTCGACAGCCCGCCGCTGGACGAATCCGGCCCGCGGGAGGCGCGGCAGGCGGCGCACACCTTCAACCTGATGCAGCGACGCATCCGCGAGCAGGTGCAGCAGCGCGCCCGGATGCTCGGCGCGGTGTCCCATGACCTGCGCACGCCGCTGTCGCGCCTGAAGCTGCGCCTGGAGAACATCAGCGACGACCGCCTGCAAGGCCAGATGCGCCAGGACCTGGACGACATGATCGGCATGCTCGACGCCACCCTGACCTACCTGCACGAACAGCGCACCAGCGAAGCGTTGCAGTGGATGGACGTGCAGGCGCTGGTCGAGTCGTTGTGCGAGAACGCCCAGGATCAGGGCGCCGACGTCCAGGTCAGCGGCCACTGCGCGCCGTTGCAGGTGCAGCCGATGGCGCTGCGTTCGTGCATCAACAACCTGATGGACAACGCCCTGCGCTACGCCGGCCAGGCGCACATCGAACTGCACGACCAACGCGAGCACTTGCTGATCCGGGTGGTCGATCACGGCCCCGGCATCGCGGCGGACAAACGCGAAGCGGTGTTCGAGCCGTTCTACCGGCTGGAAGGCTCGCGCAACCGCAACTCCGGCGGCGTCGGCCTGGGCATGACCATCGCCCGGGAGGCGGCGCAGCGCCTCGGCGGGCAACTGACCCTGGAAGAGACCCCGGGCGGCGGTCTCACCGCCGTCATCCTCCTGCCCCGCGCCTGAGATCCGGCCGAGCCCCCCCTGTGGGGACGAGCCTGCTCGCGATAGGGCCCTCCCCCCCACCAGAGAGACTGGCTGACAGAACGCCTTCGCCAGCAGCCTCGCCCTCACGCGTGTGTACTACCCGGTACAAAACCCACATACCCACGACAACTCGCCCCCCGAGGCTGCACAAGCCGGTGCGCCCACCGGTTTCCAGCCAAGGAGTGAGCCCGATGATCGGCAGCGTCAGCAACTACACGAGCTACACAAGCACCAGCGGCACCGCCACGCAAAACGCCCGCAGCCAGCAACTGCAGAAGGAGCTGTTCGCCAAGCTCGACAGCAACGGCGACGGTTCGGTGGATCAGGACGAATTGGGCAGCGCCCTGTCGCAGAAGTCCGACGATGGCCTGCTGGTCAGCCTGAGCCAGCAGTTCGGCGATCTGGACAGCGACGCCAGCGGCAGCCTCAGCGCCGAAGAAATGACCGCCATGGCCCCTCCGCCGCCACCGCCCCACGACCAGGCACCGAACACCGAACTGGCCGATGCCCTGATCAGCGCCCTGGACACCGACGGCGACGGCGCCATCAGCGGCGACGAGCTGAGCACCGGCCTGACCAGCGCCGGCAGCACTGCCGACAGCAGCGAAATCTTCTCGGTTTTGGACAAGAACCAGGACGGCGTCGTCAGCCAGGACGAGCTCGCCGCCAGCCTCGCTCCTCCATCGCCGCCGCAGCAGCCGATGTCCGGCGATGAACTGTTCAGCCAGCTCGATGCCGACAGCGACGGCAGCGTCACCGCCACCGAACTGAGCAGCGCCGTGCAGACCGGCGCCAACGCCTCGTCCTCCGACACCGACAACGCCGCCGCGCTGCTCAAGGTGCTGGACAGCGACGGCAGCGGCGGTGTCAGCAGCGACGAGTTGAAGGCTGCGCTGCAGGCCGGCCGCGAACGCCCGAACGACGAAGCGACGGCCGACACCCGACAGTCCACGGCCCAGGCGCTGAACCGCATGATCGCCAACCTGAGCAAGCAGTACTCGCTCGACAACGCGGCGCCGGTGGGCAAGTACCTGAATGTGTCGACTTGAGCCGAAGGCATGACGGGCAGGCCCGCTCTTGCAGGTTCCTGTGGGCGCAACTGCCTTGATCCGGCCTTGCGGCGCCTCGACTGACGCCATCGCCAGCAGGCTGGCTCCTACAGGGGATCTCTGCTGAACGCGAGATTGTCGTTCAACGCAAAACCCTGTGGGAGCCAGCCTGCTGGCGATGGGGGCGCAGCCGATGGCCGGGCAACGCCTCAGCGCCGGTCTTCGACCCGCGCCTGGCTCTTGCTCCAGTCGGTCAGCAGGCTGTAGGCCACCGCCAACAGGGTCGGCCCGATGAACAGGCCGATGAAGCCGAACGCGATCAAGCCGCCGAACACTCCGAGCAGCACGATCACCAGCGGCAGGTTGCCGCCGCGGCTGATCAGGTACGGCTTGAGCACGTTGTCCACGCCGCTGATGATGAACGTGCCCCAGATCCCGAGAAATACCGCCATCCCGTAGTCGCCCTTCCAGGCCAGCCACGCCGTGGCCGGGATCCACACCAACGGCGGCCCCATCGGGATCAGGCTGAGCAGGAAGGTGACGATCCCCAGCACCAGCGCCCCCGGCACCCCGGCGATCAGGAAGCCGATCAGCGCCAGCAGCCCCTGGGCCGCCGCCGTGCCGATCACCCCGTTGACCACCCGCTGCACCGTGCCGGCCACCAGTTCGATGTAGTAACCGGCGCGGTCGCCGATCAGCCGCTCGAGCAGGCTGTGGACGAACGCCGCCAGCCGCGGGCCGTCACGGTAGAAGAAGAACACGAAGACGATGCTCAGGGTCAGTTCGAGCATGCCGCTGCCGATCTGCGCGCTGCGCGCCAGCAGCCAGTTGCCGACCTGCCCGAGGTAAGGCTTGACCGCCACGATCACCGCGGCGCCCTGCTGATCGATGCTGTTCCAGACCCGCACCAGCCGCTCGCCCACCAGCGGCACGGCGCCCAGCCAGTCCGGCGCCTCCGGCAGGCCGTCGACCTGCACGTCCTTGATGAACGACGTGGCGTCACGCACATGGTCGGCCAAGTTGAACCCCAGCCATACCAGCGGCGCCGCCACCAGCAGCATCCAGCCGAGGGTCAGCACCAGCGCCGCCAGGGACTCGCGGCCATTGAGCCAACGGGTCAGCAGGCGCATCAGCGGCCAGCTGGCGAACGCCAGCACCGCGCCCCAGAACAGCGCCGACCAGAACGGCGCCATCACCCACAGGCTGGCGCCGAACAGCACCAGCAGGAGGATCTGCACCAACAGCCGATCGTTATTGAGCATGTGAGGTCCCGAAACAATGATTCAGCCAAAGAGTAGGCGAACACGCCGCCCGTGTCCGCCCGATGTGCCTAGCGCAACAGGTCGATGCGCAGGCCGGAACCATCCCCGCTGCCGGTTTCCATTCGGGCCGCACGCACGCCGGAGCCGATCAGCGCCTGGCGCCAGGCCTCGGCCTTCGGTCCTGCGACCGTCACCCGCAGCGTAGTGTCGAGGTTCAGCCCACGGGACAGCAGGCGCAGCCAGGTGTCGTCCGGCTCGCCGGAGAGTTTCGGGAAATCCAGCTCGCCGGTGCTCTTGAGCTGGCGCAGCAGGGTCGCGGAGGTCGGCAGCAGGTCACCGAGCGGCGCGCCGGACTCGAACTGCTCGACGTGCAGGTAGGCCTTGCGGTTGCCCCGCGTGATGCCGTAGAGCGCCACCAGCGTGTTGTCCCGTGGCGCCGCCAGCCTCAGCAGCAGATAGGCCTGCTGCTCGTCGGCGCCGTACAGCTTGGCGTTGCCGAACACTTCGTTGGCCCACAGGCTGCTTTCGCCGCAATCCCGGGCCTGACACCAGAACAGCAGTTCGGCGTCCTGCTTCTGCAGGGCCTCGCGGGCGACGGTGAAGGCTTCGGTGGAGGAATGCTCCGGCGGCAGCTCATAGGTGACGGAGGTGGTCTGGCCGCGGGCACCGACCTGGCCGTCGAAGCGCAACTGGCCGCTGATCTTGCGGATGGCGCCCAACGGGTAGATGCGTTCCATCTCGACGGGCGCGCGGTAATCGACGATCTGGGCGTCGGCCAGGCGCGGCACGATCGGCAGATCCTGGCTGCCGGGCAGGTCGGCGGCCGACGCCGCGGCGCTGAAGCAGCCCAGCGCCAGCAGGCTGATGAATCGAATGCGCAGGCTCATCGGATCGGCATGGCCTGGGCGCCCTGGAGGCGGTGCGGGGTTGCGGTGCGGAAATCCATCTTGGTCGTCTCCCATTTCAACCCGCCCAGCCTCGACAGTTGCCCGGCGCAAGTCAAGGAATGGCGAAGAACCGATTGAAACAGTCTGCGACAAGCCCCGCGCCGGACCTGTCGTTCAGGTGCAGGTGGTGCCCGCCGGGCAGCTGTTCACGACTGAAGGGTAGACGCTCCAGCAGCTCCGGATGCTTGGCCAGCATGCCGTCGGCCGCCACCACCAATTGCGCGGGGCAGGTGATGCGCTGGACGAACGCCAGCGCCTGCTCCTGGGTCAGGCGCAGCGGCGACGGCAAGGTCAGGCGATTGTCGGTGCGCCAGGTGTAGCCGCCCGGCACCGGCATCAGCCCGCGTTGCGCCAGCAGTTCGGCGGCCTCGCGGCTGACCGCCACCAGGCCTTTCATGCGCGCTTCGACGGCGCGGTCGAGGGTGGCGTAGACCGGTTTGCGCTTGTCCCGCAGATCCAGTTGCGCCTGGAGGGCCATGCCCATGCGTTCGGCGGCGTTTTCGCCCTTGTCGGTGGGCGGGATCACCCCGTCGATCAGCGCCAGGTGGCTGATGCGCTCCGGCATCGAGCCGGCCAGCACCAGCGAAACGATGGCCCCCAGCGAATGCCCGAGCAGGCCGAAGCGCGTCCAGCCCAATTGCTCGGCGACTTGCAGCACATCGTGGGCGTAGTCCCACAGCGCATAGCCGGCGCCGTTCGGGCGGTGCCCGGAATGCCCGTGGCCGGCCATGTCCAGGGCGACGATGCGCAGGCCTTTGAGCATCGGCGCCAGGCGGGCGAAGCTGTTGGCGTTGTCCAGCCAGCCATGCAGGGCGATCACCGGCAGGCCGTCTTCGGGGCCGAACAGGTGCGCCGCCAGTTCGATGTGCGGCAGGCTCAGGCGCACCTCTTCGACGGCAGGGCTCATGCGCAGTCCTTGCTTTGGCGGCTGTCCCAGCGTTCGAACAGCCCTTTGAGCAGCCGCGCCGTGTCCTGCGGGCGTTCGAGGGGAAACATGTGGCCGCCGGGCATGCTCAGCGCCTCGCCCTGGGGCAGGCGCCCGACGTGACGGGTGTGGTGGTTCATCACCACACGGCTCTTGTGCCCGCGCACCACCGCCAGCGGCACTTTCAGCTGACGGGTGCGGCCGGGGCTGGTGTGCGGCACGCTGCGGTAGATGCTGATTTCGGTGGCCGGGTCGAAGCGCAGGCGCAGCTTGTCGCCGACCTTGTGCAGGCCGTGCTGCAGGTAGGCATCGAAGCATTCCGGGTCGAAGCCCCGGAACAGGGTCTTGCCGGCGAAGTAGCTGCGGGCGCTGGCGAGGTCGGCGAACTCTTCGCGCCGGCCCAGGGTGCGCCCTGCCGGGGTCAGCCGGTCGATGAAGCCGAAACGCTTGGCGGCGCGGATCACCCACTGATCGGTGCGGGTCAGCACCGGCGAGTCGAGCATCACCACCCCGCGGTACAGCTCCGGGCACCGCAGGGCGGCATGCAGGTGCAGCATGCCGCCGAAGGAGTGGCCGACGCCCCACACCGGTTCGTCTTGCTGGCGCAGGTGATGAACCAGCTCGTCCACGAGGTTGTGCCAGTTGTCGTCCGCCGGGAAACGCGGGTCATGGGCGTGCTGCTCCAGATGCGCGACCCGGTATTCCGGCGCCAGCGCCGCGAACAGTTTGCCGTAGGTGCCCGAAGGGAACCCGTTGGCGTGGGCGAAGAAAATCGGTTGCGGCATACCGGCAGATCCATGAGCGGAAAACATGCGGCGATTGTCCGCAAGAGCGCGCCGCGCAGCAATGACCGTAACTGCCAGGAATGATGACAGTCCGGTCATGGCTATGGCGCAATCGTCACTCAGCGCGCCGGCGGTCGCTCGCCCAGCGGCACCACCGCCATGGTCAGCCGCGACACGCAACTGGCCTTGCCTTCGTCGCTGGTCAGGCGGATGTCCCAGACATGGGTGGTGCGCCCTAAGTGAATGGCCTTGGCCACCGCCGTCACCCGCCCGCTGCGCAGGCCGCGCAAGTGGTTGGCGTTGATCTCCAGGCCCACGCAATAGAATTTGCTGGCGTCGATGCACAGGTAGCTGGCCATCGAGCCGACGGTCTCGGCCAGCACCACCGAGGCGCCGCCGTGCAGCAAGCCATAGGGCTGGTGCGTGCGGTGGTCGATCACCATGCTGGCGGTCAGGGACTCGTCGTCGAAGGCTTCGAAGCGGATGTCCAGCACTTCGCCGATGGTGTTTTTCTGGGTCGCGTTCAACTGCTCGATGTTCGGGGTGGTGCGCCACAGGCTCATCGCAGGGTTCCCTTTATTGTTTTGTTCGTCGCTCAATCCTGCCACAGCACCGCCTCGCCGCGCTCGCTCCATTGCGCAAAGCTTGCCCCGTAGGCGTCCTCGATGACGTTGCGCTTGATCTTCAGGGTCGGCGTCAGGAAGCCGTTCTCCACCGCCCACGTGTCCTTGACCACCACCAGCCGATGCAGGCGCTCGTGCTTGTCGAGTGCGGCGTTGACGTCCTCCAGCAGCCTTTCCAGGCTCGAATGCAGCCCGGCGCGGCCCTCGTCCCGGCCGGCGAGCGACAGCACGCACAGCCCCAGCGGCGCGATCAGGCCGTCCCCGACCACGCACACCTGCTCGATCCGCGAATGCACCGCCAGGCGGTTCTCGATGGGCGCCGGCGCCACGTACTTGCCTTTGCTGGTCTTGAAGATTTCCTTCAGCCGCCCGGTCAGGCGCAGGCGCCCCTCGGCATCCTGCTCGCCCTTGTCGCCGGTGCGCAGGAAGCCGTCGTCGGTCAGGGTCTCGGCGGTCTTCTGCGGATCCTTGTAGTAGCCGAGCATGTTCGCCCGGCTGCGCACCAGCACTTCGCCGGACGCGTCGATGCGCACCTCGACGTCCGGGCACGGCTTGCCGATCCAGCCCTGCCGGTACTCGCCGGGCAGGCAGATGTGCGAATAGCCGCAGCTTTCGGTCATGCCGTAGACCTCCAGCACCTCAAGGCCAAGCTTCTGATACCAGTCGAGCAAGGCCTGCGGCACCGGCGCCGCGCCGGACAGCGCCACGCGCAGGGCGTCCAGCCCCAGCCCGGCCAGCACCTTGTGGCCGACCCGCTTGCCGATGAAGGGCAGCCCCAGCAGAAAATCGAGACGCTTGGCCGGGATCTTGCCGTACACGCCCATCTGGAACTTGGTCCAGATCCGCGGTACGCCGAACATCGCCGTCGGCCGCGCCCGTCGCAGGTCGGTTAGGAAGGTGTCGAGGCTTTCGGCGAAGAACACCGTCTGGCCGGTGTAGACCGCCGCCAGTTCGACGAACATGCGCTCGGCGACGTGGCACAGCGGCAGATAGGACAGCAACCGGTCGTGCTCGCCCAGGCCGAATAGCTGCGTGCCGCGGGTGGTGGCGAAACCGAGGTTGCCGAAGCTGTGCATCACGCCCTTGGGCAGGCCGGTGGTGCCGGAGGTGTAGATGATGGTCGCCAGTTGATCGGCGTCGGGACGCGGATCGTCCTGGATCGGCGAGCTGCGCTGCAGGTCTTCCCAGCTGAAGTCGAAGCTGCCCCCAGGATGCAGCGGCAGGCTGACGGTCGGCAGGCCCTCCGGCACGCCGGCCGACATCGCCGGCCAGTCGTCCAGCTTGCCGATGAACGCCAGCACGCTGTCCGAATGGCGCAGCACCTGGCCGGCCGACTCGGCGGTGAGGTTCGGATAGAGCGGCACCGACACGTGCCCGGCCATCCAGATCGCCAGATCGGCGATGATCCAGTGCGCGCAGTTCTTCGAGATCAGGGCGATGTGGCTGCCCTGGGGCAGTTCGCGGGCGCGCAGCCAGTGCGCCGCGCAACGGGCCTGATGGCCGACGTCGGCCCAGGTCAGGGTTTCGACCTGCCCGCCGCCGAGGGGCTGCACCAGGAAGCGTTGTCGGGGGTGACGGGCCTCGCGTTCGTAGAACACGTCCAGCGGCAATCGGAAAGGGGCAGGCATGGGACTCGCTCCTGGTTTTGGGTCAGGAGCAAGCGTAGTCAACCAAGCAAGTGCTTGGTTGGAAATTTCGCACAAATCATTTCAAGGCAATCCCGTGCTGCGGTGCGCCGTCTGACGCCATCGCCAGCAGGCTGGCTCCCACAGGGTTCCGGGGTGAAGGCAGAATTTGCGAGCGCCGCAAAGAATGTGGGAGCCAGCCTGCTGGCGATGGCGTTGTGTCATTTAACATCTTGGGCAACTGACACGGCACCATCGCGGGCAAGCCCGCTCCCACAGGGATCCGGGGTGCATGCAGAATCTGCGGCCGCCGAAAAACAAAGTGGGAGCAGGCGCCTGCGCCTCAAGGATGCTTGAGGCTGTTGAGCGTCATCGAGCCGATCAGCAGTTCGCTGTGCTCAAGTTCGGCCAGCCCGGCGGTGCTGACCTTCTCCGGCGGATAGCCGGCGCCGTGCTGCAGGTAGCTCAACAGGTGCCCCACCAGCGGGTTGTGGCTGACCAGCAAGACATTGCTGACCGACACCAGTTGCTCGGCGACCTTGTCCGGGTCGGTTTCCGGCATGAGCCAATCCACCGTGCGGATCTCCGGCTCGAAGCCGAGCGCCTCGCGCACCAGTTGCGCCGTCTGCTGCGCCCGCAGATAGGGGCTGGCGTAGATCGCCGTCAGCGGCTGGCCCATCAGCCTGGCCGCGCTGCTCAGCACTTCCTTGCGGCCATGGGCGGTCAGTTCCCGCTCGGAGTCGGCGCGCGAGCCGTAGGGCTCGGCCTCGCCGTGACGCAATACCCAGAGTTTCATAGCTTGGGTTCCTCATCTCGAACCGGGTGCGCAGCCGGCGCAACGGTGTGCGGCGCTTCGCCTTCCGGGGTGCGCGGCGTCGGCCAGTCGGCGAACGGCCAGGGTTTCTGGTCGCTGTGGAAACTGCCGAAACGGCCGATCTGGGCCAGGAACTGGCTCAGGCTGTCGCCGAAGTTCATCAGGCCGGCGTTCGGGGCGCCGTAGATCAAACGATAGATCAACTGCACCAGCACCACGGCCCCGAGGATGAACTGCGCCACCTGCCAGACCAGCGCGTACACGATCATCCACAGTACCCGCAGGAGAATGGATTCGTAGCCCGCTTCGTTTTTCGGATCGCTCATGTCTCGTCCCCTGCTGACTCAGTTGAAACCACTGGTGGAAATGAAATCGACATCGGTCTTCGGCTCGCCGCGCATCAACAGGCCGATGACCTGCTCCAGCGTGCGCCCTTCGAACAGAATCGCATGCAGCCCGGCGACCAGCGGCATGTACACGCCGACCTCCTGCGCCTTGGCCTTGAGCACCTTGAGCGTGTTGACCCCTTCGGCCACCTCGCCCAGGCGCGACACCGCCTCGTCCAGGCTCAGCCCTTGGCCCAGGGCGAAGCCGACCTGGTAGTTGCGGCTCTTGGGCGACGAACAGGTGACGATCAGATCGCCCACCCCGGCCAGCCCCAGGAACGTCATCGGGTTGGCGCCCTGGTTCACCGCGAACCGGGTCATCTCGGCCAGGGCTCGGGTGATCAGCATGCTCTTGGTGTTTTCGCCCATGTCCAGCGCCACCGCCATGCCGGCGATGATCGCGTAGACGTTCTTCAGCGCCCCGCCCAACTCCACGCCGAAGCGGTCGGCGCTGGCGTAGACGCGGAAGGTGCGCCCGTGCAGCGCGGCCTGCACCTGGCGGCACAGGTCTTCGTCCTCGCTGGCGACCACCGTGGCGGTCAACGCATGCTCGGCGATCTCCCGCGCCAGGTTCGGCCCGGACAGCACGCCGATGCGCGCCTCTGGGGCGATCTCTTCGAGGATCTGGCTCATCAGCTTGAAGGTGTGGGCTTCGATGCCCTTGGTCAGGCTGACCAGCATCTTGCCCCGCAGCCGTTCGGCATGGCTGGCCAGCACGGTGCGCAGCGCGCTGGAAGGCAGCGCGACAAAGCACAGGTCGCAGGCGTCGAGGGTCTCTTGCAGGTCGGTGACGGGGGTCACCTGAGGCAGGATCTTGATGCCTTTGAGGTAACGCGGGTTCTCGCGGTTGACCCGGATGGCCTCGGCCTGCTCGGGGTCGCGCATCCACTGCCGGACTTGATGGCCGTTCTCGGCCAACAGATTGGCCACGGCGGTACCGAAACTTCCGCCTCCCAGGACCGCGATCGGGCGCTGTTCAGTCATATGTAATCCGTCAATCCATACCAGTGGCGATGGCGGCATTATACGGGGCGGCCCCCGCCGGGACAGCCCCGGCAACAATTACCGCCGCATGTAGGAAGAAGACCAAGAAAACCGAGGAAAATGCCTGCATCGTGAATGGAAAAGTCACTGCGCTCGGTTAACATGCGCGCCACTTATTCGCTATCAAGGCTGTCTCGTGTCTTTTGGTCCATCTTCCACACGTTCCTCCCTGCTGCTGGCGCTGCTGTTCAGCCCGGCCGTGCTGGCGGACGACCTCTTTCTGGACAGCGAGGCCCTGCCGCAGATCCTGACCGCCACCCGCCTGAAACAGTCGCCGGCCGAAGTGCCCGGCAGCATGACCGTGCTCGACAGCGAACTGATCAACGCCAGCGGCGCCCGGGACATCAGCGAACTGCTGCGCCTGGTGCCGGGCATGATGGTCGGCGACATCAGCGGCAACCAGGCCGCCGTCAACTACCACGGCACCAACGCCACCCAGGCGCGGCGCATGCAGGTGCTGATCGACGGCCGTTCGGTGTACCGCGCCGGCCTGGCCACGGTGGACTGGAGCGACATCCCGGTGGCCATGGAAGACGTGGAGCGCATCGAGGTGTTCCGCGGCCCCAACACCGTCAGCTACGGCGCCAATGCGCTGATGGCGGTGGTCAACATCATCACGCGCAACCCGGCGGACAGCCACGGCACGCGCATCAAGATCAGCCGCGGCCAGCGCGGCATCAACGACTACTACGCCAGCCAAGGCACCGGCTGGAACGGCGGCAACCTGCGCCTGTCGCTGTCCGGCCAGCAGGACGACGGCTTCGATGAAGACCGCACCGGCGCCGACTACCGCGACAGCCGACGCCTGGACCGCGTCAGCCTGGCGGTCAGCCACACGCTCAGCGACGATCAGAGCCTGGATTGGCAGATCAACGCGAAGGACGGCACCAACCAGCGCCCCTACACCTACCGGCCGGTGTTCTACGGCATCACCGCGGCCGGCAACAATTCCGACGTGATCGCCAAGGACTACGCCGGCTCGGTGCGCTGGAACCTCGACGTCAATCCCGACCACAGCCTGTATGTGCAGGGTTCTGCGCAGCACTGGGACCGGCAGCAGACCTGGCGCGCCTGCGACGCCGAAGTGTCGTTCAGTCCGCAACTGACCGAGCTGTGGAAACTCAACCCCAACTACACCGAACTGCTGGCGCGCAACATGAATCGCTTCACCGGCCCCGGCGCACCGCCCGGCACGCCGGCCGAGATGGCGCTGGCCAACCAGGTGCTGGACCAGTGGCGCAACGGCGCCAGCCGCACCGTGTGCGGCGACATCGACCAGAGCATCCGCGAGTCGCGCTATGACCTAGAACTGCAGGACACCCTCAGCCTGTCCGACAGCCTGCGCCTGGTCAGCGGCATGAACTACCGTTACGACCGGGCCGAGTCCGAAACCTATTTCAACGGCACGCTGGACGACACCACCTGGCGCACGTTCGGCCAGTTGGAGTGGCGCGCCAGCGAACATTGGCTGCTGCAGGGCGGTGCGATGTTCGAAGACACCCGGCTGGTGGGCAGTTCGCTGACGCCCAGGTTCGCGGTCAATTACCTGATCAATCCGCGCCACGGCCTGCGCGCGGTGTATTCGGAGGCGATCCGTTCGCCGGGCATGTTCGAGAACAACGTCAACTGGAGCTATCAGGTCTCGGGGCTGCGGCCCTACGCCTACGGTCAGTCCTCGGCCCGCTACTTCGTCAAGACCCGCGGCCCCGGCGACCTCGACCAGGAACGCATGCGTTCGCGGGAACTGGGCTACAACGGCTTTTTCGCCGACCTGGGCCTGGCCCTGGACGTGAAACTGTTCTACGACGAAATCACCGGCATGATCAGCGAGCCGCTGCGCAACAATCAGTTCATCGCCAGCAACGCCAACAGCGCCCGCTTCCGCGGCACCGAAACCCAGGCGGACTGGCGCCTGAGCGCCGCCGACCGGTTGCGCCTGACCTATGCCTTCGTCGACGCGCAGGCCAGCAACCCCCAGGACCAACAGTTCACCGCGCGCAACAGCGGTTCCGCCGGCTGGCTGCGCGACTGGGGCCGGGGCTGGAGCAGCGCCCTCTTCTACTACGGCGACAACGCGCTCAACGGTTACCGCTTCGAGCGGGTGGACACGCGCATCGCCAAACGCATCCCCCTGGGCAAGGCCCAGCTGCAATTGGCCGGCGTGGTGCAGCAGCGTCTGGACCATGAGCCGACCACGTTCGTCGACAACAACTACGACGACCGCCGCGTGATGTACCTCAGCGCGGAGCTGGAGTTTTAAGATGCGTCTGCCCCTGTCACGGAAGATGCCGGGCGTCGGCCACTGGCTGGCCGGGCTCTGCCTGTTCCTGACAGCGTGGCTGCACGGCGTGGCCGTGCAGGCGGCGGACATCCTGTTGACCGGCGCCGAGGAAAGCCCGGGGGTGCAGTCCTTCGTCCAGGCCCTGAGCGAGCTGCGCCCCACCGACCGCGTACGCTTCCAGCCGTTGGCCAGCCTGCCGGCCCCGGGCAAGCTGCCGGCCAGCCTGCGCCTGATCCTGCTGGATCTGCCGAGCCTGGACTGGCGCCTGCAAGAGACCCCGGGGCCGGCCACCCTGGTGCTGCGCATCAGCCGCCTGCAAGCGCAGCAGCGCTTCGGCAACGCCCAGCCGCCGTCGCACCTGAGCCTGCTGTGGAGCGACCCGATGCCCGGCCGCCAACTGCAGCTGATCCGCCGGCTCCTGCCCCAGGCCCGCCGGGTCGGCGTGCTGTTCGACCGGCACAGCGAGTTTCTTTTGCAGGAGCTGCACCTGGCGGCCCGGTCGCTGGATCTGGAAATCGTCGGCGAGCGCTGGGACAACACCCGCGACAGCCGCCCGTTGCAGGCCCTGCTGAAAAACAGCGACGTGCTGCTGGGGCTCGACGACCCTGACCTGTACAACCCCAAGACCGCGAAAAACCTGCTGCTCAGCAGTTATTCCCGACAACTGGCGCTGATCGGCCCCAACGTCGCGTTCGTGCGCGCCGGCAGCCTGGCCAGCAGCTACAGCGACCAGAGCGACTGGCTGGCCATTCTCGACGCCTTGCTCGACCGTCCGCCGGCCAACTGGCCGCGCACGCTCTACCCCGATCGTTTCAAGGTCTCAAGCAATGCCCAGGTGGCTCGTTCCTTAGGTATCGAACTGCCCGATGAAGTGTCTGTGGCCAAGGATTTGGCCGAAGGAGAGCGCCGCCCATGATTTTCCGCCGCCGCTGGGACATCAACACCCGCACCCAACTGATCAGCCTGGGCCCTGCGCTGTTGCTGACTTTGCTCCTGATCACCTTCTTCACCTTCGTGCGCATCCAGGATCTGCGCCAGGAGCTCGCCCGCACCGGCCAACTGATCGCCAACCAACTGGCGCCGGCCACCGAATACGGGGTGATCTCCGGCAACAACGAAGTGCTGGAGAGCCTGCTCAAAGCCACCCTGGCTACGCCCAACGTACGTTTCCTGGAGGTGCAGGACAGCGGCAACCGAGTGCTGGCCTACGTCGAGCAAGCGGCGAACGCCCACAACCGCCCGCATCAGGTCGAGGTGTTCCAGGCGCCGGTCAGGCTGCAGCGGATCGCCCTGCACAACGACTTTTTCCAGGACAGCCGTCCGGCCAGGAACGGCACCGGCGAGGATTACCTGGGCCGGGTGATCGTCGGCCTGTCCAGCGACGCCTTCAGCCAGCGCCAGCAGGAAATCCTGCTCAAGGCCGGCATCCTCGCGCTGTTCGCCCTGCTGTTCACCTTCGTCCTGGCACGGCGGCTGGCCGGCAGCCTGTCCCAGCCGATCCGCGACATCGGCCATGCGGTGCGGGCCATCCAGGACGGCGACTTCAAGACGCCGCTGCCGATCGTCGACGACACCGAACTGGGCGCCCTGTCGCAGCACATCAACAACCTGGCCCAGGCCCTGGAACAGGCCAGCCGCGAACAGCAGCAGGCCATGGCGCAACTGATCCAGACCCGCGAAGAGGCGGAAAAGGCCAACAACGCCAAATCGGACTTCCTGGCGATGATGAGCCATGAACTGCGCACGCCCATGAACGGCGTCCTCGGCATGCTGCAGTTGCTTGAGACCACCGAGATGACCGAAGAGCAGATCGAGTACGCCGCCCTGGCGTCCGAGTCCACCGAGCACTTGCTCAAGGTCATCAACGACATCCTGGACTTCTCGCGCATCGAGCGTTCGGAGCTGGAACTGGAGCACATCCCCTTCAACCTGGCCGACCTGATCGCCGCCTGCGCCCAGTCGTTCCAGCACAGCGCCCTGCAGCGCGGCTTGAGCCTGCAGTTGCGGATCCCGGACGACATGCGCGATCTGCAGGTGCAAGGCGATCCGACGCGGATCCGACAGATTCTGGTCAACCTGGTGGGCAACGCGCTGAAGTTCACCGAACAGGGCCAGGTCGGCATCGAAGCGCAATGGCAGTCGCTGGACCACGAACTGCTCTGGTTCACCTGCTCGGTGCGCGACAGCGGCATCGGCATCTCTGCGCAAAGCCTGGAACTGATGTTCAACGCGTTCCAGCAGGCCGACAGTTCGATCTCCCGACGCTACGGCGGGACGGGGCTGGGCCTGCCGATCGCCCGCACCCTCGCCGAACGGATGGGCGGCACCCTGCGGGCGCAGAGCGAAGAAGGCCGCGGTTCGGTGTTTACCCTGGAAATCCCCTTGGCTATATATAAGCAGGCGTTGCCGACACTGGCGGCGCCACGCCTCTTGGCCGGCGACGGCCACGGCGAAGGGCGCAAGGTGCTGCTGGTGGAGGACAACCCGGTCAACCAGACCGTGATCGAAGCGATGCTGCGCAGCCTGGGCTTTGCCGTCAGCATCGCCACCGACGGCGCGCAGGCGGTGCGCTGCGCCGACGGGCAGCGATTCGAAGCTATCCTGATGGACTGCCGGCTGCCGGTCATCGACGGCTACGAGGCGACGCGCCAGATCCGCCGCCTGCCCGCCTGCAACGATGTGCCGATCATCGCGCTGACCGCCAACGCCTTGCAGGGCGACCGGGAAAACTGCCTGTCGGCGGGGATGAACGACTATCTGGCCAAGCCGTTCAAACGCAACGATTTGCAGCAGATCATGCAGCGCTGGGTGCAGTAAAGGACAGCCTTTCAAGCATCTGCGACTGGCGTGGAAAGCGAAAGTGCGGCAGTCTTAGGCTCCCGAACGGGCCTCAAAAGGGGCTTGAATAAAAATTTCAGTGCACAAGTGTACATTCATGTCCTTGGTGCTGTGACTTTCACTACAACGCAATAGTCTATGAGTAGGCTGCCGGATCGAGGCATGAACGCTTCGGTCGGCCGGGAAGAACGCCCCACCTGCCGCATGGGACTATTGAGGAGCTCGCATGACCAAACAAAACGCCTTTACCCGGGAAGACCTGCTGCGCTGCAGTCGCGGTGAGCTGTTCGGCCCAGGTAACGCGCAACTGCCCGCCCCGAACATGCTGATGGTGGATCGCATCACCCACATCTGCGAAGAAGGCGGCAAGTACGGCAAAGGTGAATTGGTCGCCGAGCTGGACATCACCCCGGACCTGTGGTTCTTCGCCTGCCATTTCGAAGGCGATCCGGTGATGCCGGGCTGCCTGGGCCTGGACGCCATGTGGCAACTGGTCGGCTTCTTCCTGGGCTGGCAAGGCCTGCCGGGCCGCGGCCGTGCGCTGGGTTCGGGCGAAGTGAAGTTCTTCGGCCAGGTGCTGCCGACCGCCAGCAAAGTCACCTACAACATTCATATCAAGCGCGTCCTCAAGGGCAAGCTGAACATGGCCATCGCCGATGGTTCGGTCAGCGTCGACGGTCGCGAAATCTACACCGCCGAAGGCCTACGGGTCGGCGTGTTCACCTCCACTGACAACTTCTAAGGGTTATCCGCATGCGCCGCGTCGTTATCACTGGTCTGGGCATCGTTTCTTGCCTGGGCAATGACAAAGAGACCGTCTCCGCCAACCTGCGTGCAAGCCGCCCTGGCATCCGGTTCAACCCGGAATACGCCGAAATGGGTCTGCGTAGCCAGGTTTCCGGCTCCATCGACCTCAACCTCGAAGAACTGATCGACCGCAAGGTCTACCGTTTCGTCGGTCACGCAGCCGCCTACGCCTACCTGGCGATGGCTGACGCGATCAAGGACTCCGGCCTGACCGAAGAGCAGGTGTCCAACCCGCGCACCGGCCTGATCGCCGGCTCCGGCGGCGCCTCCACCCTGAACCAGATGGAAGCGCTGGACATCCTGCGCGAGAAAGGCGTCAAGCGCGTCGGCCCGTACCGCGTGACCCGCACCATGAGCAGCACCGTGTCGGCCTGCCTGGCCACACCGTTCAAGATCAAGGGCCTGAACTACTCCATCGCCTCCGCCTGCGCCACCAGCGCCCACTGCATCGGCACTGCGATGGAACAGATCCAGATGGGCAAGCAGGACATCGTCTTCGCCGGCGGCGGCGAAGAAGAGCACTGGAGCCAGTCGTTCCTGTTCGACGCCATGGGCGCCCTGTCCAGCAAGCGCAACGACACCCCGGAAAAGGCCTCCCGCGCCTACGACGCCGACCGTGACGGTTTCGTCATCGCCGGCGGCGGCGGCATGGTGGTGGTCGAGGAGCTGGAGCACGCTCTGGCCCGCGGCGCGAAGATCTACGCGGAAATCGTCGGCTACGGCGCGACCTCCGACGGCTACGACATGGTCGCCCCGAGCGGCGAAGGCGCGATCCGCTGCATGCAGCAGGCGCTGTCCACCGTCGACACCCCGATCGACTACCTGAACACCCACGGCACCTCGACCCCGGTCGGCGACGTCGCGGAAATGAAAGGCGTGCGCGAAGTCTTCGGTGACAAGGCGCCGGCCATCAGCTCCACCAAGAGCCTGTCGGGTCACTCCCTGGGCGCCGCCGGCGTTCACGAAGCGATCTACTGCATGCTGATGATGGAAGGCAACTTCATCGCCGGCTCCGCCAACATCGACGAGCTGGATCCGGAAGTGGCCGACCTGCCGGTGCTGACCCAGACCCGCGAGAACGCCAAGATCGACACCGTGATGAGCAACAGCTTCGGCTTCGGCGGCACCAACGCCACCCTGGTGCTGAAGCGCTGGACCGGCAAGTGATTTCACGCTGCTGAGCCGCACATGAAAAACGCCCCGACCGGTTCGGGGCGTTTTTTTTCGCCTGGAGAAACCTCGCCGCCGGACGCCCGCCAAGGCACAACGGCTTGCGCAAAGGGGTGCGCAACGCCCCGCCAACATGAAACATCTGTCATGCAACTTCCCGCCCTGCGACTGAATGTCGCGTATCACGCGGGCTCCAGCACTGTTGCGAAATCCGCAAGGATACATTGCAGAAACCGAACGTTTACTTAGCAAGCTAACAAACTCTATAAAAGAGTCCTGCACATGCCTTGCTGCAGATAACAGAGATTGGAGCTAGCAGATGACTGTAAAAGTGACTGAACGCGACGATTCACACATGTCCCATGAAGGCGTGGCCGCCGGCGTACGGATCTGGGACGTGCATCAACAGGACTTGCTGGTGGGGATGTTCCACAACGAGGCCGACGCCCACAGCTACAAGGCCGAGCTGGAGCTGCTGGAGCGCCAGCGCGAACAGGGCTGAGCGGCAAGCGACACAGCATCCATAACGACGAACCCCGCCATGAGCGGGGTTCGTCGTTTTGCGTGTCGGACGCTTACCACATCAGATCGTCAGGGATCTGATAGGCCGCGTACGGATCGTCCTCGTCCGTGACCTCTTCGGTCTTCTCGTTCATCTGCACGATGCGCTGCGGATCGCGCTCCTGGATCTTCAGGGCGGCCTCGCGCGGGATCACTTCGTAGCCGCCGGCGTGGTGCACGATCGCCAGCGAACCGCTGCTGAGCTTGTTGCGCATCAGCGTGTTGACCGAAAGGCGCTTGACCTTCTTGTCATCGACGAAGTTGTAGTAGTCCTCGGTGTTCAGCTTCGGCAGGCGCGACACCTCGATCAATTGCTTGATCTGCGCGGCGCGGGCCTTGGCCTCGGCCTTTTCCTGCTGCTGGCGGTTCAGCTCCTGGTCGCGCTTGACCTTCTCGGCCTGGGCCTCCTGGGCCGCGCGCTGCTGCGAGTCGTCCAGCTCGATTTGCCCCTTGTGGGCCAGGCGTTGCTGCTTTTGCTTGTCCTTGCTGACTTGCTTGACCTGCTTTTGGTTGACCAGCCCTGCCTTGAGCAACTGGTCGCGAAGGGAAATACTCATGGTGCTTACTCACTTGGGCAAATTGCTCAGCCGCAGCCGGGCGCATTCTTTTCCTGTCGTTTGGCTTCGCCCCACAAGGCGTCCAACTCTTCGAGGGTGCAATCTTCCATGGGACGACGGGTGTCGCGCAATGCCTGTTCGATAAAACGGAAACGCCGCTCGAACTTGCCGTTGGCGCCGCGCAGCGCGGTTTCCGGATCGACCTTCAGGTGCCGGGCCAGGTTGACCACCGAAAACAGCAGATCGCCGATCTCGTCGGCCACCGCCGCCGGGTCGTTTTCCGACATGGCCTCAAGCACCTCGTCGAGCTCCTCGCGCACCTTGTCCAACACCGGCAAAGCGTCCGGCCAGTCGAAACCGACCTGCGCGGCGCGCTTCTGCAGCTTGGCCGAGCGCGACAAGGCCGGCAGCGCGGCGGGCACGTCGTCGAGCAGCGACAGTTGCTGCGGCTCGGCGGATTTCTCGGCGCGCTCTTCGGCCTTGATCTCTTCCCAACGCTCCTTGACCTGCTCTTCGTTCAGCCGCGGCACGTCCAGCGGCGCATACAGGTCGCCGGTGGGAAACACGTGCGGGTGACGGCGCACCAGCTTGCGGGTGATGCTGTCCACCACGCCGGCGAACTCGAACCGACCCTCCTCCCGGGCCAACTGGCTGTAATACACCACCTGGAACAGCAGATCGCCCAACTCGCCCTGCAAGTGATCGAAATCGCCGCGCTCGATGGCGTCGGCGACCTCGTAGGCCTCTTCCAGGGTGTGCGGGACGATGGTGGAGTAGGTCTGCTTGATGTCCCACGGGCAGCCGTACTGCGGATCCCGCAGACGGTTCATCAGGTGCAGCAGGTCTTCCAGGCTGTACGTCATGTCTGTCTCACCACAAAACCCTGCGCAAGCGGGCAGGCCCGCTTGCGCCGTTGCTCCTCAAGGCGTGCGGTTGCGCCGCGTCTCGATGATGTTCGGCAACTGGGAAATCCGCCCCAGCAACCGCCCCAGCGCGTCCAGACCCGGGATCTCGATGGTCAGGGACATCAGCGCGGTGTTGTCCTCCTTGTTCGAGCGGGTGTTGACCGCCAGCACGTTGATGCGTTCGTTGAGCAGCACCTGCGAGACGTCACGCAGCAGCCCGGAACGGTCGTAGGCGCGGATGACGATGTCCACCGGGTAGGTGAGCACCGGCACCGGGCCCCAGCTGACCTGGATGATGCGCTCCGGCTCGCGGCCGGCCAGTTGCAGCACCGAGGCGCAGTCCTGGCGGTGGATGCTCACGCCGCGGCCCTGGGTGATGTAGCCGACGATCGCGTCGCCCGGCAACGGCTGGCAGCAGCCGGCCATCTGCGTCATCAGGTTGCCGACGCCCTGGATCTGGATGTCGCCGCGCTTGCCCGGCTTGTAGCCGGCGGCCTTGCGCGGGATCAGCTCCAGCTGCTCGTTGCCGCGCTCCGGCTCGACCAGCTGCTGCGCCAGGTTGACCAGCTGCGCCAGGCGCAGGTCGCCGGCACCGAGGGCGGCGAACAGGTCTTCGGCGGTCTTCATGTTGGCCTTGTCGGCCAGCTTGTCGAAGTCTACCGCCGGCAGGCCGAGGCGGTTGAGCTCGCGCTCGAGCAGGGTCTTGCCCGCCGCGACGTTCTGATCCCGGGCCTGCAGCTTGAACCAGTGGACGATCTTGGCCCGCGCCCGGGACGTGGTGACGTACCCCAGGTTCGGGTTCAGCCAGTCGCGGCTCGGGGTGCCGTGCTTGCTGGTGATGATCTCGACCTGCTCGCCGGTCTGCAGGCTGTAGTTGAGCGGCACGATCCGCCCGTTGATCTTGGCGCCGCGGCAGTTGTGGCCGATCTCGGTGTGCACGCGGTAGGCGAAGTCCAGCGGCGTCGCGCCCTTGGGCAGGTCGATGGCATGGCCGTCCGGGGTGAAGATGTAGACCCGGTCCGGCTCGATGTCGACCCGCAGCTGTTCGGCCAGTCCGCCGATGTCGCCCAGCTCTTCATGCCACTCGAGCACCTGACGCAGCCAGGAGATCTTCTCTTCGTAGTGGTTGGAGCCGGACTTGACGTCGGTGCCCTTGTAGCGCCAGTGCGCGCAGACGCCGAGTTCGGCCTCCTCGTGCATGGCGTGGGTACGGATCTGCACCTCCAGCACCTTGCCTTCCGGGCCGATCACGGCGGTGTGCAGCGAGCGGTAGCCGTTCTCCTTCGGGTTGGCGATGTAGTCGTCGAACTCTTTGGGGATGTGCCGCCACAGGGTGTGGACGATGCCGAGCGCGGTGTAGCAGTCGCGCATCTCCGGCACCAGCACGCGCACGGCGCGCACGTCGTAGATCTGGCTGAACTCCAGGCCCTTGCGCTGCATCTTTCGCCAGATCGAATAGATGTGCTTGGCCCGGCCGCTGATGTCGGCCTCGACGCCGGTGGCCTGCAGTTCGTTCTTGAGCTGGGTCATCACGTCGCTGATGAAGCGTTCGCGGTCGAGCCGCCGCTCGTGCAGCAGCTTGGCGATCTGCTTGTACTGGTCAGGCTCCAGGTAGCGGAAGGACAGGTCCTCCAGCTCCCACTTGATGTGGCCGATGCCGAGCCTGTGCGCCAGCGGCGCATAGATGTCGAACACCTCCCGGGCGACCCGGTTGCGCTTCTCGTCGTCGGCGGTCTTCACCGCCCGGATCGCGCAGGTGCGCTCGGCCAGCTTGATCAGCGCGACGCGCACGTCGTCGACCATGGCCACCAGCATCTTGCGCAGGTTCTCGACCTGGCCCTGGGTGCCCAGCACCATGGACTGACGGGGGCTGAGGCTGGCGCTGATCGCCGCCATGCGCTGCACGCCGTCGATCAGCTTGGCGACCACCGGGCCGAACCGCTGGCTGACCGCCGCG
The DNA here is from genome assembly GCF_002112565.1 of Pseudomonas sp. R25(2017). NCBI lineage: Bacteria > Pseudomonadati > Pseudomonadota > Gammaproteobacteria > Pseudomonadales > Pseudomonadaceae > Pseudomonas > Pseudomonas sp. R25(2017). Next base: position 333,164 of record NZ_NEHZ01000002.1, read on the forward strand.
AGCTCGATCTGGCCTTCGCGCACGCCGCGGTACAGCACGGCGGCCACCAGGGAATCCTGGTCGAGCTTGAGGTCGGCCAGGATCTCGGCGATCTCAAGACCGGTGCTGAAGCTGCCGCTGCCCTCGGTCCACAGATTGTTCGCCGCTTTGGATTGCTGCTCGGCCTGACGGGCGTATTCGCAGGCCTCCTTCAAGGCTTCGCGATCCAGCGCCAGATCGACGCTGACCGCATGATCGAGCCAAGCCTCGAGATTGATACTGCCGTCGGTGTTGATCGGCTGGTGTGCTCTCACCTGTACCATCTTGCTTTACCTTCCCTACGACGCAGATTCAATGCGTCAAATCGCTGACCTTCATTGCCCGTTCGCGCTCGCGGGGCTGGGACGAGCGCTGTCCGGGCGGACCAGACGGATCAGACGGGCCATCCTAGCCCGCTTCAAATAACGCCATGGCCTCGACATGCGCCGTCTGAGGAAACATATCGAGAATCCCGGCACGTTTTAACCGGTAGCCCTGCTTGATCAATTCGACCGTGTCGCGCGCCAGAGTTGCAGGGTTGCACGACACGTACACCAGCCGTTGGGCACCCAGGGTCGCCAGCTTGCGCACCACCTCGAAAGCACCGTCACGGGGTGGGTCCAAGAGTACCGCAGAAAAGCCGTTTCCGATCCATTCGGCATCGGTCAAAGGCTGGGATAAATCGGCCTGAAAAAACTTTGTGTTATGCAAATTGTTGCTGGCGGCGTTCTCCGCCGCACGGTCGACCATCGTCTGCACGCCTTCGACCGCCACCACCTCACGCACGGCCTTGGCCAACGGCAAGGCGAAGTTGCCCAGGCCGCAGAACAGGTCGAGCACACGCTCATCGCCCGTGGGCTTGAGCCACTCCAACGCCTGGGCGACCATCGCCTCGTTGACGCCGGCGTTGACCTGGATGAAGTCGCCCGGACGCCAGGCCAGCTCCAGCCCCCACGTCTCCAGGCGGTAGCCCAGCGACTGCGTAGGGTCCGCCGGCTGCGGCTCGCCTTCGCCGTGCAGCCACAGCTGCGCCCCGTGGAACGCGCAGAAATCCTTGAGGATCGTCAGGTCCGCATCCGACAGCGGCGCCGTGTGCCGCAGCAGCACCGCCAGCGACGAGCCGCTGAACAGTTCCACATGCCCCAGCGCCTGAGGCTTGCCCAGGCGGCGGAGCATGTCCGGCAGCCGGCTCATGATCGGCTGCAAGGGCTGTACCAGCACCGGGCACTCGTCGATCGCGACAATGTCCTGGCTGCCGGCGGCGCGAAAGCCCACGTCCAGCCGCTTCGCCTTGGCGTCCCAGCGCACCGCCACCCGGGCGCGGCGCCGGTAGCCGAATTCGGGGCCGGTCAACGGCGCGGCCCATTCTTGCGGTTCGACGCCGGCGACCCGCGACAGCTGCTCGGCCAGCATGCGCTGTTTCAGGGCAAGCTGTTCAGCGTGGGGCAGGTGCTGCACGCTGCAGCCGCCGCAGCGGCCCGCGTGCGGGCAAAGGGCCGGACGGCGCAGTTCGCTGGCCTTGAGCACGCGCTCGGCGCGGGCCTCGACCACTTTACCGTGGGCGCCGAGCACCCGCGCCTCGACCTCCTCGCCTGCGAGGGCGCCGAGGACGAACCAGGTGCGGCCTTCGAAGAACGCGATGCCGCGACCGTCATTGGCCAGGCGCTCGATGCTCAGGCGCTGCTTCTTGCCGGTCGGGAGTTGCGGGGCCTTGCTGCCGCCGGTGGGCTGGAAGCGCAGGCCTCTTGCTTGCTTGGCCATCAGTTGGGCGCGTCGAACAGGCCGGTCGACAGGTAGCGGTCGCCGCGGTCGCAGATGATCGCGACGATCACCGCGTTCTCGACTTCCTTGGACAAGCGCAGCATCGCCGCCACCGCACCGCCCGAGGACACGCCGCAGAAGATGCCTTCTTCGCGGGCCAGGCGACGGGTGACGTCTTCGGCTTCGCTCTGCGCCATGTCGACGATGCGGTCGACGCGGTCGGCCTGGTAGATCTTCGGCAGGTATTCCTGCGGCCAGCGGCGGATGCCGGGAATGGCCGAGCCTTCCATCGGCTGCAGGCCGATGATCTGCACGTTGTCGTTCTGTTCCTTGAGGTAGCGCGACACGCCCATGATGGTGCCGGTGGTGCCCATGGAACTGACGAAATGGGTGATGGAGCCCTGGGTCTGGCGCCAGATCTCCGGGCCGGTGGTGGCGTAATGGGCTTCGGGGTTGTCGCCGTTGGCGAACTGGTCGAGCACCTTGCCGCGGCCTTCGGCCTCCATCCGCTGGGCCAGGTCGCGGGCGCCTTCCATGCCCTCTTCCTGGGTGACCAGGATCAGCTCGGCGCCGTAGGCGGTCATCGCCGCCTTGCGCTCGGCGGTGGAGTTGTCCGGCATGATCAGGATCATCTTGTAGCCCTTGATCGCAGCGGCCATCGCCAGGGCGATCCCGGTGTTGCCCGAGGTCGCCTCGATGAGCGTGTCGCCGGGGCGGATCTGCCCGCGCAGCTCGGCGCGGGTGATCATCGACAACGCCGGACGATCCTTGACCGAACCCGCCGGGTTGTTGCCTTCCAGCTTGAGCAAGAGGGTGTTGCTGGTGGCGCCGGGCAGGCGCTGCAAACGCACCAGCGGCGTGTTGCCGACGCAATCGGCGATGGTTGGGTACTGCAAGGTCATGGCGTTTTTCGCAATCCGGACAGCGGGGGCGCCTATCATACCGGCAAACCCGCGCCGGCCATATCACGCAAAGTATGGTGCTTATGGCTTATGGGAATAAGTGAAGAAACCGCGGGGCCGTCAGCTGATCTGCGGCTGCAGCCCGTCCGCCGCCGGCGCAGGCCGGCCCTGCACCGCCTCGCAGGCGGCGTCGTGCGCCTTCAACCGCAGGTTCAGCCGCAAGCCGTCTGCGCCGTTCTCGGCCCACAGCCTGCCGCCCTGACGCTGCACCGCATTGCGCGCAATGCTCAGGCCCAGGCCGAACCCGCCGTCGCCGGGCCGCGAGCCGTCGAGCCGGATGAACGGCGAGAAGATCCGCTCCTGATCCGCCTCGGCCACGCCGCCCCCCTGATCCTCCAGCCACAGGTGCCAGCAGTCGCCGTCGCGCTGCCCGCCGAGCCGCACCACGCCGCCCGGCGGCGAATGGCGGATGGCGTTGCGCAGAATGTTCTCCAGCGCCTGGGCCAGGGTGTTGAGGTGGCCGCGCACCCAGCAGGAGGCCTCCACCGTGCACTGCAGCTGCAGGCTCGGCCAGCCGCTTTCGTAGCAGGCGTTGTCGGTCAGCATTTCCCACAGGGCCTGGATCTGGATCGCCTCGTCGGGCAGCGGCGTGCGCTCGGTGTCGAGCCAGGCCAGCTGGAGGGTGTCTTCCACCAGCCGCTGCATGATGTCGACCTCGCGCCCGATCCGTTCGCGCAACGGCAACAGCGCCTGCTCGCCTTCGCTGGCCACCCGCAGGCGGCTCAATGGCGTGCGCAGTTCGTGGGACAGGTCGCGCAACAGTTGCTGCTGCAGCGCGACGGTCGATTGCAGGCGCTCGGCCATCGAGTCGAAGGCCCGGGCCAGTTCGCCGAGTTCGTCGGGACGCTCGGTGATGCCGCTCGACAACCGCACATTCAGTTGGTCGGCGCGCCATGCGTTGGCCTGTTCGCGCAGGTTGTTCAGCGGCATCACCAGCAGGCGGTACAGGCCGACGCACAGCAGCAGCGTGAACAGGCCGGGGATCACCCCGTTGGTGATGACCCGCCAGAACGTCTTGTAGCGCCCCGGCAGGAAGCGCTCGGGCAGCTCGATCACCAGGCTGCCGGCGGACGGGTTCTCGGGGAACGGCACCCGCAGCCACGGCAGGCCCTTTTTGTGGATCGGCCAGTCAGGCCCGCGCAGGAAGGTCAGGCGCAGGGTCTCGGCCTCGCTCAACGGCTGGCTGCCCAACGATTGCAGGTGGCCGCCGATCACCCCGACCCAACCCGCCTCGCGCCAGTGCATGGTCCGCAGCCAGGCGTCGACGCCCTCCTGCCGCCCTTGCCGCCAGGCCTGCTCGGCCTCGGCCGCGTAACGGGCCAGCGTGCCCCGGGCCTCGTCCGAGAGGAACTGATTGCGCTGCTCCATGTAGCGGCCCCAGGACCAGCTCAGCCAGATCATCAGCAGACAGAACGCCACCAGCAGGCAGGCCAGTTTCCAGAACAGCGAGTGTCGCCCCGGCAGCTCAGACGGTTTCATCGGGTGCGCTCAATACGTAACCCTTGCCCCACACCGTGCGCACTTCGCGCTCGCCGTAGCCGACGGCCTTGAGTTTGCGGCGGATCTGGCTGATGTGCATGTCGAGGCTGCGGTCGTGGGGCGCGTAGCCGCGCTGCAGCACGTGCTGATAGAGGAAGGCCTTGCTCAGCACCTCTTCGGGGTTGCGGTCGAGGGTCTCCAGCAGGCGATACTCGCTGCGGGTCAGGCCGGCGGGCCGGCCTTGGTAGGACACATCGCACTGTTCATCGTCGAAACGCAGCGCGCCCGCCGCCACGGGTTCGGCCAACGGCGCCGGACGCCGGTCGAGCGCGACGCGCCGCAGGATCGCCTCAATGCGCACATGCAGCTCGGCCATGCTGAACGGCTTGGGCAGGTAGTCGTCGGCGCCGAGGCGAAAGCCGCTGATGCGGTCGGCTTCGGCACCCAGGGCGGACATCAGCAGCACCGGCGTGGAGTGGCTCTGACGCAGTTGCGTGAGCACATCGAGCCCGTCCAGCCCCGGCAGCAGGATGTCCATCAGCACCACGTCGAACGGCTGGTGCCGGGCGACATCGAGGCCCTCCTGGCCGTTGCGGCACCAGGTCACCTGAAAGCCGCTGCGGCCCAGGTGCTCGTGGACATAGGCACCGAGCACAGGATCGTCTTCGATGGAAAGGATGCGGGGCTGGCCAACAGAGACAGGAGTCATGACTATCTGCAAATAATTCTCAGTTGGCGGATTATTCAAGATTGCCGGGCGCCGGGCAACCCGAGCCTGATCCGGCAGACGGACGTCGCGGCTTCGGCCGATGGACGGCGGCGGCATTTTTCCCAAGATTGCCCGCGAGCAAATCGCTACACTGCGCCAAAGCCGCGTGCCGGACGCACGCGAGAGTCAACGGATCAGCGGGATGCGGGAGATGGGCGTGCTCAAGAAACTGGGAATCAAAGGTCGCGTGCTGTTGCTGACCCTGTTGCCCACCAGCCTGATGGCGCTGGTGCTGGGCGGCTACTTCACCTGGACGCAGCAAGTCGACCTGCAGGCCCAACTGATGCAGCGCGGCGAAATGATCGCCGAGCAACTGGCGCCGCTGGTGGCGCCGGCCATGGGCCACGGCGACAGCGAACTGCTCGAACGCATCGCCACCCAGTCCCTGGAGCAGTCCGACGTGCGCGCCGTGACCTTCCTGGCGCCGGACCGCTCGCCCCTGGCCCACGCCGGCCCGACCATGCTCAACCAGGCCCCCAGCGGCGACAGCCTGCAACTGCTGCGGCGCAGCGGCAACGATGCGACCCGCTACCTGCTGCCGGTGTTCGGCAAGCACCGCAACCTGGCCGGCGAACTGATCCCCGAAGAGTCCGACCGCCTGCTCGGCTGGGTCGAACTGGAACTGTCGCACAACGGCATGCTGCTGCGCGGCTACCGCAGCCTGTTCGCCAGCCTGCTGCTGATCGGCGCAGGCCTGGCCGGCGCGGCGCTGTTGGCCGTGCGCATGGGGCGCACCATCAACCGGCCGCTGAGCCAGATCAAGCAAGCCGTCGCGCAGCTCAAGGACGGCCACCTGGAAACCCGCCTGCCGCCCCTCGGCAGCCAGGAACTCGACGAGCTGGCCTCCGGCATCAACCGCATGGCCGGCACCTTGCAGAACGCCCGGGAAGAACTGCAGCACAGCGTCGACCAGGCCACCGAAGACGTGCGCCAGAACCTCGAAACCATCGAGATCCAGAACATCGAACTGGACCTGGCGCGCAAGGAAGCCCTGGAGGCGAGCCGGATCAAATCCGAGTTCCTGGCCAACATGAGCCATGAGATCCGCACGCCGCTCAACGGCATCCTCGGCTTCACCCACCTGCTGCAGAAAAGCGAGCTCACCCCGCGCCAGCTCGACTACCTGGGGACCATCGAGAAGTCCGCCGACAGCCTGCTGGGGATCATCAACGAGATCCTCGACTTCTCCAAGATCGAGGCCGGCAAGCTGGTGCTCGACCACATTCCGTTCAACCTGCGCGACCTGCTGCAGGACACCCTGACCATACTGGCCCCGGCCGCCCACGCCAAACAGCTGGAGCTGGTCAGCCTGGTCTACCGCGACACGCCGCTGTCGCTGGTCGGCGATCCGCTGCGGCTCAAGCAGATCCTCACCAACCTGGTCAGCAACGCGATCAAGTTCACCCGCGAAGGCACCATCGTCGCCCGGGCGATGCTCGAAGAAGAGCACGAGGACAGCGTGCAACTGCGCATCAGCATCCAGGACACCGGCATCGGCCTCTCGGCCCAGGACGTGCGCGCCCTGTTCCAGGCCTTCAGCCAGGCGGACAACTCGCTGTCGCGCCAGCCGGGCGGCACCGGCCTGGGGCTGGTGATCTCCAAGCGCCTGATCGAGCAGATGGGCGGCGAGATCGGCGTGGACAGCACGCCGGGCGAAGGCTCGGAGTTCTGGATCAGCCTGAGCCTGCCCAAGACCCGCGACGACACCGACGACCTGCCGGCCGCGCCATTGCTCGGGCGCCGGGTGGCGGTGCTGGAGAACCACGAACTGGCCCGCCAGGCGCTGCAGCACCAACTGGAGGACTGCGGCCTGGACGTCACCCCGTTCAACACCCTGGAGAGCCTGACCAACGGCGTCACCGGCGCCCACCAGACCGAGCAGGCCATCGACCTGGCGGTGCTCGGCATCACCAGCAACGACATGCTTCCGGAACGGCTGAACCAGCACATCTGGGATCTCGAACACCTGGGCTGCAAAGTGCTGGTGCTGTGCCCGACCACCGAACAGACCCTGTTCCACCTCTCGGTGCCCAACCCCCACAGCCAGCTTCAGGCCAAACCGGCCTGCACGCGCAAACTGCGGCGGGCGCTGTCGGACCTGGTGCTGCCGCGCCAGACCCGCAGCGAGCCGGGCGAGCCGCTGTCCAGCCGTGCACCGAAAGTGCTGTGCGTCGACGACAACCCGGCCAACCTGCTGCTGGTGCAGACGCTGCTCGAAGACATGGGCGCCAAGGTGCTGGCCGTGGAAAGCGGCTACGCGGCGGTCAACGCCGTGCAGAGCGAAGCGTTCGACCTGGTGCTGATGGACGTGCAGATGCCGGGCATGGACGGCCGCCAGAGCACCGAAACCATCCGTCAGTGGGAAAGCGAACGGCACTGCACGCCGCTGCCGATCGTCGCCCTCACCGCCCACGCCATGGCCAACGAAAAACGCGCCTTGCTGCAAAGCGGCATGGACGACTACCTGACCAAGCCGATCAGCGAACGGCAACTGGCCCAGGTGGTGCTGAAGTGGACCGGGCTGGCGCTGCGCAATCCGGTGCAGGAGCGCGCCGCCGACGGCGTGGCCGGCCCTCAGGATCTGCCGGTGCTCGATCACGAGGAAGGCCTGCGCCTGGCCGCCGGCAAGGCGGATCTGGCGGCGGACATGCTGGCGATGCTGCTGGCCTCGCTTGAGGCCGACCGGGAAGCGATTCGCACGGCCCGCGACGGCAACGACCAGAACGCCTTGCTCGAACGGGTGCACCGCCTGCACGGTGCCACCCGGTACTGCGGCGTGCCGCAACTGCGCGCCGCCTGCCAGCGCAGCGAAACCCTGCTCAAGCAGCAGGATCCCAACGCCGCCCAGGCGCTGGACGAGCTGGACCGGGCGATCAACCGCCTGGCCGCGCAAGCCAGGATCAGTGCCTGATCCAGGACAACGCCGGCGGCGCCACGGACGGCTACAGTGAGCGTGGGCCATCAGGCCCCGCGACCCGGTTTCAGGAGGCCAGCATGCGCACGATCGTTTTCAGCAGCCAGACGTATGACCGCGACAGTTTCCTCGCCGCCCCCTGCCCGGACGGCATCGAGCTGCACTTCCAGCCGGCGCGGCTGTGCCTGGACACCGCCGCGCTGGCCGAGCATCACGAGGTGGTCTGCGCCTTCATCAACGACGACCTCGGCGCACCGGTGCTGGAACGTCTGGCCGCCGGCGGCACGCGGCTGATCGCGCTGCGTTCGGCCGGCTACAACCACGTCGACCTGGCCGCCGCCCGGCGCCTGGGACTGGCGGTCGTGCGGGTGCCCGCCTACTCGCCCCATGCCGTGGCCGAACACGCGGTGGCGTTGATCCTGGCGCTCAACCGGCGCCTGCACCGCGCCTACAACCGCACCCGCGAAGGCGATTTCAGCCTGCACGGCCTGACCGGCTTCGATCTGGTGGGCAAGACCGTCGGCATCGTCGGCACCGGGCAGATCGGCGCCACGTTCGCCAAGATCATGCACGGTTTCGGCTGCGAACTGCTGGCCTACGACCCGTACCCCAACCCCGCCGTCGAGGCGCTGGGGGCCCGCTACCTGAGCCTGCCCGAGCTGCTGGCCCGGTCACGGATCATCAGCCTGCACTGCCCGCTGAACGCGCAGAGCAAGCACCTGATCAACCGCCAATCGCTGGCGTGCCTGCAACCGGGGACGATGCTGATCAACACAGGGCGCGGCGGGCTGGTCGACACACCCGCGCTGATCGACGCCCTGAAGGACGGCCAGTTGGGGTATCTGGGGCTGGACGTCTATGAGGAGGAGGCGCAGCTGTTCTTCGAAGACCGCTCCGACCTGCCGCTGCAGGACGATGTCCTCGCCCGCCTGCTGACCTTCCCCAATGTGATCGTCACCGCGCACCAGGCCTTTCTGACCCACGAGGCCCTGGGGGCGATCGCCGAGACGACCCTGCGCAACATCGCCGCCTGGGCGCAGGGCGCGCCGCAGAACCGGGTCGAAGCCTGAGCCGGGTCAGGACGGCTTGAGCGACGACGCCAGGATCAGCAGCGCCAGCCAACCGAAGCCCAGCAACCGCTGCTTGGCGGAATGGCCGCTGCGCAGCAGGAACCAGACAAAAAAGCCCGGCAGCAGGAACACCATGATCTTCAGCCAGCCTTCCACCGGCCGCGAACCGTCGGCGTTCAACTGAGGCTCGACCGGTTGCGCCGCCTGCGCACGCCGGCGGCGACCGGCCGCCGCCGGCGTGGCCCGTGGCTGCGGCGCAGGCGCTGCGGGCGCGATCGGAGCTTCGGGAACGGATTCGTTGCGCGGCAGGCGGCCAAAGGAAATCGGCGACTTCGTTGCTTCAGCGCCGGCCGCGCCCTGCTCCAGCGGGGCTCCGCAATGGATGCACGCCGATGTCTGCGAGCTGATGCTGCGCTTGCATTCATAACATTCGATCAGCGCCATGTTCCGTTCCTTAGAAAAAAGAAGCGGCAGTTTGCCATGACTGCGGTGCCGGTTTGAACCGGATCGAAGGTCGCAAGCGCGCGTCATTCTGCAATCCGGCCCGTGCTAGCATGTCGCGCATATTTGGAGGCTCCATGGTCGAACACGATTTCCGCTACACCCTGATGAACCCGCAACACACCCTCACCGAATGCCGCGCCATCGTGCCGGGCCGCTATCAGGTCACCGGCAACGGCGGCTCGATCCGCGTCGGCGACGTCCTGGTGGTCACCCTCAAGGGCAGCAAGGACCTGTCCATGCGCCTGACCGTCGAAACCGTCCGCCACCTGATCAACCCGCCGGGCCAATGGACCGCGATGACCCAGGGGCCGGTGTTCGGCGAACTGGCGATCCACACCTGGCAGGTCAACTGCGATGCGTGCGCCAAAGCCCTGAGCTTCGAGTTCGCGGTGGACGCCAAGCTCGGCAAGCCGGCCGAGACGGCCGCCGCCACCGCACGCATCGCCGAACTGGGCTGGCAGGCCGTGGGCGGCAAGCATGTGTGCCCGAGCTGCCGGGAGTCCGCGTGATGAAACACCTGGCCCTGACCGCCGCCGTCGGTGCCGGCCTCGCCGGGTGCGCCGCCGAGCCGGTGCAGCTGCAGCAGAACCGCAGCTACATCCTGGAATGGATCGGCGAACGCCCGCTGATGGACTACAGCCACTTGACCGTCACCCTGGGCGACGATGGCCGGGCCTACGGCAACGGCGGCTGCAACCATTGGTTCGCGCCGTACACCCTGGACGGCGACAAACTGAGCTTCGGCAAGATCGGCAAGACCCGCAAGCAATGCGCGCCGGCGCTGATGGAGCAGGAACAGCGCTTCTTGCAGGCGCTGGAGAAGGTCGAGCGCTGGGACGTCTCGCCGATCGAGCAGATGCGCTTCTGGCCCGTCGAAGGCAAGCCGTTGCGCTGGTGGCTGGAAGAAGGCTGAAGCCTTTTTATGGCGAGGGAGCACGTTCCCTCGCCACAGCACCCCTTCAGTTGGTCGCCTTCAGCGCCTCCAGCTTCGCCATCACCCCCGCCGCCGTCTGCTCGCCCAGCAACTGCTCACGCACCTTGCCCTTGTTGTCGATGATGTAGGTCACCGGCAAGGCCTCGCTGCGCGGCAGTTCGAACAGGTCCGCCGGATCCTGCGCCAGCACGGTGAAGCGGATGCCCAGCTTCTCGCTGGCGCCTTTGAGCTCCTCACCTTGCACGTTGTCGAAGTTGACCCCGAACACGCCGATCTTCCTGTCCTTGAGCTGCTCGGCCAAGTGGTTGAGCTCCGGGATCTCGGTGCGGCACGGGCCGCACCATTCGGCCCAGTAGTTGAGCACCACCCACTGCTTGTCGAGGCGCTCGGAGGCCACTTTCTGCCCGTTCTGATCGATGCCATAGTCGTTACCGCAGCCCCCCAGCATCAACGCTCCGATGATCGTCAATGCCGCTGCCAGTCGCCGTGTCATGTCATGTTCCTTGTGAAAAATTGAATGCGCCTGCGACCCGTCGCCTCCCGAGGTTCTGGATTGCGCGCTGCACAGTTAGAATAGCCGCCACTTTACGCCATAAGCGACCCGCCATGACCGATCTGACGCTCTATCACAACCCGCGCTGCTCGAAATCCCGTGGCGCACTCGAACTGCTCGAAGCCCGTGGCCTGACCCCGAACGTGGTGCGTTACCTCGAAACCCCGCTGGACGCCGCGCAGATCAAGGCCTTGCTCGGCAAGCTGGGGATCGGCGCCCGGCAACTGCTGCGCACCGGCGAAGATGAATACAAAACGCTTCAGCTGGCCGACAGCAGCCTCAGCGAAGAACAACTGATCGCCGCCATCGCGGACCATCCGAAACTGATGGAGCGCCCGATCCTCGAAGCCGGCGACAAGGCCGTCATCGGCCGTCCGCCGGAGCGGGTCCTGGAGCTGCTGCCGTGAGCGATCCGTACATTCTGGTCCTGTATTACAGCCGCAGCGGCTCGACCAACGAGATGGCCCGGCAGATCGCCCGCGGCGTCGAACAGGCCGGGCTCGAAGCGCGCCTGCGCACCGTGCCGGCGATCTCCGCCGAGTGCGAAGCGGTGGCGCCGGACATTCCCGACGAAGGCGCGCTGTACGCCACGCTGGACGACCTGAAGAACTGCGCCGGCCTGGCCCTGGGCAGCCCGACCCGCTTCGGCAACATGGCCGCGCCGCTCAAGTACTTCCTCGACGGCACCAGCAACCTCTGGCTGACCGGCGCCCTGGTGGGCAAGCCGGCCGGCGTGTTCACCTCCACCGCCAGCCTGCACGGCGGCCAGGAGACCACGCTGCTGTCGATGATGCTGCCGCTGCTGCATCACGGCATGCTGATCACCGGCCTGCCCTACAGCGAATCGGCGCTGCTGGAGACCCAGGGCGGCGGCACGCCGTACGGCGCCAGCCACCATGCCGGGGCCGACGGCAAGAGCGGCCTGGACAGCCACGAAATCGCGCTGTGCCGCGCCTTGGGCGCACGCCTGGCGAAAACCGCGCAGAAGCTGGGGAGCTGAGGATGGCGAAAAAGCCCAAAGTCTTGCCCGCCGTCGAATGGCTCGCGCCGCGGGTGCGGGTGATGCGGATCGTCAGCCTGCTGTGTTTCTTCGCCCTGGCCGGACTGCTCGCCGCCTACTACCTGGTGTTCGCCGACCTGCACGGCGCGCGCCCCTGGGTGATCCTGCTGATCGAGCTGATCCCGTGGATCGTGCTCGCGCCGGGCATGGTCACGGGCAGCCCGCGGGGGCATTCGTGGATGTGCTTTGCGGTGAACCTGTACTTCATCAAGGGCGCGCTGGCCGCGTATGACCCGGGCCGTCAGCTGTTCGGCGTGCTGGAGATGATCGCCAGCCTGGCGGTGTTCTGCTCGGCGCTGCTGTATGTGCGGTGGCGGTATCAGCTGGACCGCAAGCGGGCGGGCGAAGGCGAGGTCAGCGTCGCCTGACCGCTCGCCATCGCCAGCAGGCTGGCTCCCACACGGGATCTGCGGTGCTCACAAATCCCCTGTAGGAGCCAGCCTGCTGGCGATCGCAGACAACCCCGATCTTAATGATTGACGGTATAGGCCAGCATCATCGAGATCTGGCTCATCGGCCGTCCGCCGCTCTCTTCGTGCCAGCGGCTGAAGGCGTCCTGCACCGTGGCCAGGTCGCGCAGGCTGCTCGGCACCTTGTCGATGATGCCTTGGGCGTTCAGCGCCGCCACCACGTCGTAGCTCGGCACGAAGGTGTCCTTGCCGGCCATCCGCAGGAACCGCGGCGCCGACAGCCCGCCCAGTTGGTGGCCGCGCTTTTTCAGGTACGTCCACAGGCCGACGATGTCGGTCACCGGCCAGTCGGCGAGCAAGGCGCCGAAGCTGCCCTTCTCTTTCTCCACGTCCAGGATGAACTGCGCATTGCGCGGCACGCTCTTGAGCTTGCCCAGGTGGCGGATGATCCGCGCGTCCTGCATCAGGCGCTCAAGGTGCTCGGCGCTCATCAGCACGACCTTTTCCGGGTCGAAGCCGAAGAACACCTCCTCGAAGGCCGGCCACTTGGCGTCCACCAGGCTGTGCTTGAGCCCGGCGCGGAACACTCGCAGGGCCATGGTCGACAGGTAGCGGTCGTCGCCCACCGCACGCAGTTGCGCCGCGGTCTTGGGGACAGGCAGGTGGGCTTCCAGTTCGGCCGCCGAACCGAAACGGTTCAGACAGTATTCGTGCAGCCACTTGTAGTCGCGCATGCCCTCTCCTGAGGTCTGAAATGAATGTCGCCCGAGAACACAAACGACAGTGGGAGCCAGCCTGCCGGCCCACAGGGTTCCCGGCTATCGCAGAATCCCTGTGGGAGCTGGCTTGCCAGCGATGAGGCCGGCACATCCAACATCACCGGAGCCTGACCCACCGCCATCGCCAGCAGGCTGGCTCCCACCTTGACGGGGCCTAGAGATTGACGACGTTGACGAAGCGCGAAGCCGCCGTCTCGTCGATCTTCAGGCTGGTGAAGTCGAACAGGTTGCGGTCGGCCAGTTGCGACGGCACCACGTTCTGCAGGCTGCGGAAGATGCTTTCGGTGCGGCCCGGGGTCTTGCGTTCCCAGTCCTGGAGCATTTCCTTGACCACCTGGCGCTGCAGGTTTTCCTGGGATCCGCACAGGTTGCACGGGATGATCGGGAACTGCTTGAAGTCCGAGTAGGCCTGGATGTCCTTCTCGTTGCAGTAGGCCAGGGGGCGGATCACCACGTTGCGGCCGTCGTCGGCGCGCAGCTTGGGCGGCATGGCCTTGAGGGTGCCGTTGAAGAACATGTTCAGGAAGAACGTCTCGACGATGTCGTCGCGGTGGTGCCCCAAGGCCATCTTGGTCGCGCCGATCTCGTCGGCGAAGGTGTACAGCGTGCCGCGGCGCAGGCGCGAGCACAGCGAGCAGGTGGTCTTGCCTTCCGGCACCAGCTCCTTGACCACCGAGTAGGTGTCCTTTTCGACGATGTGGTACTCGATGCCCAGCTCTTTGAGGTAGGCCGGCAGGACGTGCTCGGGGAAGCCCGGCTGCTTCTGGTCCATGTTCACCGCGACGATCTCGAACTTGACCGGCGCGACCTTCTGCAGGTGCATCAGCACATCGAGCATGGTGTAGCTGTCTTTGCCCCCGGACAGGCAGACCATCACCTTGTCGCCGTCCTCGATCATGTTGAAGTCGGCGACCGCTTCGCCGGCCAGGCGGCGCAGGCGCTTTTGCAGTTTGTTCTGGTTGACGGTGAGAGTGCCCATGACGCGAAATCCGTGAGGTGTGACGAAGGGCGGGCATTTTACGCAAAAACGCCGCCCGGGCGAAGGGCCGCGGGTCTGTCGCTGCGCCGGCGGCTCAAGTCCCTGCGGCGATTAAGCCCTGGGTTTACAGCGCGATTTGCTCTAAGCCCCTACACCCTGTGCGGTCAAGACCTTCCTATACTGCGACATAAGGTCGCATCGATGTCTGGAGACCTGAATTTGCTCGGCCACCTTGGCCCGAAGGCGCTCCGTTGGGGGGCGATGGCAATACAAAGAGGAGTGACTGGCATGATCCATCACGTAGTGGGGCTCTTCACCCACCCCGATCAGGAATGGAAGGAAATCCGTGGCGACCAGGAAGAAAGCATCAGCCACATGTACCTGACGCACACGCTGATCCTGGCGGCGATCCCCGCGGTCTCGGCGTTCATCGGCACGACCCAGGTCGGCTGGGTGATCGGCAGCCGTGCGCCGGTGATGCTGACCCTCGAGAGCGCGCTGTGGATGACGATCATGTCGTACCTGGCGATGCTCGGCGGCGTGGCGGTCATGGGCGCGTTCATCCACTGGATGGCCCGCACCTACGACGCCAACCCGAGCCTGGCCCGTTGCGTGGCCTTCGCCACCTACACCGCGACGCCGCTGTTCGTCGGCGGGCTGGCGGCGCTGTATCCGCACATGTGGCTGGGGATGATCGTCGGCACGGCGGCCATCTGCTACACGGTGTACCTGCTCTACGTGGGCCTGCCCACCTTCATGAACATACCGACCGATGAGGGATTCCTGTTTTCCAGCTCGGTGCTGGCGGTAGGCCTGGTGGTGCTGGTGGCCATCATGGCGTTCACCGTGATTGTCTGGGGGCTGGGCGTGGGCCCGGTCTACACCAACTAGCGATCCCCCCGAAAAGAACAAGATCCGCCAACACCAGGCCGCCGCAAGGCGGCCTTCTCATGCCCGGGAAAGCCGCGACCATTCGGCGGTCCGGCGATGCGCAAGGCCGGAAGGTTGCGGCATACTCCAAGCCTCTGGAGATCCATCAAGCATGCCCGAGCAACTCAATACCCGCGTCGAAGACTGTTTCCAACTCGCCGAATCCTTTTTCAAACGTCCTTTCAAGCGCCCCGTGGTGAGCCTCAAGCTGCGCGGGCAAAAAGCCGGGGTCGCGCACCTGCACGAGAACCTGCTGCGCTTCAACCCGCAGCTGTACCGGGAAAACACCGAGCATTTCCTCAAGCAGACCGTGGCCCATGAGGTCGCGCACCTGATCGCCCATCAACTGTTCGGCGACCGCATCCAGCCCCACGGCGAGGAATGGCAGCTGATCATGCGCGGCGTCTACGAATTGCCGCCCGACCGCTGCCACACCTATGAGGTCAAGCGCCGCAGCGTGACCCGCTACATCTACAAGTGCCCGTGCGCCGACAGCGACTTCCCGTTCACGGCCCAGCGCCATAGCCTGGTCAGGCAGGGGCGACGGTACCTGTGCCGCAGATGCCGGAACACCTTGGTGTTCAGCGGGGAGATGCGGGTCGAATAGCGCGGATCCTGTGGCGCCTGTTCCGGCCCGATCGCCAGCAGGCTGGCTCCCACACTGGATCTTTGGCGTTCACACATCCCCTGCTGGCAAAGGGCCGGGACAGCCGCTAGAGCACCACCTTGGCCTGCCGCAGCGCCTCGATCTCCGCAGCAGCGAAGCCCAACCCCTCCAGCACCTGATCCGTATGCGCCCCCAGCGCCGCCCCGACATGCCGCGGCGGCGGCAACGCTTCGGAGAACTTCAGCGGGCAAGCAATCTGCGCCTGGGCCGTGCCGTCCCCACGCGGTACCTGCGCCACCAGCGCCCGCGCCTGCAACTGCGGATGCCCTACCGCCTCGCCCAGATTCAACACCGGTTCGACGCAGGCATCGATGCCGGCGAACAGCTCGCACAGGTCGGCAAAGTCATGTTTCTCGAACTCGACCTTCAAGGCCTCCTTGAGCGCCCGTTGCTGCTGCGGCTTGGGTGACAAACCCTGGGCCGCCAGTTCCGGCCGCCCCAGCGCCGCACACAGTTGCTGCATGAAGGCCGGCTCCAGGCTGCCCACCGACATCCAGCGCCCATCCCGGGAGCGGTAGTAATCGTAGAAGCTGCCGCCATTGAGCGTCTGATCTTCCCAGCCCGGTAGTTCACCACACGCCAGATACCCGGCGCCGGCCATGGCGTTCAGGCTGAAGGCGCAGTCGGTCATGCTCACGTCCAGGTGTGTGCCCTGCCCGCTCTGCTGGCGAGAAATCACCGCCGCCAGCAAACCGATCACCCCGTGCAGCGAGCCGCCGGCGATATCCGCCACCTGCATGCCCAGCGGCAACGGCCCGCTGTCGGCGCGCCCGGTGTGGCTGGAGAGCCCGGCCAGGGCCAGGTAATTGATGTCGTGGCCGGCGCGATCCTTGTAAGGGCCGGTCTGGCCGTAGCCGGTGATCGACACGTAGATCAGCCGGGGGTTGATCGCCTTCAGTGCCTCATAGCCCAGCCCCAGGCGCTCCATCACGCCGGGACGGAACTGCTCCAGCACGATGTCGTAGTCCGCCAGCAAACGCTTGATCACCTCCAGCGCTTCGGGCTGCTTCAGGTCCAGGGCCAGGCTGCGCTTGTTGCGGTTGAGGTAGGCGTGGCTGGCCGATATCCCGTGATCGTGGGGCGGCAGCACCCGCACCAGATCCAGGCGGGTCGGAGATTCGATGCGCAGCACCTCGGCGCCCATGTCCGCCAGCAGCAGCGACGCGAACGGCCCCGGCAGCAGGGTCGAGAAATCCAGGATTTTCAGTGAGGCCAGCGGTGCGGACATGGGCGATCTCCGTGAACGATCCCAGCAGCCTAGGCAGCCCCGGCCGGGGCGGCAATCACCGGATGCGTCAGCGGCAGTGACCGTTGCGCTCAAACCGCAGCCAAGAAAAAACCCGCCGCAGCGGGTTTCTTCATGACGCCAGCGTTACTTGACGCTGCTTGGGGTCGCGCCTTCGGCCACGCCCAGGTCGTCTTCCGGACGGGTATCGGCGATGCCGCGACCGCCCGAGGCCAGCTCGGCCTGCAGTACGTCGGTGTCCAGCTCCTTGACCCACTTGGCGACCACGATGGTGGCGACGGCGTTGCCGACCAGGTTGGTCAACGCACGGGCTTCGGACATGAAGCGGTCGATGCCCAGGATCAGCGCCAGGCCGGCCACCGGCAGGTGACCGACGGCCGACAGCGTGGCCGCCAGCACGATGAAGCCCGAACCGGTCACGCCGGCCGCGCCTTTGGAGGACAGCAGCAACACCACCAGCAGGGTGATCTGATGGGTGATGTCCATGTGCGTGTCGGTGGCCTGGGCGATGAACACGGCGGCCATGGTCAGGTAGATCGCGGTGCCGTCGAGGTTGAACGAGTAGCCGGTCGGGATCACCAGACCCACGACGGATTTCTTCGCGCCCAGACGCTCCATCTTGATCAGCATGCGCGGCAGCACCGATTCCGACGACGAGGTGCCGAGCACGATCAGCAGCTCTTCACGGATGTAGCGGATCATCTTCAGCACGCTGAAGCCGTGCATGCGGGCGATGGCGCCGAGCACGATCAGGATGAACGCCAGGCACGTGATGTAGAAGCAGGCCATCAGTTGACCCAACTGCACCAGCGAGCCGACGCCGTAGGCGCCGATGGTGAACGCCATCGCACCGAAGGCACCGATCGGCGCAAGCTTCATGATCATGTTGATGATGTTGAACATCACGTGGGCGAAGCGATCGATGAAGTCGAGGATCGGCTTGCCGTAGGCGCCCAGGCGGTGCAGGGCGAAACCGAAGATCACCGAGAACATCAGCACTTGCAGGATGTCGCCGGTGGCGAAGGCGCCGACGATGGTGCTCGGGATCACGTTGAGCAGGAAGCCCACGACGCTCTGCTCGGCGCCTTGCTGCACGTAGGTGGCGACTTTCGAGGCGTCCAGGGTGCTCACGTCGACGTGCATGCCGTTGCCGGGCTGCACGATGTTGACCACGACCAGGCCCACCAGCAGGGCGATGGTCGAAACGATTTCGAAGTACAGGAGCGCGTAGCCGCCGGTCTTGCCGACCGATTTCATGTTCTGCATGCCGGCGATGCCGCTGACGACGGTGCAGAAGATGATCGGGGCGATGATCATTTTGATCAGTTTGATGAACCCGTCACCCAGCGGCTTTACGGCCACACCGAGCTGCGGATAGTAGTGGCCGAGCGCGATACCGATGCAGATTGCGACGATCACCTGGAAATACAGGGATTTGTACAGTGGCTGACGAGTCGTCATTGCAAGTTTCCTCAAGAGTCCCGCGGGCAACATCCATCTGTTGAACACGACACTTGAATTGCGAACCCTCCTGCACTGGAGGGATTTGTTGTGTCGAGCGACGCTTTCCGGACCGGCTCGGCGCACGCTTCTGGCGCTTGTATCGCAAACCGCGTGCCACTTTGGCGCATTTCGCTGAAAGCCTTTTGATATCAGGGATTGCGGCCCGATCACGGTCACCGTTGCGCCGACTCGACGTGGCGGATTTCCGCCAACACGCCCGCTCTCGTCCTACAATTTGGCGGAAATCCGCCTTGTTGCACGTTCGGGCCGCCAGCTACCATCCGTCGCCTGAGGGAGGACTTGCCGCTTATGCGCGAACGCACCATTGCCAGCCATTTCGCCCGCGCCGCCCTGGTCGGCGCGCAGCGTGCGGGCCACGACTGCTCGCCGTTGCTGCAGCAGCTGGGCATCAGCCCCGAACTGCTGGAGGAGCCGCGCGCGCGAATCGCCCCTGAGCAGTTCACCCGGCTGATCCAGGGCCTGTGGCTGGCGCTGGACGACGAGTACCTGGGCTTCGGCCGGGCGCCGAGCAAACCCGGCAGCTTCGCCATGATGTGCCATGCCGTGATCCATTGCCGCACGCTGGAGAAGGCGCTCAACCGCGGTTTATTGTTTTATAGCCTATTCCCCGAGGCCCCGCGCCTGACCCTGCACCGCGAGGACGAGTGGGTGCGCCTGAGCCTGGACGATTCGCGGTTATGGGATCCGGATCACTTTCTGACCGAAAGCCTGCTGGTGATCTGGCATCGCCTGGGCAGCTGGATGATCGGCCAGCGGATCCGCCTGGAGCAGGCGACATTCAGCTACCCCAAGCCTGCCCACAGCGCCGAGTACGATCTGCTGTTCTCCTGCCCGTTGTCGTTCTCGGCCGGGCAAAGCAGCCTGCGCTTCCACAGCCGCTACCTGAACATGCCGCTGCTGCAGGACGAGCGCACCCTCAAGCATTTCCTCGAACGCTCCCCCGCCGACCTGCTGTCGCGCCCGGACGACGGCAACAGCCTCAGCAGCCGGCTGCGTCGCCTGCTCAGCCAGGACAGCGCGCGCTGGCCGGACCTGGAAGCGGTGGCGGCGCACCTGCACATCAGCCCGCAGACCCTGCGCCGGCACCTGCGCGAGGAAGGCACCAGCTTTCAGGAGCTCAAGGATCAGCTGCGGCGGGATATCGCCATCTACCACCTGGGACGGGCCGATCTGTCGTTGCAGGCGATCGCCGAGCAGTTGGGGTTTTCCGAGCCGTCGGCGTTTCACCGGGCCTTCAAGAAGTGGACGGGGCTGACGCCGGGGGCTTACCGGGCGCAGGAGCATTGAGCCGGATATTCGACCGGATCGAATGGCCCCTTCGCGGGCAAGCCCGCTCCCACAGTGATCGTGGGTGTTCACCACTGTTGTGCAGACCGCGGAACCTGTGGGAGCAACTGTCTTGACTATGCCCTGCGGCGCCTGATCCACCGCTATCGCTGGCAAGCCAGCTCCCACAAGGGATCCTGGTCGCCCATAGGGGACAAGTACCCCAAAAAAACTGTGGGAGCGGGCTTGCCCGCGATGAGGCCTGCAAGGCCAACGCCCAACGGTCAGACCGCCGGGAAGTGAATCCTGAACGCCGCCCCGCCCATCGGCGAATCCCCCAAGGTCAGCTTGGCGCTGTAGCTTTCGATGATGTCCTTGACCACCGCCAGGCCGATGCCCTGCCCCGGATGCTGCCGGTCCAGCCGCTCGCCGCGCTCCAGGATCCGTGCACGCTGATCCTGCGGCACGCCGGGGCCGTCGTCCTCCACGCACAGCTCGACCCCGGCCAGGCTCTCGCGCACGCTGATGCGCACTTCGCCCAGGCACAGGCGGTAGGCGTTCTCCAGCAGGTTGCCCATCATTTCCAGCAAGGCGCCCTGCTCGATCGGCACGTAGCAGTGCTCGGGCAGGTCGAAGGCGACCCGCACACGCTTGTCGCGGTAGACCTTGTCCAGGGTGTCGCACAGGCTCTGCAGCACCGGGCGCAGGCGCACCTGATGGCGCACCAGCCCGCTCTTGCGCAGGCTGGCCCGCTGCAGCTGGTAGCTGATCTGCTGGCTCATGCGCTCGATCTGGTTCTGCAGCACCCAGGCCTGGTCCCGGTCCTGGGGGCGCAGGGCCATGTCTTCGCTGACGCCTTGCAGCACCGCCAGCGGGGTTTTCAGGCTGTGGGCCAGGTCGTCGAGGGAGTCGCGGTAACGGCTGCGCTGCTGGCGTTCGCTGTGCAGCAGGCGGTTGAGCGAGCCGGTCAGGCGCAGCAGTTCGCGCGGGTGCTGTTCGCTGAGGCTCTCGCGGGTGCCGCTTTCGATTTCGTCCAGCTCCTGGCTGAGCCGGCGCAGGGCCTTGAGGCCCCAGGTCAGGCCGATCCACAGCAGCGCCAGCAGCACCAGCAACGCGGCGCCGAAGCCCAGATAGAGATTTTCGCGCAGGCCCTCCAGGGTGGTTTCGTACTCGCGCACCGGTTGCAGGGCAACGATGCTGAACGCCGCGCTCTTGCCGCCCAGCAGCTTGACTTCGACGTCGTAGACGAAGAACTCCTGGCCGTTGCTCTCGCGGATCCGCGCGAACTCGTTGCCGAGGCCGTCGTAGCGCGGCTTGTAGTTGATCTGCTCTTCCTGGGTCGCCTTGGAGCGCCAGACCAGATGCCCTTCGCGGTCGTAGATGTAGCCCAGCAGGCGGAAATCGGCGAGGTTGAAGCGCTCGTCCGGCAACTGCGTGGGCATCACCAGGCGGCCGTTCTCCACGCGGGCGGCGGAGATCAGCGTGGTGACGTCCGACGCCAGGCGCTGCTCGATCGAATCCTGCAACGCCAGGCTGAACGCGCCCTGCATCGCCGGCAGCAGGGCGAGCATGAACAGCACCGCCAACGTCGTGGCGGCGAGCATCAAGCGAACGCGAAGGGAGCGGATCAAGTGCAGCGCTCGTTGAACAGGTAGCCCAGGCCGCGCACGGTGTCGATCGGCTTGAACCCGGCCGGGCCTTCCAGCTTGCGGCGCAGACGGCCGACCAGCACTTCGATCACGTTCGGATCGCGCTCGTCGTCATCCGGGTACAGCTGCTCCATGAGGCGGTCCTTGGGCACCACCTGCTGATGGTGGCGCATCAGGTATTCGAGGATCCGGTACTCGTAGGCGGTCAGCGCCAGTGGCTGTTCATCGAGGGTTGCCTGCTTGCGGTTGAGGTCCAGCAGCAGCGGGCCGGCGACGATGGTCGACTGGGTGAACCCGCTGGAGCGGCGCAGCAGCGCATTGAGGCGCGCTTCGAGCTCCTCGAACTGGAACGGCTTGACCACGTAGTCGTCGGCGCCGGCGGCCAGGCCTTCGACCTTGTCCTGCCAGTTGCCGCGGGCGGTGAGGATCAGGATCGGGAACGCCTTGCCCCCCGAACGCAGCTGACGGATCAGGTCCAGCCCGCCCATGCCCGGCAGGCCGAGGTCGATCACCGCCAGATCGAAGTTGAACTGGCCGGTCTGGTACAGCGCCTCCTCGGCGTTGGCCACGGACTCGACCACATGGCCGCTTTCCGTGAGGCGGGTTTGCAGGTGATGGCGCAGCAGCGCTTCATCTTCGACGACCAACAGCTTCATGACCTTCTCCCAGTCAATCGATATTTCCGGACACAACAGGTGGAAGCCAGCCCGCCGGCGATGGCGGTCCGGCAGCCGACAAAGGGTCGACCGTCAGGACGCCATCGCCAGCAGGCTGGCTCCCACAGGGCTTTGCAGTCAACCGCGCCTCAGAAAGCGTAGTTGGCCGACAGGTACGTCTGGGCGCTGCTGGTCAAGTCCAGCGAGCCCTGCTTGCTGCCGCCGCGCTCGCTCATCTCGGTGCTGGCGTTGCTGCGCAGGTAACGGTAACCGAGTTCCACCGAGGTGTTCTGCGACACTTGCTGCAACACACCGAATTGGCCGCCGACGGCGTAACCGATGTCGCTGTCGTGGCTGAAGCCCGGGGAATTCTGGCTCAGCTTGGTCAGGCCGGCGGTGGCGCCGCCGAACAGTTTGGTGCTGTCGCCCACCGGATAGAACAGATCGTAGCTGCCGAGCAGGTTTTCCTGGCGCAGTTTAATGCCATTGTGCGAACCGGACACGGTGTCGTAGGTGGCGTAGTAGCGGCCCTGGCTGTTTTGCTGACCGAGGCGCACGCCCCAAGTGTTGTCCTTGCCGATCACGCCGTCGGCGTCCGGGTGACCCAGGTTCTCGTTCAGGGCGTTGGACTTCTTCACTTTGTCGCTGGTCTGGCCGAACGTCAGGCCGGCGAAGTTGGAGGTGGTATCGGCATGGGCGGCGATGCTTGCGCTCATGACGGTGAAGGCCAGCAGCAGTTTGTTCAAACGAGTCATCGGATGTTCCTCTTGAGTGCTCTTCAGGTATGGCGCAAGGTTAACGGCCCTCCCCTGTACAGCCCCTGAACGCTCTCTGAACCTGCGCTGAACCAAATGGACTAGGCTGTCTTGACCCCTTTTCTGTCAGGAGACCCGACCATGCGCCTGTTCCTCGCCCTCACCCTGCTCCTCGCCAGCGGTTTCAGCCAGGCGGCGATCAAGACCCAGGAGATCCCTTACCAGAGCGCCGACGGCACGAAGCTCATCGGCTACTACGCCTACGACGACGCCCTCAAGGGCCCTCGCCCGGGCGTGGTGGTGGTGCATGAATGGTGGGGGCTGAACGACTACGCCAAGCGCCGCGCTCGCGACCTCGCCGGGCTGGGCTACAGCGCCCTGGCCATCGACATGTACGGCGACGGCAAGAACACTGAGCACCCCAAGGACGCCATGGCCTTCATGCAGGCGGCGCTCAAGGACAGCGCAGCAGCGGGCGCGCGGTTCCAGGCCGGCCTGGACCTGTTGAAGAAACAGCCGCAGACCGACCCGCAAAGACTCGCGGCCATCGGCTACTGCTTCGGCGGCGGCGTGGTGCTGAACGCCGCGCGCCAAGGCGTGCCGCTGGCCGGCGTGGTGAGTTTCCACGGCGCGCTCGCCACCAGCACCCCGGCCGCGCCCGGCAGCGTCAAGGCGAAGATCCTCGTCGAGCACGGCGCGCTGGACAGCATGGTCACCCCAGACAACGTCGCGGCCTTCAAGGCGGAAATGGACAAGGCCGGGGCCGACTACCGTTTCGTCAGCCTCGACGGCGCCAAGCACGGCTTCAGCAACCCCGACGCCGACCGCCTGAGCCACGGCGAACATGGCGGCCCGGACATCGGCTACAACAAGGCCGCCGATGAAAAGTCCTGGGCGGACATGCAGGCCTTCTTCAAGAACATCTTCGGTTGACCCGAAGGCATCGCCGGCAGGCTCGTTCCGATGCGGGAGCGAGCCTGCCGGCGATGAATCCGCCGCCGGCCTTGAGCTGAGCACCGGCCACCCGGCAAAATGCCCCCATGAATGCCGACCCCCTGCTCCCCGCCTGCTGCTCCGCGCTCGACGCCCATTGGCCGTTGCCCACGACGCTGCCCGACACCGTGCTGCTGAGCACCCGTTTCGACCCGTCACGCCTGCTCGGCGATGACTTTGCCCGCGCCGCCATCGAGCCCCCTCCGAGCATCCAGCGCTCGGTGGCCAAGCGTCAGGCCGAGTTTTTGGCCGGACGCCTCTGCGCCCGCGCTGCGCTCCAGCAGTTGGAAGGCATAAGCGTGGTGCCGGCCATCGGCGAGGACCGCGCCCCGGTGTGGCCGGCGCACATCTGCGGTTCGATCACCCACGGCACCGGCCGCGCGGCGGCGATCGTCGCCCGCAAGCGGCACTGGCGCGGGCTGGGCATGGACCTGGAAAACCTGCTCGACGCCGAACGGGCCGAGCGCCTGGCCGGGGAAATTCTCACCCCGCCGGAACTGCAGCGCATGGCCGCCGGGCCCAGGGACCAGATCGCGCTGTGCGTGACGATGACGTTCTCGGTGAAGGAAAGCCTGTTCAAGGCCCTGTATCCGATCGTGCAGCAGCGCTTCTACTTCGAGCATGCCGAAGTGCTGGAGTGGACGCCGGAAGGCGCCGTGCGGTTGCGCCTGTTGACGAACCTGTCCGGCGAATGGCGTAACGGCACGGAACTGGAGGCGCAGTTCGGGGTGCAGGACGGGCAACTGCTGAGCCTGGTCAGCATTCCCTCCTGAAGGATTGAGCCTTCACTGACGCCATCGCCAGCAGGCTGGCTCCCACAGGTTCTGCGGTGAAAGGTAGGAACAGGCTGGCACAGCCGACGTTTCAGCGCCTGTCCCGCCGCCATCGCCGGCAAGCCGGCTCCCACATTGTCCGGTGCCATCCATCAAACGGTGGGAGCCAGCCTGCTGGCGATGACGCCGTTGAGGACAATCGGTGCAATGCCATGCCTGCAGACACTGTCACACAGTGTGGGAGCGGGCTTGCCCGCGATGACGATGGCACCGTCACCGCAGGACTCAGCGCCGTTCCTGATTGCGCGGCCAGCTCAGGCTGAAGCACGCCCCGCCCAGGCTCTTGCTCTTGCCGATCAGCGCCCGGCCATCGTGCCAGTGGATGATCCGCCGCACGATCGACAAGCCCAGCCCATGCCCGCCGGACGCCCGTGTGCGGCTGTCGTCCAGGCGCAGGAACGGGGTGAAGATCTTCTCCCACGCCGCCTCCGGCACACCGGGCCCATCGTCCTCGACGTCCACCCGGCAGCGCAGCTGGCCCACCTGATAGCTCACCGTGACCTTCGAGCGCGCATGCCGCATCGCGTTGCGCACCAGGTTCTGCAGCGCCCGGTGCAGGTAGCGCGGCTCGGCCTCGACCCAGGCATCGTCGCAATCGGCCGCCGACAGGCACAGCCCGCGCTGCACCGTGACCTCGGCGCGCAGCGGCGCCAGCTCGGCGATCACCTGATTGACCAACGCATCAAGGTCGATGCGCTGGAAGGTCAGCGCCGGCGAGCCTTGCTCCAGCCGCGCATAGGTCAGCATCTCGTCCACCAGCTTGTCGAGATCCTCGATGTCGTGGTCCATGCCTTCGCGGTATTTCTCCAGCGCCTGCGGGGTGGTGGCCGAGCCGATCATCTCCAGCCCGAAGCGCAGGCGCGCCACCGGCGTGCGCAACTCATGGGACACCGCACGCACCAGCTCGCGCTGGATGGCCAACAGCTGCTGCAGGTGCTCGGCCATGCCGTTGAACGCCGCCGCCAACTTGCCCACCGAGTCGGCGCCCCGCGCCGGCACGCGGGTCTCCAGGCTGCCCTTGGCGATGCGCGTGGCCGCCGCCTCCAGGCCGCGCAGGCGCCGTTCGAGCTGACGCACCAGCAGATAGACGATCAGGCCGATCAGGGTCAGCCCGAGGGCGGCGATCAGCACCAGCCATTCCGGTGGATAAGGGTTCATCTGGTACAGCGGGCCGATCTCCAGCACCCACGGCGTGCCGACCATGCCGGCGAACACCCGGATCGAGTCGCCGCCCTTGCCCAGCGCCATTACCGTGTCGCCCTCGGCCACGCGGCGGCTCTGGTCTTCGTCCATGTCGGCGTCCTGCACCGTGACCAGCCGCAGGTCGAAGCCGAAGCCCTTGTCGTCCTTCAGTTGCGCCAGCCGCTTGGGCTGGTCGCCCACCGGCACCCGCACCAGTTCGTCGGCCAGCAGATAGATAGTCGCCCGCGCCAGTTGCTCGCTGATCTGCTGCACGTCGCCGGTGAGCACCAGTTGCTCCTTGTCGCTGACCAGCCGGTAGACCCGCGCGGCGTGCGGCCCGGTCTGCTCCACCAGGGCCTGGCCGCGCAGCACGCGGGTGCGCTGGGTCAGGTCAAGGTCGGTCTGGGCGAAGGTCTTCAGCGCCAGGGGAATGCCCAAAAGCCGCTCCCACACCAGCAACGCGCGGTGGCGCTCGGTTTGGTTCATCGGCTGCAGGTTGTCGGCCATCAGCGAAAAGGTGCCATGGGCCAGGCGCTCGCGGTACTGCTCGCTGCGCACCTGATTGAGCAGGTGCAGGGCCAGCACGCCGAGCACCGCCACCAAAATCAGCGCGGCGCACATGCCGCCGTAGATGCGCAGGAAGATCGAATTCACAGCGGCAGTTCTGCGCAGGCTTCCGGCACGAACAGGTAGCCTTTGCTGCGCACGGTCTTGATCAGCCGCGGATGGTCCGGGTCATCGCCGATCTTGGGGCGGATCCGCGAAATGCGCACATCGATCGAACGGTCCTGGCCGTCGTAGCCGATGCCCCGCAGCGCGGTGAAGATTTCCTCCCGGGACAGGATCCGCCCGGCGTTGGACACCAACAGCCAAAGCAGGTCGAACTCGGCGCTGGTCAGCTCGATGCCGCTGTCGCCCAGCCAGGCCTCGCGCAGCGCGCTGTCCACCACCAGGGGGCCGAACTGCAGGCGGCGCGCCTTCTCCGCCGCCGGCTCCGGCGCTTCGCTGCGCCGCAGCAACGCCTGGATGCGGGCCAGCAGCAGGCGCGGGCGCACCGGTTTGCAGACGTAGTCATCGGCGCCCAGGTCCAGGCCCAGAATCTGGTCGGCGTCATCGGTGCGGGCGGTGAGCATCAGGATCGGCCCGTCGTAGCGGTCGCGCACCTTGCGGCAGATGCTCAGGCCGTCTTCGCCCGGGAGCATCAGGTCGAGGATCACCAGATCCGGCTGCTCCTTGACGATCCGCGCCGCCGCCAGGGCGCCGTTGCCTTCGATCTCCACCCGCAAACCGTTGGCCTGCAGGTATTCGCGGGTCAGTTCGGCCAGACGCTGGTCGTCCTCGACTATCAATACCTGCCAGGCTTCTTGCTCCACGGGTGACCTCTGCTTGCCGATGCTGCCGATAAAGGAAGGGGTTTCCCGGCGGGGAAACCATCAGGATCCTCCCGTCTTTTTGTCATGTTTGGGGAGGATAAGAATGCTAGCGCACGGGCCGATTGTATAAACGTCGACCGGCGAGAACACAAGTCGGCAAATGCGTCTGGACACGCTGCCTTTTTGTGATAGGGTTCGCGCCCTCAAAAATTTGCCGGCGTCATTTTTTGCGGCGGAAAACAGTGACAAACGGTCTGGCCCGGCAGGTTCGCGGCCTACACGCGATTTCTCGTTTTCCCACACAATTTACGCACAGGGTTATCCACAGGTAGTACGTTGCAATCCCTCCCCCAAACGCATTATCTTGTAGCCCGCGCGCAAAAAAACCCTAGATGTTGGGGTTGGCGCCCAAAACCCAAACACAAACCCGGCAGTGAATTCAAGGCTTTTTATTGCCATTGTCAGGTTGAACCAAACGTATTTTCAGAAGCCCAAACCGCGCCTGCGGATGGCAACCGTTTTTCAGCCGTTCACGGCGATGACGGTACGGGAGTTGCAGTCCGGAACTGCCCCCGGAACGGAATGCGGTTTCACGCGCACCGCGCGTGACCGAAGACTTCGGCATGGAAGCGGCGCCCACAAGGCCCCCTTCCTGAACTGTCCCGAAGTCGTTATGCCCGGCGCTTGCCGGCTGTAGTGCTTCAGGACGGAACGGTGGGCACCGAGACGGTGCCCAAACAAACATAGAGAACGTGGAGACACCCATGCAAACCGACACAACTCGCGAGAACCCGCAGGGCACCTTGCCGCAGGCCGCCGATTCGAATTCGGATCTGGCCGCCACCGCGCCTGGCCAACTGCGCGTGATCAAGCGTAATGGCACTGTCGTTCCTTACACCGATGACAAGATCACCGTCGCTATCACCAAAGCGTTCCTCGCAGTTGAGGGCGGCACCGCTGCCGCCTCGTCGCGAATCCACGACACCGTCGCCCGCCTGACCGAACAGGTCACCGCGACCTTCAAGCGCCGCATGCCGTCGGGCGGCACCATCCACATCGAAGAGATCCAGGACCAGGTCGAACTGGCCCTGATGCGCGCCGGCGAGCAGAAAGTCGCCCGCGACTACGTGATCTACCGCGACGCCCGCTCCAAGGAGCGCGCCACCCGCACCACCGCCGAAGCCCCGGTGCAGGCTCACCCGTCGATCCGCATCACCCGCGCCGACGGCAGCCTGGCGCCGCTGGACATGGGCCGCCTGAGCACCATCGTCAGCGAAGCCTGCGAAGGCCTGGAAGAAGTCGACGGCGAACTGATCCAGCGCGAAACCCTGAAGAACCTGTACGACGGCGTGGCCCTGAACGACGTCAACACCGCCCTGGTGATGACCGCCCGCACCCTGGTCGAGCGTGAGCCGAACTACTCGTTCGTCACCGCTCGCCTTTTGATGGACACCCTGCGCGCCGAAGGCCTGGGCTTCCTGGGCGTCGCCGAGAGCGCGACCCACCACGAGATGGCCGACCTGTACGCCAAGGCCCTGCCGGCCTACGTCGCCAAGGGCATCGAGTTCGAACTGCTGAACCCTGTGCTGGCCGACTTCGACCTGGAGAAACTGGGCAAGGCGATCAACCACGAGCGCGACCAGCAGTTCACCTACCTGGGCCTGCAGACCCTCTACGACCGTTACTTCATCCACAAGGACGGCGTGCGCTTCGAACTGCCGCAGATCTTCTTCATGCGCGTGGCCATGGGCCTGGCCATCGAAGAGAAGCAGAAAGAAGACCGCGCGATCGAGTTCTACAACCTGCTGTCGTCCTTCGACTACATGGCGTCGACCCCGACCCTGTTCAACGCCGGCACCCTGCGTCCGCAGCTGTCCAGCTGCTACCTGACCACCGTTCCGGACGACCTGTCGGGCATCTACGGCGCGATCCACGACAACGCCATGCTGTCCAAGTTCGCAGGCGGCCTGGGCAACGACTGGACTCCGGTGCGTGCGCTGGGCTCGTACATCAAGGGCACCAACGGCAAGTCGCAAGGCGTCGTGCCGTTCCTCAAGGTGGTGAACGACACCGCCGTGGCCGTGAACCAGGGCGGCAAGCGCAAGGGCGCTGTCTGTGCGTACCTGGAAACCTGGCACATGGACATCGAAGAGTTCATCGAGCTGCGCAAGAACACCGGTGACGACCGTCGCCGCACCCACGACATGAACACCGCCAACTGGATCCCGGACCTGTTCATGAAGCGCGTCTTCGACGACGGCAAGTGGACCCTGTTCTCGCCGTCCGAAGTGCCGGACCTGCACGACCTGACCGGCACCGCCTTCGAAGAGCGCTACGAGTACTACGAAGCCCTGACCGAGTACCCGGGCAAGATCAAGCTGTTCAAGACCATCCAGGCCAAGGACCTGTGGCGCAAGATGCTCTCGATGCTGTTCGAGACCGGCCACCCGTGGCTGACCTTCAAGGATCCGTGCAACCTGCGCAGCCCGCAGCAGCACGTGGGCGTGGTGCACAGCTCGAACCTGTGCACCGAGATCACCCTGAACACCAACAAGGACGAGATCGCGGTCTGCAACCTGGGCTCGATCAACCTGCCGAACCACATCGTCGACGGCAAGCTGGACACCGCCAAGCTGCAACGCACCGTGAACACCGCCGTGCGCATGCTCGACAACGTGATCGACATCAACTACTACTCGGTGCCGCAGGCGAAGAACTCCAACTTCAAGCACCGTCCGGTGGGCCTGGGCATCATGGGCTTCCAGGACGCGCTGTACCTGCAGCACATCGCCTACGGCTCGCAGGAAGCGGTCGAGTTCGCCGACAAGTCGATGGAAGCCGTCAGCTTCTACGCGATCCAGGCGTCCTGCGACCTGGCCGACGAGCGCGGCGCCTACGAGACCTTCGAAGGCTCGCTGTGGTCCCAGGGCATCCTGCCGCTGGACTCCCAGCAGATCCTGATCAAGGCCCGCGGCCAGAAGTACATCGATGTGGACCTGAACGAATCCCTGGACTGGGCACCGGTTCGCGCCCGTGTGCAGAAAGGCATCCGTAACTCCAACATCATGGCCATCGCACCGACCGCCACCATCGCCAACATCACCGGCGTGTCGCAGTCGATCGAACCGACCTACCAGAACCTGTACGTGAAATCGAACCTGTCGGGCGAATTCACCGTGATCAACCCGTACCTGGTGCGCGACCTCAAGGCCCGCGGCCTATGGGACTCGGTCATGATCAACGACCTGAAGTACTACGACGGTTCGGTGCAGCAGATCGAGCGCATCCCGGCGGAGCTCAAGGCGCTCTACGCCACCGCGTTCGAAGTGGACACCAAGTGGATCGTCGACGCCGCCAGCCGCCGCCAGAAGTGGATCGACCAGGCTCAGTCGCTGAACCTGTACATCGCCGGCGCCTCGGGCAAGAAGCTGGACGTGACCTACCGCATGGCCTGGTACCGTGGCCTGAAGACCACCTACTACCTCCGTGCCCTGGCCGCGACCAGCACCGAGAAGTCGACCATCAACACCGGCAAGCTGAACGCGGTGTCCGCGGGCGGCAACCACGGCGACGACGCTGTCCTGGCGGCACCGACCGCACCGGCAGGTCCTGCTCCGGTGCCGAAGGCCTGCGCCATCGACGAGCCGGATTGCGAAGCTTGCCAATAAGCTGAGCGCCTTCAGGCGTTGCGAGACGCCTGAACGAACAACCCCCGACAGACCTTCGGTTTGCCGGGGGTTTTCTTTGGGCGCAGGAAAAACGGGCCACAAAAAACGGCGAAGCCCCTTCAGGCTTCGCCGTTTCCTTTGCCGCTACGGGGCATCAGACCATGAACGACTCGGTCATCGCCTGCCCTACGACCGGAATGGTGAAGCTGTCACCGTTGGCGGTCGTGAAGGTCTCGATGGTGGCGGAACCGGCGTACCAGTCGGCCAGCACCACCGCGTTGCCCTTGTAGCCGGCGTTCCAGTCGGACGCCTTGTAGATGTAGGCATTGACGCCGTCGCTCGCGATGAACACATCCGCTTTGGACTGGATGTTCGACAGCACGACCTGATCGCCGCTGGAGCTGCCGTCATCCTTGATCACGAAACGTCCCCCCGTCCCGGTCACCTTGTAGGTGTCGGCGCCTTCTCCGCCGAAGGCAAAACCGTTGCCGACCATGATCAAGGTGTCTACGCCCGCGCCACCGAACAGCTGGTAGCCCGGCCCTTCGCCCACCATCGCGTCGTTGCCTTCGTCACCGTAGGCGATGCCGGCGTAGACCGTGATGCTGTCATTGCCGGCGTCGCCGTGCAGAATGCTGCCGCGGTCGTTGCTGGCGCTCCACATGTCGTCATCGCCGTTGCCGCCGAACAGCATGTCCGCTTCCGCCGGACCGCTGCGGTCAGGGCCGTTGAACGCAAACGGCTCGTACTTGCCGCCGTGGATCGTGTCGTGGCCGTCGCCGCCGCGGATCACGTCATTGCCCGCACCGCCATAGAGCTCGTTGTTCAGGGCATTGCCGGTCAACGTATCGTCGAAGGCCGAACCGTGCAGGCCTTCGATGTTGACCAGCACGTCGCCGGTGGCGTCGCCGCCGGTCACGGTGTTGGCCAGCAGGTCGATCTGCACCGCCGCCGAGCTGCCCAGGTACCAGGCCGCGTCGGCGCCCGCGCCGCCGTCGATGTAGTCGGCGCCCTTGCCGCCGATGAACGTCTCGACGCCGGCCGTGCCGATCAGCGTGTCGTTGAACGCGGTGCCTTCCCAGTTCTCGATGTTCAGGTAAGTGTCGCCGGCCGCAGCCCCGGTCAGCGGCTGGCTGAGATCCAGCGTGATGGCCGAGCTTTCGAACGCAAAGCTGACAGTGTCACGTCCGTAGCCGCCGTCGAAGATGTTGGCCTGGTCGTTGCCCATGAAGGTGTCGTCGCGACCCGAGCCGACGATCTTCTCGATGCTCTGGAAAGTGTCGCCCTTGGCGATCGCCGTGTGCTCGCCGGTCTTGAGGTTGACGACCACGCCCACCGGGCCGATGTCTTCATAGCTGACGGTGTCGAAGCCGTCGCCGCCGATGAAGGTGTCGCCGCCGTCGCCGCCCATCAGCACATCGTTGCCGGCACCGCCGGTGATGACGTTGTCCAGCGCGTTGCCCCGGGCCAGGAAGGTGCCGGTGCCGGTGTAGGTCAGACGCTCGATGCCAGCGTTCATGACGTAGAAGGCCTGGTTGGTGCGCACCTCATCGTTGCCGCCGTCGGCCAGCTCGATGATCGAGCCGAACGTGGCATTGTTGAGGATGTAGACGTCGTCGCCGGCGCCGCCCTGCACGGTGAAGGAGCCCGAGTTGGCGTTGCTGACGAATACGTCGTTGTTGGCCGAACCGATGATCTTCTCGATCCCGGTGAAACTGTCGCCTTCGGCGTCGCCGCCGGCACCGGTGCCGGCTCCGGCGCCGGTGGCGCCCAGGGTCAGGGTCACGCCCTGTGCCGACTGCGAGTAGTCCGCCACGTCGACGGCCGTGCCGGCGCCGCCGTCGAAGCGGTCCGCGCCGCTGCCGGACATGAACGTGTCGCCGTACTGCGAGCCGCGGATCAGCTCGATGTCGGTATAGGTATCCCCTGCGGCGATGCCGCTGTGCACACCGGTCTTGAAGTTGAGCGTGACGGCCGCGCCGCTGTCTTCGTAGCTGACGGTGTCGGTGCCGGCGCCGCCGATGAAGCGGTCGGCGCCTGCGCCGCCCATCAAGGTATCGTTGCCGGCGCCGCCGGTGATGATGTTGTCGGAGGCGTTGCCGCGACCGGTGAAGTTGCCGGTGCCGGTGTAGGTCAGGCGCTCGACCTCGGCGCTCAGCGTCATGTTCGCCAGCGTCGTGCGCACTTCGTCGTTGCCGCCGCCGGCGGTCTCGACGATGGTCTGGAAGGCCGGGCCGTTGATGATGTACAGGTCGTCGCCCGCACCGCCCTCCAGGGTGAAGGCCCCGGCGCCGGTGGTGAACACATCGTTCTGGGCCGAACCGACGATCCGCTCGATGTTGGTGAAGGTGTCGCCCTGGGCGTCACCGCCCTGCCCGCTGCCCGTGCCGACCGTGGTGAGGGTGATGTTGACGGCCTGTTCGGAGGTCGAGTAGTCGACGGTGTCCACGCCACCGACGACGCCGCCGTCGAAGATGTGCGCCTCCAGCCCGCTGACGAAGGTGTCGCCGAACTTGCTGCCGCGGATGATCTCGATGTCGGTGAAGGTGTCGCCGGCGGCGATGCCCCCATGGACGCCGGTCTTGAGGTTGACCGTCACGCCTGCTGCGGTGCTGTCTTCGTAGCTGACGACATCGGTGCCGGCGCCGCCGATGAAGCGGTCGCCGCCGGCGCCGCCCATGAGCAGGTCGTTGCCGGCGCCGCCGGTGATGATGTTGTCCGAGGCGTTGCCGCGGCCGGTGAAGTTGCCGGTGCCGGTGTAGGTCAGGCGCTCGACTTCGGCCGACAGCGTCAGGCTGGCCTGATTGGTGCGCACTTCGTCGTCGCCGCCGCCCGCCGATTCGATCACCGCCGCCGAGCCGTTGCCGTTGATGACGTAGACGTCGTTGCCGGCGCCGCCGCTGAACGTCGTGGAGCCGGCCGTCACGGTGAACACGTCGTCGAAGGCCGAGCCGTAGAAGCCTTCGATGTTGCTGAACAGGTCGCCTTGGGCGTCCCCGCCCGAACCGCTGCCGGCGTTGCTCGCCACGGTCAGGCTGACGCCCTGGGCAGAACCGGCGTAGCTCACGGTGTCGGTGCCGGTGCCGCCGTCGAAAGTGGTGGCGCTTTCATCGGCGACGAAGTTATCGGCGTAACTGGAGCCGCGGAACACTTCGATGCCGCTGAACGTATCGCCCGTGGCGATGCCCGTGTGGACGCCGGTCTTGAGGTTGACCGTCACGCCGACGCCCGAAACGATGTCTTCGTAGCTGACGGTGTCGATGCCCGCGCCGCCGATCAAACGGTCCGCGCCGGCACCGCCGATCAGCAGGTCGTTGCCCGCGCCGCCGGTGATGATGTTGTCGCCGGCGTTGCCGCGGCCGGTGAAGTTGCCGCTGCCGGTGTAGGTCAGGCGCTCCACTTCGGCGCTCATGTTCATGCTGGAAAGGTTGGTGCGAATCTCGTCGTCGCCTCCGCCGGCCATTTCGAGGGCCCCCGCACCGCCGGCGCTGTTGATGATGTAGATGTCGTTGCCGGCGCCGCCGGTGAACGACGCGTTGCCGGACGTGATGGTGAAGACGTCATCGTAGGCCGTGCCGATGTACGACTCGATGTTGCTGAACATGTCGCCTTGGGCATCGCCGCCGGAGCCGGTGCCGGTGGTGCCCGTCACGGTCAGGTTCACCGCCTGGTCGGACAGGGCGTAGCTCACGCTGTCGTAGCCGACGGCACCGTCGAAGGTGTTGGCCGACGCATCGGCGAAGAATTTGTCGTGGTAGGTGGTGCCGCGGATGACCTCGATGCTGTCGAACGTGTCGCCCTTGGCCAGCCCGGTGTGCTCGCCGGTCTTGAGGTTGACCGTCACGCCTAGGCCGGAGTTGTCGTCTTCGTAGCTGGCGGTATCGATGCCCGCGCCGCCGATCAGACGGTCCGCGCCGGCGCCGCCGATCAGCACGTCGTTGCCCGCGCCGCCGGTGATAATGTTGTCGCCGGCGTTGCCGCGGCCGGTGAAGTTGCCGCTGCCGGTGTAGGTCAGGCGCTCGACTTCGGCGCTCATGCCCATGCTGGACAAGCTTGTGCGGATCTCGTCGTCGCCGCCGCCCGCCAGTTCGCTGACACCGGAGAAGGTGGCGCTGTTGATGATGTAGACATCGTTGCCGGCGCCGCCGCTGAAGGATCCGCCGCCGGACGTCACGGTGAAGACATCGTCGTAGTCCGAGCCGATGACCACCTCGATGTTGCTGAACGTGTCGCCCTGGGCGTCGCCGCCGGTCCCGCTGCCAGCACCGCCTGCCATCGTGATGTTCACGGCCTGCTCGGAGAGGGCGTAACTCAGGGAGTCATAGCCGTTGCCGCCATCGAACGCGTAGACGTTGCCGTCGGCGACGAATTTGTCGTGGTAGGTCGTGCCGCGGATGACCTCGATGCCTTCGAAGGTGTCGCCCAAGGCCAGCCCGGTGTGCACGCCGGTCTTGAGGTTGACCGTCACGCCCGCACCCGATACGTCATCTTCGTAGCTGGCCGTGTCGGTGCCGGCGCCGCCGATCAACCGGTCAGCCCCCGCCCCACCCATCAGCACGTCGTTGCCGGCGCCGCCATCGAGGATGTCGTCGCCCGCCATTCCGCGGATCTGGTCATCTCCTGCGGTGCCCACCAGATTGTCAGGGCCGTTGGAGCCATTAATTACCGCCATTGCATCTTCCTTGTGTGTGTTGTGGAAACTACGGTGAAACAGGGAATGAAGCTTCCTGATTTCCATATCGCCAAGCCGTGTCCTGGCTCAATGAAGCAGGTGAAAGGGTTTTTGACACGTACGTGCCGGATGCGGCGGGAGTGCAAAAATCAAACCAAAAATCCGACGAACGGCAGTCAATTGTTCTATAGACGATTTCGGCAGGCATAAAAAAACCGGCGCCACTGGCGCCGGTTCTCTTGTTGCGATCAACCCGGATCAGGTCATCTGAATGATGGTCTGCATGATGGTGCTTTGGGTCGAGATGGTCTTGGCGTTCGCCTGATAGTTGCTCTGGCCCTTGATCAGGTCCACCAGCTCGTTGGTCAGGTTGACGTTCGACTCTTCCAGCGAGTTGGATGCCACTTCGCCCAGGGTACCGGTCTTCGGTGCGTCGTAGCCCGGGATGCCCGAAGCGTAGGTCTCTCTCCAGGCGGTGCCGCCGACAGGCTGCAGGCCCTGTTCGTTGGTGAAGCTGGCCAGCGCGACCTGGCCGATGGCCTTGCTCTGGTTGTTGCTGAAGTTGGCGAACAGGGTGCCGGTGCCGTCGATGGTCAGGTTGGTGATCTGGCCGGTGGCGTAGCCGTCCTGGGTCGGGATCGAACGGGCGGTGTCGGCGTTGAACTGGGTGGTCTTGGCCATCGAGATCGTGATGCCCGCCGGGTTGGCCGACGCGCCGTTGGCTTTCCAGACGCCGTTGGTCACGGTGCCCGGCACCCAGCCAGTGAGTTTCAGGTCGCTGCTGATGATGGCAGGGCCACCCGCAGGATCCGGAGTGCTGACCTGAGTCAGTTTGCCGGCGGTGTCGAAGGACATGGTCGAAGCCACCGGTGGGGTGGTCTTCGGATCGCTGCCGGTGGCGTCCGGGTTGCGGCCGTCCACCAGGGTGTAGACCTTCCAGGTGTTGGCGCCGGTCTTGACCATGTACTGGTCCATGACGTGGGAGTTGCCCTGGCTGTCGTACACCGGCGTGCTGAACGACTTGGTGTAGGTCGCGGTGTTGCTCGGGTCGAACTTGCCTGCCGCCACGGTATCGTCGATCACCGGCGCGGTGGAGTTCAGGTTGATGGTCGAGGTCACGAGCGAGGTGGACTTCGGCGCCAGGTTCGAGGTGTCGATCTTCAGGTCGGTCAGCACGCCGTTGATGATCTTGCCGTTGGCGTCCACACCGTAGCCTTGCAGGCGCGAGGTGTAGTCGGTGTTGGTGATGAAGCCGTCCTTGTCGACCTTGAACGTGCCGGCACGGGTGTAGGTGATCGAACCGTTGTTGCTCAGGGTGAAGAAGCCGGAACCGTTGATGCCCATGTCCAGCACGTTGCCGGTGTTGCTGATGTCACCTTGGGTGAACTGCTGGGACACGTTGGCCAGGCGCACGCCGTTGCCGATGACCTTGCTGCCGCTGCCCAGGCGGGTCGACGAGTAGACGTCGGCGAATTCGGCGCGGGAGGACTTGAAACCGGCGGTCGCGACGTTGGCGATGTTGTTGCCGGTCACGTCCAGTTGTTTGTTGGCTGCATAGAGACCGCTGAGGCCGATGTTAAAAGACATATTTCACTCCTTTGTGCCGGTGGGTCGGCTCTATATACCAATGGTTTGTACTTTGGACAGGGCGACGGTGCCCTTGCCGGACAGGTTGAGCATCAGCTCGCCGCCGGTCTGGCTGATCGTCACGCTGGTGACGGTGGCCGGCAGGTAGGTCGCCAGGTCCGTCGCCGTGCCGTTGATCGGGGCATTGGCCTTGACGGTGTAGGTGCCGGCGGCGACCAGGTTGCCGTCCTTGTCCTTGCCGTCCCAGGTGAAGCTCGCATTGCCTGCGGCGCGGCTGCCCAGGTCGATGGTGCGCACGGTCTTGCCGGCGCTGTCGGTGATGGTGACGGTGCCGCCGGCGATCGACGAGGTGACGTTGACCGAACCGGTCATGCCTTTGCTCGGGTCGTCGAGCTGCACGGTGTTGGTCTGCACAATCACGTTGCGGCCCACCAGCGACGAGGCCTGCAGGGCCTGCGACGAGTTGTAGTTGCCGGCCAGCGAACTGACGGTGCTGTTGAGGGTGGTGATGCCTTCAAGGCTGCTGAACTGCGCCAGCTGGGCCACGAACGCGCTGTTGTCCTGCGGGTCCAGCGGGTTCTGGTTCTTCAGCTGGGTCACCAGCAGTTGCAGAAACGCGTCCTTGCCCAGGGCTTTGCCGCCGGTCGAACTGTTGGTGGCCGAAGCGATGCCATCGGCGGTCGAACTGGTCTTCTTCGACGAGTTCGCCAGGATGTCGTTCAGGCTCAGGCTGCTGGTGGTATCGGTAACGCTCATGGCAGTCGCCCCTTATCACTGACCGAGGGTCAGAACCTTCTGCATCATGGTCTTGGCGGTGTTCATCATTTCCGCGTTGGTCTGGAACGAACGGCTCGCGGAAATCATGTCGGCCATCTCTTCCACCACGTTGACGTTCGGGTAGTAGACGTAGCCCTTGGCGTCGGCCGCCGGGTGGTTAGGCTCGTAGCGCGCCTCCAGGTTGCTCTGGTCTTCGACCACGCCCAGCACCTGCACGCCCTGGCCTGCGGCGTCCTGGTTCTGGAACAGGGAGTTGCCGCCGGAGCTCTGCTCGCCCTGGAACATGGTGGCGAACACCGGGTGACGGGCGCGGTAGGTCTGGTCGATGCTCGACGAGACGGTCTCGGCGTTGGCGATGTTTGACGCCACGGTGTTCAGGCGGGTGTTCTGTGCGCTCATGCCGCTGCCGGCAATGTTGAAAACGCTGGACAGGGACATGGATTACTCTCCGCGCAGGGCCGATACCAGCCCTTTGAATTTGCTGTTGAGCAGGGTGAAGCTGGCCTGGAAGCCGACCGCGTTCTGCGCGTAGTTCGACTGCTCCAGTTGGGCGTCCACGGTGTTCTGGTCGATCGACGGCTGCATCGGCGTGCGGTACATCAGCGACTCGTCGCCGTTGCCCAGGCCTTCGGCCTCGATGTGACGGCTGTTGGTCATGTTCAGGGCGAAGGTGCCGTTGGCGTTCTTCTGGCTCTGGGCCTCCAGCACCTTGGAGAAGTCCAGGTCCCGGGCCTTGTAGTTCGGGGTGTCGGCGTTGGCGATGTTGTTGGCCAGCACCTCGGCGCGCTGGGCGCGGAAGCCCAGAGCCTTTTCGTGGATGCCGAGCGCTTTGTCGAAGCTGATGCTCATGTCGGGAACCTTCAGGTGACCGGAGTTTTTCGTAATCGGGTTATAGCAAGCGGCATGCCAATTTATAAAAGCCCCGGATTACGGGGCCTTGCCGACCAACGGCAAGGCGGCAATGCCAGAAAAGCGGCAACGGGTTTCCGCCGCCTGCCGCTTTTCTGCCGCTTGAGGCACAAAAAAACGGGAGCCCTCGCGGACTCCCGTTTCTTGTGTCGCCATGTGCCGGTCACTTCGCCTGGTAGATGATCCCCGGGCTGCACTGCACCATCTGGTAATGGTCGGGCAGCCCGTTCAGCGCTTCGGAAGCGCCGAGGAACAGGTAACCGCCCGGCTTCAGCGTGCTGTGGATGCGCATCAGGATGTCTTTCTTCACCTCGGCGGAGAAGTAGATCAGCACGTTGCGGCAGAACACGATGTCGAACTTGCCGAGGCTGGCGTAG
Source organism: Pseudomonas sp. R25(2017) (assembly GCF_002112565.1). Lineage (NCBI taxonomy): Bacteria > Pseudomonadati > Pseudomonadota > Gammaproteobacteria > Pseudomonadales > Pseudomonadaceae > Pseudomonas > Pseudomonas sp. R25(2017). Next base: position 372,420 of record NZ_NEHZ01000002.1, read on the forward strand.
CTGTCGAGCAGGTTGAACGAGCGGAACTCCACCCGGCTCCTGATCGGCGCCTTGACCGCCCAGCGGCCCGGCCCCTTCGGATCGAAGTAGCGCTGCAGGCGATCGGCGGACAGACCGCGGCCGATGGCCAGGCTGTCGTACTCGCCGGTCTTGCAGTTGGTCAGCATGCTGCCGGACAGATCGGTGGCGACGATCTGCACGCCCATCTTCAGCTGGCCGATGTTGGTCCGCTCGAACTCGTCGATCGACATCGACAGCGAATACGGCTCCTGGCCCGACGAGCAGGCCGCCGACCAGATCCGCAGACGCTGGTTGGGGCTGGCCTTGATCGCCTCGGGCAGCACCTTGTTCTTGAGGACCTCAAACGGATAGGTGTCGCGAAACCATAGGGTCTCGTTGGTCGTCATGGCATCGACCACCTGCTCGCGCAAACCGCTGCGCGGCTGGGTCTGGATGCGCTGCACCAGCTCACCCAGGGACTTGATGCCTTGCTGCTCCATCAGTTTGTTGAGACGGCTCGACACCAGATACTGTTTGTTTTCACCGAGCAAGATGCCACAGGCTTTCTCCAGGAACACCCGGAACTGTTCGAAATCCAAATTACCCGTAGACAAATTGATGCCGCCTCTTAAATCGTGTTGACCGCCAGGGGCGAACGCCCCTAGCTGATATCTGCTGCTTTGATCCGGTCGACTACCCGGGATGCCAGGTCATCAGGACGGAACTTGGCTAGGAAGTCATCGGCACCGACCTTCTTGACCATCGCCTGATTGAACACACCCGACAACGAAGTATGCAGGATGATGTGAAGCTTTTGCATGCGCGGGTCGCTGCGGATCTCGGCCGTGAGGGTGTACCCGTCCATCTCCGGCATCTCGATGTCGGAGATCATCATCAGGAACTCTTCTTCCGGCTTCTTCCCTTCGTCGACCAGCTTGCGCAGGTAATCCAGCGCCTGCCGGCCGTCGTTCAGCGCCACCACCTCGACGCCCACCGTCTGCAGGCAACGCGTGACCTGCTTGCGCGCCACCGACGAGTCGTCGACCGTCAGCACCCTGAGCGACAACGCCTTGCTCTGGGTCTCGACGTCCACCACGCCGTGCGAAATCGCCTCCGGCGTCGGCGCGACTTCCGCCAGCACCTTCTCGACGTCGATGATTTCGACTAACTGATTGTCCACCCGAGTCACAGCGGTCAGGTAGTGATCGCGACCGGTGCCCTTGGGCGGCGGATGGATCTCTTCCCAGTTCATGTTGACGATGCGCTCCACCGAGCGCACCAGGAAACCCTGGGTCTTGGTGTTGTACTCCGTGATGATCACGAACGGACTGTTCTTGTCTTTCAAAGCCCCGGAACCGGTCGCCATCGCCAGATCAAGGATCGGAATGGTCGCCCCCCGGATATTCGCCACCCCGCACACGACAGGACTGGACTTGGGCATCAGCGTCAGTTGGGGACATTGCAGCACTTCCCGAACCTTGAACACGTTGATCCCGTAGAGCTGCTGACCGTCGAGACGGAACAACAGCAGCTCCAGGCGATTCTGCCCCACCAGTTGCGTGCGCTGGTTCACCGAATCCATTACACCAGCCATGCACAGACTCCTACGCCAACGCCAAGTGTTGTTGCGACGCACATTCGTTGCCAAACGGCACGGCGCTTGCTTTTTAACCCGTATGAACACTCAAACGACATTTTTTCGACGCCCGGCATCCCCGATCCGCAGATGGCTTTGCGCGGCGTCGGCCGTTTGCTTCTTTTTCGCTGGCAGCCCTGCCGTTGCTGATGCGGTTACCTTGCCTGACATGCTTATCGGCGTCACTCAAGGCTTTCTTGAATTCACCGTAGAAGACTATCTGGCCACCAGTCAAACGGAAGGCCGCTACGAAATCGAAGTCAACCAGCTCGACCCGCGCATGCGCATGCCTATGTGCGACAAGGAATTGACAGCCTCCCTGGAGAGTCCCGCACGTCCGCTGGGACGGGTGACGGTCAAGGTGCGCTGCGAAGGCGCATCCCCCTGGACGGTGTTCGTGCCCGCTCAAGTCCGCCTGTTTCGCGAGATCGTGACCACCACCCGTCCCCTCAAGCGCGCCGGGATCATCGAACCCCAGGACGTGACCTTGCGCGAGCGCGACGTGAGTCAGATCAACCAAGGTTTCCTGACGTCGGTGGATCAGGCGATCGGGCAGAAATTGACCCGACCAACGGTCGCCGATCAGGTGATCACGCTGGTGCACCTGGAGCAGGCGGAAGTCGTGCGCAAAGGCGATCAGGTGGTCATCACCGCCCGCAGCGGCACGCTGGCCGTGCGCATGCCGGGCGAAGCCCTGTCCAACGGCGGGCTCAAGGAACAGATCCGGGTGAAGAACCTCAATTCCCAACGGGTCATCAAGGCGCAGGTCATCGCGCCCGGCCAAGTGGAAGTGGCGATGTAGAAAACTGGCGCAGACCGCAGCCGTTCCCTAAACTGTGCCGCATCGGCAGACGTGCCGGCGCTTGCAGGCTCATTGACGAAAGGGCCTAAAGTTTTCCAGGGGATGGCCGAGAACATGGCAAGCGTCCAAATTCCCAGAGGTTTTTTTGACATGGTCATCGATTTCAGCCGTTTGAACAGCTCCTCGTCACTTACGGGCGGCACACGCACCAGCGCTCCCAAGGAAACCGCCGAAACCGGCGCTTCCGCACCGCTGAACGCCCCGGCCGAACAGGCCACTGCCGCAAAAAGCGGGGAATCGGTACACCTCAGCAATGAGGCTCAACAGTTGCAGAAGATCACTGACAAGCTGCGCGACCAGCCCGTCGTCGACAAAGGCCGGGTGGCCGAGTTGAAGGCGGCGATCGCCGATGGCAGCTACAAGGTCGACAGCAACCGTGTAGCCAGCAAACTGCTCAACTTCGAAGCCCAGCGCTAGGCCCCGGTCTGCGCCAGGCTTTTGGACGCTTAAAACCCAAGGCCAGCCATGCACGACACAACTTTATTGCAACTGATCATCGACGACTTTGCTCCAGCTCAACAATTGCTGGAGTTGCTGCAAAGCGAGTACCTCGCCCTGCACGGTCGCGACATGCCGCTGCTGGAAGAAATTCTGGCGAGCAAGCAGGCGTTGATCATTCTGCTCGAACAGCATGGCCGCAAGCGCAGCGAGATCCTCGCCAGCCTCAACCTGCCCGCTGACCGCCAAGGCCTGGAGCAACTGGCCAGCCAATCGAGCGTCGGCGACCGGCTGCTGTCCCAGAGCGACGTGCTGACCGACCTGATCGCCCAGTGCCACGCCGCCAACCTCAAGAACGGCCAGTCGATCCGGATCCAGCAGGCCGCCACGGCCAACCAGCTGAAGATCCTCACCGGCGGCGAGCCTCCCGCGCTCTACGATGCCAGCGGCGCCTTCGCGAACCTGCAGAAACCACGCGCACTCAGCCAGGCGTGAGCCCTTCCATGCCGGCGCCCTATCAACACGTGAAACATGCTGGCAAAATGCTGGCTAGCCGTAGTCAAATTTTGTCTGGAGATTGATTCAACGTGTCCAATGCCCTCAGCGCGGATGATGCTCCGCAGCCACCCAAGGTGCTCACCACGCCCCTGGAGATCTCCAGCAACCTGCGCCAGCTGCAAGAAAGCCACGACCCTTTGATCATCACGTTCCTGGAGCGCAGCCAGCGCTTTCAGAGCTACCTGATCAAGGTCGACCGTGACAGCGGCACCATCGCCCTGGACGAAATGATCCCGCGCGACGGCGAGCGTTTCCTCCAGGCCGGCGAGCCGTTCAAGGTCGAAGGCTTCCACGAGGGCGTACGCATCGCCTGGGAATGCAGCACCCCGCTGACCATCGAAGAATCCGCAGGCGACCGCTTCTACAGCGGCGCCATGCCGACCGAAGTGGTCTACCACCAGCGCCGCAACGCCTTTCGCGCGGCCCTGAAGCTGACCGACCTGGTCAATGTCGAACTGGGCGGCGAAAAGCTCAAGTCGCCCCTCTCCGGCAAACTGCTCGACATTTCCGCCACCGGCTGCAAGCTGCGCTTCGAAGGCGACATCACCGGGCGCCTGCAACTGGGCCAGGTCTACGACCGCCTGATCGCTCCCCCGCTGTTCGGCAACCAGTCGGCCTCGGTCGAACTGCGCTACCTGCATTTCGAAGAAAAGCTCAACATGACCTTCGCCGGCCTGCGCTTTCACAACATCAGCGGCCCGGCGGCGCGCAACGTCGAGCGTTTCGTCTACCAACTGCAGCGCGAGGCCCGTCGTTTCGACAAGGACGACTTCTGACCGTCAGGCCAGCGCCATGAAAAACGGGCAGTCACTCAGGGTGACTGCCCGTTTTTCGTTGCGGCAAAGGAAAGGGCCCGTCAGGGCTTGGCAGGCTCGGCGTCCGCCTCGGCAGGCACATCCCCCGCCGCTGCCGGATCGGCATCCGCCGCAGGCTCCGGGCTGACCGAACTGTGCATCTGCTCCTGCACCACCTGCTCGTCCACGCGCGGGTCAAGGGCCGCCACCAGCGGCGAGCTGGACATGCTGTCAGGCATCGCCACGTGATGCAGCGGCGCGTCGTCGACCTGATGCAGGTTGGTCACGGCCTTCGGCCGGATCCGCCACACCAGCACCAGCGCAAAGAACGTGAAGAACGCATACAGGCTCTGGCTGCCGAACAGCTTCATCAGCACCCCTGCCGCCAGCGGACCGATGCTCGCGCCCACGCCGTAGGTCACCAGCAGCATCGCCGTCAGCGACACCCGCCGCTCGCTCTCGACATGGTCGTTGGAAAACGCCACCGCCAACGGGTACAGGCAGAACTGCACCAGCGAACACAGGAAGCCGACGATGAACAACACCTCCAAAGGCACCTGCGGCAGGATCGCCAGGGGCAACGCGGCCACCGCCAGCACCAAGGCAAAACTGCGGATCAGCAACGCCCGGTCGTAACGATCCGACAGCCAGCCCAACGGCCACTGCACCAGCAGCCCGGCGAAGATGCAGCTACCCATGAACAGACCGACCTGCTCGGTGGACAGCCCCTGCTGCGAGGCGTACAGCGGCGCCAGGCCGTAGAACGAACCGATGATCAGCCCCGCCCCCAGCACCGTGCTCAGCGACTGTGGCACGCGCTTGATGAAGAAGCGCGGTTCCATCGGCGCCGGGTGCAGCGGCGCGGGGTGAATCCGCCGGGTCAGGGCCACCGGCACCAGGCACAGGGCAAAGCACAGCGCCACCAGCATCAACAGCTCCGGGCCCAAGCCCGGATGCATCACCAGGATCAGTTGGCCCAGCACCAGCCCCAGGTACGAGGCGATCATGTAGCCGCTGAAGACCAGGCCGCGCTGGTTGGCGTCGGCCTGCTCGTTGAGCCAGCTCTCGATGACCATGTACTGGCACATCATGCCGAGGCCGACGATGGTCCTGAGCACCAGCCACGCCGGCAGCCAGTCCACCAGGCCATGGCCCAGCACCGCCGCACCGACGATCCCGGCGCACGCGGAATAGGCGCGGATATGCCCGACCCGGGCGATCAGCCGGTGGCCGATCTTGCCGCCCAGCACCAGGCCGAAATAGTTGGCCGCCATCAACGCACCGACCCACAGTCCGTCGACATGGTCGGCCGCCAGGCGCAAAGCCAGATAAGTGGAAAGGAGGCCCGAACCGATCAGCATCATCAGCGAGGCGAAATACAGCGCTCGAAAGGATTTCCAGATTTGGCGCATCGGCGTTCCGAGCGGCTCCTTGCGGTAAGTGTCGGGCTATCCGAACGATAGCCCGACGGCGGCGGTTCGTCAGGCCTGGGCAGCTAGAACGCGCCGTTCCCAGGGAGTGATTTCATCGAGGAAACTGGTCAACTCCATGCTCTTCGAAGCGATGTAGCCTTCGATGAACTCCTTGCCGAACAGTTCCCGGGCCAACTGGCTACGCTTCAGACGCTCCAGCGCCGCGTGCAAGGTACATGGCAGCGAAAGATTGTCCGGCACCTCGAACTCGCCCTGGATCGGCGCGGTCGGCTCAAGCTCATGCTCGATGCCGTGCAGGCCGGCGGCCAGGCTGGCGGCGATCGCCAGGTACGGGTTGGCGTCGGCGCCCGGCAAGCGGTTCTCGACCCGGCGGGCCACCGGCGAGCTGGCGGGAATGCGCAGGCCCGCCGCACGGTTGTCATGGGACCAGCAGGCGTTGTTCGGCGACGCATAGGGATGGCACAGGCGCTGGTACGAATTGACGTTCGGCGCGAACAGCGCGGTGAAGTCGGCCAGGCCCGCCTGCTGCCCGCCGATGAAGTGGCGGAACATCGCGGTCGGCTGCCCGGCCTCGTCGCTGAACACGTTCTTGCCGCTGCCGGTTTCGACGATGCTCTGGTGAATGTGCATCGAACTGCCCGGCGTGTGCGCCAGCGGCTTGGCCATGCACACCACGGTCAGGCCGTGCTTGAGCGCGACTTCCTTGAGCAGGTGCTTGAACAGGAACGTCTGGTCGGCCAGGAGCAGCGGATCGCCGTGCAGCAGGTTGATCTCGAACTGGCTGACGCCCATCTCGTGCATGAAGGTATCGCGCGGCAGGCCCAGGGCCGCCATGCATTTATAGACGTCGCTGAAGAACGGCCGCAGGCCGTTGTTGGAACTGACGCTGAACGCCGAATGGCCGTCCTCGCGGCGCCCGTCCAGGCCCAGCGGCGGCTGGAACGGCTGGGTCGGATCAGTGTTCGGCGCAAAGACAAAGAACTCAAGCTCGGTCGCCACCACCGGCGCCAGGCCGCGGGCCGCGTAACGGGCGATGACCGCCTTCAGCTGGCCGCGGGTGGAGAGGCTGGAGCTTTCGCCGGTCAGCTCGTCGGCGTCGCAGATCGCCAGCGCCCGGGGCTGTTCGCTCCACGGCAGGCGATGGATCTGCGCAGGGTCGGCCACCAGCGCCAGGTCGCCGTCGTCGCTGCCGTAGAACCGCGCCGGCGGATAGCCGCCCATGATGCACTGCAGCAGCACCCCCCGGGCCAACTGCAGACGCCGCCCTTCGAGGAAGCCCTCGGCGGTCATCACCTTGCCCCGTGGCACGCCGTTCAAATCCGGCGTGACACATTCAATCTCATCAATGCCCGTCAATCGCTGCGCGAGTGAACGCTGGCCATCGGTTGTCATGACGCAATCCTTGTTATTGTGCGAGCCGCGAACGGCGACCCGTACAAAATAGGCTTCGGCTGTTCGGAATATCAAGCAGTCGCCAACAAAAAGCCGAACAACCGGCAGAACACCTGAAAAGCCGGGGCTTCACGGCAAATAGAGACTGAACACCCCACCGCCCAACGGGCCGCCGTTGCGGATCTCGGTACGCCCCTCGACACCGTTGCGCTGATGCAGCGCGGCGATGCGCCCGGCGAAGTACAGCCCCAGCCCGGTGCTGCCGCTGCTGTGGTTGATGCCCTGCACATAGTCGGCCTGGCGCTCAAGCATCTCGGCCGGGTAGCCTTCGCCGTCGTCGTTGACGCTCAGCACCAATTGCCCGGCTTCGTCGCTGACGGTGATCAGCAGCGACTCCCGAGCATAACGGATTGCGTTGTTGATGATGTTGCCCAGCACCGAGGCGACCAGTTCGCGGTCGAAGAAGCCCAGCGGGCTGAGGGGATCGACCTCGTACGTGACCACGATCCCGCGACTGGCGAACACCTCCTGGTGCGCGGCCAGTTGCGCTTCGATGAAGTCGTCCAGCTCGTGGTAGGCCGGCTGCAGGGGCATCTGGTTGACGCCCAGCTTGTACAGCGCCAGCAGCTGCACCAGCATGCCGTTGAGGTGCGCGAACTCGAAGTCGATCACCCCCTGCTCCGGCCCCTGGCGCTGCGCCTCGGGCAGCCGCGCCAGCCATTGGCTGTGGGCCTGGGTCAGCATCGCCAGAGAATTCTTCATGTCGTGCACGGTGGATGCGATCACCGTGGAGAAATCCAGTGCCTGCTCGTCTCGGTTCATTCGCCAAACGCCTTGCTTTTCAGCTTCTGGTAGCGCGGGTAACGCGCGTCGGTGTCGGGCATCAGGCCAACCGTTTTCAGGCAGGCCCGACATTCTTCCAGCTCCGCCGACGGCACTTTGGTGTCGGTGCCGTGCAGCAGCGACTGCGCCATGTTCAGCGCGATGCTGATGTTCTTCGGTTGCATCTTCAGCGCCCGGCGGAACACCTCGCGGGCTTCGGCCAGGTTGCCGGTCTTGTACACCCGCACGCCCTGACGGTTGAGTTCGGCGGCGGCGTTGCTGGAACTGAGGATAGCCGGGTCGTCGGTCAGCTTGGCGATGTCTTTCATCACCGTCGGATCGTCGCCGTAGATTTCCGCGCAGCTCTTGAGCACCGAGGTGCCCGCCTCGGTCTGGCCGAGCATCTGCAACTGCTTGGCCACCAGCAGCGCCGCTTCCGGGCTCATGAACTGCTCCATGCCGTCCAGGCGCAGCAACGCCTGCTCGGTGAGCTTCTCGGCGGTTTCGGCATCGTTGAGCAACAGGCTGGTGGCCTTCATCAGGCGCGCACGGATCTGCAGGCCCGGATCGGACGGGTTTTCCTTGGCCACCAGGCTGAGGGTGGTGTTGATCTCCAGCCGGGTCCGGGTGTCCAGCCCCTTCTCGCTGCCCTTGCTGATCAGCGCATGGGCCAGGCCGAGATTGCTTTCCGGATCCTTGAAGCGCGACTGCGCGCCCTGGTGCACGGCCTGGCGGTAGGCGCGGGAGGCGGTGTCGAAATCTTCGTTGGCCATCGCCAGCTTGCCCAGCAGCGCCTGCCGGCGCACCGCCAGCGGCGACAGGCGGATCGCTTCTTCGAGCACTTTCTGCGCGCCCTTGCTGTCGCCCTCGGCCACCAGCACCTCGGCCATGCCGTCGTACAGCGCCGGCATCATCGGGAACATTTTCAGGGCCTTTTCATAGACGCCCTTGGCCTGGGCGATCTGGCCGCGCTTGAACAGCAACTGGCCCAGCCCGGCGAACGCCCACGGCAACGGACGGTCGGCCAGGATGCTGTCGTACAGGCGTTCCAGCGCTTCGTTCTGGTTCATGTCGCGCAGGGCATCAGCGCGGTAGCGCAGGCACAGCGGCGAATAGCGGATGTCCTGCTTGCACAGGGCGATGCAGGCGTTGAGCACCTCGACCGGCTTGCCGCGGTCCAGGGCCTGCAGAATCGGCTTGAGCAGGGTCTTGCGCTGCTCCAGGCGCTCCAGGCGCTGGGCCAGGCCAATGCGGTTGAACGGCTTGGTCAGGTAGGCATCGGGCTCGTGCTCCAGGGCACTGAGCACCATCGCCTGACTGGTCTCGGCGGTGACCATCACGAACACCGCCTCGTGGCTGATCAGCTTTTCCATCATCAGGTCTTCCAGCACCTGCTGACCGTTCTTCTTGCCGTCCCCCAGGTGGAAGTCCTGGAGGATGAAATCGTAGGACTTCTGCGAACACATCTTCAGCGCCTGCTCGCCGCTGTCGGCGGTGTCCACGTCTTTGACCCCGAGCTCGCGCAGCATAGAACGCACGGAACTGCGGTAATCCGAAAAATCATCGACGATCAGAAAACTCTTTTGGTGATACGACGACATCGAGGATTTCCAGGCAATTGAAGAGGACGGATCGAGGCTTTGCGCAGGCGCGCAGATGATAACGGCAGGCCAAATGCTATCAAGCGATTTCGCGCGATTCCGCCGTCACCCCAAGGGTTATCGGCCGGATCAACGGTTCTCTTGAAGCCGGGCTTCAAGATTCCTTGCGGCGGGATTACCCTTCGCGGCTGTTCTTTTCATCCAACCGCAAGGGATTGATCGTGTTCATCAAAGGAAGCTGTGTTGTATCGGCGTGTGCGTTGTTGTTCGCCCAGGCCGCTTGGGCGAGCGGCATGGATTGCGAGAAGGCGCAAAGTGTCGTGGAACACGCCATTTGCGCGGACAAACCGCTGTATGGGCTGGATGCGGAGATGGGCTCGACCTACCGCAAACTGATCAAAGCCGCCCCGCAGGCGCAGGCCGAACTGAAGTCGAGCCAGCGCCAATGGCTGAAGACCCGTGACGGGTGCGCCGACAACATCGCTTGCCTGCACCAGCAGTACCAGGATCGCTTGCAGACCTTGCACGCGCAGTGGATCGAGGCCGTCGCCTACAAGCCCGACGACGTCGACCGGGAGGTCATGGAGGATCTGCACCAACGCATTCTCAAGAAGATCGAGGACAACCCGGAGTTTGCGCTGGAAGGGGCACTGGGCACGCTCTCGGCCAAAAGAGACGAAACCTCGTTCTCCGGCGATCCGAGCGAAGACGACGCCTACGATCAAACGACCTTCCCCAAGGCCCGGCCCGAAGGGGTCTCGCCGGATGAATGGAAAGCCCTGAACGCCTCCGGCCTTGATGCGGATGCGGAGCAAGGCCGGGCCACTTACACCTTGATTGACCTGGACGGCGATGGCCAACGGGATCTGTTCGTCTCCACCTATTCCGGCGGAACCGGCCTGGTCAACACCTATGAAACGTTCCATCGCGACGGAGCGCGGTTCACACGACGAAAGGCCCCTTACGATCCTGAAGCGATCAATGACCGCTACTCGTTATCGACCAGTGATCGCGGCGCCAACCAATCGGTTGGCTGGATCGAATCTCACGGAAGGATGTACCTCACCTACTTCAACGGCTCCTACGGCACCGACCGGCTCTATCTGCTCAACCCGCTGAAAATCAACAGCCAGATCCCCACCGTGACGGTCCGTTACGAGTACCGACTGACCGTACCCGCCACCCAGTACGCCGAAGACAACAACGCCAGCTACACGCTGGAACCGGGCCTGCAAACGGCGCTCACCGAAGCCTTGACCGAATCGAACGCCGGCAACCCCCAACAGCTCAAGCAGGGCACGGCCCCCCTCTGCCCCATTCCGGCCTCCGGGCAAGGCGACGATGACTACTACAGCTACGGTGCGGGCTACTACGCCATCGAATCGGTCACGGACATGGCGGTGACCATCGGCAACGAGTGCTTCATCGCCAAGCTGAACAACTGGTTCGGCAGCTACAGCGAAAAGGATGGATTGCCCGCATTGCTCACACTGCGCAAACCCGGGGTTGAGGGTCAGGAGCGGAGTTATTCGGTCAACGGCCGGCGCCGAGCTACCGAGGTCAGCGCCACGATCGGCAAGGCTGAAGAAGGGATCGGGCTCTTTTGAGGGCCGGCGGAACACCATGAAAAAGCCCCGCCAGATCGCTCTGCACGGGGCTTTCGAAAGGATGGTGTCCCAGGGCAGGTTCGAACTGCCAACCTTCCCCTTAGGAGGGGGATGCTCTATCCAATTGAGCTACTGGGACACGCGGTTGCCGTTGTGACGGACGGCGTGCATGTTAACGGCCATGCCCCTGTTTGTCATGTCATCCGTAGGGCTTTTTGAGCGTAGGCAGGCACCCTGCAATGTCGCGGGAGCTTTCGTCGTGCATTTTGCATCCCATTAAAAGGCCACCCTTGCGAAATGCACGTCACCCCCTGCGAAAGACCCTTTCAAATGCTTGTTTTTAAAGGACTTCACAGCGGTTAGACTATTGGCACGCCGGCTGCTTCGCTTGTTCCCAAAGAACAAACGGAGATCAGCCCATGAACAGCGCTCTCTTGCTCGCCAATGCGATCGCCCTCGCGGTTCTGGTGGGGTTTCATTTTGCGCCACAGGAAGACGCCTCGGTGGCCCAACGCCTGCCGCACTACCTGATGGTGCAGAAAGCGCCGCAATGGGCGGTGCTGAGCGACCGCCAAGTCTTCGCGCCGCAGGAGGTCAACGAGCCTGGGCACGCATTGCCGGCGCAATCGACCGAGCGCCTGGCGTTCTAACTTTTTTCAGGAGGACTGCATGTCCAGATCGGCCTTGGGATTGTTGATCCTCGCCTTGCTCAGCGGCATCGCTCACCTTTCGCTCTTCGAAGAGACGGAGATTTCCCTGCCGTTGATCGGCTGCGGCGCATTCGCCGTCCTGTTCGTGCTGGCGCTGGTGGCCGGCCGCAAGATCAAGTTCGACCCGGTGCTGCGCTGAGCTTCACCCACGCCAGCAAGCGGGCGACGGTGTCCGCCAAAGCCCCCGAATTGTCGAGCCGATGGATCGGCGCCTCGCCGACCGCATCGCCCGCCACGAACAACGCATTGCGCGCCAGCCGCGCATCGATCTGCGCCAGGGTTTCCCGCCCCCGCCTGAGCAAGCGCTCGCGCAGCACGTCATCCCGCACCGTCAACAGCACCGGCAACAGCGTCGGATAGCGCTCGAACGCCTCGGCCAAGTGTCCGCGCGAGCCGTTGACCAGCACATGCCGCCCGGACTGCAGCCATTGATCGATCTGCACCGGAATGCCGTAGCTAAGGCCGTTGGCCTGCCATGACAGCGCGAAATCGCCGGCGCTGCGGCGTCGCTCGAACTCCTGCGGCGTCACGCCGACCGCCTCTTCGCCCACCGACTCCGCCGACCGGGTGATCACCCGCCGCACCACTTCGCAGCCGAGCGCCCTGAGCGGTTCGCGCGCAGCGTCGATCAGGCTGTCCTTGCCCGAACCGGACGGCCCCATCAGGTAAATCAGCCTGCCGTCCATCCTGAAAATGCCCTCCGGCAACGGTTGCGCCCTAGAAAATCGGCCATTTGCCACTATCCTTTAAAAGGTAGGGAAGAAGGATCGAAGCCACATAGCATGCACGTTCTGGCGCCGTCGGGCACCCGTTCTCGTGCATCGGGATGCGGTCGGCGATGCGCACTGGGCGATCTTTTCAAACCAGTCCGCATTTCTGATAATTGGTGCTGGCATTACGCCTTTACCCAGATCAATATTTGTCACAGAATTGACGCCAAGGATCTGGCAATTTTGAGGCATGATGCGGGCCTCTTAACAATTCAGGTTGAACCATTTGGCGAGGGTGCTTGTCCTACCACTCATCCTGCGGCCAATTCCGAGAACCGCTCCCCTGAACTAACCGGTTAACTATATGCGCCCATTGAAACAGGCAATTTATTCCAGCCGCACGGCTGACAAGTTCGTCGTACGCCTGCCAGACGGAATGCGTGAACGCATCGCCGAGGTGGCTCGCAATCATCACCGCAGCATGAACTCAGAGATCATTGCCCGTCTTGAGCAGAGCCTCATTCAGGAAGGCGCACTGGGCGAAGAGTTGAGCATGCGCCTGGACAGCCCCGAGCTGTCGCTGCACGAACGCGAACTGCTGCAACGCTTCCGTCAGCTCTCCCACCGCCAGCAGAACGCCCTGGTGTCGCTGATCGCCCACGACGCCGAAATGGCCGCCGACGCGTCCTGAGCCGCACAGAACATCTCAAGCCAGCCTGCATGCTGGCTTTTTTTTGCCCGGCATTCGGCCAAGCGCTTTTTGGCAGGCAACAAAAAGCCCGCCGATGGGCGGGCTTTTCAGGTGCGGTCAGAGCAGGAAGATCGTCGCCAACCCCAGGAAGATGAAGAAACCGCCGCTGTCGGTCATCGCGGTGATCATCACGCTGGAGCCCATGGCCGGGTCACGCCCCATCTTCGCCAGCGTCATCGGGATCAGCACCCCCATCAACGCCGCCAGCAGCAGGTTCAGGGTCATGGCCGCCGTCATCACCACTCCGAGCGACCAGCTGTGGTACAGCAGGTAAGCGACCACACCGATCACGCCGCCCCAGATCAAACCGTTGATCAGGGCGACCGCCAGCTCCTTGCGCATCAGGCGCGAGGTGTTGCCGGTGCTGACCTGATCGAGCGCCATGGCCCGGACGATCATGGTGATGGTCTGGTTGCCTGAGTTGCCGCCGATGCCCGCCACGATCGGCATCAGCGCCGCGAGCGCCACCAACTTCTCGATCGAGCCTTCGAACAGGCCGATCACCCGCGAGGCGACGAACGCCGTGATCAGGTTGATCGCCAGCCAAGCCCAGCGGTTGCGCAAGGACTTCCAGACCGAAGCGAAGATGTCTTCCTCTTCGCGCAGACCCGCCATGTTGAGGACTTCGCTTTCGCTTTCCTCACGGATCAGGTCCACCATTTCGTCGATGGTCAGACGGCCGATCAGCTTGTCGTTCTTGTCCACCACCGGGGCAGAGACCAGGTCGTACCGTTCGAACGCCTGTGCTGCGTCGTAGGCGTCCTCGTCCGGGTGGAAACTCACCGGATCGCTGGCCATGACTTCGGCAACCTGCTTCTCAGGATCGTTGACCAGCAGACGCTTGATCGGCAGCACGCCCTTGAGCACGCCGTCGTAGTCGACCACGAACAGCTTGTCGGTATGGCCCGGCAGCTCCTTGAGACGACGCAGGTAACGCAGCACCACTTCCAGGCTGACATCCTCACGGATGGTCACCATCTCGAAGTCCATCAGCGCACCGACCTGCTCCTCGTCATAGGACAGGGCCGAACGCACACGCTCGCGCTGCTGGTTGTCGAGGGACTCCATCAGCTCGTGGACGACGTCCCGCGGCAACTCAGAGGCCAGGTCGGCGAGCTCGTCGGCGTCCAGCTCCTTGGCGGCGGCCAGGAGCTCGTGATCGTCCATGTCGGCGATCAGCGACTCACGGACGGAATCGGACACTTCAAGAAGGATGTCGCCGTCGCGGTCAGCCTTGACCAGTTGCCAGAGCGTCAGACGGTCGTCCAGCGGCAAGGCTTCGAGGATGTAGGCGACGTCGGCGGAGTGCAGGTCATCGAGCTTGCGCTGCAGCTCGACCAGGTTTTGCCGGTGAACCAGGTTCTCGACCCGGTCGTGATGAGCGCCTTCCTGGCGATGGGTCAGGTCTTCGACGACCTTCTGGCGCTGCAGCAGCTCAACGACCTGAGCCAGGCGATCCTGCAAGCTTTCCTGTGTTTTCTTTACTTCAACTTCAGACATAGGCGAACTCCACTCCCAGCAGCGGGGCACGCCGGAAGGATCAATCAGTCAATTCTTGATTGGTGAAACGGGCTACTGAACAACTACTGGGTAAGTCCATGGAGGTTTTCCATAAGCCCCGGCGGGGCTGACGGGCGCAATGATACACCGCCTGACGGTTTAAAACGTTAAAAAATCATGGCTGAAACAAGCGCTTGCGAGACAAAGCTCAGCGCCGCCCTGATCCATGGAACTGCGACGACTCATCCTGAAAAGAAAACACACCGGCAACGGAAAAAGCAGCGGCTACCCTTGAACATTGCCCGTCACGGAGGACGCCCGATGCCCTTGAAACCAACCCCGATCGTTTTGACCACCCTGCTCTGCCTGCCGCCCGCCGCCGGGGCGACCACCGTCCATCGCTGCGAGGCCGAAGACGGGCGCATCACCTTCACCACCTTGAGCTGCACAAATGGCGAACGCCTTTCACGACACGAAGTAAGCCCCTACGCACCGGGGTCGGTCGTACCCTTGCTGCCGGAAGCCCGTCATGAAGAAACCGCCGGCCACCCAGGCAAAAGGCGCGAGCCGGCCATCATCGGCCGCGCACAAGACCCCTGCGGCAACCTGATCGACGCCAGGCAGAGGCGTGAAGCGATCATCAACCGTAGAGTCATCACCGGCATGAACCCGCTGGATGTCGAGAGCGCCCTGGGCAAACCGGACAAGATCACCCAGCGCAATTCATCCATGACCTATCGCTACGACCTCAAACGGGGCCGCAGTGCGCAGGTGGATTTTGACGAGAAAGGATGCGTGACGGGAAAAGCCAAATCCCGGACAGCAAAAAGCCCGCGTTAAACGCGGGCTTTTTGGTGTATGGTGCACTCGACAGGATTCGAACCTGTGACCGCTCGGTTCGTAGCCGAGTACTCTATCCAGCTGAGCTACGAGTGCATTTTGTGTTTTTAGACCAGACCACAACTGGTTGAAGCCGAGTTGCCTATATCGCTATAAACAACTCTTAAATGGTGCACTCGACAGGATTCGAACCTGTGACCGCCCGGTTCGTAGCCGGGTACTCTATCCAGCTGAGCTACGAGTGCATTTGTTGCCGCGCATTATAGACCGTTGAATCTTTTTGTAAAGCACTTTTTCTAGTAATTTCAACAACTTACCGAAAAAGCCAGATTACAACGAACTACGAAAATAATGGCGGAGAACGGGGGATTCGAACCCCCGACACCCTTGTGAGGTGTACTCCCTTAGCAGGGGAGCGCCTTCGGCCACTCGGCCAGCTCTCCGCAACACGGGGCGTATATTAACCAGCTTCTTCCCCGTTTGCAAACATAAAAATCGATAAAAATTAATGGGTTGGTTCTTCGTCCTTCTCTTTCTTGATACGCAGGTAAATTTCCTCACGGTGCACGGCCACCTCTTTGGGGGCGTTGACGCCGATGCGCACTTGATTTCCTTTGACGCCGAGCACGGTCACGGTGATTTCGCCATCACCGATAATCAGGCTTTCTGCGCACCGACGAGTCAGAATCAGCATACCTTTCTCCTCACGCATTTCAGTTCAGGGACAACAGTCTGCAAAAAAAAGGCACCCGACCTACAACCGGAGCGATCGTAGCCCTACATGCCTGAGTATTGACCAGCACAAGCAAAAGAACAGTTTCCCGTCTGCGCCATTCAAAAAATAAAGGGCGCGGTCAGACCGCGCCCTTCAGGTGACGCGTCACTCGCCCTGGCGGGCTGGAGCGTCCAGTTCGAAAGCCGTGTGCAGGGCGCGCACGGCCAGTTCCAGGTACTTCTCTTCGATCACCACGGACACCTTGATTTCCGAGGTCGAGATCATCTGGATGTTGATGCTTTCCTTGGCCAGGGATTCGAACATGCGGCTAGCAACGCCTGCGTGGGAACGCATGCCGACGCCGACGATCGAGACCTTGGCGATCTTGGTGTCGCCGACGACCTCACGGGCACCGATCTCGCGGGCGGTGTTTTCCAGCACAGTCTGCGCGGACTGGTAGTCGTTGCGGTGCACGGTGAAGGTGAAGTCGGTGGTGTTATCGTGCGCGACGTTCTGCACGATCATGTCGACTTCGATGTTCGCGGCACTGATCGGGCCGAGAATCTTGAACGCCACGCCCGGGGTGTCTGGCACGCCACGGATGGTCAGCTTGGCTTCATCGCGGTTGAAGGCGATGCCGGAAATGATCGGCTGTTCCATGGTTTCCTCTTCATCAATGGTAATGAGGGTGCCCGGACCCTCCTTGAAGCTGTGCAGTACGCGCAGCGGGACGTTGTACTTGCCGGCGAACTCCACCGCACGGATCTGCAGCACCTTGGAGCCGAGGCTGGCCATTTCCAGCATCTCCTCGAAGGTGATCTTGTCCAGGCGCTGAGCCACGGACACCACACGCGGGTCAGTGGTGTAGACACCGTCGACGTCAGTGTAGATCTGGCATTCGTCAGCCTTGAGCGCGGCGGCCAGCGCCACGCCGGTGGTGTCGGAACCGCCACGGCCCAGGGTGGTGATGTTGCCGTGTTCGTCGACGCCCTGGAAACCGGCGACGACGACGACGCGGCCGGCCTTCAGGTCGCCGCGGATCTTCTGGTCGTCGATCTGCAGGATGCGCGCCTTGTTGTGCGCGCTGTCCGTCAGGATCCGCACCTGGTTGCCGGTGTACGACACCGCCGGCACACCGCGCTTGATCAGCGCCATGGCCAACAGGGCGATCGTGACCTGCTCACCGGTGGAGACGATCACGTCCAGTTCACGGGGAACCGGCTGGTCGTCGCCACTGATTTGCTTGGCCAGATCGATCAGACGGTTGGTTTCGCCGCTCATTGCAGACAGCACAACCACCAGGTCATCGCCGGCATCGCGGAATTTCTTAACCTTGTCGGCGACCTGCTCGATTCTCTCGACGCTGCCGACCGAGGTGCCTCCAAATTTCTGTACGATCAAAGCCATTTCAAAGCCGCCTCTGCCCATGAAGGGCGCCCAATAATCACTCGAACGGCCATCGGGCCCGCCACTAGACTGCGGGCCCGGCGGCGCGTCTTATAAACCCTGCTCGACGAACGGAACGGTCAGCGCCAATGCGCTGTCCAGTGCGCTGGCGTCTGTACCGCCGCCCTGCGCCATGTCCGGGCGACCGCCGCCCTTCCCGCCCACTGCCGCAGCAGCCTGTTTCATCAAATCACCGGCTTTGAGTTGGCCAGTCAGGTCCTTGGTCACGCCAGCGACCAGTACGACCTTTTCCTCATGGACACTGCCGAGCAGGATCACTGCGCGGCCGAGTTTGTTCTTCAGCTGATCGACCAGCGCCAGCAGCGCCTTGCCGTCCTGACCGTCCAGACGCGCAGCCAGCACCTTCACGCCCTTGACGTCCGCAGCCTGGGCCGACAGATCGTCGCCGGCGGCGCTGGCGGCCTTGGCCTGCAGCTGCTCGAGCTGCTTCTCCAGCAGGCGGTTGCGCTCCAGCACAGCCGACAGCTTGTCGATCAGGTTGTCGCGGCTGCCCTTGACCAGGCTGGCCGCTTCCTTGAGTTGCTCTTCGGCCGCGTTCAGGTAGGCCAGCGCCGCAGCGCCGGTCACCGCTTCGATGCGGCGCACGCCGGAGGCCACACCGCCTTCGCTGATGATCTTCAGCAGGCCGATGTCGCCGGTGCGGTTGGCATGGATGCCGCCGCACAGCTCAACGGAGAAGTCGCCGCCCATGCTCAGCACGCGCACGCTGTCGCCGTACTTCTCGCCGAACAGCGCCATTGCGCCTTTCTTCTTGGCGGTGTCGATGTCGGTCTCTTCGGTCTCGACCGCCGAGTTCTTGCGGATCTCGGCGTTGACGATGTCTTCCAGCGCCTTGAGCTGTTCAGGCTTGATCGCCTCGAAGTGGCTGAAGTCGAAACGCAGGCGCTGACTGTCCACCAGCGAGCCCTTCTGCTGGACGTGGTCGCCCAGCACCTTGCGCAATGCCGCGTGCAGCAGGTGGGTGGCCGAGTGGTTCAGCGAGGTGGCGTGGCGCACGTCGGCTTCGACGTGGGTCTCCACCGGTGCGCCGACGATCAGGCTGCCCGAGGCCAGCACGCCGTGGTGCAGGAACGCGCCGCCGGTCTTGGTGGTGTCGCGCACGTCGAAACGGCTGTTGCCGGCCTGAATGTAGCCGCAGTCGCCGACCTGGCCGCCGGACTCCGCATAGAACGGGGTCTGGTTCAGCACGATCACGCCTTCCTGCCCTTCACTCAAGACGTCCACGGACTGGCCGTCTTTATAGAGCGCGACGACTTTCGCCGAACCGCTGGTGGCGTGGTAGCCGGTGAATTCGGTGTCGACGTCGACCTTGACCAGGCTGTTGTAGTCCAGGCCGAACGAGCTGGCGGAACGGGCGCGCTCACGCTGGGCTTCCATTTCGCGCTCGAAGCCGGCTTCGTCGATGGTCAGGCTGCGCTCGCGGGCGATGTCCGCGGTCAGGTCCATCGGGAACCCGTAGGTGTCGTAGAGCTTGAACACCACGTCGCCCGGCACGACTTCGCCCTTGAGCTCGGACAGGTCCTGCTCGAGGATCTTCAGGCCCTGCTCCAGGGTCTTGGCGAACTGCTCTTCCTCGGCCTTGAGCACGCGCTCGATGTGCGCCTGCTGGGACTTGAGTTCAGGGAAGGCTTCGCCCATCTCGGCCACCAGCGCGGCGACGATCTGGTAGAAAAAGCTGCCCTTGGCGCCCAGCTTGTTGCCGTGGCGGCAGGCGCGACGGATGATCCGGCGCAGCACGTAGCCGCGGCCTTCGTTGGAAGGCAGCACGCCGTCGGCGACCAGGAAGCCGCAGGAACGGATGTGGTCGGCCACCACTTTCAGCGAAGCCTGGCCGTCGTTGGTGCAGCCGATGGCCTTGGCCGAAGCGGTCAGCAGGCTCTGGAACAGGTCGATCTCGTAGTTCGAGTGCACGTGCTGCAGCACGGCGCTGATCCGCTCAAGGCCCATGCCGGTGTCCACCGACGGTGCCGGCAGCGGATGCAGCACGCCGTCGGCGGTGCGGTTGAACTGCATGAACACGTTGTTCCAGATCTCGATGTAGCGGTCACCGTCCTCTTCCGGCGAGCCCGGCGGGCCGCCCCAGATGTCGGCGCCGTGGTCGTAGAAGATCTCGGTGCACGGACCGCACGGGCCGGTGTCGCCCATGGTCCAGAAGTTGTCGGAGGCGTACGGCGCGCCCTTGTTGTCGCCGATGCGCACCATGCGCTCGGCCGGCACGCCGACTTCCTTGGTCCAGATGTCGTAGGCTTCGTCGTCGGTGGCGTAGACGGTCACCCACAGCTTTTCCTTCGGCAGGTTCAGCCACTTGTCGGACGTCAGGAACGTCCAGGCGAAGGTGATGGCGTCGCGTTTGAAGTAGTCGCCGAAGCTGAAGTTGCCCAGCATTTCGAAGAAGGTGTGGTGACGGGCGGTGTAACCGACGTTTTCCAGGTCGTTGTGCTTGCCGCCGGCGCGCACGCATTTCTGGCTGCTGACGGCGCGGGTGTACGCGCGCTTTTCCTGGCCCAGGAAGCAGTCCTTGAACTGGTTCATGCCTGCGTTGGTGAACAGCAGGGTTGGGTCATTGCCCGGAATCAAAGAGCTGGAGGCTACACGGGTGTGGCCTTGCTCTTCGAAGAAGCGAAGGAAGGCTTCACGGATTTCTGCGCTTTTCATTAGGTTCTTCCACGGAGGCTGCGGCCAAAGGCCTGTGCAAAACGTCGACAGACGAAGCAACGGCAAAGGGCCGCATTATATCGGCCCTGCGCGCGGGGTACAGCGTGTTTATACGATAGAAGCAGTCAATTGGGCCGCCAACGCTGTCACTTGCGCGAAAACGCGACGAATGCCTCGACCACCTGCCCGATTTGCGAGCGATTGACGTCCATGTGCGTGACCATCCGCAGCCGGGCGGCGGCGCTCAGCCGGATCCCGCGCTCCGCCGCAAACGCCTTGAGGGCGTGGGCACGGTCGCCCATCTGCACGTAGACCATGTTGGTCTGCACCGGCTCGACGCTGAACCCTGCATTGCGCAGCCCTTCGGCCAGCAACTCGGCGTTGGCGTGGTCGTCCGCCAGGCGCTCGACGTTATGCTCCAGCGCGTACAGCCCCGCCGCCGCCAGCAGACCGGCCTGGCGCATGCCGCCGCCGACCATCTTGCGCAACCGGCGGGCCTTGCCGATCAGCTCGGCCGAGCCGCACAGCACCGAGCCGACCGGAGCGCCGAGGCCCTTGGACAGGCACACCGAGACCGAATCGAAATGCCGGGTGATCTGCCGGGCATCGACGCCCAGCTTGACCGCCGCGTTGTACAGGCGCGCGCCGTCCAGGTGCAGGGCCAGGCCGTGCTCCTGGGTGAAGCTTCGGGCCCGGGCCAGGTATTCCAGCGGCAGCACCTTGCCTTGCATGGTGTTTTCCAGGGCCAGCAGACGCGTGCGGGCGAAATGGAAGTCATCGGGCTTGATCGCGGCGGCCACCTGGTCCAGATCCAGCGAACCGTCGGCCTGCACCTCCAGCGGCTGCGGTTGGATCGAGCCGAGCACCGCCGCACCGCCGCCTTCGTACTTGTAGGTGTGCGCCTGCTGGCCGACGATGTATTCGTCGCCCCGCCCGCAATGGGCCATCAAGCCCAGCAGGTTGCTCATGGTGCCGGTCGGCACGAACAGCGCGGCGGCAAACCCCAGCCGTTCTGCCAATTCGGCTTCCAGACGGTTGACCGTCGGATCCTCGCCATACACATCGTCACCGGTGGCCGCGCGGGCCATCGCTTCAAGCATTGCGGGAGACGGTTGGGTGACGGTGTCGCTGCGAAGATCGATAACGCTCATGAACCTGGCCTCAAGTCAGCAGGGGAAATCCCTTTTCGTTTTGGAATTACTGCGGGCATGGCGCGGATTAATCAACCCTTGGGCAAGGAAAAGTCGCCGCGTGAAGCGAAAAATTCGATGGCAATCATCACAAAGGCGCAATGCATCGCCAAAGGAACTGTGTTAAAAACGCTGCGCCGCCGGACAAAGGGCGGCACAACGTTCTCAGGGCGGGGTGCAATTCCCCACCGGCGGTAATTGCGCGCAACGCGCATAGCCCGCGAGCGCTTGGCGGCAGGCACGGTTCAGGTCGTGTCCGACGGCAAGGTCAGCAGACCCGGTGTGATTCCGGGGCCGACGGTCACAGTCCGGATGAAGAGAGAACGGGATTGACGCCAAAGGGCCGTCTGCGTGCTTGCGCGCGCGTACCCTTGATCCCTTTCGATTCATATCGCCCTGTTTTTCACACAAACAGGAGTCAGAACATGCAACCCACCGCAATCGACAGCAAAGCCAAACACACCCAGGGCGAGCGCGTCGCGTTCATCCAGGCCTGCTGGCACAAGGAAATCGTCGACCAGAGCCGTAAAGGTTTCGTCGCCGAAATGATCGCCCAGGGCTACCAGGAATCGGACATCGATTTCTTCGAGGTCGGCGGCGCGTTCGAAATGCCGCTGCACGCCAAGCTGCTGGCCAAGACCGGTCGTTATGCCGGTATCGTCGCGGCCGCCCTGGTGGTGGACGGCGGGATCTACCGTCACGAGTTCGTCGCCCAGTCGGTCGTCAGCGGCCTGATGCAGGTGCAGCTGGAAACCGAAGTGCCGGTGTTCTCGGTGTCCCTGACCCCGCACCACTTCCATGCCGGCGAAGAGCACCAGAAGTTCTTCTTCGAGCATTTCGTGCACAAGGGTCAGGAAGCGGCGAGAACCTGCGCCGACACGCTGCTGAAGATCCGTGCGCTGCGCCGCAGCGAGCCGCGTGCCGTAGCGGTCTAAGCGCCGAAACCTGTGGGAGCCCGCCTGCTCGCGAGGGCGGCGGGTCAGTCACCATCGATGTCGGATGGGCCGGCCGATTCGCTGGCAAGCCCGCTCCCACAGGATCTGCGGTGCTTCCGGATTCAGTGAAGGAAGCCTGCAGGGTTCGTGCGGCGTGATCAGGCCAGTTGATCGTCCGTGGTCGGCACGATCAGGATGCCGGCGCGCAGGCCGTTCTTGACCTTGGGGTTGGGGAAGATGATCCGCGCGCCCTGCTCTTCGATGATCCAGCGGGTATTGGCCAGGTCTTCGGCCAGCACATACCCCATGTCCAATTCCGAAAAGTTCTCGATGTCCGCCGGCAGGTTCAGGCGGAAGGCGTCGCTGTGCTTGATGATTTCCCGGGCCACGCTGAACAGCTGCAGGCCGTCCAGGCCTTCTTGCGCCTGTTCGGGCTCGTTGCCTTCGATGATCTGCTTCAGGCGGTTTTCCAGCAGCGACACGTTGACCCCGGCGTTCTGCCCGAACGGCCGGGCCTTGCCCAGCTCGAGGGTGAAGGACTCGGCGCCGAGCTTGTCGTAGGTGTACGAGCTGAACACGATCGACGGCTTGTTCTGCAGCAGCACCGCTTCCATGCCCGCCGCCCGCAACCGGGCCAACTCGCGCCGGGAATGCTGGCGCCCTTCCTTCCACGGGTACAGGGCAAACTGCTCGATCTTCGAACCGCGGATCGCGGTGTGCAGGTCGTAGTGCAGGCGCTGACGGTCCGGCAGGTTGAAGAAACTCGCCGCCAGGCGCTCCAGCTCACAGGCACGCAAGGCTTCGCAGCCGCTGCTTTGTTCGTGACGGCCGTTGAACAGCCGGTTGACGTCCTGCTCGATGAAGCGCTCGCCCTTGCGGATCGCTTCCGGGTTGCCGAACAGGAACAGAATGCGTGCGCGCGGCTTCAGATCGCCGCGGGCGATGTCATGCAACAGGCGGTCGAGCAATTCGATCGGCGCGGTCTCGTTGCCGTGGATCCCTGCAGACAGCAGCAGGTCCAGGCCATTGTCGCGCGCTTCGGGCGGCCGCACTTCCAGCGCGCCCTCGCTCAACCAGCGCATGCGCACGCCTTCGACAGTCAGTTGAGTCTTCTCCGCCGGTTCGCGGCCGGCGAGGGTCAGTTCAAGCAGTTTGCCGAGGGCGAGCATAGAGCGGTTTCCTTAGTGGTCGTGGTTGCAATCCGGGCCGTGCACATGTTCCTCGCCACCGAGGTCGGCCGGTTCCATTTCCAGTTGCAGACTTACCAGATTAGTCGCCAACGGGCGCAGCAGCAGGTTGGCGTACTCTTCGTCGTCTTCTTCGACGTCGACGCCGATCAGCAGTTGGCCGCGGCCGTCCTGCTGGATCCACAGCTCCTTGCCTTGCCACATGACCGCGACGCGGGTGCAGGAGGTTTGCAGTTGCGTGCCGTCGGTGTCTTCAAGGATCAGCTGCAGGGAATCACTCATGTTTACGCTCTCTTGGGAGATGAAGCCGTGCGCCGCGCGAAGGCGGCGCACCGGCCATCAATTGATCTGGAATGGATAAACCGCGCCCAGTTTAAGGATTTGCGTCAGTTCATCCAGTGCCGTCCGGCATTCAAGCAGCAATTGCGGATCCGCCAGATCGTTTTCGGTCAGGCGGTCGCGGTAGTGCTTTTCAACCCATGCGGTCAACGAACCGTACAACGGTGCCGTCATGATAACCCCTGGATTGACCGCCGCCAGTTCGGTTTCGTTGAGTGCGACACGCAGCCTCAGGCAAGCGGGGCCGCCGCCGTTCTGCATGCTTTGCTTCAGGTCGAATACCTTGACCTCGCGAACCGGGCCGCCGGAGCCGGTCAGGCTTTGCAGGTAGTTCCAGACGCGCTCGTTGCCGCGGCACTCTTCCGGCACGATCAGCAGCATCGAGCCGTCAGGGCGCGACAGCAACTGGCTGTTGAACAGGTAGGAGCGCACCGCGTCATCCACGGTGACCGCCGAACGCGGCACGCAGATCGACTGGAACTTGCCGCCGACCTTGGCGAGCTTGGTTTGCAGCTCGGCCAGCATCTGTTCGGTCTCCAGGAACGCGTCCTCGTGATAGAACAGCACCTCGCCGTTGCCCACCGCGATCACGTCATTGTGGAACACGCCCTGATCGATCACCGCCGGGTTCTGCTGGGCGTAGACCACGCCGTCGTCACGCAGGCCGTGCAGGCGGGCGACCGCCTGGGACGCTTCGAGGGTCTGGCGCGCCGGGTACTTCTGCGGCGCCGGATAACGGGTGTCGAACGCGCTGCGGCCGAACACGAAGAACTCGACGCCGGCCTCGCCGTACTCACGGCAGAAACGGGTGTGGTTGGCCGCGCCTTCGTCGCCGAACTGCGCCACCGCCGGCAACGCGGCGTGATGGGCGAAGTGCTGCTGATCGGCGAACATCGCCCCCAGCACGCGGCTGGTGGTCGGGTGTTCGATGCTGCGGTGGTACTTGCAGTTGAGGTTGGCGGCGGTGAAATGCACGCGGCCGTCGGCGGTGTCGGCGCTCGGGCTGACCGTGGCGGCGTTGGCCACCCACATGCTCGACGCCGAGCAGCTGGCGACCAGCAGCGGCATCGCTTCCTTGGCGGCGCGCTCGATCACCTGGGCATCGGTGCCGCCGAAGCCCAGACGGCGCAAGGCAGCCACGTCCGGACGCTCCTGCGGCGCCAGCACGCCCTGGACAAAGCCCATGTCCATCAGCGCCTTCATTTTCGCCAGACCCTGCAGCGCGGCTTCCTTCGGATTGGAGGACTGCTGACTGTTGCTTTGGGAGGCGACGTTGCCGTAGGACAGGCCACCGTAGTTGTGGGTCGGCCCCACTAGACCGTCAAAATTGACTTCACAGGATTTCATCAGCGAGGCTCCACGAGAATCTGTTGTTATAGGCTTGCGTAACGGTTCTTTGAGACTGCGGCGCGGCTTTCGCGGGCAAGCCCGCTCCCACAGGTCGGCAGGTGTTTGCACCTATGTGCCCTGCATCGATCCCGTGGGAGCCAGCCGGCCTGCCGGCGATGGGCATCACGCCATCTTCACGCCCGGCGTCAGGGCCGCCGGCAGCACCAGGTCCGGGGTTTCGAGCGAGGCCACCGGGTAGGCGCAGTAGTCCGCCGCGTAGTAGGCGCTGGCGCGGTGGTTGCCCGACGCGCCGACGCCGCCGAACGGTGCGCTGCTGGCGGCGCCGGTCAGTTGCTTGTTCCAGTTGACGATGCCGGCACGGCTTTGCAGCCAGAACTGCTGGTAACGCGCCTCGGAATCCGACAGCAGGCCGGCAGCCAGACCGTAGGCGGTGTCGTTGGCTTCGGCGATGGCCGCGTCGAAATCGGCGTAGCGGATCACTTGCAGCAGCGGGCCGAACAGTTCTTCGTCCGGACGCCCGGCCACAGCGGTCACATCCAGGATGCCTGGCGTCAGCAAGGCCGACTGCGCCTGCGGTTGGGTCATTTCCAGCAGCGGCACCGCACCGTTGGCCAAAAGATGCGCCTGGGCATCCATCAGGGCCTTGGCCGCGCCCAGGGAAATCACCGAGCCCATGAACGGCGCCGGCTGGCGGTCGAACGCGCCGACCTCGATGGTCGACGTCACCGCCACCAGGCGCGCCAACAGGCTGTCGCCCCAGGCGCCTTGCGGCACCAGCAGACGGCGGGCGCAGGTGCAGCGCTGGCCGGCGGAAATGAACGCCGACTGAATGATCGTGTAGACCGCTGCGTCGAGATCGGCGACCTGATCCACCACCAGCGGGTTGTTGCCGCCCATCTCCAGGGCGAGGATCTTGTCCGGGCGCCCGGCGAACTGCTGGTGCAGGTGATTGCCGGTGCGGCTGGAGCCGGTGAAGAACAGGCCGTCGATGCCTGGATTGGCCGCCAGGGCGATGCCGGTTTCGCGGGCGCCTTGCAGCAGGTTCAGCACACCGGCCGGCAGACCGGCCTCGATCCAGCACTTGACCGTGAGCTCGGCGACCTTCGGCGTCAGCTCGCTCGGCTTGAACAGCACGCTGTTGCCGGCCAGCAACGCCGGCACGATGTGCCCGTTCGGCAGGTGGCCAGGGAAGTTGTACGGACCGAACACCGCCACCACACCGTGGGGCTTGTGGCGCAGCACGGCGGTGGCGTCGCCCAGCGGGCCGCTCTTCTCACCGGTGCGTTCACGGTAGCTCTGCACCGAGATCGCGATCTTGTTGACCATGCTGGTGACTTCGGTCGCCGCTTCCCAGAGCGGCTTACCGGTTTCCTCACCGATGGCGCGGGCCAGCTCGTCGCTGTGGCTCTTCAGAGTGGCGGCGAATGCTTCGAGCACGCCGATGCGCTCCTGCAGAGAACGCTTGGCCCAGGCCGGGAATGCCTGGCGCGCGGCGTGCACCGCCGAATCGACCTGGGCGGCGGTTGCGCCCTGGCCTGACCACAGCACTTGCTGGGTCACCGGGTTCAGCGACTCGAACGCATCCCCCTGGCCGGCCAGCCACTGACCTGCGATGTATAGCGAATTCATTGTTTCGACTCCCGGGCTGCGGACAACGGAACGGCGCGCACCTGATCGCCGGCATTGAGTTGAAGGCGTTTGGCGGTCAGCGGATCGACCACCAGGGTGCCGGCGGCCAGACGCGCCGGGGCTGCAGTGATCCGGCAGTCCTCGCGCTTGCGGTTATGGATGATGAACGGCGTGGCGTCGTCGCCCGGCGTGCCCACCGCCAACACCAGCGCCTGGCTGTCGCGCACCGCGCGGATCTTGCCGGTTTCGCACTCGATGGCGGGGCCGGCGTCGAAGATGTCGACGTAGCCCTGATAGCTGAAGCCTTCGCCCTTGAGCATCGCCAGCGCAGGCTCGGTGTCCGGGTGCACCTGGCCGATCACGGCACGTGCGTCTTCGGACAGGAAGCAGGTGTACAGCGGGAACTTGGGCATCAGCTCGGCGATGAACGCCTTGTTGCCGACGCCGGTCAGGTAATCGGCCTGGCTGAATTCCATCTTGAAGAAATGCCGGCCCAGGCTCTCCCAGAACGGCGAACGGCCCGCCTCGTCGGAGACGCCGCGCATCTCGGCGATGATCTTGTTGCCGAACAGCTGCGGAAACTCGGCGATGAACAGCATCCGCGCCTTGGACAGCATGCGGCCGTTGAGGCCGGTGCGGTAGTCGGCGTGCAGGAACAGCGAGCACAGCTCGGAGTTGCCGGTCAGGTCGTTGGCCAGGAACAGGGTCGGGATCTCGCGGTAGATGTTCAGCTCCTGGGAGGCGCTGACGGTCAGGCCGACCCGGAAGTTGTACCACGGCTCACGCAGGCCGACGGCGCCGGCGATGGCGGAGATCCCCACCACACGGCCGTTGTCGTCTTCGAGCACGAACAGGTAGTCCGCATCGCCGCGGCCGGCTTCGCCGCGAAAGGTCTTCTCGGCCCAGCCGACCCGGTGGGTCAGGCGCTCTTCGTTGGCCGGCAAGGTGGTCAGGCCGGTGCCGGTGCTGCGGGCCAGGTCGATCAGAGCGGGTAAATCGCTGCTGCGTACGGGACGAACGATCATGCTATCTCCTCAAACGGGCCGCCAACGCCACCCGTGAAACTCGCTAAGGCGTTAAACCGCCACCAGGCGCACGCTGGCGCCCTCGCCGACGCCCAGGGCTTCGGCCGCTTCCAGGTCCAGGGTCACCGGTTTGCCGGGCGCGTAGTCCAGCTCCAGCAGAACGGCGCGGTAATCCTGCAGCTGCGCGTTGGCCACCAGGTACTGGCGCCCTGCGCCCTTGACCGGCTCGCCGATCTTCACCGGCACCACGCGGCTCTGGGCGATCGAACGGATCCCCGAGACGCGGGCGTGCAGGGTCGGGCCGCCGTCGAAAATGTCGATGTAATGATCGGTCTCGAAGCCTTCGCGCATCAGGATGTCGAAGGTGATCTGCGCACGCGGGTGCACCTGGCCCATCGCCTCCTGGGCGGAGTCCGGCAGCAGCGGCACGTAGATCGGGTAGTGCGGCATCAGCTCGGCCAGGAAGGTGCGGCTCTTGAGGCCGCACAGGCGCTCGGCCTCGGCGTAGTTGAGGTCGAAGAAGTTGCGGCCGATGGCGTCCCAGAACGGCGAGTCGCCGTTCTCGTCGCTGTAGCCGACGATCTCGGTCACCACCGAGTCGGCGAAACGCTCAGGATGGCTGGCGACGAACAGCAGGCGGCCACGGGAGTTGAGCTCGGCCCACGGCGAGCCCACCAGGTCGCGCTGCACGTAGAAACTGGTCAGCAGGCTGTTGCCGGTCAGGTCGTGGCACTGCGAAAGCACGTGGATCTTGTTGTGGATCTTCAGCTCGCGGGAAGCGTGCACGAAGGTCTCGTTGCGAAAGCTGTAGAACGGTTCGGAGTAGCCGGCCGAGGCGACGATGGCCGAGCAGCCGACCAGCTTGCCGGCGACGGTGTCCTCAAGGACGAAGAAGTAGCTTTCCTCGCCGTTGAAGCTGACCTCGGCGGAGAACGACGCCTCGCTGGCGGCGATCTTGTCGCTCAGGCGCTCCACGTCGTCCGGCAACGAAGTGACACCGATCGGGCTGTCCGCAGCCAGACGCTGTACCTCGCCCAGGTCAGCCATTTGCGCAGGGCGCATCACCAGCATGGTGTCACTCCTTTCTCTCATGAAAATCACAGGTGAAAAATTCCACACCGTCCCCGGGTCGACCCAGAGTCGATTGTGGGAGCCAGACTGCCGGCGATTGCGTCCTTTCAGGCAACAGTGATGTTGGCTGTCAGGCCCTCATCGCCAGCGGGCTGGCTCCCACAGTATGTGTCGGTGCAAAACGAAAATCGGGTCCGGCGCCTGAGCGGTCAGGCGCCGGAGGGTCAATCAGGCTTGCGTCAGCTTGGCCACGGCGCGCTCGAAGCGCTCCAGGCCCTGATCGATGTCGGCGTCGTCGATCACCAGGCTCGGCGCGAAACGGATCACGTCCGGGCCGGCCTGCAGGATCATCAGGCCTTCACGCTCGGCGGCGTTGAACACGTCCTTGGCCTTGCCTTTCCAGGCATCGCTCAGCACGCAGCCGATCAGCAGGCCCAGACCGCGCACCTGGGTGAACAGGCCGTACTTCTGGCCGATCTGCTCCAGGCGGGTCTTGAACTTGTCGTGCTTGGCGTTGACGCCGTTGAGCACTTCAGGGGTGTTGATCACGTCGACCACTGCCTCGGCCACCGCGCACGCCAGCGGGTTGCCGCCGTAGGTGGTGCCGTGGGTGCCGACGACCAGGTGCTTGGCCAGCGCTTCGGTGGTCAGCATCGCCGCGATCGGGAAACCGCCGCCCAGGCTCTTGGCGCTGGTGAGGATGTCCGGGGTCACGCCGAAATGCTGGTAGGCGAACAGTTTGCCGGTGCGGCCCATGCCGGTCTGCACTTCGTCGAACACCAGCAGCGCGTTGTGCGCATCGCACAGCTCGCGGGCGCCTTGCAGGTACGCCAGCTCGGCCGGCAGCACGCCGCCCTCGCCCTGGATCGGTTCCAGCACCACGGCGCAGGTCTTGTCGGAAACGGCAGCCTTCAGGGCCGCCAGGTCGTTGTACGGCACGTGGGTGATGCCGGTGATCTTCGGACCGAAACCGTCGGAGTACTTCGACTGGCCGCCGACGTTCACGGTGAACAGGGTGCGGCCGTGGAAGCTGTTCAGCGCGGCGATGATTTCGTACTTCTCGCTGCCGAAACGGTCGAACGCCACGCGGCGGGCCAGCTTGAACGCGGCCTCGTTGGCTTCGGCGCCGGAGTTGCAGAAGAACACACGCTCGGCGAAGGTGGCGTCGATCAGCTTGTGCGCCAGGCGCAGGGCCGGCTCGTTGGTGAACACGTTGGACACGTGCCACAGCTTGTTCGCCTGCTCGGTCAGGGCGCCGACCAGCGCCGGATGCGCATGGCCCAGCACGTTGACGGCAATCCCGCCGGCGAAGTCGATCAGCTCGCGGCCGGTCTGGTCCCAGACGCGGGAGCCTTCGCCACGCACCGGAATGAAAGCGGCAGGCGCATAGTTGGGAACCATTACCTGGTCGAAATCGGCGCGTTGTACCGCAGCGTGCTCAACGGACATCGGAGTCTCCTGATGAGGAACACCCGCCTGAAACTGGCGGGAGATGGGGGGATTGTAAGGACAGTTCTCAGCCCGGCCTTGTCGCCAAGCGACAACTTCTTATAGCGCAAACCCCGGTTTTTCCCGGGTTTACGGCAATGCGACAAATAGGGTCGCAAAGGCGCAGTTTAACTGGCGACCGGGGTTTGCGGCAGACCTGTCACTTTGTATCCGATGCCGTTTTTCCGTGTGCGGTACATATGTACCGCACATGGCGCTCACCGATGGAGTCTGCTGTCCGCCCATCAATCAGCACGGCTCGCCCTGCGATGAACCCCCACCCTGTTGCCATCATCCGACCGACAATGCCATCACCGAAATGCCCCCCCGGACATTCTGGAATTGCCCATGGAAATCGCCCAAATCATTGAGTTGCGCGGCAATCCGCTTGCGCAGGAGAGCATGCGGTGCTGTCGGCTTGTTTCCGAACGGCAGCGGTCGATTTCGGCGCGCAAGCCATCATCGAACAAACGGAGGGGAGATTACGGACAGCGGGGCCTGCGGAACCGAAGAGCAAGCGCCCTCAAGCGCGGATCAACCGCGCTCCGGCGGCACCGAGGACAGCTCGAACGGGCTGCTGCTGCGCCGCTGGTTGCGGTCTTCCCGCGGCGTGGCGCCGAAGAAGTTGCGGTAGGCGCTGGAGAAATGCGGCCCCGAGGAGAAACCGCAGGACAGGCCGATCTGGATGATCGACTTGCTGGTCTGCATCAGCATCTGCCGGGCCTTGTTCAGGCGCAGCTCCAGGTAGTACTGGCTCGGCACACGGTTGAGGTACTGCTTGAAGATCCGCTCCAGCTGCCGGCGGGACACGCACACGTGCTGGGCGATTTCGTCGGTGGTCAGCGGCTCTTCGATGTTGGCTTCCATCAGCAGCACCGCCTGGGTGAGCTTCGGATGGCTGGAGCCCAGGCGGTTCTGCAGCGGAATGCGCTGACGCTCGCCCCCTTCGCGGATGCGCTCGACCACCAGTTCCTCGGAGACCGCGCCGGCCAGTTCAGCGCCGTGGTCACGGGCCAGCACCGCCAGCAGCAGGTCGAGCACCGACATGCCGCCGCAGGCCGTGAGACGGTCGCGGTCCCAGTCGAACAGATGGCTGGTGGCGATGACCTTGGGGAAGCGCTCGGCGAAATCGTCCTGCCAGCGCCAGTGCACGGCGGCACGGTAGCCGTCGAGCAGCCCCAGTTGCGCCAACGGGTACACGCCGGCGGACAGCCCGCCGATCACGCAACCGGCGCGCACCAGTTGCTTGAGCGCGCTGGTGAGGTTCGGCGCCAGGGCGGCCGGCGGCTCGTCGGCGAGCAGGAACAGTTTCTGGAAGTTCTCCAGCTTGCCGGTCCAGGGTTCGCCAGGCAGTTGCCAGCCGCTCTCGCTCGGCGGTTCGGCCTGCAAGAACGACAACTCGTAGACCACCTCCGGATGCACCCGCTGAGCGACACGCAAGGCTTCCTCCGCCAGCGCCAGCGTCAGAGCTTTAGTGCTGGGCCAAATCAGGAAACCAATTCGATGGGCAGTCATGGGCGGGCAATCCGAAACGAGGTAACAGTATTGAAGGCATGGGCCAATGCTAGCCCGTAATCCTGAACCCGACATAGATCCAGTGTGGGAGCGAGCCTGCTCGCGAAAGGGTTGGGTCAGTCAACGATGAGAATGACTGACCTGCCGCTTTCGCGGGCAGGCTCGCTTCCGCAGGGGAAATGAGCCAGCATCCAGGCTGCGAAGCATGCACTAACGTGGTGCATAAAGGGAGCGTTTACTTGAGGCTGCCCGAGAGGAATTGCTGCAGACGTTCCGACTGCGGGTTGACCAGCACTTCGCGCGGGTTGCCGCTCTCTTCCACCAGGCCTTTGTGCAGGAACACCAGCTGGTTCGACACTTCACGGGCAAAGCCCATTTCGTGGGTCACCACCACCATGGTGCGGCCTTCCTGGGCCAGGGACTGCATGACCTTGAGCACATCGCCCACCAGTTCCGGGTCGAGGGCCGAGGTCGGCTCGTCGAACAGCATCACTTCCGGCTCCATCGCCAGCGCACGGGCGATCGCCACACGCTGCTGCTCGCCACCGGACATGTGCCCCGGGAAGGCGTCCTTGCGATGGGCCACGCCCACCTTGTTCAGGTAGTGCTCGGCCTTCTCGCGGGCCTCGGCCTTGGACACGCCCAGCACATGCACCGGCGCTTCCATAATGTTTTCCAGCGCGGTCATGTGCGACCACAGGTTGAAGTGCTGGAACACCATCGACAGGCGCGAGCGCATGCGCTGCAGCTGTTTCGGGTCGGCCGCCTTCAGCGCGCCGTCCTTGTTCGCCACCAGCTTGAGCTCTTCGTTGTTGAGCAGGATCTTGCCCGCGTGCGGCTGCTCGAGCAGGTTGATGCAGCGCAGGAAAGTGCTTTTGCCGGAGCCACTGGAGCCGATGATGCTGATCACATCGCCGGCTGCCGCCTTCAGGGACACGCCCTTGAGCACTTCGTGACTGCCGTAGCGTTTATGCAGGTCTTGGACTTCAAGTTTGTACATGCGGTCGGTTCTCACAAAAACAGTCAGTCAGTCGTTGAGCAAGCGCCCGTGACGCAGCGCTTCGCGCCCCGCCACCTTGGCCAGCCAGAAACCGGGTTGGGCATATCGCAGCCGTTCAATGGCAAACAGCACCCCGGACGTACCAGCACACACCGTGCTGACCCGATCGGACACAGGGTCGATCACTTCAAAAATCTCATCGCCGGCCTCGACCCATTCGCCGGGCCTGCGCAAAAAGCTCACCACACCGGGGTGCGGCGCGAACAGCAGCTCAGTGCCCTCGAACGGCATGCCTTCGCAAGGCTCGTGCGCCGGCTTCGGCCACTCGCCGCCGATCAGGCCCTGCTCGGCGAGGAACGCCAAGATACCTTCGGCCCAGTCCTCGGCCTGCGCCCGGCCGGTGTCGGCCTGGCCGCCCAGCTCGACGGTGGTCGCCAGGCAGGCCAGGGGAATCGACGCCTCCGGGAACTGGCGCGACAGGCGCAGCCACGGCAGCGAGCAGGCTTCGTCGAAGGAGCTGCCGCCGGAGTCTTCCGCCAGCAATCCCACTTTAACGTTCAGGTGCGCGGCCAGCGAACGCCACTGCGGCCAGTGCTGCGGCAACGCGTACAGGTGCAGCGCGGCTTCGGCGTCGCAGTGCAGGTCCAGCACCACGTCAGCGGTGCAGGCGTGGCTGAGCAGCACGCGCTGCATGCCTTGCAGTTGGCTGCTCGCCTCGGGCAACGCCGCCAGGTGATCGGCCATCGCCTGACGGATCAGCCGGACGTTGGCGTGCGGATCATCGCCCAGGCGTTCGCCCAGCGCCGCTGCGACCGGTGCGCTCAACTCGACGAAGTCGCGGTTGAAGTTCTTGCCGCTGCCCGCCTCGAACCGGCCCTGGTGATTGCCTTGCAGCAATTGGCCAAGACCCAGCGGGTTGGCCACCGGCACCAGTTCGATGACGCCGTTGAGCAGGCCTTGGGCTTCGAGCTCGCCGAGGCGCTTCTTCAGTTCCCAGGCGGTACGCATGCCCGGCAGTTCGTCGGCGTGCAGGCTGGCCTGGATGTAGGCCTTGCGCTCCCCGCCTCCGAAGCGGAACACCGAAATCCGGCGCTCGCTGCCCAGGTGGCTCCACGGCAATACGTGGTCGATGCGTTCCATGTCAGTGCTTCCGCGGGGCCAGGTAGCTCAGCCAGCGGCGCTCGGCCAGCTTGAACAGGCGCACCAGGATGAAGGTCAGGCACAGGTAGAACACGCCGGCGGTGATGTACGCCTCGAACGGCAGATAGAACTGCGCGTTGACGGTGCGGGCCGCGCCGGTGATGTCGATCAGGGTCACGATGGACGCCAGGCTGGTGGTCTGCAGCATCATGATCACTTCGTTGCTGTACTGCGGCAGCGCCCGGCGCAGGGCCGACGGCAGCAGGATGCGCTTGTACATCTTGAAGCGCGACATGCCCACGGCCTTGGCCGCTTCGATCTCGCCGTGCGGCGTGGCCTTGAGGCTGCCGGCGATGATTTCGGCGGTGTAGGCGCTGGTGTTGATCGCGAAGGCCAGGCATGCGCAGAACGTCGCGCTGGACAGCCACGGCCACAGGAAGCTTTCGCGCACGGCCTCGAACTGGGCCAGGCCGTAGTAGATCAGGAACAGCTGCACCAGCATCGGCGTGCCGCGGATCACGTAGGTGTAGAGCCAGGCCGTCATGTTGACCACCGGGTTCTTCGAGACGCGCATCAGGCCCAGCGGCAGCGCCGCGAGCAGGCCGAACAGCAGCGACAGCGCGAGCAGTTTGAGGGTGGTCACCAGCCCGCCGAGGTACAGCGGCAGCGACTCCCAGATGACGTTGTAGTCGAAGATCATAGCTCAGCCGCCCTTACGCCTACCGAGTAGCGCTTCTCGAGGTGACGCAGCGCCAGCAACGAGACGCTGGTGATCACCAGGTACATCGCCGCCACTGCCAGGAAGAAGGTGAAAGGCTCGCGGGTGGCGTCGGCCGCCTGCTTGGCCTTGAACATCATGTCTTGCAGGCCGACCACGGAAATCAGCGCGGTGGCCTTGGTCAACACCAGCCAGTTGTTGGTGAAGCCCGGGATCGCCAGGCGGATCATCTGCGGCACCATCACCCGGAAGAACACCTGCAGGCTGCTCATGCCATAGGCCATGCCTGCTTCGGCCTGCCCCTTGGGAATGGCCATGAACGCGCCACGGAAGGTTTCCGAGAGGTACGCACCGAAGATGAAGCCGAGGGTGCCGATGCCGGCGGCCAGCGGGTTCAGGTCGATGTATTCGTCGTAGCCGAGCATCGGCGCCACGCGGTTGAGCATGTCCTGGCCGCCGTAGAAAATCAGCAGGATCAGCACCAGGTCGGGCACTCCGCGGATCACCGTGGCGTACAGGTCGCCCAGCCACGCCAGCCAGCGCACCGGCGACAGCCGCAGCGCGACACCGATCAGACCGAGAACGATCGCCAGGGCCATGGACGACAAGGCGAGCTGAAGCGTCAGCCATGCGCCGTCGAGGATGACAGCCCCGTAGCCTTTCAACATGATTCAGGTCCTCGAAAGTTGGGATGAAAAAATGGCGCAAACCGCAGAGATTCTGTTGCTTGCGCCATTTCGGACGGATCGTGCGACGAACTTACTTGCCGTAAATGTCGAAGTCGAAGTACTTGTCCTGGATTTGCTTGTACTTGCCGTTCTCGCGGATGGCCGCGATGGCAGTGTTGATCTTGTCCTTGAGCGCGTCGCCCTTGCGCACGGCGATGCCGACGCCGTCGCCGAAGTACTTCTCGTCGGTGAACTGCGGGCCGACGAACGCGAAGCCCTTGCCGGCGTCGGTCTTCAGGAAGCCGTCATTCAACAGGGTAGCGTCTGCCACGGTGCCGTCGAGGCGACCGGCGGCCACGTCGAGGTAGATTTCGTTCTGCGAGCCGTACGGCTTGATCTCGGCACCCAGCGGGGCCAGGACCTCACGGGCGAAGCGCTCGTGGATCGAGCCGCGCTGCACGCCGATGTTCTTGCCCTTGAGCTCGGTCAGGCCGTCGCTGACAGCGGTGCCTTCCTTCATGACCAGTCGGGCCGGGGTGTTGTAGTACTTGTTGGTGAAGTCCACGGATTTCTTGCGGTCTTCGGTGATCGACATGGACGACAGGATCGCGTCGATCTTGCGCACCTTCAGGGCCGGGATCAGGCCGTCGAACTCTTGCTCGACCCACTGGCACTTAACCTTCATCTCTTCGCACAGGGCGTTGCCGATGTCGTAGTCGAAACCGACGATGCTGCCGTCCGGGGCCTTGGAGGCGAATGGAGGGTAGGCCGCTTCGATACCGATCTTCAGAGGCTTTTCGTCAGCGAACGATGGCAGGGACAGCACGGACAGTGCCAGGGCGCCAAGCAGCACAAGTTTCTTCATCTTGGGACTCCATCGGTAAAGGGCAAAAACGGCAGAGTGAGCGACAGCCCAATATGCGAATGGGTGGATCGGAAAGCGGCGCTGCATCGGTCGGACGTTTCCCGGCGAAAACGCCTGGGGTTTAAACACGAGCCACGACGAGCGAGTGATCGGCATTCTAGCGACAGGCCCGAAGCCGATATTTCTTCAATGCGACAACTAATTACAGATGCACCGAGAAACCCGCCCGAGCAGATTGACAGCTCCGCAATTTCATGCAAGAGCAAAAGACAGTGAACCGATCTATGTTGCAAATTGCGGGCCTATTATTCGCAAACCCTTCTAATCCGGCAAGCGCAGCGTTCCGTCTAATTTTTCGCAGGGCATTTTGAGGCCCTGAAACCGGGCGCGGCGTTTCCCATTGCCCCGTTGCGGAGCGGGCGGTTACACATTCAGTAACTTGAAGACGGGCCGGTAACAGCGGGAAGCGTCTAACGGGGGAAACCGATAATTATTGGTTGGGACTGTGCCAGTGAATTGCAGTGCCAGCAGATCTCGCGCCTAACCCAAAAAACTGTAGGAGCTTGCCTGCAAGCGATGAGGCCAGCACTACCGACCTCTCTGCTGCCTGACCCACCGCCATCGCCAGCAGGCTGGCTCCCACATTGAGATCAGGCTGTCCGCAAAACTCCCGTACACCACAAAATCCGCAGGCAGAAAAAAAGCCCCGCCCGGCATGCGCCGGACGGGGCTTTTCAGCACGTCAGACCCGCCGCTTACGCGACATTCATGGTCTTGTGGGTATCGATCAGGTGCTGCACCACGCTTGGGTCCGCCAGGGTCGAGATATCACCCAGCCCTTCGTACTCCGCGGTGGCGATCTTGCGTAGGATCCGGCGCATGATCTTGCCCGAACGGGTCTTCGGCAGCCCCGGCGCCCACTGGATCACGTCCGGCGAAGCGATCGGGCCGATTTCCTTGCGCACCCAG
Organism: Pseudomonas sp. R25(2017); assembly: GCF_002112565.1. Lineage (NCBI taxonomy): Bacteria > Pseudomonadati > Pseudomonadota > Gammaproteobacteria > Pseudomonadales > Pseudomonadaceae > Pseudomonas > Pseudomonas sp. R25(2017). The sequence continues at coordinate 410,000 of NZ_NEHZ01000002.1, forward strand.
TTCTTCAGTTCCAGGCGCAGTTGCTCGGTCGGCTCCTCGCCGTTCTTCAGGGTGACGTAGACATAGATGCCCTGCCCCTTGATGTCGTGCGGCACCCCGACCACCGCCGCTTCGGCGACTTTCGGGTGGGCGACCATCGCGCTTTCGATCTCAGCGGTGCCCATGCGGTGGCCGGACACGTTGAGCACGTCGTCCACCCGCCCGGTGATCCAGTAGTAGCCGTCGGCGTCGCGACGGGCGCCGTCACCGGTGAAATACATGCCGCGGAAGGTCTTGAAGTAGGTGTCGACGAAACGGTCGTGATCGCCGTACAGGGTGCGCGCCTGGCCCGGCCACGAATCGAGGATCACCAGGTTGCCCTCGGCCTCGCCCTCGATGATGTTGCCCAGGTTGTCCACCAGCGCCGGCACCACACCGAAGAACGGACGCGCCGCCGAACCCGGCTTGAGGGCGTGGGCGCCCGGCAGCGGGCTCATCATGTTGCCGCCGGTCTCGGTCTGCCACCAGGTGTCGACGATCGGGCAGCGGGACTGGCCGACGTTCTTGTAGTACCAGTCCCAGGCTTCCGGGTTGATCGGCTCGCCCACCGAACCGAGCAGGCGCAGGCTGCTGCCGTCCGCCCCTTCGACGGCCGCCGTGCCGGACGCCATCATGGCGCGGATCGCGGTCGGTGCGGTGTAGAGGATGTTGACCTTGTGCTTGTCGACGATCTTCGCCACCCGGGTGATGTCCGGGTAGTTCGGCACGCCTTCGAACAGCAGCGTGGTCGCGCCGTTGGCCAGCGGGCCGTAGACGATATAGGAGTGCCCGGTGACCCAGCCCACGTCGGCGGTGCACCAGTAGATTTCCCCCGGACGGTAGTCGAACACGCGCTCGTGGGTCATGGCCGCATACAGCAGGTAACCGCCGGTGGTGTGCTGCACGCCCTTCGGCTTGCCGGTGGAGCCGGAGGTGTAAAGGATGAACAGCGCCTCTTCGGCGCCCATCTCTTTGGGTGCGCACACGGTGCCGGCCACTTTCATCAGGTCTTCGTACCAGATGTCGCGGTGCTGGTTCCACTTGATGTCGCCGGCGGTGCGCTTGCACACGATGACTTTCTGGATGCTGCTGGTTTCCGGGTTGGTCAGCGCGTCGTCGACGTTGGCCTTGAGCGGGATCTTCTTGCCGGCGCGGATGCCTTCGTCGGCGGTGATCACCACTTTGGAGCGGCAGTCGATGATGCGCCCGGCCAGGGCTTCCGGCGAGAAGCCGCCGAACACCACCGAGTGGATTGCGCCGATCCGGGTGCAGGCCAGCATGGCGACCACGGCTTCAGGGATCATCGGCATGTAGATGGTGACCACGTCGCCGCGGTGCACATCCTGGCCGCGCAGGGCGTTGGCGAACTTGCAGACTTGTTCGTGCAGTTCGCGGTAGGTGATGTTGCGGCTTTCGGAAGGGTCGTCGCCCTCCCAGATGATCGCGATCTGATCGCCGCGCTCGGCCAGATGACGGTCGAGGCAGTTGTAGGAAACGTTCAGGGTGCCGTCGGCGAACCACTTGATGTCGACGTGATGGTCGTCGAACGACGTCTGCTTCACCGCGGTGAAAGGTTTGATCCAGTCGAGGCGCTTGGCCTGTTCGCGCCAGAAGCCGTCCGGGTTGACGACCGACTGCTGATACATGGCTTTGTAGGTTGCCTCGTCGGTCAGCGTATTGGCCGCAACTTCAGGGCGAACGGGATACAGGGAAGCCGCACTCATCTTTCCTACCTCGGTGTAATAGTTGTTTTTGTATGACCCTGTTGTAGCCGGGGCGCCCGTATAGAACCATTCGACGATGGTAGTAACAAGCCCCTACAAAACATCCAGACAATCCCGAAGCACGCCATAACCGAGCCCGCCCAGTTAACCGCAGCCCTTGTGGGATCTGGCCTGCCGGCGATTCCGGCGACTCGGTATTCCAGGCGGTCCACCTCCGCGGTAAGCCTCCGCTTACACGATATCGGGCGATTGTTACGAAATCTGCCAAAGGTGTTTATCAAAACCCGCTCTGTTTACCCCCACCCCGCCTCCCTAGAATCTGCCTCGCCGACAAGGCAAAGCGATTAACAACGTTACAGCCCCCACGAAGGCCGTTAATCACGCTCCGCTTCAAGTAACCCAAGCAATGAAGTTCCACACGCAACCCCAAAAAGGTTGCGTGCCCCCACTCGACCTCAAGAAGGTAACTTTGAAATGAAAGCTTTATTGGTTCTGGCCCTCAGCAGTCTGTGCGCAACCGCCATGGCAGACGAGGTCCCGACTGATGTCGCGCAGCAACAACCGGTGATCGAGGAATACACTTACTCCACCCACCTGGACATCGCCAAAGTGGTGTCCATGAGCGAAGTGCCGAATGTGTGTGAAGTGGTGCCGATGAAAATGGAATACGACGACTCCAAGGGCCAGCGCCATATCCTGCGTTACAGCGTCATGGGCAACGGTTGCTCCAACGGCTGACCGGGACTGCACCGCACCGGCCCGTTCAGCGATGCGCTGAGCGTCGATTCCAGCCCGGCTTCGGCCGGGCTCAGTTGTGTTTTCCGATGCCGAAAGGGCTTGCAAAACACAACATATAGTGAAAACACGGTTTTTTTGTTCGTTTTTTGAACAAACCCGCAAACGCGAGATTTTTGCGAAAAAAAATCTTCTGCCGCCAAAGCCCCATAAACTCTCGCTCCGACCGAAAAAGCCGCCCTCCTGACCGCCCCATGCGCGGATTCGCCCCACCACGGCGGGGAAAAATTCCCTATAATGCCGCCCTAAACGGGCCTGCAATATTCCCTTACAGGGATCCGCAGCCAGTCCGGAGCCTCGCAGCAGCGTCCGACGACGCCTGCGCCCGTCAGAGGCTCCCGGCACCCGTACAAATTCAAGTTTTATTGCCTGCCTTAGCTGCTGCAAAAAACGATTCCTTTAGATCCAACGCGGCCGGTACGGCCGTGTGAACAACCCACAACCGGTTTTCACACGGGCATCCGGCCCTCACGCAGGAGACGACACGTCATGCTGAGCTGGGACGATTTCGACAAAGAAGACAGTGAAGCAGCGGCCAAACCAGCCGCCGCCGGCAACAACGCCGAAGCCACCCTGGACCGCCTCGACAGCGCCGGCGGCGCCGCCGCCCTCGAGGCCCGCGCCGTGACCGCCAACGACTCGGCCGCCGTCGCCCGCGCCAAGGCCGCACTGGATTCGCTCGACGTCGCCGAAGGCCTCGCCGAACTCGAAGGCTCCGCCGCCCGTGTCGCCGTCGACGAAAAGCGCATGATCAACTGCCGCGCCGACCTCAACCAACTCGTACCGTTCAAGTACGACTGGGCCTGGCAGAAGTACCTGGACGGCTGCGCGAACCACTGGATGCCGCAAGAAGTCAACATGACCGCCGACATCGCCCTCTGGAAAAACCCGGAAGGCCTGACCGAAGACGAGCGCCGCATCGTCATGCGCAACCTGGGCTTCTTCTCCACCGCCGACTCCCTGGTCGCCAACAACCTGGCCCTGGCCGTGTACCGTCTGATCACCAACCCGGAATGCCGCCAGTACATCCTGCGCCAGGCCTTCGAAGAGGCGATCCACACCCACGCCTACCAGTACTGCATCGAATCGCTGGGCATGGATGAAGGCGAAATCTTCAACATGTACCACGAGATCCCGTCGGTCGCGAAGAAAGCCGCCTGGGGCCTGAAATACACCCGCGCCATCTCCGACCCGGAATTCAACACCGGCACCGTCGAAACCGACAAGGAACTGCTGCGCAACCTGATCGCCTACTACTGCGTCCTGGAAGGCATCTTCTTCTACTGCGGCTTCACCCAGATCCTCTCCATGGGCCGCCGCAACAAGATGACCGGCGTCGCCGAGCAGTTCCAGTACATCCTGCGCGACGAATCCATGCACCTGAACTTCGGCATCGACGTGATCAACCAGATCAAGATCGAAAACCCGCACCTGTGGGACGCCGAAATGAAGGAAGAAGCTTCGCAGATGATCCTGCAAGGCACCCAGCTGGAAATCGAATACGCCCGCGACACCATGCCTCGCGGCGTGCTGGGCATGAACGCGGCGATGATGGAGGACTACCTGAAGTTCATCGCCAACCGTCGCCTGTCGCAGATCGGTCTGAAGGAAGAATACCCAGGCACCACCAACCCGTTCCCGTGGATGAGCGAGATCATGGACTTGAAGAAGGAGAAGAACTTCTTTGAGACTCGTGTGATCGAGTACCAAACCGGTGGTGCGTTGAGCTGGGATTGATCCCCGGTTCGCCACGGTTTGACGGTTGCGGTCTGAGTCGACCAGCCGAAAAAGCAAAAGCCCCGATCTGATCGGGGCTTTTTTTTGCCCGAATACCCGTCCTCTGTGGCGAGGTAGCCGCTCCCTCGCCACGGCGCCTTGACCTGGTCGCCGCAACGCTCCCATGCTTGTCCGCAGACGCAAGCCCCAAGAGGCGGATCGGTATGTGCGCAGACCGGATCACGGCAGAGCAGCGCTCCAGGCTCATGGCGCAGATCAAGGGCAAGGACACCAAGCCTGAACGGGTCGTCCGCTCCTTGTGCCATGCGATGGGGCTGCGGTTTCGTTTGCATCGGCGAGACTTGCCGGGGTCGCCTGACCTGGTCTTTCCCAAGCATCGGCTGTGCCTGTTCGTGCACGGTTGCTTTTGGCATCGGCATGGCTGCAAGTTCGCGTCCGTTCCTAAAACGCGCCCTGAGTATTGGTCGCAGAAGTTCGAGGCCAATGCCCAACGGGACGAGCGTTGCATTAACAAGCTGAAGCTGTTGGACTGGCGTGTCGATGTGATCTGGGAGTGCGAACTCAAGGATCTTGATCGCATCAAGGAACGCATTCAGACGCTCACCGCCCCGCTCCACTGAAGGAACCAGTACCCGCCATGAAGTTCGACCTCGCCTATTGCGTCAGCCTCGACGACAAACTTTCGATCTATGACGTCCGCGACCTCAACTTCGACGAGACAGTGGACTTCGATTCGGCCAAAGAACAATTCCAGTGCCCCAACGATGCCTGCCGCACGGCGTTCGAGGCGTCGAACGGACTGGTGACGTTCAATGCCAAGAACGTGAACTACGTACGCACACCGCACTTCAAGAACCTGCCGACGACGCAGCATGTGGCGGGATGTCCGTACGCGAGCCTGAAAGCGTCGGCGTCGGGAAGCGAAACAGAAGACGGCGACGAAGGGCGGGAAGAGCACTTTCCGTCTGAGTTGCTGCTGACCCGACGTGAGTACGTGCGCAAGCCGGCGGCTGTGGAAGTGGGGGCGGATGTGCGGCGGGACGATCCGTTCCGTGCAGAGCCGACGAACGCCAAGCCGTCCGCAGGCCGCGACACGGCGCCGGACAAGACCACGGTCTTCGCCCACCCGGTGGAATGTTTCGTGTCGAACTTCGCCGACAAGGAACTGCTCAAGCGCATGCCGCTCAAGATCGGCGAACACACCGCGCCCTATGGCTCGTTCTTCAAGAAGGTCGAATACCTGCTGGACAACAAAGGGCTGATCTACTGGGGCAAGATCAAGGAGATCAAGGACTACACCCAAAGCCTGCGCATCGACTTCGAACAGAAGGTCTGGTTCAAGCAAGCGGACGAGGCGAAGAAGAAACCGTATTCGGTGAACGTGTACCTGAGCAAGAAACTCATCGACAACTACCGCAAGCGCAAGGCGTTCCTGGAAGAGATCAAGCACGCTATCGACAGCGACAAGGAACTGTTCTGTTTCTTCTATGGCGTGACGCCGGAGCTGAAGCAGGTGCCGAGCAAGAAAAACCCCGAACAGACGTTCGGGGTGTTCAGTGCAAACATTGAAAACCTGGATCACTTCATAGTGCGGGAAGCGCCGGGGTTGGCGTGACCCTCAGCCCTGGGGCAGTTGCAGTTTGACGACGCCGGGGTGTTGCTTGACCACCGAGTACGGCAACACGGACCACTCGGGGTTGTCACAGTTGCGTTGGATGCGCGCGAAGTAAGCGCCCATGTAAATGCCCTTCGCCGTGAAGTGCCAGTTGGAATATCCCCAGACACTTTCGTCGGTGTAGTCGCACTCGCCGTCGTCTTCGGCAGGCTTCTTCATTTCTTCGGGATAGAGCGTGGCGAACTGTTTGACCAGCCATGGCGCCATGACCTTGCCCTGATCGTATTCGGTCGCTTGACTGTCAGGCTTGCCGATCCACAGCACATCCTTGAGCTTCAACAGCTCGCCGGTGCGCACATCGAGGTTGATCGGCGAACTGCCGAAGTCCGGATGCGCACCGCCGCAGTTGTAGCCGGTGGAAATCTCCAGGCTGACCACTTCCGGCGACAGGAACGTGGGGGCAGCCCCTTGATCGAACTCGGCATATTCGCCGCCATCCATCATGCAGCGGTGATAGTCGCTGACTTCGCTCCAGAGCCGGCCGAGCAGATGTTCGTTGATGCGTTGCCGTTCTTCTTTTGCGTAGCCGGACTCGACCGTGAACAGTGAAATCTTCGACTCAGGCTCTGCCCACCATTGCAGGTCGTAGCCCATGAACGTCTCTTTTTTCACCGGCTTGAGCGTGAGCCCGCGCAGCCGCAGGTACTCGTAGGGGTCGCTGCCCGGCAATGCAGCGACATAGGGCAATGCGCCTGGCGCCGGGGCAGGCAATGCGGCCTGAGTGAGACGCACCGGCAGCTTTTTGCCCTGCGGGCTCTGCCACTCGCCCTGCCAGCCGTTGCCGGCCCGTGTCAGCGTGAGAGTCGGCAAGGGTTTGTCTTCTGCGCTGTAACGGGAGTTGCCTTCGTTGAGCGTGAGCACGCCGTCCTGCAGCGTACCGCCGAGCTCCAGGTCACGGTGGTACTTCTCGTAGAAATAGCGACCGCTCACCTGTTCGGCATCGGCGGTGTTCACTTCCAGAACGATCGGCATCTTGCCCAGCGTACCGGTGAAGACCTGACGGGTATCGCCGGCGTGAGCAGCCGTCATCAGCGCGAACAGCGCAGCGGCCGCCAAGGCCGGACGCAACAATCCCTTGAACATGAATCGATCCCTGAATGAGTAGGAGGTCGCGCCGGGCTTGGAACCGGCGCAGTCAAACGCGGGGCGCATTATGGCGAGGTTGCGTGCGGGAATCGAGGCGCAGCCGCTTGCACCGTTCGTCCGGTCAGGTGCCGTTGGTTCGCAAAAACGCGAAATTGCGTTTGATCCGGCCTGAAAACAACTGTACAAAAACACAGTATATTTTCAGCCAGCATTTCTGCGCCCGGAGCACATCACCATGGCCACTTCTGCGATGAACCTCATTCTCGAACGCATTGCCCTGTTCCAGTTCACCCCGACGCACTGCGCCCAGGCCCGGGCGATGCTGGGCTGGAGCGTGGAAGCGCTGGCGCGGGAGGCCGGCGTCTCCACGGATGACATCCAGCGCTTCGAAGCGCAGCAGGACGTGGCGGAGGCCTCGCGCCTCGCGTTGACCTACCGCTTCGAGGCGCAGGGGCTGGTGTTTTTCCCCGGCTTTGCGCCGGTGCGGGGCGGGAATGTGAAGGGCATGACGCACGACCTTGGCGGCCGCAGCGACTTCGCGATGGCGGAATAGTCCGGTTTGCCTCGCAGGCGCGAACCGGTTCGGTACCCTCAGGCCCCCTGCACCAGCACCTCTGCATCCCCTTCCACCGCCAGCCACCACGCACTCCCGCGGTGTGGCTGCGCCAAGTTGAAGACCTCCCCCATCTGCGGAGTGGTGATGGCGACGCTGCGGTCCCAGGCGAGGGCCAGGATACGGTCGAAGGGTTCGTGCCAGGCGTGCATCGCCAGGTCGAACGTGCCGTTGTGGATCGGAAACAGCCAGCGGCCCTTGAGGTCGAGGTGGGCCTGCAGGGTCTCCTCCGGTTGCATGTGCACGTGGGGCCATTCGACGTTGTAGGCACCGGTTTCCATCAGGGTCAGGTCGAACGGGCCGAACTGTTCGCCGATGCGCCTGAAGCCATCGAAGTAGCCGCTGTCGCCGCTGAAGAAAATTCGCGTGTCACCGTCGATGATCACCCACGAAGCCCAGAGGGTACTGTTGCCGTCGAACAGGCCACGACCGGAAAAGTGCTGCGACGGCGTGGCGATGAAGCGGATGCCGGCGACGTCGGTGCCTTGCCACCAGTCGAACTGGCGAACCTTGTCCGCGTCGATGCCCCACTTGGTCAGGGTGTCGCCCACGCCCAACGGGGTAAGGAACACCTTGACCTTGTCCGCCAGCGTAAGCACGGCCTGTTGGTCGAGATGGTCATAGTGGTTGTGGGACAGGATCACCGCCTCGATCGGCGGCAGTTCGTCGATGCTGATCGGCGGCTGGTGAAAGCGCTTGGGGCCGGCCCATTGCACCGGCGAGGCACGTTCGGCGAACACCGGGTCGGTGACCCAGAACTTGTCTTGCAGCTTGAGCAGCAGGGTCGAATGGCCAAGGCGGTAGACGCTGTGGTTCGGTGCCGCCAACAGGTCGGCGCGGGTCAGGGCCTGCACCGGAATGGCGGCGGCCGGACGGGTATTGCGCGGTTTGTGGAAGATCATGTTCCACATGATGCGCATCATCTTGCCAAAACCTTCACGCTGCACCGGCGCATGGTTGCGAAACAGCCCCTGGGCCTGGCGGGAGGCTTCGGGCGCGGTGGCGTTGCTCATCGAAGAAACGGATTCGGCCATGACGGAATGACTCCAGAGAACCGCGCCATGCACGGTCTTCCAAGGGTAGGACAGTAAATGGCCAAGGCACGCACGCATCAGCCGGACATCTGGTTTTAGGGTGCACCGATTAACGCAACATTACACTGACCGGTGTACTTTCTAGGTTGCATCAAACCGGACGACAAGTAAACTGCCGAGTGTAATTTCACCCTCTGCCTGCCGAATCGAACTTATGACAGCCCCCCAACGCCTCACCGACCGCAAACGCGAAGCCATCATCCAGGCGGCGATCGCCGAATTCCGCGCCAACGGGTTCGACGTCACCAGCATGGACAAGATTGCGGCCACCGCCGGGGTGTCGAAACGCACGGTGTACAACCACTTCCCCAGCAAGGAGGAGCTGTTCACCGAAATCCTCAACCAACTGTGGGCGCGGATTTCCGCCGAGCAGACCACGCCCTACAGCGCCGACCAGCCCCTGCGCGAGCAATTGCGCGAGCGGGTAATGGCCAAGGTGCAACTGATGGCCGACGAAAACTTCCTCACCTTGGCCCGGGTGGTGATCGCCACCACCATTCATTCCCCGGAAAGGGCACAGAACATGGTGGCGCGTCTGGGCGAGCGGGAGGAAGGCCTGACCTCCTGGATACGGGCCGCCCAGGCCGACGGCCGGTTGAAGCCGGCGGATCCCGAATTCGCGTCCCAGCAGATACAGGGTCTGATCAAAGCGTTCGGTTTCTGGCCACAGATGTCCATGGGCCGGGCGGCTCTGAACCCAGACATGCAGCACACCGTCGTGGAGGCGGCGCTGGACATGTTCCTGGCCCGCTATCAGCTCTAGCCCGGGCTTCCGTTGCTTCTGCCCACGGTTAAATGGCTCGGAAGGACACTGATTATTCCCGCTGGAATAAATGACAATGTCCGACAATTTGCCGATGAACGGTAAGTCCGAGAAGAACACATCAAAGTGTTTCAGAATGAATCTGGCGCAGAACATCATGGAAAACCAACGCGGCAAAGGCTTGTCATTCGCCAGACGCATTTACTTGCCGCGGGCCATCGGCCTGGGTGTCGGCTTCTTCAGCGTCGGCGCCGCCCTCTATCCGCTGGGCATGCCGGCCTGGCTCTGGGCCTTGCTGGTGTTCAACGGGTTTATCTGGCCCCACCTCGCCTACCAATGCTCCAGCCGCTCGGCCTTCCCCTACCGCGCCGAACGCCGCAACCTGCTGTATGACTCGGTGTGCGGCGGTTTCTGGACCGCGTGCTTCCAGTTCAACCCGCTGACCACCGTGACCATCCTCTCGATGATGACCATGAACAACGTCGCCGCCGGCGGCCTGCGCCTGTTCGTGCCCGGCGCCCTCGCCCAGCTGGCCGGAGTGCTGCTGGGCTGGGCGCTGTTCGGCGTGCGGTTCACGCTCACGGCCACGCCGATTCAGGTCTGGGCCTGCCTGCCGATGCTCACCCTCTATCCGCTGGCGTTGGGCATGGTCTGCTACCGGTTGGCGATCAAGCTGGCCGAACACAAGCGCACCCTCAGCGCCTTGAGCCGCACCGACAGCCTGACCGGCCTGCTCAACCACGGCGCCTGGAAAGACCTGCTGCACCTGAAGTTCGACCAATGCCGGGCGCACGGCAGCCAGGCCATTCTGGCCTTGATCGACATCGACCACTTCAAGGCGATCAACGACAGCTACGGTCACATCGTCGGCGATACCGTGCTGCGACAACTGAGCCATGAAATCAAACGCCTGCTGCCGGACAGCGAACTGGCGGGCCGCTACGGCGGCGACGAGTTCTGCGCGATCCTGCCCAACCTGCCGCTGAACAAGGTCGAGGCCTTGATGGAGCAACTGCGCCAGGCCCTGGATCGCTACCGCCACCCGGACGTGCCCGCCTTGCGGGTCAGCCTGAGCATCGGCCTGGCCCGTTACCAAGGCCTCTACCCCGACGCACTGGACTGGCTGGATGACGCCGACAAGGCGCTCTACACCGCCAAGCACACCGGACGGAACACCGTCTGCGTGGCCTTGAGCCGATCCAGCGTCTGAGTCCGCCCAGGCGTCTTGCAGCGCCGAGGCTGCCGCCATCGCCAGCAGGCTGGCTCCCACAGTGTTTTACGTGACCACCAGCCCGGCCTCGGCCATCCGCCCCCCGCACAACGCTATAGTGACCCGTAACCCCAGAGCCCCACCGAGCCGACCATGACCCCGTCCAAACCCGATTCAGCCGCTGTCGACCACCTGCGTTTCCACCGCCCCCATGCCCACCTCGCCCCCACCTTCGGCACCGACGCCTTCGCCCTGCGCGCCGAGGCCTTTGCGCGGTTCTTCGGCACGCCCATGTTCTTGGGGGCGCAGACGCTGGTGGTGGTGCTGTGGGTCGCGCTCAACATGTCCGGCGTCACCCATTTCGACGTGTACCCGTTCATCCTCCTCAACCTCGCGTTCAGCCTGCAATCGGCCTACGCCGCGCCGCTGATCCTGCTGGCCCAGACCCGCCAGGCGGCCCGGGACAAGGCCCAGTCGGAGGCCGACGCGCAGCACCGCGAAGCGCTGGCCGTGGCCAACAGCGAACGCCAGGCCCAGGCCGCGAAGAACGCCGCGCAACTGCTCGAACTGCTGGAGCAGAACACCCGGCTCACGGAAATGACCAAGAACCTGACCGAGCGCATCGAAAGCCTGACCAGCGAGCTGCATCAGCACATGCGCGACAATCCGCAGCGCTGAGCCGCGTCACGGCAAGCGCAACGCCCGCCCGAGCTCGTCGAACAGCGTGACCACCGCACGCAACGCCCGGCAGTCCGGCCGGGTCAGCAGCCAAAGGGCCGTGTCGTGGCCGTGCAGCGGTTCGCTCAAGGCTTGCAGACCGTCGCCGATGAGAAAGTCCGGCAACGCCGCCACCCCCAATCCGCCCCGCACCAGTTCAGTGACAGACAGCATGCTGTTGCACCGATAGGCAGGCGTCACGCCCGGCCAGTGCTGACGGCGCCAGACCACGGTCGGGTGATCGGGCAGGAAGTCGTCCGGTGCGATCCAGGCCAGTGCGCCAAGATCCGTGGCATCGACGTTGCGCAGGTAACGTTCGCTGGCGCACACCCGGTAGGAAATCTTCGCCAGCTGCCGTCCGACCAGATGCTCCGGCGGCGTGCGGGTTAGGCGCAGGGCGATGTCGGCGTCGCGGCGGCTGAGGTTGGCGAAATCGTTGGAGGTGCAAAGCTCCAGGGTCAGCGCCGGATAGTTGGGCATGAACTGCGCCAACGCCGGCAACAACAGGCCCTGCAAGACCGAGTCGGTGCAGGTCAGGCGCACGGTGCCGCTGACCACTTCCCCGCCCTGCTCCACGCCGATCCGCGCCGCCTCCAGCGCCTGCTCGGCGCGCTCCGCCTGTTCGGCCAGCGTCCGCGCCAGCGTGGTGGGCAGGTAACCGGCGCGGCTCTTTTCGAACAGTTGCTGGCCGAGCGCGGATTCGAGGCGGCGCACCGCGCGGAACACGGTCGACACATCCACCTTCAGCAACTGCGAGGCCCGGGCCAGGGAGCCGCCGCGCACCAAAGCGAGGATCAGCGACAGATCCGGGTAGTCGAGACGATAGTGCGTGGCTGCATTGATCACTTGGGCAAACGCCAATATTGAGTGCGTGGACGCCAATCTATAGTGGGCCCGATCCCACAACAAGCACGGTGAACTCTCATGGAATCCAGAGCCCTGCGCATCGCCCTGATCGGCGACCGCGACCCGAACGTCACCGCTCACCAGGCAATCCCCGTCGCCCTCGGCATGGCTGCCGAACACACCGGCCTGACTGTGCAGTTCGAATGGCTGGCCACCGACCGGATCGACGCCGATACGCCCTTGGCGGCCTTCGACGGTGTCTGGTGCGTCCCGGCCAGCCCTTACAGAAGCGAAGACGGCGCGTTGCGGGCGATCCGGTTTGCCCGCGAACGGCAGCGCCCATTCCTCGGCACCTGCGGCGGCTTTCAGCATGCGGTGCTGGAGTTTTCCCGCCATGTGCTGGGCTGGGCCGATGCCGAACACGGCGAAGTGTCCCCGGATTCGAACCGCGCAGTGCTTTCGCCGCTGAGCTGTTCGTTGGTGGAGACGATGGACAGCATTCACCTGGAAGCCGGTTCGTTGATCGCCAAGGCGTATGAAACGTCGCAGATCCTTGAGGGCTATCGCTGCCGCTACGGTGTGAATCCGCAGTTCCAGCAAGACTTGCTGAACGGCCCTCTGCACGCGGTGGGCCACGACTCCTCCGGCGATCTGCGCGCCATCGAACTGACCGGTCACCCATTCTTCGTCGCCACGCTGTTCCAGCCCGAACGGGCGGCGCTCAAAGGCCAGTTGCCGCCGTTGGTGCGTGCGTTTGTCCAGGCCTGCGCGGAGGGACGACCATGATCGCCCAGACCCCGAAGGCGCCCTACTACGCGGTGATTTTCACCTCGTCCCGCACCGAAGGGGATCAGGGCTATGCCGAGGCGGCCGCCCGCATGGTGGAGCTTGCGCAACGCCAGCCGGGTTTCCTGGGCACCGAGTCGGTCCGGGGTGACGACGGCGTGGGGATCACGGTGTCGTACTGGACGAGCGAGGCGGCGATCCTGGCGTGGAAAAACCATCCGGAACACCAGGCCATCCGCGAGCGCGGGCGTTCGACCTGGTATTCGGCGTTTCATACGCGGGTGTGCAAGGTGGAGCGGGATTACCGGTTCGGCTGAAGGCTGCAGTGTCATTGAGGCCCCATCGCCAGCAGGCTGTCACCAGATCCCCTGTGGGAGCCAGCCTGCTGGCGATGGCGATAGGCGGGTCACCCCGGACTCAGCCCTTGACCAGGCTGCGCACCGCCACGATCTCCGGCACCTCCCGCTTGCGCATGTACACCCGCAGCGGTTCGGTGATGTTGATCCGGTCATCGATGTGTTGGTCGAGCAGCAGCTGGATCAGTTCGCGCTTGAGGGTCATGGCCTGGTCCGGGGCCTGGGCCCAGACGAATTCGCTGGCCGGCACGATGCCGTCGTCGGCCACGTCCATGCCGAAGGAGTCTTCGCTGAAGCGCACGATGTAGCGGCCGGTCTTGCGGTTGAGGCCGACGAAGCCCTTGAGGTCGTCGGCCGCCTGGCAGATGAGTTGGGATGTGATGCGCATGGTAAACCTCACAAGAGTGATCGAAGGTTTACACGCAGGGCATTGAGGCACACCCTCTGCCGGGGTGGTTGCCGTGGCCAAGCGTACTGCAAACAAACGCACAAAAGTGCGGAAATTTTCGCTTTCAGTACGTTTATGTCGGTCTTGCGATAGCACGTTTTCGTTTGAGTTGCTAAAAGGGACATCTTCGAAAATACCTGCGAAAGGACCTCGACATGCCCGTCACTTTCACCAAAAGCGCCCTGATGCTGAGCCTGATGCTCGGTCTCGGCCAGGCCCACGCCGCCCAGCCGGCCCCTGCCGAACTGGCCGCTTCCCTGGGGATTCCGCGCCCGGCGGTGATCGCCCACCGCGGTGCCTCCTTCGACGCGCCGGAATCCACCGCCGCGTCCTACAAACTGGCCCGCGACCTGGGCGCCGATTACCTGGAGATGGATCTTCAGCGCAGCAAGGACGGCGTGCTGTTCGCCCTGCACGACAATAACCTGCAGCGCACCACTGACGTCGCCACCAAGTTCCCTGAGCGCAAGGACAGCCCGGCCAACGCCTTCACCATGGCCGAGCTGAAAACCCTGGACGCCGGCAGCTGGTACAACAAGGCTTATCCGGACCGCGCACGCGCCTCCTATGCGGGCCTGAAAATCCTGACCCTCGACGAAATCATCGACATCGCCCAGGCCAACCCCAAGCACAAGCCGGGCCTGTACATCGAGACCAAGGAGCCGCAGCTGTTCCCCGGCATCGAACATGACCTGAAGGAAAAGCTGCAGGACCGCGGCTGGCTCAGCCCGGCCGGTTCGAAACTGGCCAAGAGCGAACTGGGCGTCGGCCAGGGCAAAGGCAAGGTGATCCTGCAGACCTTCGAGAAGAACAGCCTTGAGCTGCTGGAGAAGGAAATGCCGCAGGTGCCGAAGATCCTGCTGCTGTGGGTCGGTGAAGGCAGCATCGAACCGAAATCCAAGGTGGCCTTCGCCGACTCCGGCGAGAAGGACAAGAACGCCTACTACGGCAAGCAGGAGCCGAAGTCCGAGGCCGAGTTCAAGCAGTGGATCGACTACGCCAAGGCCCAAGGCGCCATCGGCACCGGCCCGTCGGCGAAGCTGACCCACGGCGGCGACCAGAGCTACTCGGACCTGGTGCAACCATGGATGAACCAGTACACCCACGATCAGGGCCTGCTGGTGCACGTCTACACCGTCGACGAGCCGGTGGACTTCGAGAAGGTCATGGCCGCAGGCGTGGACGGCATTTTCACCAACCGCGCCAGCGAACTGCTCAAGTTCTACAAGCGCCCGGCCGCCGCCAGTGTGGATCAGGTGCTCAAGAACAACGGTTTCTGAGTGAAGCCGGACACCCCGTGGACAGGCCGCCTGTGGCTCGGGCACGACCATGGCCTGATCCACGGGATGTCGGGGCGCACCGCGCCCCATTCCCACTACGCCCACCAATTGATTCTGGCCCCCGACCGCCCGGTGACGGTGTTGCTGGATGATGCCCCCGTCACCGCCTCCCGCCTGCTGATCCCTTCACAGGTTCGCCATGCCATCGTCGAGGCGCCGGATCCGCTGTTCACGGTGTACGCCGAGCCCTTGGCGCTGGAGGCGCAGGTACTGCGCGATGCGCTGTTCGATGCGGATCTTTCCCTGACCGCGCTCGAACAGACGCTGCGCGACTGCCCCCGCCGCCGGCACGCCGATCCCCGGATCGAACGTGCGCTTGTGGCCATCGACGCCTCGCTGGCGGACAAGGTCGCCGCCCGTACCGTGGCCGACAGCGCCCATGTGTCCCTGAGCCAGTTGCAGCGGCTGTTCGTCAGCCAGGTCGGCCTGCCGGTGCGGCGCCTGGTGCTGTGGCGGCGCCTGCGGTTGGCGATGGCGCAGGTGCTGGCCGGCCGACCGGTGACGGAGGCCGCCCATGCCGCCGGGTTCGCCGATTCGGCGCACTTTTCCCGCAGCCTGAAGAAACTGTTCGGCGTCACCGCCCGCCAAGCCTTGCAGCACATGGAACTGCGGCTGCTGGACTGACTCAGCGGCGCAGCGCCTCGGGCACCGCCGGCTCCTTGGCCAGGTGCGCTCTCGCAAACGGGTCGAGCAACTGCGCCACGTAGTCCCGGGGGAAATCCGGCCGGCTGCCGATGCCCAGATCGCCTGCACCGATCCGGTAATCCTGCGTGTGGAAAGCGGTGCCCAGCAGCCGATCCCACACGGTGAAGAACAGCCCGAAATTGACGTCCCCCGCCCGCCCGTACTTCATGTGATGGAAGCGGTGCAGCGGTGCCCAGGCGAAGACATGGCGCAACGGCCCCAGGCGCATGTCGACGTTGGAGTGCTGCAGCAAGAGCTGGATCGCGATGGCGAACGCCAGCAGCACCGCGACCTCGGCGGGTATCCCCAGCACCAGCAGCGGCAGCAGCCCCGCCGTGGCTTCCAGCGCCTGATGCAGCGGATGCTTCATCAAGCCGTTGAAGCCGTACAAGCGCTCGACGCTGTGGTGCACCGCATGCAGCCGCCATAGCCAGCGCACCCGGTGGCTGGCGTAGTGCATCAGGCTCATGCCGACGTCGGCCACCAGCACCGCCAGGCCCAGTTGCAGCCACAACGGCCACGCCCGCGGCCACAGCCCGTCGACCGCCAGCAGCGCCGCCAGCCCCGGCAGCGCCAGCAGGCCGAGGGCGTTCAACGCCTCGTTGACCGACGCGTGCAGCAGGTCACGGCGGCGGTCGCCGATGGGCCGGTTCCAGTCGGGTTCGTAGGGCAAGGCCCGTTCCGCCGCGAACGACACCGCCAGCGCCAGCACAAACAACAGCAGCAGCCACCCGGCCGATCCGCCCGCCAGCCACACGGCGGCGCCGATGAATCCCACGAAGAACAGCGGCGCGTAACACCACGCAAGGATGAGTCTCATGTCCACCTCCATTGATTGAAGGCCGAGCATGAAAGGGTGGGACACCAGGCAATTGAACAAACGACGCAAACCGCCGCGGCGCTTTTTAAGGGTGAATTAAGTTGCGGCGGTTAACCTGAACTCACTTGAACGAATCACCTGAAAGGAATAACCCATGAAGACTTTGACTGCCCTGTTCACCGCCGCCGCCCTGACCCTCACCGCTGGCCTGGCCCAGGCCGACGTGCGCGTCGATCAGATCCCGCAACTGGTCAAGGACGGCAAGATCAAGCCGCTGGAGGACATGAACCAGGCCGCGCTGAAACTGCATCCCGGCGCCACCATCACCGACACCGACCTGGACAACCACTTCAACGGCTACGAATACGAAGTCGAACTGCGCACCGCCGACGGCAAGGAGTTCGACGTGGACTTCGACGCCACCACCGGCAAGGTGCTGAGCAACAAGCAGGACACCTGATTCGGCAGATGGTCCCTCCCAGCAGGGCAATTGACTTGATCCTGGCCGGCGCTGGCTGAACGGACGCCATCGCCAGCAGGCTGGCTCCCACAGTGTCTGGGTTCAACCCTGTATCTGTGAACGACCCGGAACCTGTAGGAGCTTGCCTGCAAGCGATGAGGCCGGCACTGCCAACATCCCTGTTGCCTGCCCCACCGCCATCGCTGGCAAGCCAGCTCCCACAGTGTCTGGGCTCAACCCTGCATCTGAGAACGACTCAAAACCTGTGGGAGATTCTATGTTGCAAGGGAACCCTGCAGCCTCAAGTTCGGTTGGTATTCGCTCTCGCTTTTCATGAGGGCGAATGCCACCCGGCACAGCT
>NZ_NEHZ01000020.1:0-147226 GCF_002112565.1 Pseudomonas sp. R25(2017)
CGACATCCTCGAATGGTCAAAACCCCTGCCCCCCGAGCAATGGGCCCAACGCTCCCCGGCGCTTGCAGCCGCCATCGTCCAGCGCGAAGCGGAATTGGCGGCTCAAGCCGAGGCGCCGGCATGAGCACGACCGCCGGGGAGCGCATCCTGGCTCCCCGGCGGTCGTGCCGCTCACGCGGCGTCGATGGCGCGCTCCTCCGGCGAGTACATCCAGCGCATCAGCGAGTGCCGGCCGCTGATGCCCAGCTTGATCGCCGCACGTTTGAGGTAGCTCTCCACGGTGTTGACCTTCAGTTGCAGTTGCTCGGCCAATTCCGGCGCCGTGCGCCCGGCGAGCAGGCCGACGCACACCTCCGTTTCCCGGTTGGACAGGCGCAGGCCCTGAAGCCGCACGCGGTCGTGGAAGCGTTGGCGCAGGGTGTCCAGGCCTTGCTGCACGATCTCGGGCGAAGGGTGCAGGTGTTCGGCGGGCGGCTGCAGGGCGGTGATGTGTTTCTCCACCATCGGCAGCAGCACCGGCGAGATGTCCTGCAACAGGCTGCGCTCCTGGGCGGAAAAACGCTGCGACGGGCAGCGGTACACCGAGATCACGTAACGGTAGCCGTCCTTGCGCCGGGTCAGGTGCAACTGCGACGCGTCGGAGATGGTGGCGGGCCCGCATTCGGCCGCCCGGTCGGCCGGGGCGACCGTGCTCAGCTCGGAGAACACCGTCTCGGCCAGCAGGGCGGGGTTCTTCACCGCTTCTGGCTCGTTGCGGGCCGCCGAACGGCCCACCGGCTCAACGCGCATCTGCCGGATGTGCATGGCATCCACCGCCAGTTGCGTGCGGATCAGGTCATGCAGCATCCGCGGAAAGTGGCGGCTGCCGGTGCTGGCAATGACCTTGCCGATGTGGGGGAACAGATGTGAGTTCATATGGTTCATCCATGAGTGGCTATGGGGTACTCGTTTCCGACACACCGGATGCCAACTCCGTGGCTAATGGCTGCGCGTCGGAGATTGGATCCTATCCTAATACAACGATTCAGAGACGGTTTAATGAAGGGGCTATTAGCTAATAACCGCGCAAGGGCCGCCGTTCATTCGCGCACCGGGATGGACAGCGTCGCCCGCAGGCCGCGTCCAGGCAGGTTGGCCAGCTCGATGCGCCCGCCCAGGCGCGTGGCGATGGCGTTGACGATGGTCAGGCCCAATCCGGCGCCTTGGGCGTTGCCGCGGCTGTAGAACCGTTCGAACAGACGCTCGCGGTCCGCTTCGTCGATTCCCGGCCCCTGGTCCTCGACGCTCAAGTGGCAGAAGCCGTCGGACAGGGCCAGCCGCACGCTGATCACGCCGTTTTCCGGCGAGAAGTTGGCCGCGTTGGTGATCAGGTTGTTCAGGGCGATGTCGATGGCGGCCGCGTCGGCCCGCACCCGCAAGGGCCGGTCGTCGGCGTCGAAGGCCAGTTCCAGGTGCTTGCTCAGCAACCAGGGGGTGAGCTGCACCAGAGTGCTGCGCACGGTTTCGCTGAGGTCGATGCGCTGCAGGGCCGGCGCGTTGGCCTTGGGGTCGACGCGGGCCATGGTCAGCAGTTGGTTGACCAGACGGCTGGTGCGGTCCACGCCGGCGATCAGGAACGCCAGGGACTCGCGCCGCTCCTGTTCGGTGCCGGCCTCCAGCAGGTTTTGCGCATGCACGCGCAGCACCGCCAACGGCGTGCGCATCTCATGGGCGGCGTCGGCGATGAACCGCCGCTCCCGGCCCAGCACTTCCTGGAGTTGCGCGAGCATCCGGTTCAGGGCGGCTTGCATCGGTTCCAGCTCGCTGGGCAACGGCGTCAGTTGCAGCGGTTCGAAGGAGCCGCTGTCGCGGGCGCGCAGGGTGGCGGCCATGTTCGCCAGCGGCTTGAGGCCCCAGCCGATGGCCAGCCAGATCATCGCGGCCAGGATCAGGCTGCCGATCACGTTCGGCCCCAGGGTGTGGCGGACGATGCGGTCGACCAGGTCGGCGCGCACGTCGCCGCGCTCGCCCACCCAGATGCGCAGACCGTTCTGCTTATCCTCCAGGATGAAGGCCCGCCAGCGGTGTTCCTTCAGATCCACCACATCGCTGAAGCCGGGATCGCTCGGCGGCGCGGTGAACGACGGTGCGCTGGCGGTGTGCACCAGCACCTCGCCTTTGCTGTTCCACACCTGAAAGGCCAACTTGCGTTCGTAGGGGTGGCCGTCGCCCCGGGGCACCGCCTCGGCCAGCGCCGTGTTGAAGGCGCGGTAGAGGTCGGTCTGCTCCCGCTCCGCCAGCGGCATGCGCATCACCCCTTGCAGCAGGCGGGCGTTCTGCGCCAGTTGCGCGTCGTAGATCTCGGCGATCTCGTGGTTGCTGTCGTGCAGGTTGAACACGCTGAGCACCGTCAGCCCGAACAGCATCAGGCCGATGATGAGGGTCAGGGTGCGGCGTCGGATCGAGGTCAACGGCGCTCCTCCACCAGATAGCCGACGCCGCGGATAGTGCGGATCAGGTCGGTGGAGAACTTCTTGCGCAGGTGGTGGATGTGCACTTCCAGGGTGTTGCTTTCGGCTTCCTCGTTCCAGCCGTAGAGCAGTTGCGTGAGGTGGTCGCGGGTCATGACCCGGCCCGGCGGCGACAGCAGTTCGTGCAGCAGTTGGTATTCCTTGGGCGTGAGCACCACCGGTTCGCCCAGATAAGTGACTTGCTGGGTGCCGGGGTTGAGGCTGATGCCGGCATGCTCGATCAGCATCTGCGCCCGGCCGGCGCTGCGCCGCAGCAGGGCGCGCAGGCGGGCCTTGAGCTCGGCCAGGTCGAAGGGCTTGATCAGATAGTCGTCGGCGCCGGCGTCCAGCCCGGCGATCCGGTCTTCGGTGGCGTCGCGGGCGGTGAGGATGAGCACCGGCAGGTTCGAGCCGCCGCCGCGCAGGCGGCGCAGCACCTCCAGGCCGTCCATGCGCGGCAGGCCCAGGTCCAGCACCGCCAGGTCGAAGGTCTCGGTGAGCAAGGCGTGCAAGGCGCTGCTGCCGTCCTTGATCCAGTCGACCGTATAGCCTTCGCGGCTCAGCGCCTGGTGGATGCCCTCGCCGAGGGCCTCGTCGTCTTCGATCAGCAGTAGGCGCACACCGGTTCCTCAGTCGAGTTTCTTGTTGACGTCCGCCAGCAGCGCGGCGATTTCCTTGCGGCGGCCGCTGTCCGCGCTTTCACGGCCCGGACGGGGCGCCGCCTGCTGGGCCTTCAGCAGCGCGGCCCTGGCTTCAGCGTAGCGTTTCTGACGGTAGAGGTGATCGCCCCAAAAGTACAGGCTGTCGATGCCGTCGGGGTTGAGCTGCAGGGCCTGCTTGAGCAGTTGCTCGGCCTTGTCGCTGTCGCCGAAGCCGATCGGCCAGCCCGGCACCCGGTCGTACAGCGCGGCGAGGCTGGTGTAGGCCGAGCCTTGCAGCGCCTTGGGATCCAGGGTCAGGGATTTTTCCAGGTCGGCCTTGGCGTCCTTGGCCTTGCCCAAGGCGCCGAGCCCGCCCTGGGCGCCGGCCCAGCTGCTGGTGACGATGCCTTTCCAGATCCAGGCCTCGGCGACGGCGGGGCGTTCGGCGGTGAAGGCCGTCGCTTGGGCGGCCAGCTGTTCGAAGGCGGCGGCGCGTTGCTTTTCCGGCGTCTCGTATTGGATGTGCGCCCAGCCCTGCTGGATGGCGCTCAGGCGTTGCTGATCGGCGGCGTCCAGCGCCCAGGCGCTCTGGCCGAGTACGGTCAATAGCAGGCACGCGAAGAGTCTTTTCATGGTTTTGGCGTCTCGTTCTCGGTTTTTTCGCTCAGGTGACGGATCAGCGGCAATTGCTTGCGCAGGCCGCGGTCCACCAGGTTGGGCAGCAGGCTGTTCAGGCGCACGAAGAAGCGCTCGGGCCAGCCCAGATACAGGTCGCGGCGGTCGCCGGCGATGGCGTGGAGCACGGCCGACGCGACGGCCTGGGGCGCGTCGACGCTGGCCTTGAGCGCATCGTTCAAGGCTTGGGCGGCGGGGCTGTTCATTGCCGTCCGGGTGGCGCGGGGCGCGACATAGAGGACGTTGATCCGGGTGTCGGCCAGCTCGCGGCGCAACGCCTCGGAAAAGCCGCGCAACGCGAATTTGGTGGCGCAGTAGCTGGCGTAGCCGGGGTAGCCGATCGAGCCGTAGGTCGAACCGACGTTGACCACCATGGCGCTGTCGGCCTGCTTGAGCAGCGGCACCAACAGTTTGGTCAGGCAGATCGGCGCCGTGATGTTCACCGCCATCATCGTGTGGATCTCGCTGTCGTCGAGCTGCTCCAGCATGGCGAAGTGATTGACCCCGGCGGCGTTGATCAGCAGGTTGACGCCGCCGATGGCTTCGGCGGCGACCAGCACCTTGCGGCGGTCGCTCAGGAACGTCAGGTCGGCGGCGACCCAGGACAGCGTATCGGGGTAGCGCTGGAGCAAGGGCGCCAGGGCCTCGTGGTGGCGGGCGACGGCCAGCACCCGGGCCCCGGCCCGGCACAGGGCGTCGGTGATGGCCAGGCCGATGCCGCCGCTGGCGCCGGTCAGCACCACGCGGGCATCACGCAGCTGCATGATCGGCCTCCCCGCCGCGGGGCAAGCCGCGGAACATGTCGGCGTAGAGCCGGTAGACGACTTTCGAGGCGTGGATCACCGCTGCCTGGTCGGCCGGATCGTCCAGCCGGTTCATCAGTCGACGGTAGGTCTGCATGTGCTCGACGTCGAGCGAGCCGTGGGAGCTGAGGTAGCTGAACGCCGTCTCCGGCAGCGCCAGGCGTTCGCGGATGCTGCCCGCCGCATGGGTCGCCAGGGCGATGCTGGTGCCTTCCAGCACGTTGACCATGCCGAACAGGCCCACCGGGTTGCCCCGGGCGATCAGGTCGTAGAGGAAGCTGACCATCAGCTCGATGGGCAGCGACGGCTGCCCGTCGCGCACCGCATCGCGGTCGCCGCCGCACGCGGCAATGTCATCGAGCACCCATTGCTCGTGGCCGTACTCGTCTTCGATGTATTCGCACACCGCCTTGCGCAGCCATTCCAGGCGTGCCGGCAGGCGCGCGCCGCACGCCATCATCAGCGGCACAGTGTGGCGGACGTGGTAGTAGGCCTGGGCGAGGAACGCCCGGTAGCTCTCCAGGGTGACCTGGCCTTGCAGCGCGTCGACGATGACCGGCAGGTTGAACAGCGCGTGGCGTTCCTGCTGCGTGGCTTCTTGCAGGGTGTCGAAAAAACTCATGATGCGGAGTCCTCGGAAAGGGCAGGTTCGGTGAGCAGGCCGTGGTACTGCGCGACGATCGCGTCGCGGCGCGGGCGGCCGTTGGCGGTGAGCAGGCCGTTGGCCGGTGTGAAGGGTTGTGTCAGGCGCGTCCAGCGGTGCACTTGGGCGTAGTCGGGCAACGCCTCGTTGGCGGCGGCGACGGCGGCCGCCAGTTGTTCGTCGGTGCAGTCCGGGCGGTGCGGCCAGAGCAGGGCATGGTTGTGCGCCAAGGCCTCGCCGTACACGAAGGCCTGGGCGATGTGCTGGCGTTGGGTCAGCTCCGACTCGACCCACTCCGGATTGACGTTGCGGCCGAAACTGGTGATGAACTGATGCTTCTTGCGGCCCTTGAGGTAGAGAAAGCCTTCCGGGTCGAACTCGCCGAGGTCGCCGCTGGGCCACCACTCGCCGCTGTGCGGCGGTTCGCCCAGGTAGCCGAGCAGGGTCGAGCCCTTGATCAGCACCTCGCCGTCCTCGGCCAGCCGCACCTCGACGTGGGGCAGGGGCTGGCCGACGCTGCCCGGCCGCCGTGCGCCGGGCCGGTTGAGGCAGACCACCGAGGCGCATTCGGACAGGCCGTAGCCTTCGTAGACCGGCAGGCCGACCCGTTGCGCCCGGTACAGCAGGTCCTGAGAGACCCGCGCGCCGCCGACGGCGGCAAAGCGCAGCGATTGCGGATTGAAGGCTTTCTGTTCGGCGGCGCTGACCAGCAGCAACAGCAACTGCGGCACCAGGATCAGGCTCTCGGGCGCCCGGCCGGCCAGGCAGCCGAGCAGCGCCGGCAGGTCGACGCCGCTGGCGCCGCGGATGCCCAAGGTCTGCTGGCTCGGCAGGCTCAGCGTCGCGCCGGCGTACAGCGCGGCGTAGCTGCCGAGGTTTTCCAGCAGGATCGCCAGCGGCAGCAGGGTCAGGTGATGGCGCGGCGCCGTGGGGGCGCTGGCTTGTTCCAGTTCCCGCGCCACCCGCAGCAGGCTGTCGGCGCTCAGGCACACACCTTTGGGGGTGCCGGACGTGCCGGAGGTAAAGGTCAGCTTGGCGGTGCCGGCGGGCAGGCGGCCGGGGCCGTCGAACGAACGGCACCAGAACTCACCGTTTGGGGTGTAGCCGGCGGCGAGCAGTTCCGCGGCCAGTTCCGGCTCGGCGATCACCCGTTCGGCCTGGCTTTGCGCCAGGCAGTGGGCCCTTTGCGCCGGGCTGAAGAACGGCGGCAGGGTCACGCAGGCCAGGCCTTCGAACAGCACCGCCAAGTCCCAGAGCATCGCCTCGACCCCGTTGTCCAGGGCCAGGGCGACCACCTTCACCTGCTCATCGCGCAGACGTTGCTGGCGGTACATCACCTCGGCGTACAGCGTCGTGTAGTTGATTTTCAGGGTGTCGCCCCACAGCGCCAGGGCGTTGTCGTTGCGCCCGGCGTGTTCGCGCAGGGTTTCCTGGAATCGTTGCCGTTCAAGCGACATGGCAGGCTCCTTCGAGGGAGGTCGGCAATCCCAGCCGGCTGAACAGTCCGATGTTGCGCAAATGGATGAAGCCGGCGCGGATATTGCCGACGTGCACCCAAGGCTTGCTTTCGTAGTAGCTGCCCCACTGGTGACGGTCGTCGCCCAGGCGTTGCGGGTCGGCGGCGCACAGCGTCACCGGTTTGAGCCCGAGGCGGTGGAAGCTGTTGACCAGGCCGACGTTGCCGGTGAAGGTCACCCATTCCAGGCCGCCCATGGCCAGCAGGTAGGTGATGGCGATGATGCTCATGCGGGCGCTGCCGGTGTCGCTGGCGGCGAGGTTGCCGACTTCGACGATGGCGGTGCGCATCACCGTGCGGTCGGCTGCGGCGCTGATCAGCGGCTCGATCGGTTCGTCCAGGTAACGCTCCAGGAACAGCGGTTCAAGATGGGCGCGGCGCACGCCGGCCACTGCGCACAGCTCACCGGCGCCGTCGTGCATGCCGAACAGCTGCGGCATGAAATGGCGGATGTCGGCGCCGTGGGCCTTTCGGAAACGCTGTTGGATGAACGCTTCGAACGTCTCGCGCAAAGGCTCGTCGGGCAGGGCGCCCGACAGGCGCATCTGCGGTGTCTCGGCCTGACCGAAGTGCAGGGGCAGGGGGATATTCCAGTCGGAGCCGGGCATGGGGCGGGCGCCTCCCTCAATGGGTTCGGGGACAGTATCCGAGCCATTTCTTAACGAAGTCTGAAGGTGAGAAAAGCGAGGGCCGGGCGGCCATCTTCAGATTGGCTTAAGACTTCGCGGGCAGGGTGTCGCCGTCGGTTCGCCGGCAACCGGATCGAGTCGCCCACACAATCAGGAGGTTCCCCCCATGGCCCGCGACACTGGCGTCAACCGTTACGGAAAACTGTCGATCACCTTGCACTGGCTCATGCTGGCGCTGTTCGTCGGGGTGTACGCCTGCGTCGAACTCAAAGGCTTCATGCCCCGCGGCAGCGAAGCGCGGGGCTTGCTGATGGGCCTGCACGGCGTGTTCGGCGCCAGCATCTTCGTGCTGGTGTGGCTGCGCCTGTTCGGGCGCCTGACCCCGCGCCCGCCGATCACCCCCGCGCCGCCGGCCTGGCAGACCGGCGTGTCGCACCTCATGCACCTGGCGCTGTACGTGCTGATGATCGCCACCCCGATGCTGGCGTGGCTGATGCTCGCCGCCGGCGACAAGCCGTTCCCCTATTTCGGCTTTCACCTGCCGGCACCGGTGGCCGTGGATCCGGACCTGGCCAAGCAGCTCAAGCATTGGCACGAACTGCTGGGCAGCGCCGGCTACTGGCTGATCGGCCTGCATGCGGCCGCCGGGCTGTTCCACCACTATTGGGTGGGCGACGACACCCTCGACCGCATGCTCGGCGGGCGTGACCGCAGCTGACGCAGCGCGCCGGGCTCAGAGCGTCTGCGGTGCGATCACCCAGACGCTGCACGGTATCTTGTACAGCAGGTGTTCCACGGTGCTGCCGACCAACCGGCCCGCGCCATGGTGGCCGACCCGGCCCATGACGATCATGTCGATGTCATACCCGGCCGCGTAGCTGCACAGCACCTTGGCCGGGTTGCCCATCACCATGTGCCGGCGTTCCGGCGCGATGCCGTTGCGTTCGGCCATGTCGCGGAAGGCGTCGGCCTGGGCGTCGAACAGCGATTTGGCGGCGCTGGAGGAGAAGAACGCCGAGGCATTGTCGAAGCCGAACTCATCGGCGCTGATCGACGACAGGTCATGGGCGTAGATCACATCGAGCTCGGCGTTGCAGATGCTCGCCAGCTTCACGGCCTCGCGCAGGATGCTGTCGTTGAGGTCGGCGTACTGGCCCTCACGGTGGAACGGATCCACCGCCGCCAGGATCCTGCGCGGCAGGGCGTGCCCGACGTGGCTGACGAAATGCAGCGGCACCGGGCATTCGCGCAGCAGGTGGATGTCCAGCGGGGTGAACATCAGGCGCGACAGGAACGATTCCGGCTCCAGGGCCTTGATCAGCGCCGCCATGGGCTGCTCCCTGAGGTGGATGAGGATTTCCTGCAGCGGCCGCTCCACCCACACCACTTCGGTGGTGACCGGCACCCCGATCTTGCGCAGGGGCCGCGCCTGCTCTTCGAGCCACTGGCGATGGCGCTCGGTGTAGCCGATGCGCAT
Organism: Pseudomonas sp. R25(2017); assembly: GCF_002112565.1. NCBI lineage: Bacteria > Pseudomonadati > Pseudomonadota > Gammaproteobacteria > Pseudomonadales > Pseudomonadaceae > Pseudomonas > Pseudomonas sp. R25(2017). Next base: position 8,874 of record NZ_NEHZ01000020.1, read on the forward strand.
CTGTTCCAGCGCCTGTTCATTGACCATCCCGGCGGTGGCCAGCCCCTCCAGATAATCGAAGGCCACGATGTGCAGGGCCGCGTCCGACGCCTTGGCCAACGCCGCGGCGCGGTCGAACGCGGGGCTGTTTTCCATCAACGGTGAGGCGACCAGCATGAAACGCGAGGGCTCGGACATGACGAAACTCCTGTGGCGAGGCGTTTGGGATCAATGCCCACAGGGTGCGACCGGCGGTGGCGGGGGGCTTGACCTTTATCAACAACCGGCGACGGGCCCGCGTGCCGCCGACGGGCGGTCGGACGTGGCCCGCGTCATGGATTGTTGATCATTATCAAGTGCCGCCAAGGCCCGGCGGCGCAGTCTGGGCGGGGTGCGAGACGCTCGGGGGACAGGCTCATGAATGCCGCGCTGGAACTGGCGGGCGCCGCCGCCGCGCTGGGGATCGGATTGCTCATCGGCCTGGAGCGCGAGCGGCACAAGGGGCGGGGCGACAGCCGCGCCTGCGCCGGGCTGCGCACGTTCGCCATCGCCGCGTTGCTCGGTTACGTCGCGATGCAGGTGGGCGGCCCGCCGCTGGTGGGCGTCGTCGGCGGCTGCCTGGCCGTGCTGGTCAGCGTGGCCTATTGGCGCAGCCTGAGCCGCGATCCCGGCGTGACCAGCGAAGTGGCCTTGATCACCGTGGCCCTGCTGGGCGCGCTGTGCGGCACCGCGCCGGAACTGGCGGTCGCCATCGGCGTGGTGATGGCCGGGCTGTTGGCTTACCGGCGCCGGCTGCACCACTTCGCCCGCAGCCAGTTGAGCGACGCGGAGATGCGCGACGGCCTGGTGCTGCTGATCGCCGCACTGGTGGTGCTGCCCCTCACGCCCGACCGCTACCTCGGCCCGTACTCGGCGCTCAACCTGCGCACGCTGTGCACGTTGACCGTGCTGCTGATGGGCGTCGGCGCCGTCGGGCACATCGCCGTGCGCACGCTGGGGGTGCGCTACGGCTACGTCGTCAGCGCCATCGCGTCCGGTTTCGCCTCCGGCACCATGACCGTCGCCGCCATGGGGCACATCGCCCGCCAGGAGCCGGACAACCTCAAAGTGTTGAGCGCAGCCGCCATCGTGTCGAACCTGGCGACGGTGACCCAGGTCGCGCTGATCCTCGGCACGGTCGACACGGCGCTGCTGCCGTACCTGCGCAACCCGCTGCTGGCCGGGTTCGGCGCCGCGTTGCTGTTCAGTCTCGGTTTGCTGTTCCTGCGGCCGGCGGCCAACGCCGGGCAGCCGGTCAAGGTCGGCGGGGCGTTCAACCTCAAGCTCGCGCTGGCGGTCGCCTTGACCATGGCCGGGGTGACGTTCCTGTCGTCGCTGATGCTTGACCGCTTCGGCGAGGCGGGCGTGAGGGTGACGGCGCTGCTCGGCGGGTTCGCCGATGCCCATTCATCGACAGCCTCCATCGCCTCGCTGGCCAAGGGCGGGCTGCTGGCCTACAGCGCCGTCGCGACGCCGGTGCTGCTGGCCCTGACCAGCAACGCCCTGAGCAAATGCCTGGTGGCCTGGGTCAGCGGCGGGCGGCGGTACGCCGCGTATGTCATCCCCGGACAGCTCCTGCTGACTCTGGCCATGTGGGCCGGTCTGCTGGTGCATTGAGCGGCGATTCGCCCAAGGGCTGACAAAGATCAACGCGCGCCCGGCGCACAGGCCCATGCTGCAGACGCAAGCCCGACGAGGGCGGGCCGCGCATGGCGCCCGGTTGACGTAAATCAAACGGGTGCGCAGCCCCCGAGGCCAAGCTGAAGGCCTGAAATTGTCTTGCGGAGGCGTGAAATGGAACGATACCGGCGTTTGCTGCTGATCGCTGACCGGACCCTGCATCCGTCCCCGGCCATGTCACGTGCCGTGGCATTGGCGGGGGCGAGCGGGGCCGCGTTGGACGTGCGGGTGTTCGCGGAGCCCGCACCGGTCGTTCACCTGTGGGAAGACAAGATCGACGAGGCCGAATACCAGCGCTACCTGCGCCATCACCGCCGCTGGGTCGCCGATCAGTTGGAGCAACTGTCGGGGCTGGGCCTGGACGTGACGGTGGAGGTGGTGTTCACCACCCACCCGCAATTGGACATCCTGCGCTGCGTGCAGGATCTGCAGCCCGACCTGCTGATCAAGGACGTGACCCTGGAGCCGTTGCTCAAGCGGGTGTTCGTCACGCCGCTGGACTGCCACCTGCTGCGCGAATGCCCGGTGCCCGTGCACCTGGTCAACCAGATCCGCTACAGCCTGCCGCACCGTGTCGTGGCGGCGGTCGACCCGTTCGACCCCGCCGGCATGGCCAGCGGCCTGAACGACACCATCATCCGCTCCGCCAGCGCCTTGGCGATCCAATGCGACGCGCCGCTGCACCTGCTGTATGCCTACGACCTGACGCCGGCGTTCAACGGCGATGCGCCGTTGGTCAGCGGCTGGGGGGCGGACTTCGTCGAGTCCCTTCGCGAATCCATGCACCGGGCCTTCATTGACCTGGCGGAGCGCCATGGCGTGCCGCCCGAACGCCGGCATTTCGTGATGGGCCTGCCGGTGCCGGTCATCAGCGAGTTCGTCGAACAGTACCTGGCCGATGTGGTGGTGATGGGCACCGTGCACCGCACCGGCCTTGACCGGTGGCTGGGCAGCAACACCGAACGGGCGCTCTACTCGGTGCCGGGCAGCCTGCTGGCGGTGGGGCATGCCGCGGGTGAGACACGAACGGGCGATGCCGCCGGCATTGCCGATTGAGGGGACAGACGTGGGTTTCACCCACCTGAAGGGAGATTGGCATGAGCCAGTATCAACGGTTGCTATTGATCACTAACCCGCTCCTGCGCCAGTCGTCGGCGCTGAACCATGCCGCAGCGCTGGCCAAGGCCAGCGGCGCCGGCCTGCACATCCTGGCGCTGATGCCGTCGCTCAAGGGGCTGTCGCTGCTCGAAGAGGGCAACCGCGCGCAGGCGCGGGAGAGCTTCCTGCAGGAGCACCGGCAGATGCTCGACGCTCAGGTGGACAACCTGCGCAGCCGCCGGATCGAGGTGACGTCGCAGGTGGTCTGGGCGCAGGACATCGAGCGCGACATCCTCCAGCACGTCGCCGAGTACCGGCCCGATTTGCTGATCAAGGAAATCGAGCAGGTCTCGTCCCTCAAGCGCGCGTTCTTCACCCCGCTGGACTGGCACCTGCTGCGCCATTGCCCCGTGCCGATCTACCTGGTGGGCGGCAACGGCTACGTGCTGCCGCGCAAAGTGGTGGCGGCGGTCGAGGTCTCGGACAGCGAGTCCGCCGACAGCGAACTGAACGAACGGATCATCCGCCAGGCCAACGCCCTGGCCATCCAGTGCGACGCGGAGCTGCACCTGGTGAGCGCCTGCGACCTGTCGGCGGCCTACCTGGCGGACATGGGCGGCTTCCCCCTGGCCGACCTCACGCGGGCCATGCGCGACGACATGCAAAAGGCCTTTCTGCACCTGGCCAGCCGTTTCGGCGTGCCGTCCGAGTGCCATCACTTCATCGACGGGCAGCCGGTCAACGTGCTGAGCCAGTTCGCCGAAGAGCGCCACGTCGACGTCATCGTGATGGGCAGGGTGCAGTCCCGCGGCCTGAGCAAACTGCTGGGCAGCACCACCGAGCACATCCTCTACCAGGTGCCTTGCTGCGTCTTGGCGGTGTGAACACGCAGCGCCGGCCACGGCCCTTCGGGAGCGTGCGATGGTCAAGCTCAAGCGGATTCTGTTGATCGCGCCCCGCGAAACGGTGCGCACCCCGGCCTTCGAACGGGCGCGGGCCCTGGCCTGCGCAAGCGGCGCGCTGCTGCACATTGTCGCGTTCGATTACGTCCGGGTGCTGGCCGTGGCCGGCCTGCTGGATCACGAAGCCATGGCCCAGGCGCGGGAAGGCTATCTGCAGGTGCACCGCCACTGGCTGGAACAGCAGGCGCGGTTCCAGCAGTGCGCGGGCCTGCAGGTGACCACCGAAGTGGTCTGGTCCAAGGCGAGCCCGGCGTACCTGCTGGACTACGTGAACGATTTCCATCCCGACCTGGTGATCAAGGACGCCCGCTATGTCGCGGCGCTGGGCCGGGCCTTCCATCGCCCGGCGGACTGGCAACTGATGCGCGAGTGCCCGGCGCCCCTGCACCTGGTCACCGACGCCGTCCACCCCGCGCCGCAGAAGATTCTGGCGGCGGTCGACCTGTCCCACCTCGAAGAACTCACCCAAGGCCTGAACGACCGGATACTGGACGTGGCCGCGACGCTCGCCGAGCGCTGCGGCGCCTCGCTGCACGTGCTGAACGTGACGCGCTGGGCGGTGACGGACGGCGCTCCCTTGAGCAGGCCGACCGCTTGCCTCGACCCGCGCCTGAGCGAGGCGATCAACGACGCCCAGGAAGAGGCGTTCGCGACCCTGGCCGAGCGTTACGGCATCGCCCCGGCGTGTCGGCACCTGCTGACGGGCATTCCCGACGAGGTCATCGTCCGGTTCGCCCGCCAAGGCGCCTTCGACATGTTGGTGTTGGGTTCGGCGTATCGCGGGATCGTGGGGCGCTTGCTCGGCCGCACCGCCGAAAGCGTGCTGAACCGTGCGCCGTGCAGCCTGGTCGTGGTCAAGCCCGCCTCGTGGGAGGACTGAGCGCGGCCCGTGCAGGTTCGGCCCGGCCGACGCGCAGGGCAGGGGAGAGGGCCGACGCCAGTGGTGTTTAAGTCGTGGTGTTTAAAGACACCCACGGTTACTTCCCCAAGGCTACGACGCCTTGCGCCGTTGCCTACGCCTGCGCCAGAATCCGCCGGCTTGTGCGTCTGGGGGGCGGGTCTTATCGTTTTCGGGTCACTGAAGAACAGTGATCGGGTTTGGTAGCCCGGCTTACCTGTCGCATCGCAAAAGCCGTATGCAGGGACTTTTCGTCCTCTGTTTTATGGTGGCCATGCGTAGGGCGTTTTCGGACGCGCCGGGTATCCAGGTGACCGGTCTACCAACCTGCGTATGGCCACCACCCTTCGTTTGGTAGCGAAGCTGATGGCTCCATTTTTCACTCTGGAGATTCATCTATGTTCAAGCCAACACCGAATCCACCCGTCACCGATCCGGCATCCCCGTACGAATCCGCCGATTCGCGAAAACTCAACGAAGCCGCCGAACGCGCCCTCGACCACTACCTCAACCCTCCGTCCCCCCTGTTGGGCCACCGTCAGGCGCCCGAACCGATGTACCTGGCCAACCCGGTCTACGACACCGAATCCCTGCTGGCCAACGCCAGCGAATCCCTGGGCTCGGCCGGCGCCATGCTCAACAACTTCGCCGCCGTGCTGGAGCCCATCCACCGCAAGACCGCCGTCGGCATCGCGCAACTGGTGATGCTGGGGGAGGTGGCGGTGAATCAGGCGCTGGATAACGTCGAGCCCAAGACGTAAGGGACGTAAGGGCAAAACCTCTGCGGCGGGCCGATGAGGGCTGGCCGCAGAGTGAGTATTTGCAGGCCGGTTGTTGAGTGTCGGCCGGAAAACCAACTACAGGAACTCAACATCCGGCGCGAATTCCGGGTATTCGGTTTTCATGTGTGCGAGGCATTTCTGCAGGAGCCTTGCCTCTTCCGGCAAGCGCCCCGACAGAATGTTCCACCCTAAAAGATGCAAGTGCCGGGGCATTTCAACGAGCCCTGTAATGGCATCCCAGAAAGCGTCCCAGTTGCAGCCGTACCAGCCAGGGAACTGAAGTGCATCTCTCAGGATGGCATGCAGTTCGGCGGAACTTCTGACTTCACTCAAGTCAATTTTCACGAGCGATAAGCGGGACATCGTCATTGTCTCGAAGGCTGTTCGCTGGCCTTTTTGGCGTGAGCCTTCAGCAGTTGATTGATCTTTTTCCGGCGGTTCATCGTTTCAGGTCTCTCTAGAGGTCATCCATCTCACCGCAAGACCGCCGTCGGCATCGCGCAACTGGTGATGCTGGGCGGGGCTTGCGACGGTGGATTGCGCCGGTCATCGGCCAGAGAGCGTCTGGGCCAGAAACTCGGTGATCAGCGTAGTCACCTGCTGCTGGATCGCCTCACGCGGGCGGCCGTTGTCGCCATCCCGGCAAATGATGCCGTCGCCGGGCGAGTCTTCTTCGAGCAACGCCTGCGCGCCGGGTTTGCACCGCGAAAGGAAGCTGAAGTGACTGGCGTCGCTGATTTCGACGTAAGCGCTTGAGGCCGGGGGCAAACGCTTGGCCAAGTGGGCGGACTCCAGCTGTGCGGGCAGCTCCGGCGACGGCACGCCGGCGGCGATCACCAACGTGGGCACCGGCAGCGCGGCAAGGCTCGCATCGGTCAGCCCCCGTGCCAGGCCCAGGTCCAAGGTGACCACCGCCGTGACGCGTTTATCGCGCCAGTCGGCGCCCTGGGCGGTTCTGGATTCTGCGGTGCTTGCGGGGTTCATCTGCCGGTAAACGGTGCAACTGGCCAACTTCGGGTGGGCTTTGCAGTCATCGGCGAAACGCTCCGGATCGAATCGGGCACCGGCGATCTCGAGCGCAGTCCAGCCGCCCAGCGAGTGGCCCATGACCGCGATCCGGCGCTCGGCCACCGCTCCGAACCTCTCAGGCTGGGCGCTGACGGCCTCGATGGCCCGGCTGATGTCGACCGGACGTTGCCACAACTGCGCCGCGGCCTCAGGGCTGCGGTCGTGGGTGGTGGTGCCGGGGTGGTTGACGGCGGCGACGATGTAACCTCGGTGGGCCAAGGCACTGGCCAGCCAAGTCTGGTTGTTCCAGTTGCCCCTGAACCCGTGGGACAGCACGACCAAGGGATGCTCGCCGGCAGCGGGCGGCGCGTCGCGCACGGCGGGTGCGCCGATGAACACCACGTCATCGCCGATCAGTTGCGTTGCGGCGGCCGTCGCGCCGGGATACCAGACGACCATTTCCACGGCACGCCCGTTGCCCGTGTCCGGCAGTGTCGAAGCATGGAAGCCGACCGGGGTCTCGTCAGCCAGTGCGAGGGTTGTCACGCAGGTCAGGAGCAGGGCGCCGAAAGCTGTTTTCAATGTCGTTATCGTCCTTGAGCAGAAAAGAGCACGAACAACCGGGGCCGCCGTTGGGTGCGCCTGCCTTCGTCCGTGGTCGAAACCCGATGCGGGTGCCATTCAGTTGCCTGGGCATTAAGCCTGTTTTCACGTCGGCGCGCACGGGGAGAAAGGCCCCCGGTTGCTTTCGGCGGCCAGATCAGGATAACTGTGGCGCTGAACTGCCTTGAGGGGGATACGCGATGTTCGATCCGGCATCTATCGTGACGTACGTGGCCGTGGTGATCGGCCTGTTCTTGATTCCCGGCCCCGCCGTGCTGTTGGTCATCACGCGCACCCTGCAGGGCGGACGCAAAGTGGGGATCGCCACCGGGCTGGGCGTCGCCTCCGGCGACCTGGTTCATACGCTGAGCGCGGCGCTGGGGCTGTCGGCCATTCTCATGACGTCGGCGCTGGCCTTCAACGTGGTGAAGATCGTCGGCGCCTGTTACCTGATCTACCTGGGCGTGTGCGCCTTTCTGGCCAAGCCGGGTGCTGCCGCACAGGCCAAACTTCCCGCCGTGACCCCGGGCCAAGCCTATTTCCAGGCCGTCGGCGCCGAAGTGCTGAACCCGAAAACCGCGATTTTCTTCCTGGCGTTCCTGCCGCAGTTCATTCATCCGGAATCGGGCTCGTCGTTGAGCCAGTTCGCCGTGCTGGGGCTGATCTTCTCAGGGCTCAGCGCGATCTACACCAGCCTGATCTCCGTCAGCATCCGCCCGTTGAGCCGGTGCATCAAAGGCCTTTCGAAGCTGCGGCGCTGGGAAGGGAAAATCATCGGGACGCTGTTTGTCGGGCTGGGGGTCAAGATCGCCTTGCAGCAGCGCTAGCGCAGCGAACCGCCCCAAACGGTCAAACCGGCGCGGCGTCCTGCGCAGCCTCGGCCGACGCCTGACTGGCCTCGGCCGCCATCTTCAACCGGTCCGCCTTGCAGATGTACTTGGGCTTGCTCTTGGGCGCCAGTTTGGCGCTGGCCTTTTTCGCGTGGGCCTTGAGCAGTTGATTGATCTTTTTGCGACGGTTCATTTTTCCACTCTCATCAGACGACGGCTGCTTCGCACAACCGCGCGGCCATTTCATCAAATCGCCCGGTAACCTTCAAATGCGTTTGCGTCCGGTCGCCGCAAAGGCTTGCCGTTGGCGGGCCGGTTCTGTCGGGTGCAGCCCCAAAAGATCTTGCCCTATACAGATTGCGACATCGCCGGGAGCGATGCATCGATCACCATCTGTTCGAACTGACGGGTCAGCTTCTGAAACCTCGGAGCATCGCAGGCCGAGCAAAGGAAAGGCATTCTCCGCCCCGTGAACATGGCCGTCGGGCCATTGCACGTCGCGCAACCGATATGGGTTGTGACGTAGGCCTTCAAAGGTTCGAGAAGTTGCCCGTTCAGCCGGCTGGCGAGAAAGGCGACCTGAGCGCGATCAAACTGATTGGTCAAACTCAAATGGCGAAGGTGGGTGCAGCGGGCAAGGCCAGTGATATCGTCGTCGCCCAGCTTCAGGTTCGCCAGCGACAGCTTGTTGAGCCTGGGAAGGCGTAACAGCGGTTCGAGGGTGTTTAGGCGCAGCGGTGTCGAGCCGCCCCACAAGGTGCCGGTCAGGCGCAGTTCAGTCAGTTCGCTCAAGGCTTCGATCCCGTCGAGCCGATGCAGTCCCACGCACTCTTCGACGGTGAGGTGCGTCAGGCCTTTCATTTGGAAGACAGGCGCCAGCGTTTCAATTTTCTTCGCCCGTTCCAACTTCAATCGCCGCGTGTTCGTTAACCCGGCGATTCCCTCAAGTGATGTCAGCTTCAGGAGGCGGAGTTGAAGTTCGACCGCGTTGCAGTTGGACAGCACGATGGGCCATGTTTTGTCTGAAACGTTGTAAAGCTGCAGCTCATCGGCTTGCGCAAGCTCTTGTTCGGAGAACGGCTGATCCAGTCTCAACATCATGTTTTGCATTCTCCGCAGTCGGTCCGTGAGGCGAGGTATCAGGCGGGGAGGCTATCGGCCGCAAGCGCACCTGTCCAGCGAGCGCACGGGGTCGGTTGCCGGCACTGGCGCGACGGGTGAAGTTTGTGCCTTGCCGTTGCCCGGAGTCACCCTTAACCTGCGCGCCTTTTCACTCAGGGAACGAACAGATGCGAGAGCGCAAGGCAGCCCGGCTATTGGTCATCAACCCTTCTCTGGAAGTCCTGCTGTTCAAGTTCTGCCACCACGACGATGCCTTGGCCGGCACCAGCCACTGGGCGACGCCGGGCGGCGGCCTGGAGGAAGGCGAAACGTTTCACGCCGCGGCCATCCGTGAGCTGCGTGAGGAAACAGGCATTCACGTCAACGAAGTGGCCGGCCCCGTGGCGGAGCGCAGAGTGTCGCTGCGGCTGCCGAGCGGAGAACCTGTGTTGGCGGTCGAGCAGTATTTTGTCGTGCATGTTCCGGACAACGGCCTCTGCCGTGCGGAATGGACCGAGCATGAGAAGAAGGTCATGGCTGAGCATCGTTGGTGGTCGGTTCAGGCGTTGAACACTACGCAGGAAACGGTGTGGCCGGAGAATCTGGTGCAGATGTTGATAGGGGCGGGGGACGGGTTGCCTGACTGTTGACGGCGGCAGACATCAATCGCTTCCTGGCTGTCACGCAGGGTACTGATCGTGCCGGCGGTTGCGTCGGCCGGTTGAATCCACAGCCAAGAGCAGACATTCACCGCCATTTTCAAAGCCGCGTGGATACCTAAGTCTCGAAGCACAGGCCCCTTGCCGCTTCGTTCTCCGCTGCGTGTGATCGCCGTACCCCGGTCTTCGACGCTGTGTGCCAAGTAGCTCAGCACGCGCAATCAATGGGGCATGGCGACCAGGACGTATCGTCCATAGCCCAATCATTCATGAACGAGGATGCTGACTGAGCCGCCGGTGATTCGACAAGAGGCTTGATCGACACCACCTCTTGAGCATTCTCGAATCAGACAGCGTGCAGGAAGCTTTTAAAGCTTGATACTACTGGCCGATTACGGTCTTTCACCACCGTTACATTGACTTCCGCCCTATGCTCAATCTGCTCCCACACCTGGCTCCTGTGCGGGAGCCTTTTCTTGCTCGCCCGGCAATCACGCCGACCCGTGTTGGTCCACCATCTCCCGGCCAGCTGGACTCACGGCAGCCATCTTCTACGCCTGGCGCGCATCCATTAGACCGACAGTGCCCACGGTCTGTGGGGTGCCAGCGATTGTGCCGCCGGATTTGCAATGGCGCTGTAGATGGTCGAGGCGCTGATCCAATCGGCGCGCATGAATAGGCATGATCCGTATGCCTATCTCAAAGATGTGCTGACACGACTGCCGACACAGCGGGCCAGTGAGATCGGGTACTTGCTACCGCATCAGGGGACGCTTGCCTGTCTTGTGCAAGGCATGTTGCCTATCCACTTACCAATCATCAGCTAATTGAAAGTTAGCTAATTATCCACACGGTGCTTCTGTATCCAATAAGAGACTCATGTCAAAGCCAGTGATTCGAAAACCTAACTTTCTGTATAAATTCATAGCACGATGATTGTCAGGAGACACTCTGAGCTCTAGCTCACTGATTTTTAGAGCGCCTAGTTCATTTACAAGCTCACAAATAAAACTCTTCCCTATACCTTTGCCCTGAAACTCAGGAAGTAAAATTATATCTGACAGAAACGCTGAGTCATTATCAACACTGAACCAAATGTATCCAGCCACCTGCCCCCCAGTTTCGTAAACTCGAAAATGGTTGTTCTTCGTGTTCATTCCTTGCGGCAATGCGACTCTATAGGTTCTGAAAGCCTCTGATCTCGCTTTGGTTTGACTGTAGAGATGGCTAGCCATTAAATCCTGAGCATAATCATCTACAGACAGAATTTCCCATGAATTATATTCGTTATCTCGCATGGGGCGATAAAGAAAAATATCTTTCTCCTTGAACTCTTCTGTCATTTTTTACAACTCCAACTGGTTTGTAATGCGTCTGTTCAATAGACCCACGCAGCAGCACTGAATTTAGGGGGTGGGTGTATATATTCCGGATTCAAATCTTGATCTCATATCAATATTCTAAGAAGCATATCGTCCATCCGCATGCGATCACCCGCGCAGAGCTATTATTACACAGATTTGTCCGTCGGCCGAGTGGTAGCAGAGCTGTCCAGTGGTATACGTAAGGTGAACTCACCTAGACAATTCTAGCCATGCAGCAGGCCGCGACCAGACTTGATTATTGGGACTGCGCCCCTCCTGATAACTCCGTGTCCCGGCCTCGCTGGGGTATAAGTTTTTAATCCTTCGATAGCCAGGTTCCGCTGACGGAACCAAACAGTTTGCTCATTAATCCTAGCGTAAGGTGACTCGTTTGTGATTAGCGATCCGTTCCGTGTCCTTGAAGACGCAGATATCGCAGAAGCAGAACGTAACCTTACTTCCATTTTCCTCCCGCCTATGTCGAGTTTTTAAAGGGGGGAAGTAACGTGGCGAATGCCTATTTTGAACCCGCTGTTATTCTTCCTGGGAGCAGCGATGTCGACATATTTAAAATTGCCGAGTCAGCATGGAACCATAGCGGTGTACCAAAGGACTGGCTCCCTTTCGTTGAGGGCAATGGCGACTACTTCTGCGTCTCACAAAAACGGTGAGGTAAGTTTTTGGTCTTACAATGGCGCGACGAATGAAAGGTGGCCGAATTTTTCGGCGTGGTTTCAGCAGGTCTGTGTAGAGCGCAATTAATACAACCATGAAAAAAACCGAAAGCGGACACAATAGCCTCGTCTAGATATCAAAATTCAGCCAATTTCCGCCGATGCTGACCGGCAGCTATGGGTCGTAAGCAGCCGGCCGCGAACGACTGCTATTGGCCGATAGCCGCCATGGAAAATGAGGCCGCCTTCGACCCACAGCTGACGGCGGCAACAAGCAAAACTCGCCAGTCGCGAATACTCAATCCTACGTCGATAAAACGAGCTACGGTTGTCGCAGAACCTCAACAGCTCAACACCCCCATGAACGGTAACCTTCAGACTACCCAACATGACCACCAAACCCTCCGCCCAAGCCTCCCGCGCTGAGTACGCGCGACGGATTAACCGCGTGCTCAACTACATCGATGCCCACATCGATCAACCTCTGGATGGCGCGCATTTGGCCGACATCGCCAATTTCTCGCGTTTCCATTTCCATCGGATTTTCGCCGCCTGGATGGGAGAGACGCTTGGCAGTTATGCGCAGCGGCGACGGCTCGAGAAGGCGGCGTTACGGTTGGCCTGCGGCAGCCATGAGACCGTGCTTGAAACCGCGTTGGCCACCGGCTTCCAGTCGGGCGAGGCGTTTGCGCGGGCGTTCAAGCTCAAGTTCGGTTGCACGCCATCGGCTTGGCGCGACGCGACGCCTCAGCGGCTGAAGGCTCAGGCGGCGGCGATCGGGCAGCCAGCCGGCGGCCAAGAGAGCAATCCTGATCAGGTCTTCGGCAATCGCCATCAGGCAGGCGAGGGCGCGTTCGGTGAATCTGGCGGCTCTTATCGGCCACTGGAAGCCATCGCCATGGAAGTACGCATCATTGATCTACCAAAAGCGCGAGTCGCGTATCAACGTTTTATCGGCCCGTACGGTCCGGCCATCGGCGAATTTTGGCGAGCGGCCATTGCGCCGTGGATGCACTCCAATGGCCTCAGTGACCAAACGTGCTACGGCATCGGTTATGACGACCCCTCGATCACGCCGGCCGACAAGTGCCGCTATGACGCTTGCGTCGAAGTGCCCGCGCATTTCGTGGCCGGCGGCCAGGCGGACATTCAAGTCCTGCCGGGTGGCCGTTATGCCGTGGCGGGGTTCAAAGGGAAAACCGAGGGATTGGCGAACGCCTGGACATGGCTGACGCGCGAGTGGATGCCGTCCAGCGGACTGCAATGCGACGATCGGCCTTGCTTTGAGAGGTTTAAAGCAGCCACCGCATTTGATGTCCAGACCGGTGAATTCAGCTGCGACATCTGCATTCCGGTGCGGGCGCTGTAACGCAACAGGGAATGGGCCAGCACAAAGGCCCATTTCCCTTCCTATGGACGCTGGGATTGCAAAGTCCCAGGCTACTTCGCCTTTGAAATGACGCCAGTCATGTATTCATGCAAATCGCGAAAGTCATTCACGCTCCAGGCATGGGGCGGAATCCTTACGCCGTTCTCCCGCAGGATCCTTGGAATCAAGTCGCCGTTGGGGCGAAGAATGACCGAAGACACGATAACGCCCGGGTACTCGTTGAGCCGCTTCTTGAAGGCAGGTGTCGTCAGATCCGGTGTCGGAGGGTTGCTTCGCTTGGCCAGCGGCCCGGTGCCTTTGATGTCCGGCCCGTGGCACACGGCGCATCGCTGGGCATAGAGGTTCTTGCCGTTGAGGGTGTCGGCGAAAGCGGGCGTTGTTTGGGGGAGTATCGAACTTGCCAGCAGCGCGATGAGCGTTTTTTTCATTTTCATCTGTCGGTAGTGATGGGGATGCGTTGGCGCAGTCGCTGTCACGTTTACTGCCGGATCACTGAGATCGCAGTCCATTGCATGAGGACGTCCTGTCGCACAGAGCCCGGGGATTGTGCAGGGTCTGGAAGTGGAGTTGAAGACCGGGAATCCACAATGGCTATAACCACCGGGTTGCTCATGTTGACTCGGTCTAAAAAGTCCAAAATCCGCTAAGTACCCTTGCACTAGAGTGTCTGGGACGCCGGGTGTCGTTGTGCGTTTTTCAGGGAATAGAGGCGGGATCCGCCAGCATTTTTCAGGGAGAGATTCGAGTCATGCCATTCGTTATGACCGACCCGATTGATCAAGGCAACGGCCCGTTTTGCGGGGCTGCCTGTGCCGTGTATGTGCTGCATTGGCTGAGGGATTTGGGTTTGACGGAAGGGGTGGCGGACGGGGTCAGCGCCGATGTGGACGCGGAAGTCACGCACGCAATGACCTATACCCGCACGGTCGATTGCACTAACTTCCTGGGCAGCACCCCCGCCAACATTGCCACCTACCTGAAAACGCATGAGCCCACCGTCAGCATTTATGCACCGACGGAGATCATCACCAATTGGTCCGTGCGCCCCTGGTACGCCGGGCTGCGCATGGGGCTGCAGACGTGCAGCAGCGTCAACTGGTCGTGCGGCTGCACCTGCGCGATGCCGGGCGGCGTGCTGGGCGATGACTATCTGATCATCAGCCTGATCAGCAAATCGTGGACGGTGCCTTTCTTCAGCTTCGATTTCTACAATGGCCACTTCGTCGTGCACATCAGCGATACCCAGTTGATGGATCCCAATGGCTATATCCGGGACTCTGCCACGTACCTGTCGGGCGGGTATCTGAGCCGTGGGTGGGCATCCGTGGGGCTTGATCTGCATATCTATAAGAATCGGGTGACGGCAGCCACACCGCTCCTGGTTTGATCCTGCTCTCAGGCCCCGTTGCCTGTCCTGGGCCGAGCGACCGACCGCGCGCGCCGTGTCAAAACGGCCAAGGCCACCGCCACGATGAACAGTGCCGGCACGTCACCTGCCAGGTGCCCCATTTGCCCAGACTGGGTAAGCGCCTGGACGGTCATGATGCCTGCGTGCACGGCGCTGGACCACACGGTGAACCCGATCAGGCTCAAGTGGGCCAACGGGTCACGCGCGGCCAGGATCAGGAACACGCCAAGCGTGGCGTAGAGGCCGACGATCATCATCGGGTAGTCCGAGTGACCGGTGTGCCAGGCCCAACCGGACGGCCAGAACACCATGAGCGGGTAGAGGGCAAGGCACGCGAGGCCTGCCAACACCAGCACGATGCGTAAGTACTTGAGGCAATCGACGGCGGTCATGGCGGGCTCCTCTTTGGGCTTGGCTCGGCACAGACTCCAAGTGGGGGATAACAGAAAGTGGACAGATCCATCGGTAACTATAGATCTGTCCCCTTTTTCAAGACGGGTACTCCCTGAGCCCATGCGCCATCACAGAGCCAGCCTCCAGACTGGAACGCTGTCGGCTAAGCACGCTCTCGAATCCATTGCGATCCCGAAACCGGGCGGTGAACTCAAGCAACTCCCGGTTGATCTGGTCAACTGTTCCAACTGTCCCGCCCTCAGCCAATGAATAGGCATCTTCGAAATAGCCGCACAGGCCAAGAGCGTCAGGAAAGTCGTAGTTAGATCGAGACCAAGATCGGTACAGTCCTTGCGCCAAGACCATTCCAAAATCGGGATTCATGAGGAGTTGTTCATGTGCCTTGGCTAGCACATAGGGCAACACCTCTGCGCTGCTCAAGGAGGGTGTCGCGACTCGAAGTAACTGACTTGCAACATCGTACCGATTCGAGCTGCTCATCAGTGCTAGCTCTATCAGCTCATAGGCAGGATCTTCCTGTGCCATGATCTGGTTATCCGCCCATTGCACGATGTCGGATACCTCAAGGACACCGAGTTCTAACGCTTCTCTTAGGTAAGCGATTTGATCCTCAATGCTAGGGTTGTAAGTGTTGCTCGTCATGCTGCCTTCTCGATTGTCCTGCCGGCATCTCTATTCTATTTCAACGATGAAGCTTTGTTGTCTGCCCAGAGAGGACCATGACAGAGCACGGCGAAGGGGGAACTGATGCCCTCGGGGTGCTGCACGCAATCAATCGCAGGCCGACACCTCCCCGAACCCAACATCACCCCCGCAAAAACCGCTCCATCAACCCCGCATATTCCCCCACCTCCGGAAACCCCTCAAAGCTGACGGACGCCCCCGTACCCGCCCACGGCAGCTTCTCCGACACCCAGGTCTCCATGAACGGCGCATAGTCCTGCGGCCGGTTCAGCAGGCTGCTGCGCACGCCGACAAAGGCCTCGTTCTGCGCAGGGCGGGTGAACAGCCAGGTCAGGCAGTGCGGGCAGAAGTAGTGGCGGGTCGGGCCGTGGAGGCCGCCGATGACCGGGGTGCCTTGGGTGACGGCAAAGCGTTCGGCGGGGAACAGGGCGGTGAGGGAGAACGCGCTGGCGGACATTTTCTGGCAGCCGGTGCAGTGGCAGGCGCTGGTCATGACCGGCCGGCCTGACGCCTGGAAGGTCACTTGCCCGCAACGGCAGCTGCCGGTGGCGCAGGGGGTGGGATCGGTCATGGGCAATGCTCCTTTCAGGGGTTGGAGGACGGTTGGCCGGAAGCGCTCAACGCGGCGGCGAACGCTTCGGGAGTGGGGCTTTCGGGCCAGGTCGGGATGCCGGCGGGCAGGTTCAGCCACGGCTGTTTGTGCTTGACCCAGATGTGCGCCACGGGGCTCAGGGCGGTGCGTTCATGGAGGGTGCCGGCGCGCAGCACCCAAAGGCCCGGTGCGGCGGAGGTGGTGTTGTAGATCCGCGTGTGGCAGGTCGCGCACAGGTGATGGTGTGAGATTACGCCTTGGTCTTCGTAGGCGTATTCGCGGGTGGGGCCGTCGACGGTGAAGGCGTCGGCGGGCAGCAAGGCGTGCAGCGCGAAGCTGCTGCCGCTCCAGGCCTGGCAATGCTGGCAATGGCAGGCGTAGACCGCGAGCGGCAGGTCGGTCGTGGAGCGGTAAGTGACGGCGCCGCAGCGGCATCCACCGGCAAGTGTCATGGATCAGGTCTCGTGTCAGTGCGATTTGATGGGTTGGGTACAGCATGCGCGCGTTTCGGATTGATTAGAATTGATCAAACTTGCCCAGCCGCTCATAGGAAATGTATGAACGCCCCTCAGCTCCAATGGGAAACCCAGCGCGTCTTCCTGGCCGTCCTGCGCACCGGCAGCCTGTCCGCCGCCGCCCGTGCGCTGGGCATCGCTCAGGCCACCGCGCGGCGGCGCATCGATGCGCTTGAGCAGAGCGTGGGGATGAGCCTGTTCGTGCGTTCGCCGGCGGGGCTGATGCCCACCGACACCGCCCGGGAACTGATCGGCCATGCCGAATCCATGGCGATGGCGGCCGAGGCCTTTACCCGCGCCGCGTCCGCGCAGGCCAGCGTGCCGGGCGGGACGGTGCGTGTCACCAGCAGCCAGTTGCTTGGCGTGGAAGTGTTGCCGCCCATGCTGCGCGAAATCCGCACGGCCCAGCCGCAGTTGACGGTCGAGCTCAGCGTGTCGAACCGCCTGGAAGACCTGGCCCTGCAGGAGGCCGATGTGGCGGTACGCATCCGGCGCCCGACGGAGGCGGCCGTCGTCGCCCGCCATGTGGGGGACTTGCGTATCGGTCTGTACGCCACGGCGGATCTGCTCGGGCAGAAGGGCGCGCCTCGCAGTGTGGACGAGTTGAGCGAGTACCCGTTGATCGGCCCCGACCGCAACCTGACGGAAGTGGCGTTTCTGCAGCAGCAGGGTTTTCTCTGCGCCACGGCCCGCACGGTGTTGCGCACGGACAATCACCTGGCCCAGTTTGCCGCGCTCAGGGCCGGGCTCGGCATCGGCGTCTGCTCCAGCCAGTTGGCGCGGCGACACGGGCTGGTGCGGGTGCTGCCGCAGCAAGTGGATTTCCGGGTGGACATCTGGATGGCCATGCACCACGACCTGCGGCGGGTGCGCCGCATCGCGCTGGTGTTCGATGCGTTGGCGCAGTCGATGTCACGTTTTCTGGCGGAGCACTGACCGGCGGGCTCCGTCGGGTCAGGTGTCGGGGGCAGGCCGAGCGTGCGCCTCGTTTTCACTTCAGCGGCACATACACATCCGTCTGCCACTGCGCCTGCGGCACGTCCGTCCCCACGCTCAGGTACTCGAAGAACAACGGCGCATCACGCAGTTCCTCACCGCTGCCCGGCAGCCAGTCGCGGTAGACCGGGTAAATGGTTTCGCCCACGTGATCGGTCGAGCCCACGTGCCGCACCACCGCGCAGCGGCCGGCGGGGATGACGAGGTCGCGCACGCCGGCGTCGTTCGGCGCCACGGCTTCGTGGATTTCGCCGCAGATGTCGAAGCGGAAATCTTCCGGCGCAATGGTGTCGGGGTTGCCATAGGGGATGCCGAAGGTGCGGCTGGATGCGACAGGCGACTGGCCGCTCTGCTGGCGCCACTGGATGAAGCGTTGCACGCTGGCGTTGAGCCGGCCCGGTGCGCCGCGGTGTTCGAGGGCGGCGACGCGGATCGGGGGGCATTCGACGATGTTGACTTGCATGGCGATGTTCCTTGAGAAGTGAGGGATGGCAAAGACCGCGTGCCAGTGCTTCCAGTCCGGCGCCTTGGCGAAGGCGGCGGGCGAGTTGCCGAACGCCCGCCGGAACGCCCTGGAAAACGCTTCGGGGCTTTCGAACCCGGCGTCGAACGCCGCCTCCAGCACTGTGTGGCCGGGGCGGGCGGTCAGGTTGTGCGCCGCCCGACGCAGGCGCATCAGCTGCACATAGCGCGAGACGGGCACACCGGTGAACGCCGAGAACTGCCGGTGGAAGTGGAACTCGGAGAAGTTCGCCACCCGGCTCAGCGCCTTCACCGACAAGTCGCCTTCGAGGTTGGCGTCGATGTAGGCGAGCACGGCGTTGAAGCGTTTGGCGTAGGCGGTTCGGGTCGGCGTGTCTGCCACGGGCAAGGCTCCTGGGTTGCGGTCGGCCATAGCATCGGTGAGGGCGGCAGGCCCGCGCCTAGCCGCGTTTGCTCAACGCGGGGTTCCGTCCGGCGACCGAATGACATTCGCACAAGACTTCCGGCGCAAAAGCCGGATAATGGCGGCCAATTCGTACAGCCCGCTATTCTGGTAACCCCGCATGGAAATCAAGGTCAACTTTCTCGACAACCTTCGGCTTGAAGCCAAGTTCGACGACTTCACGGTGATCGCCGATCAGCCCATCCGCTACAAGGGCGACGGTTCGGCCCCGGGGCCGTTCGACTATTTCCTGGCGTCGTCGGCGTTGTGCGCGGCCTACTTCGTGAAGCTGTATTGCGAGACCCGCAATATTCCCACCGAAAACATCCGTCTGTCGCAGAACAACATCGTTGATCCGGAGAACCGCTACAACCAGATCTTCAAGATCCAGGTCGAGCTGCCGGCGGACATCAGCGCCAAGGACCGCCAGGGCATCCTGCGCTCCATCGACCGCTGCACCGTGAAGAAGGTGGTGCAGACCGGCCCCGAGTTCGTGATCGAGGAAGTGGAAAACCTCGACGCCGACGCCCAGGCGCTGCTGATGCCGAGTGCGGGCTCGGGCGAGGGCACGTACATCATGGGCAAGGACCTGCCGCTGGAGCAGACCATCGCCAACATGTCCGGCATCCTGGCCGACCTCGGCATGAAGATCGAGATCGCTTCGTGGCGCAACATCGTGCCCAACGTGTGGTCGCTGCACATCCGCGACGCGCAGTCGCCGATGTGCTTCACCAACGGCAAGGGCGCGACCAAGGAAAGCGCGCTGGCCTCGGCGCTGGGCGAGTTCATCGAGCGGCTCAACTGCAACTTCTTCTACAACGACCAGTTCTGGGGCGAAGAGATCGCCAACGCGCCGTTCGTGCATTACCCGGACGAGCGCTGGTTCAAGCCGGGCCCGAAAGACGAGTTGCCGAGCGAGATCCTCGACGAATACTGCCTGGAGATCTACAACCCGGACGGCGAGCTGCGCGGCTCGCACCTGTACGACACCAACTCCGGCAACACCCAGCGCGGCATCTGCTCGCTGCCGTTCGTGCGCCAGTCCGACGGCGAGACGGTGTACTTCCCGTCCAACCTGATCGAGAACCTGTACCTGAGCAACGGCATGAGCGCCGGCAACACCCTGGTCGAGGCGCAGGTGCAGTGCCTGTCGGAGATCTTCGAGCGGGCGGTGAAGCGCGAGATCCTGGAAAACGAACTGGCGCTGCCGGACGTGCCGCAGGAGGTGCTGGCCAAATACCCCGGCATCGTTGCCGGCATCGAAGGCCTGGAGGCCCAGGGCTTCCCGGTGCTGGTCAAGGACGCGTCGCTGGGCGGCGAGTTCCCGGTGATGTGCGTCACCCTGATGAACCCGCGCACCGGTGGCGTGTTCGCCTCGTTCGGTGCCCACCCGAGCTTCGAAGTGGCGCTTGAGCGCAGCCTCACCGAGCTGTTGCAGGGCCGCAGCTTCGAAGGCCTGAACGACCTGCCGGCGCCGACCTTCGAGAGCCATGCGCTGACCGAGCCGAACAACTTCGTCGAGCACTTCATCGACTCCAGCGGCGTGGTGTCGTGGCGCTTCTTCAGCGCCAAGGCCGATCACGAATTCGTCGAGTGGGACTTCTCCGGCCACGGCGAGGACTCCAACGCCCAGGAGGCCGCGACCCTGTTCGGCATCCTCGAAGACCTGGGCAAAGAGGTGTACATGGCGGTGTACGACCACCTCGGCGCGCAGGCCTGCCGGATCCTGGTGCCGGACTACTCGGAGATCTACCCGGTGGAGGACCTGATCTGGGACAACACCAACAAGGCCCTGCTGTTCCGCGAAGACATCCTTAACCTGCACAGCCTCGACAACCGCAGCCTGCGGGTGCTGGGCAAGCGTCTGGACAACAGCGAACTGGACGACTACACCGACATCACCACCCTGATCGGCATCGAGTTCGACGACAACACGGTGTGGGGCCAGTTGACGATCCTGGAGCTCAAGCTGCTGATCCACCTGGCACTGCAGCGCTTCGAACAGGCCAAGGAGCTGGTGGAAGCCTTCCTGCAGTACAACGACAACACGGTCGAGCGCGGGCTGTTCTACCAGGCGCTGAACGCGGTGCTGGAAGTGCACCTGGACGACGAGCTGGAACTGGCCGACTACGAGACCAACCTGCGCCGGATGTTCGGCAACGAGCGGATGGACGCGGTGATCGGTTCGGTGGACGGCAGCGTGCGCTTCTACGGCCTGACGCCGACCAGCATGAAGCTCGAAGGGCTCGACCGGCACCTGCGGCTGATCGAAAGCTACAAGAAGCTGCATGCGGCGCGGGCGGCGGTGGCGGGCGTGGCCCGCTGATCGCGACCACAACGAGGCACCTAGGGGTGCTTCGTTGTGGGGGACGCGCCTGGAGCGGCCGCTTCAGACTCACCGGTGATGACGGTGGTTCTTCCCGACCGCACTCAGGATATCGAATTGGCCGGTCACTTTTACGCTCTTGCCATTCTCAAGGAAATCCGCTGCGAATGTTCCCTTGGTGTGCCCCGTTACAGGAAGGGCGGTAAGGGTGAGAGTGCCGGCCTCCGCGAAAAAAGCACCTTCGTACGGTCTGGAGTAGTGTATCCAGACATTTGGGTTGTTCCTCAGGTCGTGGGTGCCGAGGTTCGTGTCGTCCTTGAAGAAAACGCCGATCTGAGCTTTTTTCGGCGGCACCCCGTCCTCCACGGTCATGCGGCCGATGACTTCCCATACACGGAGCGTTGAGCCCTCTGGCGTCAGCTGAACGCTCAGCTGATCGGCACGGAAATCGCCCCATTCACTGGAGGCCGTGAACGTGCCGCTGCCGGTTGTGTCTACGACGCCACCGGTGATGCCTGTGATGTCGAAGCTGCCTGCACTGATATGGACGGTGGTGTCGCCGAGCCGGGCCTCGAACTGGAAATCGCCCTCCATCCGTTGCGTTTGCATGTCCAGCTTCAAGGTCAGCGTTCCGGAACGGGAAGCCAGGACGAGACCGTTTCCTGATGAATACCTTATGTACTCGCCACGGGCTTGACCAAGCTGCATGGGGTCGGGCACCAAGGACAGCGTCACAGACGAACCGTCGCCCGGAATGTCCACGGGAACCCAGAAGGCAATGGAGTGCTTTTCACCGTTCGGCAAGGCCTGACTTGCCTGCACGACATAGCGGTTGCCGACCCGGCGAATCTCGAAATCGTCTTGGCCGACGAAGGTCTCTTGGTAGTAGCTGATCAAAGCTTTCATGCTGTTGTTCATGGCTGGCTCCCTGTAGAGGCTCACGGGGTGATCCGTGAGTCCGTAACGTAGCAACGAAACCAACAGCGCATAACTGTCAGAGTTGACAGGTGGGTCAGGCCTGATTCGGCTCCCTTAGCCAGCGCTCGGGCTGCCGGCCGATCATGCCGGGGGCGCACAACACCAGCGGTTGCGGCCCTGTTGCTTGGCCTGATACAGGCAGGTGTCCGCCGCCTTGAGCAAGCTGGCCGGCGTGACGTCGTCGGTCACCGGATGGCCGGTGGCGATCCCGGCACTGGCGGTGACGTAACCCAGCGGATGCCCGCTGTGCTCAAGCCGCAAGGCGCGGATGGCCTGCAGGATCTGCCCGGCCACCTCGATGGCCCCGGCGCCGTCGGTGTTGGGCAGCAGCACGGTGAACTCTTCGCCGCCGTAGCGCACGGCCAGGTCGCCGGGGCGTTTGACCGCCAGCCGGATCGCCTGGCCGACGGCGTGCAGGCAGTCGTCGCCGGCGGCGTGGCCGTATCGGTCGTTGTAGCGTTTGAAGTGATCGACATCGAGCATGATCAGCGACAGCGCCGAACCCTGGCGGCGGGCCAGGCGGATCTCGTCGGCCAGCGCCGCGTCCAGCCGGCGGCGGTTGCCCAGGCCCGTGAGGCTGTCGGTCAGCGCCATGTCGCGCATGGTCTGGTGGGCCTGGCGGATCTCACGCTCCATGGCCATGCGCTGGCGCAACTGGTTCAGCACGATGAGTCCGAACGTGGACAGCACCCCGATCAGGAACACCAGCACCAGGCCGTTCTTCAACAGATCCCGGCGCCAAGGCGCGATGATCGAATCCCGGGACAGGCCGGCCTCCACCACCAGCGGATAGGTGGTCAGGGCGCGGTAGCCGTAGAGGCGTTCGGTGTCGTCGACCACGGCCTTGATCTGCGCGGTGCCGGTGTTGGCGCTGGGCAGGTAGGTCCTGAAAATCTCGCTGCCGGCCAGGCTCTTGCCCACCACCTGGGCGATGAACGGGCGCCGCACGAGGATGGTGCCGTCGCGCAGGGCCAGCACCAGCGCGCCCTTGTCGTCGATCCTGAAGTCGCCGTAGTAGTCGACGAAATAGCTGACCTTCACCGTCCCCAGCAGCACGCCGGCGAACGAGCCGTCGGGATTGTTCAGGCGGCGCGAGATGGGAATGATCAGGTCATGGGTGGAGCGGCTTTCCACCACCAGGCCGATGCGCACCTGCCGGTCCTCGTGGGTGCGGTGGTACTGGAAGTAGTCGCGGTCTGCGTTGTTGGCCATCTCCGGCGTGACCTCCTTGTCGGTCACGATCCATTGCCCGTCGGGGCCGTAGATGAACAGGCCATGCAGCTGCGGCATGATTTTCGATTGTTGCACCAACAGGTTGTGGATGCGCTTCACATCCATGTTCTGCAGGCCGTCGCCCTCGACCCGCTCGCACAGCCCGGCGGTGAGCACGTCGACTTGGCGGATGGTGTCTTCGGCGTGCTGCGCGGTGGCGCGGGCCAGGTTGGTGACCGAATCGCGGGCAGAGGCGAACGCCGCCCGGTAGTCGCGCCAGGTGCGCCAGCTCTCGACCGCCACAAAAGCGATGACCACCACCAACATGAAGCTGACGGTCAGGCGCAGGGTCGATCCGGCTTTGGCGTGGCGGGAAGGGGGCGGTGCGGCGTGGTCTGTTGTCAGCTCTGGCCGGTTGCGTCCGAGCATCAACATCTCCTTGGGGCATTCTGGACGTATTGCAGGGGGCCATTATGACAAGGATCGGCGCCAAGGTCGGGCCGGTCTTGAGGTTGTCATTGGATTGTCCTTTTTGAGTTGACGGTGAAACGCGTTTCAGCCGATTTATCACCTGAGGGTGACTCATTAATCTGTGCACATCTTGAACGCAACGCACTTCAACAATGAAAAAGGAGCTCCACCCATGACCGCTTACACCTACAACCGCCTCAACAAAGACGACGCCATCGTACTGCTGGTGGATCACCAGACCGGCCTGATTTCGCTGGTGCAGGACTTCTCGCCGAACGAGTTCAAGAACAACGTGCTGGCCCTGGCCGACCTCGCCA
Organism: Pseudomonas sp. R25(2017); assembly: GCF_002112565.1. NCBI lineage: Bacteria > Pseudomonadati > Pseudomonadota > Gammaproteobacteria > Pseudomonadales > Pseudomonadaceae > Pseudomonas > Pseudomonas sp. R25(2017). Next base: position 32,779 of record NZ_NEHZ01000020.1, read on the forward strand.
AGTTCTTCGACCTGCCGACCGTGCTCACCACCAGCTTCGAGCAAGGCCCCAACGGCCCGCTGGTGCCGGAACTCAAAGAGATGTTCCCCGACGCGCCGTACATCGCCCGTCCGGGCCAGATCAACGCCTGGGACAACGAAGACTTCGTCAAGGCGATCAAGGCCACCGGCCGCAAGCAGATCATCATCGCCGGCGTCGTGACCGATGTGTGCGTGGCGTTCCCGACCCTGTCGGCGCTGGCCGAAGGCTTTGAAGTGTTCGTGGTGACCGATGCCTCCGGCACCTTCAACACCACGGTGCAGCAAGCGGCCTGGGCCCGCATGTCGGCGGCCGGCGCGCAACTGATGAACTGGTTCTCGGTGGCTTGCGAACTGCACCGCGACTGGCGCAACGACATCGAAGGGCTGGGCAACCTGCTGTCCCAACGCATCCCGAACTACCGCAACCTGATGAACAGCTACGCGGCGCTGTCGGCGCGTCAGGGTTGATCGAACCCGACCACTGAAACAAAAGGCCTGCTTGTGAAAGCAGGCCTTTTGTCGTTTCAGAACCGGCTCAACCGATACGGCGCCAGATCCGGCAGTTGCCCGCTCTGGGTCGTCAGCGCAGACGCCATTCGCACCACCAGTTCCGCCGTCACCGCCGCCTGGGTGAGCCCCAGGTGCTGGTGGCCGAACGCGAGCAGCACCTTGCCGTCGCAGGCCTGGTCGATGATCGGCAGGGAGTCCGGCAGCGAGGGGCGAAAGCCCATCCAGGGGGTGGCGGCGTCGGCGTTCAGCGGGGTGCGGAACAGGCCGTCGCTCAAGCGGTGCAGCTGCCAGGCGCGGGCCATGGTCGGCGGGCGCTCAAGGCCTGCGAACTCGACGGTGCCGGCCAGCCGCAAGCCTTCGGCCATCGGCGTCATGATGAACTTGCGTTCCAGGGAGGTCACCGGGAAGGGCAGGCGTGCGTGTTCCTGGGGCAGCATCAGGTGATAGCCGCGTTCGGTGTCCAGCGGCACCCGTTGGCCGGTCAACGCAGTGGTGAGCGCTGCCGAGTGGGCGCCGCAGGCGATCAGCACGCGGCGGGCGTGCAGCGCGCCGGCGTCGGTCGTCAGCGCGACGCCTTGGCCGCTCAGCCGGCCGCCCTGTACTTGCCGCGTCAGGAACTGCACGCCGCTGGATTTCGCGGCGTCGACCAGTTCGCGCACGACCCGGTAAGGGTCGAGGAAATGCCCGGTGGCGGGAAAGAACAGCCCGCCCTGAATGTGCGGGCTGAGCTGCGGCGCGACGTCTTGCACCGCACCGGCCTGCCAAAGGTCCACTGGCACCTGTTGCTGGCGCAGGCGTGCCTGAAGCGCTTCGATGGCCGCACGGGACTCGGGCCGTTCGAACACCAACAGCGAGCCGTCCACCTTCAGCAGGTCGGGGCGCTGGATGTCACCGAGCAACCGGTGCCAGGCGTCGAGCGAATGTTCATTGAGCGCCCGCAAAGCCGCAACGGTGTGGCGAAACGGCGCCGGGCGCAGGTTCAGCAGCAGGCGGGTGAACCAGGGCAGGGCCCGGGGCAGGTATTTCCAGTCCAGGCGCAGCGGGCCCATGGGGTCCATGAGCATGGCCGGCAGGCGCTTGAGGATCGACAGGTCGGCGATCGGGAACACCTGCTCGGTCGCCAGGTGCCCGGCGTTGCCGAACGAGGCGCCGTGGCCGGGCGCCTGCCGGTCGATCACCACCACCCGCAGGCCTTGCCGCGCCAGGCGCAGCGCACAGGCCACGCCGATGATGCCGGCGCCGACCACGGCGATGTCGTGCGTGTCGTCGGTCATGGCCTAGGCTTCCCTTTGGCCGTCGAGCAGCCGGCGCAGGCCCAGCGGATTGGCCTGGCGCAGCGCTTGCGGCAACAGCGCGTCCGGGAAGTCCTGGTAGCAGACCGGGCGCAGGAAACGCTGGATCGCCGCCGTGCCGACGGAAGTGCTGCGTGGGTCGGAGGTGGCCGGGAACGGGCCGCCGTGCACCATCGCGTCGCAGACTTCGACGCCGGTGGGCCAGCCGTTGACCAGCAAGCGTCCGGCCTTGCGCTCCAGGGTCGGCAGCAGGGCGCGGGCCTGATCCAGATCGTCGTCGTCCAGGTGTAGGGTGGCGGTGAGTTGACCTTCCAGGTGCTCGGTGACCCGGCGGATCTCGTCGAAGTCCTCGCACTGCACGACCAGCGAAGCGGCGCCGAACGCTTCGGCCTGCAAGCGGCGGTCGGCGAGGAAATCGGCGGCGTCGGTCACGAACAGGTGCGCCTGGCCCTGGTTCGGCCCGGTGGCGCGTTGGCCGACGGCGGCGATGCGCGCGTGCGGGTGTTCGGCCAAGGCGTTCACGCTGGCCTCGAATGCACTGAAGATGCCCGGCGTGAGCATGGTCTGGGCGGCGCTGCGTTGAAGGTGCTCGGCGGCGCTGGCGACGAAGGCGTCCAGCGCCGGCCCCTTGAGGGCGATCACCAGGCCGGGGTTGGTGCAGAACTGGCCGGCGCCCAGGGTCAGCGACGCCACGAAGCCTTGGGCCAGGGCCTCGCCCCGGTTGCGCAGTGCCGCCGGAAACAGCAGCACCGGGTTGATCGAGCTCATTTCCGCGTACACCGGGATCGGCTCCGGGCGCGCCTGGGCGGCCTGGCACAGGGCGAGCCCGCCGCTGCGCGAGCCGGTGAAGCCGACGGCTTTGATGCGCGGGTCGCTGACCAGCGCGATGCCGACCTCAGGACCTGAGCCGTAGAGCAGCGAAAACACCCCCTCCGGCAATCCGCAGGCCTTCACCGCACGGGCCACGGCGCGGCCCACCAGTTCGCTGGTGCCGGGATGGGCGCCGTGGGCCTTGACGACCACCGGGCAGCCCGCCGCCAGCGCCGACGCGGTGTCCCCACCGGCCACGGAGAACGCCAACGGGAAATTGCTCGCACCGAACACCGCCACCGGGCCCACCGGCACCTGACGCTGACGCAGGTCGGCGCGGGGCAGGGGCTGGCGTTGCGGTTGGGCGCGGTCGATGCGCACGTCCAGCCATTCGCCGGCCCGCACCGTGCGGGCGAACAGGCGCAGTTGCTGGCAGGTGCGGCCGCGTTCGCCCAGCAGGCGCGGGCGCGGCAGGCCGGTTTCGGCCATGGCGCGGTCGATCAGCGCGTCGCCGAGCGCTTCGATTTCCAGGGCGATGGTGTCGAGGAATTCGGCGCGCCGTTCAACGGGCGTTTCGCGGTACGGATCGAAAGCGGCCTCGGCCAAGGCGCAGGCCTGTGCGACCTGCTCGGCGTCGCCGCCGAGGTAGGCCGGCTCCAGCGCGGTGTCGGTGGTCGGGTCGATCCCTCGGATCGCCTCGCGGTGGCCGGTGACGGCGTGTTGGCCGATCAGCAGTTTGCCCGTCAGGGTCATGGCGTGTTCCTGGTCAAGAGAATGAGGCCCGCCGCAGGTGCCTGCGGCGGGTGGGCGCGCAGCGCAGGTCAGGCGAGGTTCTGTTCCGCCGACCAGTTTTCGTACCAGTGGCGGAACAGCGCGTACTGGTTTTCCGCGTAGCGGCGCTGGGCGTCGGTGAGCGCGTCGGTCTCGTTGAAGTGCAGGGTGTATTCCTTGTCGCCGTTGAGCACCATCAGGTGCTTGTAATACAGCACCAGGTCGGTGCCTTCGTCGAAGGACGACAGCACTGCCAGCGCCGACTCCAGCTCACGGGCCTGGCGACGGGCCTTGGCGTCGCCCTTGGCCGCCTGCTTGCTCAGGGCCACCAGTCGCAGCACTTCCCGGGGCAGGGCGTTGCCGATGCCGGTGATGGCGCCGGTGGCGTTGCAGTTGACGAAGCCGTGCACCACCTGGGTGTCGACACCGACCATGAGGGTCACGTCGTCATCTTTGGAGGTGATGTGTTCGGCGGCGTAGCGCAGGTCGGCGGCGCCGCCGAACTCCTTGAAGCCGATCAGGTTCGGGTGCTCGCGGCGCAGTTCGAAGAACAGGTCGGCGCGGGTGGCGAAGCCGTAGTAGGGGCTGTTGTAGATCACCGCCGGCAGCTTCGGCGCGGCGTTGAGGATGGCGGCGAAGTGGGCCTTCTGCGCGGTCGCCGAGGCGCCCCGGGACAGCACGCGGGGAATCACCATCAGGCCCTGGGCGCCGACCTTGGCCGCATGGGCGGCATGGGACACGGCCTCGCGGGTGTTGACCGCACCGGTGCCGACGATGGTCGGGATACCGGCGGCCACCAGGCGCGCCACGCCTTCCTGGCGCTCGGCTTCGGTCAGCAGCGGCCAGTCGCCCATGGAGCCGCAGTACACGACTGCGCTCATGCCGATGTCGATCAGCTCGCGCCCCTTGGCCACCAGCGCGTCGAAGTCCGGTTTGCGCTGTGGGGTGCACGGGGTCATCAGGGCGGGCATGCAGCCGGTGAAAATGTTGTCGCTCATGGTCGTTCTCCAGGGTTCAGTGATTGATCGGGTTGAAAAGCGGCGCGGCGGCTCAGATGCCCCACGCGAACGGATCGGTCTCGTCGATCAGCAGGGTGCTGTCGGCGGTCATGTGGGCGCGGCCGGTGATGGCGGGGCGGATGCGTTCGCCTTCCCATTCGTAGCGGCCCTCGAAGCGGCTGCCGGTGACGCTCGCCTGCACCCAGCGCTGGCCGGGCGCAAGCTTGCCGTCGGCGGCCAGGCACGCGAGCTTGGCGCTGGTGCCGGTGCCGCAGGGCGAGCGGTCGTAGGCCTTGCCGGGGCACATGACGAAGTTGCGGCTGTCGGCCTGGGCGTCGGCGGCGAACAGTTCGACATGGTCGATCAGTGCGCCGTCCTCACCGTGGATGCCTTGGGCTTCGAGGGCCTTGAGCATCGCCCAGGTGAACTCGGTGAGGGCTTCGGCGTTGTCCAGGGTCAGCGTCTGCCCGTGCTCGGAGACAAGGAAGAACCAGTTGCCGCCCCAGGCGATGTCGCCGAGGAAGCGGCCATGGCCCGGCACGTCTACCGGCACCTGTTTGCGGTGGCGGTAGGCGGGCACGTTGTACAGGGTCACCGCGCCGTCCTCGTGCAGGACCGCACTGACCGGGCCCACCGGCGTGTCGATCTTGTGCACGCCGGGCGCGATCAGGCCCAGATGCGCAAGCGACGCGACCAGGCCGATGGTGCCGTGGCCGCACATGCCCAGGTAACCGGCGTTGTTGAAGAAGATCACGCCGCAGGTGGCCTCCGGCGACACCGGTTCGCAGTACAGGGCGCCGACCAGCACGTCGTTGCCGCGGGGCTCCAGCAGGCAGGCGCGGCGCCATTGGTCGTGGTGCTGGCGCAGGGCGTCGCGTTTTTCGGCCATGGTGCGGCCGGGCAGGTCGGGGAAGCCTTTCATCACTAGGCGCGTGGGTTCGCCGCCGGTGTGCGAATCGATGACGTGTACTCGTTTCATGGACGTGTCCCGTTGAGTGGTTTCAGTAGGCGCCGGCGGTGCGCGGCTTGGCGGTGGCGTGGTCGGAGGCGGCGGCTTCGCTTTCGTCGTCCTCGGATTCCAGCTGCAGCAGGTGCGCCGGCACGCCGGTCGCCGCGCCCCAGTAGTAGATGCCGGTGGCGCAGGCGGCTACGACGAGGGTGTCGAACGGGTGGGCGAGCAAGCCCAGGCCGCCGAAGGTGCCGAGTTTCGACAGCACCAGGGTCACGGCGTAGAACGCGATCAGCCAGGCCGAGGAGCGCACTTGCCGCGCCAGGCTCAGGTGGGCGGTGGGCACGAACCGGCCGCACAGCAGGTACACGACGAACATCAGGATCTGCAGGCCGAGCAGCCAGGACACGGTGCTCCAGCCCGACCAGTAGACGATCAGCGCGGCGATGATGAACGACACCGGCCCCAGCACGCCCATGCGCTTGACCCGGAACGGGCGCGGCAGGTCGGGCGCGTTGCGGCGCAGCGCCGCCACGGACACCGGCGCCACGGCATAGCTGAGCACCAGGGCGGCGGACACCACGTTGATCAGCGCTTCCCACGACGGGAACGGCAGCGTCCAGAACACCGACAGGCCGAAGGTCAGCCACAGCGCCGGGCGCGGAATCCCGGACTGGGCGTCGATGCGGGTGAAGACCTTGAAGAAGGTGCCGGTCTGCGCCCAGCCGTAGATCACCCGAGGGGTGGCGTTCATGTAGATGTTGCCGCAGCCGCTGGGGGAGATCACCGCGTCGGCCACCACCAGATAGGCCAGCCAGCCCACGCCCAGCGCCAGGGCGATGTCGCGGTAGGGCAGGGCGAATTCCTTGGTCACGCCGGCCCAGCCGTTGGCGAGCATTTCGGTGGGCACGCCGCCCAGGAACGCCAGTTGCAGCAGCACGTAGATGGCGGTGGACAGCAGCACCGACAGGATCAGCGCGATCGGAATGGTGCGCTGCGGGTTCTTCACCTCGCTGGCCACCGAAATGATCGGGGTCAGGCCGAGGTAGGCGAAGATGATCCCGCCGGCGGAGACCGCCATTTCCACACCGGACAGGCCGAACGGCGCGAAGCCCTGGACCTGGAAGTTCTCTGGCTTGAAGAAGGTGAACAGCACGCCGATCACCAGCAGCGGCACGATGAACTTGAACACGCTCACCAGGTTGTTGGCCTTGGCGAAGGTCTTCACGCTGCGGTAGTTGAGCAGGAAGAACACGCAGAGCAGGCCGAACTGCACCAGCCAGCCCAGCAGCGTCGGGTCGCTGCTGCCGGTGTTGGTCAGGCCGGGGAACCACGCCGCCGCGTATTGCCGCGACGCCACCACTTCGATCGCCACCAGGCTGGAGAAGGCGATCAGGGTGATGAAGCCCATCAGGTAACCGAGCAGCGGCCCGTGGGAATACACCGGGTAACGCACCACGCCGCCGGCCCGGGGCAGGGCCGCGCCCAGTTCGCAGTAGACGATGCCCAGCAGCAACACGGCGAACCCGCCCAGCAGCCAGGAGAAGATCCCCGCCGGCCCGGCGATGGCGGACACGTGGCTGGCCGCGAACAGCCAGCCCGAACCGAAGATCGCGCCGAGCCCGATGAAGGTGAGGTCGATCAATGAGAGTTGTTTCTTGAACTTGCCTTGGCCTGACATGGCATCGCCTTCTTGTGAGTTATTGGATAGGCAGTCGTGACGTCATTGGAACGGCCAAACAATGAACCCATCGGCTGCGGCGCGATTGATGTTTTGTGCAGGCACCGATGACGAAATCGGCACAGTCGCGGTTCCGCGCACCAGCCCTCGACACGCCGTCGGCGTTGCTGCACTCTGCACCCGGACTGCAGTGCACCCGGACTGCATTGCACCCGGACTGCAGTGCACCCGGATCGCATTGCACCCGAACCGCATTGCATCTGGACCGCATCGGGCCGGACCATCCGCCGGAGGGAGAGACTCACCATGCACGACGCATTCGCGATCCTGTGCCAGGGCGATGACGCGCACCGGCCCCGCACGCTCCAAGAACTGCTGGCGGGGGTGGGGCTGCTGTTGCCGATGCTGGATGCGATCCCCAACGCGGCGATCTTCATCAAGGACGTGGAGGCGCGGTACGTCCTGGCCAACCGCACGCTGGTGCAGCGCTGCGGGTTGAAGGACCTCAAGCCGCTGCTGGGCAAGACCAGCGCGCAGGTGTTTCCGGCGCAGCTGGGGCCGGGCTACACCGAGCAGGACCGGCGGGTGCTGGAGGAAGGGTGGGTGCTGGAGGACCAGCTTGAGTTGCACCTGTACGGCAGCCGCGAGCCGGGCTGGTGCCTGACCCACAAGCGGCCGCTGTACGACCGCGACGGTGCGATCATCGGCCTGGCGGGGATTTCCGTGGACCTGCAGTCGGCCAGCGAAACCCACCCGGCGTTCCAGCGGCTGGCGGCGGTGGACGAACACATCCGCGCCCATTTCAACCGGCGTGTCACCCTGGGCGAGCTGACCCGCATCGCCGGCATTTCAGTGGCGCAGTTGGAGCGCTACTGCAAGCGGGTGTTCCACCTCACGCCCCGGCAGATGATCCAGAAAGTGCGCCTTGAGCATGCGCACCGGCTGCTGCACACCGACCTGCCGATCACCGAGGTCGCGCTGCAGTGCGGCTACACCGACCACAGCGCATTCACCCGGCAATTCAAGGCCTCGACCGGCTTCACGCCCCGTCAGTACCGGCAGGCGACCGCGCCGTGAGGGCGGGCGCCTTGCGGATCAAGGGGCGCGTCGCAACGCCAGGGCGAGGGACATCTTGCCGATCAGCGCGGCGATTTCCTTGGCGCCGAAGCAGCGGAACTTGACGCTGCCGGCCGGGGTGTCGAGGCGCACGATCTTGGTCACGAACCCGCCCTCGACGGTGACCTTGCGGATCGCGGCCATCGGCACTTCGATGTCCATCGTGCCGGTCTGCACCGCGCGGTTCATGGCGTTGGCGCTCAAGCGCACGGCGTGCTGGGTGACCTCCACCTTGCCGCCGACCCACAGGCCGCCGTACGCCTCCTTGAATGCGTCCAGCACACTGGCCAGGACATCGACATGGCCTTCGCCGACGTCGTCATAGAACTCGGCGACTTCGTCGTCCATTTCGGCATCGGCCACCAGAAAGTTGGCCAGTTTCGATTTCAAGATCTCTTCGCTCATCCATGCCTCTCCATGATCGGGTTCGCCCTCCCAAAAACAGATGCCTGTTTACCTGATCGCGGTGCCGGAGGCCAACCGAATGTCTAGCGCCGATGCTGCTTCGGTGCCGGCCCAGTGCGTTTTCGCCAAGGGCTGCTAGCGTTGATCCTTCATCGTCAATCAGCCGACAGGAACGGATGCCATGAGCCAACGAACAACCTTGTGTCTCGTGAACGTGAGCGGGCAGGCCATCGCGGCCATGCAGGTCAGCGGCGCCAGCGGCTTCGAAAAGGGCAATGACCCGTCGGGGTTCATCCACGGCCCTTTGCCCAACCAGGATTCGGTCACAGGTTACGTCGAGCTGATTGCCGCCCCGGCGAACTTCACCGTCGGGCTGACCTTCGCCGACGGCACCACCCTGAGCTTCACGGACGACCAGCAAAGCGCGCAGACCCGGCACATCGGCGTGATCCCCCACACCGGCACGGCGCAGGGCCTGGAGGTGTGGCGCAGCACCGGGGGCGATGTGGGCGACAGCTCCCACGGCACCAACGGCCTCTACATCCGGACGGTGGCGGTGCCCGACCATTCCGGCTGGATGGGGGCGCTGCAGAAGCGCAAGCCCGGCATCCTGCTCAACGACGTGACGATGCCCGGCAGCCACGACGCGGGCATGTACGTGACCCACGACTATCCGTTGGGGGGCGGCGGCGAGTGGGCCAAGACCCAGAGCCTGACCACCCTGCAGCAGCTTCAGGCCGGTTCGCGCTATTTCGATCTGCGGATCTGCTGGCGCGACGGCCACCTGTCGACCTATCACGGGGACACCGGCTACGGCGCCTACGGGGCGCTGCTGAGCGACATTCTCACGGATGTGCAGGCCTTTCTTACCGGCCCCAGCGGCAATGAGGAAGTGGTCATCCTCAAGTTCTCCCACACCTACACGGACACGATCGACAGCATCATCGACGTGGTGAAGACCCAGTCGATGCGGCTGATGCTCCCGAAACAGGGCTCGGGAACCAATCTCGCGCAGACGCCGTTGAGCATGATGAAAGGCAAGATCGTCATGGTGTTCGACAGCGAGTTCGAGGGGGAGTGGGACCAGGCGCAGGGGATCTGGCCGTACTTCGACACGACGGAAAACCCGTCGTCGGTCATCGGGCGAGATCTGACGGTCTACGACCATTACGCCGACCAGACCGATTCCCCGACCATGGCCGGCGACCAGACGGCCAAGCTCGGCAAATACGGCGGTTGGGGGGACAGTTATCTGTTCTTGCTGTCGTGGACGTTGACCGGGGACACGCAGGTGCGCGATATCGAGGTGCTGGCCGGCATGGCCAACCCGTGGTTGCCCCAGGTGCTTGCCGACAAGACGCTCAGGTACGGGCGGCGCCCGAACATCGTTTACCTCGACTTCATCGACCCTTGGCTGTGCGGGGTGATCCTCGGGCTGAACGACCAGGTGCTGATCCGTCGCTACAACTACGCGTCGGCAGGCGGCATCGGCGATTGCCTGGGGATGTGCCCGCCCTCGGGGGGCTGGCAGTTTCCCGTTCCGCTGTTCTACGCGCCGACGGTGGCCGCTGCCGGCAACGTGCCGGTCTACCAGTACCAGGCGCACGATCCTGAGCGCTACTGCTACACCCTGGACAGCGACTTCCCGTTCGGCACCCGCGAGCAGGCGCCGTTCTTCGGGCTCGTCGCCGGGCAGCCGGACAGTGCACCGCTGTACCAGTACATCAAGCCGTTCACCGACAAGCACGGCAAGCCGCAGACCGCCTATGGCTACGGCCTGACGACGACACCGCCGGCCGGCTGGGGCAACAGCGGCGTGGCGTTCGACGTGTTGCCGTATCGTTGAGGCGCTTCGGCGGGGGCGGTGAGCAGGTGGCCTGCCGGGTGTTCGCGGGGTCGGCAACGGCGGACATCTGGCTTACACTGGCCGCCGTTTTTCCATTCACCGACAAGAGATAGCCATGGCCAACGCGGACATCACCTTCATCCCCGATCCCGATGCGGACTCCATTTCCTCCGACGTCGCCGGCTTCGGCGGCCTGCTGGTCTCCACCCAGATCCCGACCCGCGCCGACGGCAGCCTTGAGCTGGGCGACATCACCCTGCAAAGCGAATGCACCCTGCAAGCGCTGAAAGTGGCGCTGGAGAAGGCCGGCAGCTCGATGGACCGGGTGCTGCACCTGACCATCTACCTCACCGACATGGCCGACCGCGCGGCGTTCAACGAAGTCTACAAGCGCTTCTTCGCCAAGCCTTGGCCAGTGCGCGCCGCCGTCGGCGTGGCCTCCCTGGCCGTGGACGGCATGCGCGTGGAAGTCACCGCCATGGCCGCCAAGGCCTGATCCCGATCCCTTGGCGGGAGCGAGCGGGTCAGCCAATGATGATGTCGGCAATGCCGGCCTCATCGCTGGCAAGCCAGCTCCCACAGTGATCCCAGGTGTTCGCAATCGCTGTACACCACCAAACCCTGTGGGAGCTGCGGTGCGACGATTCGACTTGCCAGCGAAGAGGGCAGTCCTGCCGACATCTGTGGTGCCTGACCCACCGCCATCGGGCAGGGCACGCGTGCCGCCCGGCCGTTTCGCAGCTACAATGCGCGCCTCAACCGTGTCAGCCTGATTAAAAAAACTATGTCCTTGCCCAAGCATCACCTGGAACTGCTCAGCCCTGCCCGCGATGTGGCCATCGCCCGCGAGGCCATCCTGCACGGCGCCGATGCCGTCTACATCGGCGGCCCGAGCTTCGGTGCGCGCCACAACGCCTGCAACGAGGTGAGCGAGATCGCTGAGCTGGTGAAGTTCGCCCGCCGCTACCACGCGCGGATCTTCACCACCATCAACACCATCCTGCACGACAACGAACTGGAGCCGGCGCGTAAGCTGATCCATCAGTTGTACGACGCCGGCGTCGATGCGCTGATCGTCCAGGACCTGGGGGTGATGGAGCTGGACATCCCGCCGATCGAGCTGCACGCCAGCACCCAGACCGACATCCGCACCTTGGCACGGGCCAAGTTCCTCGATCAGGCCGGTTTCTCCCAGCTGGTGCTGGCCCGTGAGCTGAACCTCAAGGAAATCCGCGCCATCGCCGACGAGACCGACGCGGCCATCGAATTCTTCATCCACGGCGCGCTGTGCGTGGCGTTCTCCGGGCAGTGCAACATCTCCCACGCGCAGACCGGCCGCAGCGCCAACCGCGGCGACTGCTCCCAGGCCTGCCGCCTGCCGTACACCCTCAAGGATGAGAAGGGCGGCGTGATCGCCTACGAAAAGCACCTGCTGTCGATGAAGGACAACAACCAGAGCGCCAACATCCGCGCCCTGGTCGAGGCTGGCGTGCGTTCGTTCAAGATCGAAGGGCGCTACAAGGACATGGGCTACGTGAAGAACATCACCGCCTACTACCGCCAGCGCCTGGACGCCGTGCTCGAAGACCGCCCGGATCTGGCCCGCGCCTCCAGCGGCCGCACCGCGCACTTCTTCGTGCCGGATCCGGAAAAGACCTTCCACCGCGGCAGCACCGACTACTTCGTCAGCGAGCGCAAGATCGACATCGGCGCGTTCGACTCGCCGACCTTCACCGGCCTGGCCGTGGGCACCGTGGAGAAAGTCGGCAAGCGTGACCTGCAAGTGGTCACCCACGAGCCGCTGTCCAACGGCGACGGACTCAACGTGCTGATCAAGCGCGAAGTGGTGGGTTTCCGCGCCAACATCGCCGAGCCCAAGGGCGAGTTCGACGAAGACGGCGAAAAGCGCTACCGCTACCGCGTCGAGCCCAACGAAATGCCGGAAGGCATGTACAAGCTGCGGCCGAACCATCCGCTCAACCGCAACCTCGACCACAACTGGCAGCAGGCCTTGCTCAAGACCTCCGCCGAACGCCGGGTCGGCGTGTCGTGGGCGGCGCGCCTGCGCGAAGAGCGTCTGGAACTGACCGTCACCAGCGAGGAGGGCGTCAGCGCCAGCGTGGCCCTGGACGGCCCGTTCGGCCTGGCCAACAAGCCGGAGCAGGCGTTGGAGCAACTGCACGACCTGCTCGGCCAACTGGGCACCACCCAGTACCACGCCACCGCCGTCGAGCTGGACGCGCCGCAGGCGTTCTTCATACCGAACTCGCAGCTCAAGGCCCTGCGCCGCGAAGTGATCGACGCGCTGACCGAGGCGCGGATCGCCGCCCACCCGCGTGGCGGGCGCAAGGCCGAGACCACGCCGCCGCCGGTGTACCCGGAGTCGCACCTGTCGTTCCTGGCCAACGTCTACAACCAGAAGGCCCGGGACTTCTACCACCGTCACGGGGTCAAGCTGATCGACGCGGCCTACGAGGCCCACGAAGAACCGGGCGAAGTGCCGGTGATGATCACCAAGCACTGCCTGCGGTTCTCCTTCAACCTGTGCCCGAAACAGGCCAAGGGCGTGACCGGCGTGCGCACCAAGGTGGCGCCGATGCAGCTGATCCACGGCGACGAGGTACTGACACTCAAGTTCGACTGCAAGCCGTGCGAGATGCACGTGATCGGCAAGATGAAAGGCCACATCCTCGACCTGCCGCAGCCGGGCAGCGTGGTCGGCCACATCAGCCCCGAAGACCTGCTCAAGACCATCCCCCGCGCCCCGCACTGACCGGGTGCCGGCGCGCGCCTCCGCGTCGCGCCGGCCGCAGGCTCAGCCCACGGACTTCAGCGGGATCGGCCCCTGGAGCCGCTCCGTCAGGGTGGCGCAGTACCAGTCGTCGAACTGGCACACGCCGGTCTCCGCCGTTTCCGAGTAGGGCCCCGGCTCGTAGGACGGCGACGTCACGCCGCGCTGCGTGCCTTCCACCAGCGTGCGGTCCTGGTCGTTGGTGGCGAGCCAGACCTTGGTCAGCCGCTCGATGTCGTAGTCCACGCCTTCCACCGCCGAACCGTGCACCAGCCACTTGGTGGTCACCAGCGTCTCGGTGGCGCTGATCGGCAGCACCCGGAAACTCAGCGCATGGTCGCCCAGGAAGTGGTTCCAGGTGGACGGGTAGTGGAAGTACAGCAGCGCGCCGATGTCCGGTTCGCCGGTCTTGTCGAGCCTGCCGGCCACCGCCGGCTTGCCGTCCAGGGTGTAGCTCACCGCGCCGGACGACAGCGGGATGCGGGTCATGCGGAACTGGCCGTTGATGTCCATCACCAGGCGGCTCGGCAGCCCGGCGCTCTCGCAGGTGTTCCAGTAGGCCGACAGCACGGGGTCGTCCTCGCCGCTGGTGCCGCCCACCGACAGGTTATCGACGAACGACTTCAGCAGCTCAGGGTGCGAACCGTCGCAGTGGTAGCACTCGCGGTTGTTCTCGAACACCAGTTTCCAGTTGCCCTTTTCGACGATGTTCGACTCGAACGCCACTTTGCAGTCGTCGAGGAAGTGCGGGGCGAGGAACGGGCTGACCGCCTTGCGGAAACCCTCGAAGTCCGGCGCCTTGGCCGCGACGCAGACATAGATGTAGCTGTGCACGATCTCGCAGTGCACGGGCTTGAGGTTGTATTGCGTCTTGTCGAAGTCCTGGCCCATGTTGCCGGCGAACAGCAGGTTGCCGTCCAGCTCGTACGTCCACTTGTGGTAGGGGCAGACCATCTTCGCCACCTTGCCGTGATCGGCTTCGCAGATCTTCGCGCCGCGGTGGCGGCAGGCGTTGTGGAAGGCGCGCACTTCGCCGTCCTTGCCGCGCACCACCGCGACCGGGTAATCGCCGACCTGCAAAGTGAAGTACTGGCCCGGCTTGGGGATCTCGAAGGTGTGCCCGGCGAAGATCCAGTCCTTGTGCCAGAGGTGCTCCAGGTCCTGCCGGTAGACCTCTTCGTCCTTGTAGAGGGCGCCCGGCAACGAATGCCAGGGTTTGCGCTGTTTGATCAGGTCAAGCACGGTGTCTTTGTTGTTCATTGTTTTCCTCGCCATGAGCGTTGGGGCCGGTTTCCCGCCGGGGATGACTGACAGCAGCCTATCCCCGGGAGGAAAACCGTCACAAACGACATTTGCTGCGGGCAATCGATGCGTTGAGGTTATGGAACGGAGCGGTCGGACGCCTGGAACAGCGGCTCCAGCGCCACGATGGCGGACGGCGCCCGGGCCAGTTGCCGCACGGCCTGTTTCACGGCCTGGGCGTGTTCCTGGCCGAGGCGGGCAGCGAACAGATCGAACTTGTGTTCGAGCTCCAGCGCCGTGAGTGCCGTGGCGGGGTCGCCACGGGCGGCGGTGATGGGGCTGACGACCTGGCTGCCGTCTATGCGGGTGACGGTGAGCCGCGAAAGGATTTCGCCGGGGAACCGCGCCGAGAGATCGGCGGCCTCGACGACCTCGATGCGCCGGCTCAGGGCCAGGATGTCGGCGGCGTGGATGGCCGCGCCGGTGACTTCGTCAGGCCCCAGCCGGCCCCTGACGATCAGCGCCGCCAGCGGGAAGGCGAGGGCGTACTGGGCCTGGTCGGCGTCATGCGGCGTGTGGCCTTGCAGGCACATCGACTCGTAGAAGGTCTCCACGCGGATCGTTTCGATGGCGTCGGCGGTGAGGCCGGGATCGATGCGCTGCAGTTCCAGCATCGCCGTCAGCGCCGGCTGCGCCCAGCGGCAGACCGGCCAGGGCTTGAAGTACTGGCTGTCGATTTCCCAGCGCTGGCCAAGGTCGCTCCAGTGTTCGGCCACCGAGGCATCCTCGACCGTTTCCGCCGGCGCGCCGGTCACGCCCTCCATGGCCATCAGCAGCGCATTCAGCCCGGTGAACGCCCCGGCGCCGTGGGCGTCGCGCAGCATGGTCGGCGCCAGCACCACGCGCATCATCGGGCAACGGGCGCTGAAGTATTCGGCGATGCCCAAGGCATGGCGGAAGGTCGCTGCGTCGAAGTCCAGCAAGCGGGCACCGGCGCAGACCACGCCGATGGCCGAGAACCCGCCGGAGGCGTGGTAGGTGGGCGAGGTCGCCATCAGCGCGGTGCCGGCGCGCAGGGCGGTTTCATAGCCGATGCACAGCGCGGTCAGCAGTTCATGGCCGCTGATGGCCTTGCCTTGCCGGTGCAACGCATCCGCCAGGGCGAGCAGCGCCGGCACCACGGTGGCGCCGGCATGGCCCTTGGAACGGAAATGGCCTTCATGGGCGTCGAGGCTGTCGGCGCAGAAGCCACCGGCCCAACCGGCCCCGAGCACGTTGACCGGATGGCCGTCGAAAGGCAGGCGGCTGGTGAAGGCCGCGGCGGGGTAGTGCGACCGGGCGAAGCGGCGCAGCATCGTACTCGTGTCGTTGGACGCGGCGCCCGCCATCACGCCGACGATGTCCAGCAGGCTGTCCTGCAGGATCTCCCGGGTGCGGGGCGGCGCGTCGAGGAAATCGAAACCGCGGCAGAATTCGTAGAGTGACATTCAGCAATTCCTTCCTGTGAGAGAGCCGAACCAGTGCCTGGCCGGCGCGGCTCAACAATGGGTCAGGAAGGCGGTGAGGCTCCAACGACATTTTCGCCGTGCAATCGATAACCGGACCGAATGCACAGCACCCTGGCTCAGCGGCGGGGGAACTTGGAGAGGATCCACTCGCGAAAGCGCCGCAGGGCGTCTTCGTTGTCCGCGCCGTCCCGGCAGCTGAGGTAGTGCCAGCTGTTGCGCAACTGGACTTCCTGCTCGATGGGGCGCACCAGCAAGCCTTGCTGCAGCAGCGGCGCCACCAGGTGGTTCCAGCCCAGCGCGATGCCCTGGTGGGTCAGCACCATGCTGATCAGCAGGTTGTAGTCGTTGGCGTTGAAGATCTGCGGGCTGGTGGCCGGCCGGTCGTCGATGTCGATGGCCTGGAACGCCAGCCACACGCCCCAGTCGACGTGTTCGGCCACCTGCGAGCGGCCGTAGGGGCTGAGGTTCAGCAGGGGCGAGTCGCGCACGCCTTCGATGGTCGAGATCTCCGGGTGCTTCTCCAGGAACTGCGGCGTGCACACCGGGTAGATGATGTCGTGGCACAGCGGGTAATTCCTGTACCCCTCGCGGATGCGCGCGATCTTGGTGATGAAGATGTCGGGCTGGACGCCCGGCTCCATGGTCAGGAAGTTCTGCGTGGTGATCAGGTTCAGCTCGATGCCCTCGCTTTGGGCGAAGAACTCCGGCAAATGGTTCGACAGCCACAGGGCGGAGAACGCCGGCGAACAGCAGACGGTCAGGACTTTCTTGCCCGACTGGCTGCTGCGGATGCGCTCGGCGGCCTGGGCGATGTTGACGAACGACAGCTGCGCGGCATCGAAGAACAGCGCGCCCGCCGAAGTCAGTTCGACGGCGCGGCCCACCCGGGTGAACAGCTGCGCGCCCAGGTAGCTTTCCAACTCGCGGATCTGCCGGCTGATGGCGGCCTGGGACACGCACAGCGCTTCGGCCGCCCGGGTGAAGCTCAGGTACTTGGCGGCCGCGACGAACGCCTTCACCGCCCGCAGCGACGGCATTTTCAAAAGGACGGTGTCTGGATCCACATGCTTGGTCATCGGTACAGCCTCCTCACGGTACGCCTGCGCTGTGCATTGAAGCGCGACGAGGGTATCGGATGCCTGCGCGCGGGGATATGCCGGTGTCGCAGCAAGGATAGCCCCGGTCGCTGGCGGACGTTCTTCGCCTGCTCCGGCAACGGCCTGCGCAATCGATAACCCGACGTTATCAACTGGTGCCTGTAAATGTCGTTGGAATGTAAACAGGGATGCTAATAGATTTGAATCGTCCCTCTTTCCTGGGGCCCCAAAAACAATAAAAGGAAACCCGTCGTGACGACCTATAAGCATGACCGCTGCCGCTCAACAACAAGTTCGCCCCAATGCATATCGCCAAGTAAGCCATATGCACAATGCGAAGGAGGCAAGGTATGAATCGCTGCGACGACATCATTTGCGTAAAGAACGTCTATAAAGTGTTCGGCACTTATCCGGAACTGGCGATGAAGTTGATCGAAGAGGGCGCCTCGAAAGCCGAAGTGTTCAAGAAGACCGGCCAGGCCATCGGCGTGTTCGACGCCAACTTCTCGGTTCGGCGCGGCGAGATCTTCGTCATCATGGGGCTGTCCGGTTCGGGCAAGTCCACCATGGTCAGGCTGTTCAACCGCCTGATCGAGCCCACCAGCGGCAGCATCTTCCTCAACGGCAAGGAAATCACCGGCCTGGGCGACAAGGACCTGTTGCAGGTGCGGCGCAAGGACATGGGCATGGTGTTCCAGTCGTTCGCCCTGATGCCCCACATGAGCGTCATCGACAACGTCAGCTTTGGCCTTGAGATCAGCGGCGTCGGCGAAAAGGAACGCTACTGCCGGGCCATGGGCGCCCTGGAACAGGTCGGCCTGGCCGGCCAGGAATTCAGCTTTCCCCATCAACTGTCCGGCGGCATGCAACAGCGTGTCGGCCTGGCCCGAGCCCTGGCCAACGACCCGGCGATCCTGCTGATGGACGAGGCGTTCTCCGCCCTCGACCCGATGATCCGCAGCGAAATGCAGGGCGAGCTGATCAAGCTCCAGGCCGAACAGGACCGCACCATCATTTTCATCTCCCACGACATCGAAGAAGCCGTGCGCATCGGCCACCGCATCGCGATCATGGAAGGCGGGCGCGTGGTGCAGATCGGCACGCCGCGCGAGCTGCTGTGCAATCCGGTCAACCAATACGTGCGGGACTTCTTCAACGGCTTCGACACCAGCCGGATCCTCAAGGCCGGCGACATCGCGCAGCAGGACGCGGCCATCACCTATACGCCGGGCCAGCAGACGCCCATCCGCGCCGAGGCCTCATTGAAGGAAATATTCCATCTTGTCGCCGCGTCGGCCGCGCCCATTCCGGTGGTGGATGAAGTGGGCCTTTATAAAGGTTCGATCTCCCAGGGGCATCTGCTTAGTTGCCTCTGCAATAACTGAACAGTTGTTCTTTCGAAATGCCAAGCGGTAGATGAAGGCGAGGTAGCATCATGTCGGACTTTAACTTTATGGATCCTTTCCAAAGTTTGAACATTCCTTTGGGAACTTGGGTCGAGACCGTCCTTAAATATCTGGTTCATAACTTCCGGGACGTGTTCCGTTCCATTCGCTGGCCGGTCGACCAAGTGCTCGACGGCGTCCAGTGGAGCCTGCTGTCGGTGCCGCCGACGGTGTTCATCCTCATCGCCGGCCTGATCAGCTGGCAGATCGGCGGCAAGCGCATCGCGATCTTCAGCGTGGCGACGCTGACCGGGCTCGGCCTGATCGGCGTGTGGAACGACGCCATGGTCACCCTGGCGCTGGTGCTGACCTCGCTGCTGTTCTGCGCGGTGATCGGCATCCCGCTGGGCATCCTCTGCGCTCGCAGCGACCGCACCGAAATGGTCATCCGCCCGGTGCTCGACGCCATGCAGACGCTGCCCGCGTTCGTGTACCTGGTGCCGGTGGTGATGCTGTTCGGCATCGGCAACGTGCCTGGGGTGATCGTCACGATCATCTTCTCCGTCGCGCCGCTGGTGCGCCTGACCAACCTCGGCATCCGCCAGGTGCCGGCGGACAAGGTCGAGGCGGCGCGGGCGTTCGGCTGCACGCCGACGCAGATGCTGATGAAGGTGCAACTGCCGCTGGCCGCGCCGACGATGATGGCCGGGCTGAACCAGACCCTGATGCTGTCGCTGTCGATGGTGGTCGTCGCGTCGATGATCTCGGTCGGCGGCCTGGGCCTGATGGTGCTCAGCGGCATCGGCCGCCTCGACATGGGCCTGGCCAGCGTCGGCGGCGCCGGACTGGTGCTGCTGGCGGTGTTCCTCGACCGCCTGACCCAGGCCATGGGCGAGCGCAGCAGCGACTTGGCGACCGGCCAGCGCTGGTATCAGACCGGTCCGGTCGGCCTGGTCATGAAACTGAAGAAAAAGAAGAACGTGGCCCGCGCGGTCATAAATTGATCCTTTCTGCTCACCGAACAACACTCCTAAGCGTGGTGAAACATGAAATTGGCAAACCTTAAGCAAAGCGTCGTGGCGACCGTGGCGGCGTCTGTCCTGGGCACCTTTCTGAGCGCGGCGGCTTTCGCGGCCGACGCCGCCAAGCCCGGCGCCGGCGTGTCGATCACCCCGATTTTCCCGACCATCGCCGAAGAGCGCTTTCGCGGCGAGGTGGTGATCGCCGGCCTCAAGGAACTGGGCTACGACGTCAAGCCGCCGAAGGAGACCGACTACCCGGCGATGTTCCTGGCGCTGTCCTACGGCGATGCGGATTTCACCGTGCACGAGTGGGAGCACCTGCACGAATCGTTCTACGAGAAGGCCGGCGGCGACGACGTGATGGTCAAGGTCGGGCAGATCATGAAGGGCGTGCTGCAGGGCTACCTGATCGACAAGAAGACCGCCGAGGCCTACCACATCAAGGACCTCTCGGACCTGAAGAAGCCGGAGATCGCCAAGCTGTTCGACAGCAACGGCGACGGCAAGGCCGACCTCACCGGCTGCAACCCCGGCTGGGGCTGCGAAGTCATGGTCGAGCACCACATGAAGGCCTACGGCCTGGGGCCGACGGTGGTCGACAACCGCGGCTCGTACTTCGCCCTGATGGCGGACACCATCGCCCGCTACCAGCAAGGCAAGCCGGTGCTGTTCTTCACCTGGGTGCCGCAGTGGATCTCCAGCGTGCTGGTCGAGGGCCGCGACGTGGTCTGGCTGCCGGTGCCTTACACCGACCTGCCCGAGGGCAAGGAAAGCCAGGACACCTTCTACGAAGGCAAGAACCTGGGCTTCCCGGTGGACACGATCAACGCCGTGATGAACAAGGACTTCGCCGCGAAGAACCCGGTGGCCCGCAAGTTCCTGTCGGAGGTCAGCATCAGCACCGCCGACGAGAGCGCGCAGAACCTGCGGATGCAGAACGGCGAGAAGTCCCTGGCCGACATCAAACGCCATGCCGCCGAGTGGATCAAGGCCCACCAGGCCGCCTACGACGGCTGGCTCAGCGATGCGCGGGCCGCTGCGGGCAAGTGAGCCCGGGCGGCAGACAGGCGGCCGGGCAACGGCCGGTTCAACGAAGGTCAAGGGGAGGCGCGAGATGGACACTTTCCAGAGCACATTGAAACTGCAGAACATCGGGTTCCGGCCATCCGCGCATTCGGCGGGGCATGAGCGCACCGTGCGCGTGGCGTTCATCCTGCTCGACCATTTCTCGCTGACCAGCCTGTCCACCGCCATGGACGCCCTGGCCACGGCCAACCTGATCAACGGCGACACGTTCTACAAGGTCTCCACCTGGTCGTTGCAGGGCGGCCCGGTGGACAGCGACGTGGGCGTGCCGCTGTCGTCTGGCCGGTTGGTGGCCGAAGGCTTCAGCCATGACGCGGTGATCGTGGTCGGCGGCCAGCGCGTGCGGCTGTCGCCCCAGCCGCTGCTGCGCCGGGTGCTGAAACGCACGGCCGCCGGCAAAGGCGTAGTGGCGGGGTGCTGGAACGCGGCGTTCTTCCTGGCCGACGCGGGCCTGCTCGACGGCCAGGACTTCGCCTGCCACAGCGACAGCCGCGCGTTGCTCGGCGAGTACTTCCCGCACTTGAGCGACAGCGGCTGCGACGTCGCCTTCGGGCAGCGTCGGGCCACCTGCGCCACGGCGCCCTCGGCCCTGGACATGGTGCTGGCGATCATGGAGGAACTGGGGGCGGGCAGCGATGCGTCGCGGGTGGGCGAAATCAAACGGGTTCACCAACCCCGGTCGCAGGTTCCGCCGCGCGGCGCCGAGGTTCGCCCGGCGCTGATCCCCAAGCCGCTGGACGCCGCGCTCTCGCTGATGGAACGGCACATCGAGGAGCCGCTGGAGATCGACGAGATCGCCAGCCACGTCGGTGTGTCCCGCCGGCAATTGGAGCGACGGTTTGCCCAGTACCTGAAGGCGGCGCCCAACCGCTATTACCTGGAACTGCGCCTGACCCGGGCGCGGCAACTGATCGTGCAGAGCGACCGCTCACTGACGGACGTGGCGCTGGCCACGGGGTTCGTCAGCTATCCGCACTTCTACAAGCGGTTCAAGGACCTGTTCGGGCTGCCGCCGATGACCTTCAGGGACTACCACCATGTGCATGAGCACCAGGGCGGGCGCTACGCCGTCGCCGCCGGCTTCTGACTGAAGCGCCTCCACCGGCGCTCCGTTCGACAGTTGTTCTCATCAAACGCCACTGTGCGCGTTCGCCGCGTGCCGGGTGCGGTTTGCCCTTTCGACACTAAACGGTTCAACACTATGAAAGTCAGTTCGTTGCCCGCCGATGATGACAGCTGCGGCTGGTTCCATTTAAGCCGCCCGCGCAGCCCCGAGCCCGGCCACCGGGGGCACACCAGCGCCCGTTGGGTGGTGGTGGGCGCCGGTTTCACCGGGCTCGCGGCGGCCCGGCGGCTGGCGCTGAATTTCCCCGACGACAGCGTGGTGCTGGTCGAGGCCCAGGAAGTGGGGCTGGGGCCGTCGGGCCGCAACGCCGGGTTCGCCATCGACCTGCCCCACGACATCGGCGCCGAGGACTACATCGGCGACATCGGCCTGGCCCGCACCAGCCTCAAGCTCAACCTGGCCGGGCAGTCGATCCTGCGCGAGCTGGTGGACCAGTTCGGCATCGAGTGCCAGATGAAGGCCTGCGGCAAGTACCAGGCCGCCGTGGAGGACCGCGGCATCGCGGTGCTGGATGCCTATCGCCTGGGCCTGGACAAGCTCGGCCAGCCTTACCAGATGATCGATGAGGACGAATTGCCCGAGCACCTGGGCACGCGGTTCTACCGCCGGGCGCTGTACACGCCAGGGGCGGTGCTGCTGCAACCGTCGGCGCTGGTGAAAGGGCTGGCGGACAGCCTGCCGGCGAACGTCACCCTGTACGAGCGCACGCCGATCCTGGAAGTGGAGTACGGCGCCAAGACCGTGCTCCGGCACGCCTACGGCAGCCTCACCGCCGACAAGCTGATCCTGGCCAACAACTCGTTCGGCATGCGTTTCGGTTTTCTGCAGGGCCGCATGCTGCCGATCTACACCTACGCCAGCATCACCCGGCCCCTGACCGCCGACGAGCAGGCGCGGCTGGGCGGCAAACCCTACTGGGGCGCGATCCCGGCCGACCCGTTCGGCACCACCGTGCGGCGCACCCCGGACAACCGCCTGCTGATCCGCAACAGCTTCAGCTTCAACCCCGACGGGCGCAGCAACCGCAAGTACAACGAACGCTTCGTGCGCCGCCACAAGGCCTCGTTCGACCAGCGCTTCCCGATGCTGCCGGACGTCACGTTCGAGTACACCTGGGGCGGGGCGCTGGCCATGTCGCGGAACCACAACGGCTTTTTCGGCGAGCTGGCGCCCAACGTCTACGGCGCGCTGGGCTGCAACGGCCTGGGCGTCACCCGCGGCACCGTCACCGGCCAGTTGCTGGCCGACTGGCTGGCCGGCGCGCGCGACCCCTTGATCGATTTCCTGCTCGAAGCCCCGGGGCCCAACGGCAATCCGCCCGAACCGTTCCTGTCGCTGGGGGTGAACATGAACCTCAAGTGGGGGCAGTACCGCGCGGGCCGGGAAAGCTGAACGCCACGTTTTCGCAACCGTTTGAACATCGCACACACTGGAGAAGACCCATGAACTTTGACGGCATCTTTACCCCCGCCATAACGCCGCTGTCCGCCGATGGCCAGATCGATTACGCCGCGTTCGCCGAGGTGATCGAGCACCTGATCGAATCCGGCGTGCACGGCATCGTCATCGGCGGTTCCACCGGCGAGTACTACGCCCACACCGCCGCCGAGCGGCTGAAGGTGGCCGAGCAGGCGAAGGCGTTCATCAAGGGCCGCGTGCCGCTGGTGATCGGCACCGGCGGCATCCGCACCGAAGACGCGGTGTACTTCGCCGAACACGCCAAGTCCCTGGAGGCCGACGCCATCCTGGTGGGCTCGCCGCCCTATGCGCTGCCGACCCAGCAGGAAATCGCCGCCCACGTACTGGCCGTGGACGAGGCCGCGGGCCTGCCGATCATGCTCTACAACTACCCGGCGCGGATGGGCGTGGGGATGGGCAACGAATTCTTCGACGCCATCGCCGGCTGCAAGAACATCGTCGCGATCAAGGAAAGCTCCGGCGACACCGCGCGCCTGCACCGTCTGGCCCACGCCCATCCGTCGATCCAGCTGTCCTGCGGCTGGGACGACCTGGCCCTGGAATTCTTCGCCTGGGGCGCCCGCAGCTGGGTGTGCGCCGGCTCCAACTTCCTGCCCCGCGAGCACGTCGCGCTGTATGAAGCGTGCGTCCTGGAAAAGAACTTCGACAAGGGCCGGCGGATCATGTCGGCGATGCTGCCGCTGATGGATGCGCTGGAAAGCGGCAAGTTCGTCCAGTCCATCAAGTACGGCTGCGAGCTGGCGGGCCTGCGCGCCGGCGGCGTGCGCAAGCCGATGCTGGCGCTGGACGCCGCCGAGCGGCAGGCGCTGGAGCGCGTCGTCACGACGCTCAAGGACAACGTCGCCCGCATCGTCGGGGAGGCCTGACATGAGCGATCTTCTGAGCCGTCAGCAATACCGGGACCTGGCCGCCGGGCTGGAACTGCGCAACCGCGCCTTCATCGACGGCGCGTTCTGCGCGGCGTTGTCCGGCAAGACCTTCACCACCACCAACCCGGCCACCGACGAGGTGCTGACCGAGATCGCGGCGTGCGGCGCCCAGGACGTGGACGCCGCCGTCGCCGCCGCCAAGCGGGCGTTCGACGACGGCCGCTGGCAATCGCTGGCGCCGTCGGCGCGCAAGTCGGTGCTGCTGCGCTTCGCCCAACTGCTGGAGGACAACGCCCACGAACTGGCGCTGCTCGAAAGCCTGGACAGCGGCAAGCCGATCCGCGAATGCCAGACCATCGACGTGCCCGAGACGATCCATACGCTGCGCTGGCACGCCGAACTGATCGACAAGGTCTACGACGCGACGGCGCCCACCGGCTCCGGCGCGGTGACGATGGTCGTGCGCGAGCCCATCGGCGTGGTCGGCCTGGTGCTGCCGTGGAACTTCCCGCTGCTGATGCTGGCCTGGAAAATCGGCCCGTCCTTGGCCGCCGGCTGTTCGGTGGTGGTCAAACCCGCCAAGGAAACCACCCTGAGCACCCTGCGCGTGGCCGAGCTGGCGCACCAGGCCGGGATCCCGGCGGGTGTGTTCAACGTGGTGCCCGGCGGCGGCAAAGAGGCGGGCGAGCCGCTGGGCCGCCACCCGGACGTGGCCATGGTCAGCTTCACCGGCTCCACCGACACCGGCCGGCTGTTCCTCAAGTACTCCAGCGAATCCAACCTCAAGCGCATCGTGCTGGAGTGCGGCGGCAAGAACCCGGCAGTGGTGATGAACGACGTCGAAGACCTCGACCACGTCGCCCGGCATGTGGTCAACGGCGCGTTCTGGAACATGGGCGAGAACTGCTCGGCGTCGTCGCGGCTGATCGTGCACGCCGACGTCAAGGAAGCCTTGCTCGAACGCATGCTGGCGCAACTGGCGGACTGGAAGATGGGCGACCCGCTGGATCCGGACAACCGCCTGGGGTCGATGATCAGCAAGGCGCATTTCGACAAGGTCCGCGGCTACCTCGACGAAGCCAGGGACCGACAGCTCTCGCTGCGGGTCGGCGGCGACACGGCCAAGGGCATCTTCGTCGAGCCGACGATCATCGATGGCGTCACCCGTGACAGCCGTCTGTTCCAGGAGGAAATCTTCGGCCCGGTGCTGGGCGTGACCACCTTCACCACGGTGGACGAGGCCATCGACCTGGCCAACGACACCGCCTACGGCCTGGCGGCGTCGGCCTACACCGGCAGCCTGCGCCATGCGCTGAAACTGTCGCGGGGCATTCGTGCCGGCATCGTCACGGTGAACTGCTTCGGCGAGGGCGACGCCTCCACGCCGTTCGGCGGCTACAAGGAGTCCGGCTTCGGCGGGCGCGACAAGTCGATCTGGGCCCACGACCAGTACACGGAGCTGAAGACGATCTGGATCGACGCCTCTTGACGCGCAGGCGTTAAGGGCCGGCGGCGTCTTCCACGGCGCCGTCGGCCGCCGGCTCGTCCCAGATCAGCCGCGGGTCGAAGCTCATCGCCGAGAGCATGGTGAACACCACCACCAGCCCGAAGAACAGAATGCCCGGCCGTGGCTCGATGTCGCCCAGGGCCTGGAACTTCACCAGTGCCGCCACCAGCGCCACCACCAGTACATCCAGCATCGACCAATACCCGATCAGCTCGACGAAGCGGTACAGCTTCGAACGCTCGCGCCGGGCCCAGGCGCTGTTGCGCTGCACGCTGACCAGCAGCAGCGACAGGGCGACGAACTTGATCCCCGGCACCGCGATGCTGGCGATGAAGATGATCAGGGCGATGTCCCAGGCGCCGTGCTCCCAGAACTCGATGACCCCGCTCATGATCGTGCTGTCGGCGCCGTTGCCCAGCAGGGTGGTGTTCATCACCGGCAGCAGGTTGGCCGGCACGTAGAAGGCCAGGGCCGCGAACATGTAGGCCCAGGTGCGCGCCAGCGAGTTGGTCTTGCGCCGGTGCAGCGGGGCGTCGCAGCGCGGGCAGGTGTGCGGTTCGCCGGTCATGTCGCAGGCCAGCCCGCAGCTGTGGCACAGGCACAGGTTGAGTTCGGCGGCGGTCGGCGGTCGGTTCATGGCAGCTCCCAGAGGTCGCGCACGTCGCGCCCGGCGATGCGGATCAGCAACAGGCTCAATACGGCGAGGGCGAACAGGCCGATGCCCGGCAGCACATCCAGCATGCCCGCCAGCTTGAACACCGCGACCATGGCGCCGAGCAGGCACACCTCCAGCATGCTCCAGGGGCGCAGGGTCTCCAGCCAGCGCATGCACAGCTTGAAGCCCGGCGCCCGGTGCGCACCGAGGGCGAAGCACAGCACCCAGATCAGCAGCACCAATTGGAACGCCGGGGCGATGATGATCGCGATCGCCGCGACCATGGCCATGAAGGTGATCGGCCCCTGGCTCAGGGCGAGCACCGAGTCCCACAGCGTCGCGCTGTTCTTCAGGCCCTTCATGCTGATGCTCATCACCGGGTAGAAATTGGCGAACAGCCACAGCATGGCGGCGGTGAAGCTCAGGGCCAGGCGCTGCTGCACGGTCATGCCGCTGTAGCGCTGGAGCACGCCGCCGCAGCGCACGCAGAGGGTCTTCTGGTGCTTGGCGAGCGTGGCCTTGCGGTACACGCCATCGCAGTGCTCGCAGATGATCAGGTCGGTGCTGGCCATGGGCGCGCTCGACGGAAAACGAAAGGGCGGGGACTCATTGAATATAGAAGGGCGGGGGCAATCGGCAAGCGCAAAAAAAACGGCCCGGAGGGGATTCCGGGCCGCTGGGTGGCGAGCGGTTAAAGGTGATCGGCGTCGATGATGGCCTGGGCGAACGCCTTCGGGTTCTCCTGGGGCAGGTTGTGGCCGATGCCGCCGTCGATCAGGCGGAACTGGTATTTGCCGGTGAAGCGTTTGGCGTAGTCCTCCGGGGCCGGGTGCGGCGCGCCGTTGGCGTCGCCCTCCAGGGTGATGGTCGGCACGCCGATGGACGGCGCGGTGGCGAGCTTCTGCTCCAGCGCCTCGTAGCGGCTCTCGCCCTGCACCAGGCCCAGGCGCCAGCGGTAGTTGAACACGGTGATGGCGACGTGGTCGGGGTTCTCCAGGGCCTTGGCGCTGCGGTCGAAGGTGGCGTCGTCGAAGGCCCATTTCGGCGAGGCGGTCTGCCAGATCAGCTTGGCGAAGTCGTGGGTGTTCTTCGCGTAGCCGGCGGCGCCGCGGTCGGTGGCGAAGTAGAACTGATACCACCATTGCAGCTCGGCCTTGGGCGGCAGCGGGTTCTTGCCGGCGGCCTGATTGCCGATCAGGTAGCCGCTGACCGACACCAGGGCCTTCACACGCTCGGGCCACAGCGCCGAGACGATGTCCGCCGAACGCGCCCCCCAGTCGTAGCCGCCGAGCACGGCTTGCTTGATCTTCAGGGCGTCCATGAAGTCGATGACGTCGCTGGCCAGGGCGGCGGGCTGACCGTTGCGCGGGGTCTGCTCGGACAGGAAACGGGTGTCGCCGTAGCCGCGGGCATACGGCATCAGCACGCGGTAGCCCTTGGCCGCCAGCTGCGGTGCGACGTCGTCGTAGCTGTGGATGTCGTAGGGCCAGCCGTGCAGCAGGATCACCACCGGGCCGTCGGCCGGGCCGGTTTCGGCGTAGGCCACGTCCAGCAGACCGGCCTTGACGTGCTTGAGCGGGCCGAACGGCAGGTCGGCTTTCACGCTGGCGGCGGCAGGCTGGGGCGCTTGCGAAGTGGCGGCCTGGGCCACGCCGAACGCGCCGAACTGCATCAGCGCGGCGGCAAGCACCGACAGGCCCAGCAGACGGCGGCTGGTGGCGCAAGAGGTGGCGTGCAGGGCTGGCTTCATGGGAACTCTCCTTGGCATGGGATGGGCGAGGGGTTCCGGCTGAACCCTTCAGGCTTGGGATCCATTAAAGCCCAGGGACGTATCCGGGCTGTTTCCGGTTGCGATGCCAGATGCCGGGGGATGTATCCCGAAGGCGTCTGTACACACTGAGATACAAACCTGCTGCAGTGGGAACCAGACCTGTGGTGTGCATGAATCTTGTGAACACCTGGGATACCTGTGGGAGC
The DNA here is from genome assembly GCF_002112565.1 of Pseudomonas sp. R25(2017). Lineage (NCBI taxonomy): Bacteria > Pseudomonadati > Pseudomonadota > Gammaproteobacteria > Pseudomonadales > Pseudomonadaceae > Pseudomonas > Pseudomonas sp. R25(2017). Next base: position 60,921 of record NZ_NEHZ01000020.1, read on the forward strand.
CAGCCTGCTGGCGATGGCGGTGGGTCAGGCAACTGAGATGTTGGCAGTGGTGGCCTCATCGCTGGCAAGCCAGCTCCCACAGGTTTCTGAGGTGTACAGGGATGCTGCGGGCAGCCGGGAATCCTTGTGGGAGCCAGCCTGCTGGCGATAGCGGTGGCTCAGGCAACAGCTGTGGTTCAAGCCGCAGGCGGTGGTTTCGCCAACTCGATGCCCTCGGCGCCCAGGCGTTTGAGGATCTCGAACAGCAGGTCGCTCTTGGTGATGCCGACGATCCGGGGGCTGGCGACGTAGCCGGTGACGGTCAAGGTGATGCCGTCGGGCGAGAGTTTGCTGAAGCGCACGAACGGCGCCGGTTTTTCCAGGAGGGTCTCGTGTTCGCGGTAGGTGTCCAGCAGCAGGTTCTTCACCTGCTCCGGGTCGATGTCCAGCGGGAACATCAGCTCCAGGGTCGCCACGCCCTGGGCGCTGCCGCCGAGGGTGACGTTGCGCAGGTTCTGCGAGATCAGCTGCGAATTGGGCACGATCACGATCGAGCGGTCGCTCAACTGGATCTCCGTGGCGCGCACGTTGATGCGGCGGATGTCGCCCTCCACGCCGCTGATGCTGATCAGGTCGCCGACCTTCACCGGCCGTTCGGTGAGCAGGATCAGGCCGGAGACGAAATTCTTGACGATCTCCTGCAAGCCGAAGCCGATACCCACCGACAGGGCGCTGACGATCCACGCCAGGTTCGTCCACTGCACCCCCAACGATGACAGCGTCAGCAGGATCACGAACGCATAGCCGATGTTGGAGAACAACGTGCTGAGGGACGCGCACATGCCCGGGTCCATGTCGGTCTTGGGCAGGAACTCATTGTCCAGCCAGCGGCGCAGGGCGCGGATCAGGTAGATGCCGATCATCAGCGCCAGCACCGCGTTGAGCAGATGCCCCGGCACGATGTTGAGCTTGCGCAGGCCGGCGCCGCCGAGGATCGCCACGATGTTGCTGACCAGTTGCCCGAGCGTGGTGCCGATGCCGCCGACGAACAGGGTGATCACCGTCAGCAGCAACAGCGCGGCGCGGCCGAAGCCGGCCAGCAAAATCGACAACTGATCCAGGCGCCGGTCGCTCATGCCCAGCAGGTGCTTGAGCGCCTTGCCGCTGGCGTGGCGGGGTGAGAACAGGAATTCGCAGCCGTCCTTGAACAGCTGCATCAGCAGGTAGAAACCGGTCAGGACGATGTAGCTCCAGATCAGCTCGTAGATCACGAAGCGGGCCAGGGACACGTACCCGGTGAGCAGGGCGATCAGCGAGACCACCATCGACACGCTGGTGATGGCGTAGATCGCCCCGGCCAGGGTGCTGACCTCCGCCGACGCGCCGTTGGCCATCACCAGCGCCTTGCGCACGTTGCCGGTGCGCACCAGCATCGTCACGATGATCGCCAGCACGAACAGGGCCACCAGCCCGCGGATGCCCATCACCAGTTGGCTGCTCATGCCGGCGGCGGCGCACATCTGCGACAGCGTCACCAGCACCAGCAGCGTCCCGGCCAGCAGCCGCGCAAACGGCTTGAGCGCTTTCGCCACCGGGTCGGCGATGTCTGGCAGGCGCCACGACGGGTGCTCGGTGGACAGCAATGCCCGGCTCAGGCCGGTGATCATCACGCAGGCGTACACGGTCTTCTCGAACTCGGCGGAAAAGCTCGCCAGCATCGGCGTCAACGGCTCGTTGCGGGTGCAGGCGTAGTACAGCAATTGCAGGGCCACGCCGGTGGTGAGGATGGTGGCGATCGCCGAGGCACTGGCCAGCGCGCTGCGGCGCAGGCGGCCCTCCGGCATGCGGTGGATGCAGAACTGCGCCATCTGGCGGTCGGCGAAGCGCCGGCCCAGCGTCCAGATCAGCAAGGCCAGCAGCACCAGCACCGTGGTGTAGAAACGCTGGCCGGGCTTCCACACCTCGGCGCCGGTCGCCTTCACCTGAGCGATGAATTCGCCCAGGCGCTGACGGTCGTCCGCCGACGGTTCGAGCATCGGCCGCCAGAAATCCGGGTTGAGGATGCTCAGCGTGCCCAGGGTCAGTTCGCTTTCCAGCAGGTTGCGACGGATGCCGGCGATCTGGTTGATCAGGTCGGCGGCGCTTTCCTTGAGGGTGGCCAGGTTCTTCAGGGCGGTGTCGACCCTGGCCTTCTGCGCCGTGAGCGAGGCCCGCTGCGCCGCGATGTCGGCCTGTTCCGGGGCCACGCCTTCGGCCGGCGCGGCGCCGAGCACGCCCAGTTGCACCGTCAGTTGCGCCTGTTGCGGCAGCAGCGCGGCGGAGAGCCGGTCGATGTCCAGGATGTAATCCTGCACCCGGTCCTGGGGCGCTTCGAGCTGGTTGTAGTTGCTGGCCGAGGAAATCTCCTGCTTGAGGCCGTCGAGCCGTTGTTGCAAGGCCTGCAGGTCATCCGTCGACACCCCCGGCAGCGGCGCGGCGCCGGCATCGGCGGCTTGCGCCACATCCTCGGCCGACACGCCGACGGCCATCGGGCCGAACAGCACCAGGGCGACGAACAGCAATGACTTCAAGGCGTTGCGCATGGGAAGGCTCGATTCCGGTTGATCACACAGTCTATGAGGTTAGGTGATCGAACCCGGCGCCGATGAAAAGTTTCACCACGCCCGGGGCCTGTCCGTAATCCTGGCTTAATGCCTGTCCGGTGAGATCGCCGGCACGTGTCCACCCACCCGCGTTTGCACGCACCCGAAGGCGCCACTAGACTCCTGGCCATGAAACGCTACCTGCGGCTTTGTCTCATCTTCCTGATCAGCCTGGCGCTTCCCCTCAGCGGGATGGCGGGCGTTCCGGCGCCGACCGAGCCTTGCCCGATGAAAACCATGGGCATGGCGATGATGGACGGCATGGGGATGGACTGCTGCCAGGACATGGGCAAGGACACCAAAGCCTCTCACGGCACGCCCTGCAAACCGGGCCAGGAATGCAAGACCGGCGGCCTGTTGCAGGTCGCCGTGTTCAAGCCGCCCGTCACCGTGTTCAGCCCCGTCACGCAATCCTTCTTCAGCGATTCCCTGCCGGCCTCGACCCCGTCCGGGGTGTGGCGACCGCCCCGCGCCTGATTCCTGCAATCCATTGAAACCCATTCCGCCCGACGCGGAATGAATGGGCTGTGCGCGCCGTTTGGCCCGCGCACAGCGGATGTGCACAGGAATCGACACCATGAAACTCAAGTGCTATGGCACCGGGTGGCCGCTCGCGGTCGGCCTGGTCGCCAGCGTGCTCGCCGGACCGAGCCTGGCCGGCAGCCTGACCCTCGACGAAGCGCTGCGCCTGGCCGAAACCGGCGCGCCGTCGTTGACCGCGCAGGACGCCAAGATCCAGGCCGCCGGCAGCGCGGCCATTCCGGCGGGCGAACTGCCGGACCCCAAACTGCTGCTGGGCGTGCAGAACTACCCCATCGGCGGGCCCGACCGTTGGAGCCTCGACCAGGACTTCATGACCATGCAGACGGTCGGCCTGCGCCAAGAGGTGCCCAACCGCGACAAACGCAACGCTCGCATCGAGGTCGCCGACGCGGCGGTGGAACGCGCCACCGCCGAGCGCCGGATCGAACGGCTCAAGGTGCGTCAGGCCACGGCGCTGGCCTGGATCGGCGCCTATTCGGTCGAACGCAAAGCCGCGCTGCTGGACGCCCTCAACCGGGAAAACCGCCTGCTGGCCGACACCGTCCGCGCCCGCATTGCCGGCGGCCGGGCGGAACCGGCGGACGCCGTGACGCCCAAGCAGGAAGCGGCGCAACTGGCCGAGCGCCAGGACGACCTGATCCGCGAGCGCGCCCAGGCCCAAGCGGCGCTCAAGCGCTGGATCGGCCCGGCCGCCAGCGACACGCCGGCCGGCAGCCTGCCGGACTGGCCGGTGGACGCCCAGACCTTCAACCACCAACTGCAGCATCACCCGGAACTCGCCGCGTTCGCGCCCATGACCCGTGAAGCCGAGGCCAAGGTGCGGGAGGCCGTGTCGGAAAAACGCTCGGACTGGAGCTGGGAAGTGGACTACCAGCACCGGGGCCGCGAGTTCGGCGACATGGTCAGTGTGCAGCTGTCGTGGGATTTGCCGCTGTTCCCCGAGACCCGGCAGAACCCGAAGATCGCCGCCCGCCAGGCCGAACTGAGCCAGTTGGAGGCCGAGCGCGAGGCGCTGTTCCGCGAGCACACCGAGCAACTGGAAACCGACCTGGCCGAATACCAGCGGCTGGACCGTGCGGTGGCGCGCAACCGCGACAGCCTGGTGCCGCTGGCGAAGGAGAAGGCCGACCTGAGCCTGGCCAGCTACCGCGCCGGCAAGGGCGACCTCAACGCTGTGGTCAACGCCCGCCGTGAGCTGATCGAAACCCGCCTCAAGCAGATCGACGTGGAAGAACAGCGGGCCCTGACCGGCGCGCGCCTGCACTTTGCCTATGGAGACACACGCCCATGAACCTCAAACACTGGAACGGGGCACTGCTGGCCGGCCTGGCGCTGGCGATAGGCGCGGCCGGCGGCTACGGGATCGCCCGGCAAGGGCAGGGCGTCGAGCCCGCCGCCGCTTCGGCGCCAGGCGCGCCGGCGCCGGACGAGCGCAAGGCGCTGTACTGGTACGACCCGATGTTCCCTGCGCAGAAATTCGATAAGCCCGGCAAATCGCCGTTCATGGACATGCAACTGGTGCCCCGGTACGCCAGCGGCGCGGGGGAGAGCGCCGCTGTCAGCATCGACCCCGGCCTGACCCAGAACCTGGGCCTGCGCCTGGCGCCGGTCAGCCGTGGGACGTTCGCCTCAAGCCTTGACGTGACCGGCGTGCTGGCCTTCGACGAGCGCGATGTGGCGGTGGTGCAGGCGCGCACCGCCGGGTTCGTCGAGCGGGTCTACGCCCGGGCCCCCGGCGACGTGCTGCCCGCCGGGGCCGCCCTGGCGGATCTCCTGGTGCCCGACTGGGCCGCTGCGCAGACCGAGTTCCTGGCCCTGCGCCGCAGCGGCGATGCGGCGCTGCTGGCGGCGGCCCGGCAACGGCTGCAACTGAGCGGCATGCCCGCCGGCCTGATCGCCCAAGTGGAGCGCAGCGGCAAGGTGCAAGCCAACCTGACCGTCACCAGCCCGCTGGGCGGTGTGTTGCAGGAACTCAACCTGCGCACCGGCATGACCGTGACCACCGGCGAGACCCTGGCCCGGATCAACGGGCTGGGCAACGTCTGGCTGGCGGTGGCGGTGCCGGAATCGGAAACCGGCTCGATCAGCGCCGGGCAAACCGTCGAAGCGCGGTTGCCGGCGTTTCCCGGCACGGTGCTGCGCGGCACGGTCAGCGCGATCCTGCCGCAGACCAACCCCGACAGCCGCACCCTGCGCGTGCGGGTCGAACTGCCCAACCCGGACGGCCGCCTGCGGCCCGGCATGACGGCCCAGGTACGCCTGACCCGTACCACCGCGCAAAGCGTGCTGTGGGTGCCGAGCGAAGCGGTGATCCGCACCGGCCGGCGTGCGCTGGTGATGCTCGCCGAAGACGGCGGTCGCTACCGCCCAGTGGAGGTGCGCCTGGGCCAGGAAAGCGACGGCAAGACCGCGATCCTCGGCGGCCTGGAGGACGGGCAGCAGGTGGTCGCCTCCGGCCAGTTCCTGCTCGACTCCGAAGCCAGCCTCAAGGGCATCGTCACCGCGCCGCTGGACACCGACGGCAACGCAGCGGGGAACCAGCCATGATTGCCGCACTGATCCGCTGGTCCGTCGCCAACCGCTTCCTGGTGCTGTTGGCCACGTTGTTCGTCACCGCGTGGGGCGTGTGGTCGGTGCAGAGCACGCCCATCGACGCGCTGCCGGACCTGTCCGACGTGCAGGTGATCATCCGCACGCCGTACCCTGGCCAGGCGCCGCAGATCGTCGAGAATCAGGTCACCTATCCGCTGTCCACGACGATGCTGTCGGTGCCCGGCGCGAAGACCGTGCGCGGCTATTCGTTCTTCGGCGACAGCTTCGTGTATGTGCTGTTCGAGGACGGCACCGACCTGTACTGGGCGCGCTCGCGGGTGCTGGAGTACCTGAGCCAGATCCAGGGCCGCCTGCCGGCCAACGCCAAACCGGCGCTGGGCCCGGACGCCACCGGAGTCGGCTGGATCTACCAGTACGCGCTGGTGGACCGCAGCGGCGGGCATGACTTGGCGCAGTTGCGCGCCCTGCAGGACTGGTTCCTCAAGTTCGAGCTCAAGACCCTGCCCAACGTCGCCGAAGTCGCCACGGTGGGCGGCATGGTCAAGCAGTATCAGGTGCAGCCGGATCCGGTCAGGCTGGCCAGCCTCGGCATCACCCTGGCCGAAGTGCGCGAGGCCATCGCCCAGGCCAACCAGGAAACCGGCGGCGCCGTGCTGGAAATGGCCGAGACCGAGTTCATCGTCCGTGCCTCCGGCTACCTCAAGACCCTCGACGACTTCCGGGCGATCCCGCTCAAGCTCGGCGCGGGCGGGGTGCCGGTGACCCTCGGCGACGTCGCCACGGTGCAGACCGGCCCGGAAACGCGCCGGGGCATCACCGAGCTCGACGGTCAGGGCGAAACCGTCGGCGGCGTGGTGATCCTGCGCAGCGGCAAGAACGCCCGCGAGACCATCGCGGCGGTCAAGGCCAAGCTCGACGACATGAAAAGCAGCCTGCCGGCCGGCGTGGAGATCGTCACCACCTACGATCGCAGCAAGCTCATCGACCGCGCCGTGGACAACCTCAGCCACAAACTGCTGGAGGAGTTCATCGTGGTGGCGCTGGTGTGCGGGATCTTCCTGTGGCACCTGCGCTCGTCGCTGGTGGCGATCATCTCGCTGCCGGTGGGCGTGCTGATCGCGTTCATCGTCATGCGCCACCAGGGGCTCAACGCCAACATCATGTCGCTGGGCGGGATCGCCATCGCCATCGGCGCCATGGTCGACGCCGCCGTGGTGATGATCGAGAACGCCCACAAGAAGATCGAAGCCTGGCACGCGGCCAATCCGGGGCAAGAGCTCAAAGGCGAACGCCATTGGCAGGTGATGACCGAAGCGGCGGCGGAGGTGGGGCCGGCGCTGTTCTTCTGCCTGCTGATCATCACCTTGTCGTTCATTCCGGTGTTCACCCTGCAAGCGCAGGAAGGGCGGCTGTTCGGCCCGCTGGCGTTCACCAAGACCTACGCCATGGCCGCGGCGGCGGGGCTGTCGGTGACACTGGTGCCGGTGCTGATGGGTTACTGGATCCGCGGCAAGATCCCCGACGAACGCCGCAACCCGCTCAACCGCTGGCTGATCCGGCTCTACCAACCGGCGCTGGACGCCGTGCTGCGTCGGCCGAAGCTGACCTTGGCGGTGGCGCTGCTGGTGTTCGTCAGCGCGGCGTGGCCGATGTCGCGGCTGGGTGGTGAGTTCCTGCCGCCGCTGGATGAAGGTGATCTGTTGTACATGCCGTCGGCGCTGCCGGGGCTGTCGGCGCAGAAAGCCGCGCAACTGCTGCAGCAGACCGACCGCCTGATCAAGACCGTGCCCGAGGTCGAGCACGTGTTCGGCAAGGCCGGGCGCGCCGAATCGGCCACCGACCCGGCGCCGCTGGAGATGTTCGAGACCACCATCCAGTTCAAGCCCCACGCCCAATGGCGCCCCGGCATGACCCCGGAAAAACTGGTGGAAGAACTCGACCGCGTGGTGCGGGTGCCGGGCCTGACCAACATCTGGATCCCGCCGATCCGCAACCGCATCGACATGCTCGCCACCGGGATCAAGAGCCCCATCGGCGTGAAGGTCGCCGGCAACGACCTGGCCCAGATCGACGCCGCGACCCAGGCCGTGGAGCGCGCCGCCAAAGGCGTGCCCGGCGTCAGCTCGGCCCTGGCCGAACGCCTGACCGGCGGGCGCTACATCGATGTGGACATCGACCGCAGCGCCGCCGCGCGCTACGGCCTGAACATCACCGACGTGCAAGCCATCGTGGCCGGCGCCGTCGGTGGCGAAAACGTCGGCGAAACCATCGAGGGCCTGGCGCGTTTCCCGATCAACGTGCGCTACCCGCGCGAATGGCGCGATACCCCCACGGCCCTGGAGCAACTGCCGGTGTACACGCCGTCCGGCAGCCAGGTCACCTTGGGGATGCTGGCGAAGGTCAAGGTCACCGACGGCCCGCCGATGCTCAAGAGCGAAAACGCCCGGCCGTCCGGCTGGGTGTACATCGACGTGCGCGGCCGCGACATCGCCTCGGTGGTCGGCGACCTGCGCCGGGCGGTCGGCGAGCAGGTCAAGCTGCAGCCCGGCATGAGCCTGAGCTACTCGGGCCAGTTCGAGTTTCTGGAACGGGCCAACGCCCGCCTGAAACTGGTGGTGCCGGCCACGCTGCTGATCATCTTCGTGCTGCTGTACCTGACCTTCGCCCGCTTCGACGAAGCCCTGCTGATCATGGCCACGCTGCCCTTCGCGCTGACGGGCGGGGCGTGGTTCCTGTACCTGCTGGGCTACAACCTGTCGGTCGCCACCGGGGTCGGCTTCATCGCGTTGGCCGGGGTGTCCGCCGAGTTCGGCGTGATCATGCTGCTGTACCTGAAAAACGCCTGGGCCGAACGCCAGGACCAAGGCGAAAACGGCGAAGCCGATCTTGTCGCCGCCATCCGCGAAGGCGCCGTGCAACGCGTGCGCCCCAAGGCCATGACCGTGGCCGTGATCATCGCCGGCCTGCTGCCGATCCTGCTGGGCAGCGGCACCGGCAGCGAAGTCATGAGCCGCATCGCCGCGCCCATGGTCGGCGGCATGGTCACCGCGCCGCTGCTGTCCCTGTTCGTCATCCCGGCGGCTTATCGCCTGATGCGCCGTCGCCGCCTGCCCGTTGCACACACTCAACCTGAAGGAGTCACCCCATGAAACTCATCCCCATCACCGTCGCCGGCACCCTGGTCGCCTTCGCGTTCGCCGCCGGGGCAGACGACATGCCCGGCATGAACATGGACGGCATGCCCAACATGCAAACGACCCCCGCCACCCAGCAAACCCGGGCGGCCGAGGCCCAAGGCACGATCAAGGCCATCGACCCCGAAAAACACACCGTGACCATCGCCCACGGCGAAGTCCCCACCCTGCAATGGCCGCCGATGACCATGGGCTTTGCCGCCACCCCGGCGCAGTTGGCCGGGTTGGCGGTGGGGGATCGGGTGAGGTTTTCGTTTCGGATGGAGGGGAGTAAGGCAGTGATCGTTTCGATCAAGCAGTAAGGTGCAGACGTAAAAAAACCGGCGCGAGGGTTCGCGCCGGTTTTTATTTGTGCGGTGTTCAGATCGACCGCTGATTCACCCGCTCCGTCAGCGCCTGCGCCGACTCCTTGCGTTCCGAATAACGGTCCACCAGGTCCGGCCGCTCGCGCAGCAGCAGCGTGAACTTCACCAGTTCCTCCATGACGTCCACCACGCGGTCGTACAGCGCGGAGGGTTTCATGCGGTTGTGTTCATCGAACTCCAAAAACGCCTTGGGCACCGACGACTGGTTGGGGATGGTGAACATCCGCATCCAGCGGCCCAGTACACGCAACTGGTTGACCACGTTGAACGACTGCGAACCGCCGCACACCTGCATCACCGCCAGGGTCTTGCCCTGGGTCGGGCGGATCGCGCCGAGGGCCAGCGGCACCCAGTCGATCTGCGCCTTGAACACCGCCGACATCGCGCCATGGCGTTCCGGCGAACACCAGACCTGGCCTTCCGACCACTGCATCAGCGTCAGCAGCTCCTGCACCTTGGGATGGTCGCTCGGCGCGTCGTCCGGCAGCGGCAGGCCCGACGGATTGAAGATCCGCGTCTCGGCCCCGAAATGCTCCAGCAGCCGCGCGGCTTCCTCCACCAGCAAACGGCTGAACGAGCGCGGGCGGTTGGAGCCGTAAAGCAATAGGATGCGCGGCTTGTGCGCGGTCGCTTCCCGGTCGCCGGTTGGAATCAATGAAGGGTCGAGGTTAGGCAGCTGGGCAGTCATAAAAGGCTCCGGTTACAGGGTGCCGATGCGGTCGAGCTCACGCTTGAGCGCGTCCCGGTCCAGTTGGGCAAAGGGCAGGGCGAAGAAGGCGCGGCAGCGGGCGTCGATGCACGCCAGGGTGGCGTGGAAGGCTGCGCGCACAGCGGCCTCGTCGCCCACCACGTCCGACGGATCCTCCAGCCCCCAATGGGCCTTCAGCGCCGGGCCGAAGTACACCGGGCAGGCTTCCCCGGCGGCCTTGTCACACACGGTGATGACGATGTCCGGCGGGTTCGCCGCAAAGGCATCGTTGCCTTTGCTGCTCAATCCCTCGACGGAAATACCGGCCTCGCGCAGCGTGGTCAGGCTGCGCGGCAGCACCTGGCCCTTGGGGAAACTGCCGGCGCTGACCGCCGCGAAACCCGCGGGCGCCAGGTGATTGAACAGCGCCTCGGACAGAATGCTGCGGCAACTGTTGGCGGTGCACATGAACAGAACTCGCATGGTGAATCCTCAGCAGCAGGCGGTTGAATTGAGCGGGCGATCCCCCATGGCCGCGAGCCGCGCGGTGTTGTCCGCAAGCCACGCCGCATTGGCCGCCAGCGTAAGGTCCAGCATCTCGCGCACCCAGGCCGGCAACTGCGGATTGAGCCGGTAATACACCCACTGGCCCTGACGCCGGTCGAGCAACAGCCCGCAGGTGCGCAGCTGAGCCAGATGCCGGGAAATCTTCGGCTGGCTGTCGTCCAGCGCACACACCAACTCGCACACGCACAACTCGCCTTCACGGGCGATCAGCAACGTTGCGCGGGCACGGGTCTCGTCGGCCAGGCATTTGAAAACGGAGGCGGGGTTGAGCATGGGGGAGGGCTCAGGGATATGTGAGGGTACGAATATACGGATATCCATATATATCGAGCAAGAGCTGTTTTGAAACGAACGCGGGTTATCGGACGAGATAACCCGCTTGTAGAGAGGGACGAGGCTGCATCGGCCTCAACGCTTGCTGAACGCCAACCGCGCCGCAAACAGCACAAAGATCATCCCGGTGGTGCGATCCATCCAGCGGATCACGCTTTCACGGCGCAGAAACCCCGACAACGGCTGCGTCGCGCCGATCAGCACTATCGACCACACCAGCCCCAGCACCACATGAATGCTCACCAGCCCGAACGTCCACGCCACCAGCGGCTGCCCCTGGGGAATGAACTGCGGCAGAAACGACACATAGAAAATCCCGACTTTGGGGTTGAGCACATTGCCCAGCATGCCCTTGAGGAACCAGTTGCCCCCGGCCTTGCCGCTGGCCTCGGCGGGTGCCAGCGAACGGCGCGGGCGCACCAGCATGTTCACCCCGAGCCACGCCAGGTACGCGGCGCCGCAATACTTCAGCAGGTTGTAGCCCAGCTCCGACACCGCAATCAGCGCCCCCAACCCGAACGCCACCGCCGCGCCCCACACCAGGCACCCGGCATTGATCCCCAACGCCGCCCGAAACGCCTGCCGCTTGCCCTCCACCGTAGCGGTGCGCAACACCAACGCCGTGTCGAGCCCGGGCGTGAGGGTCAACAGCGTGGCGGCAAACGTGAAGGCGAGAAGGTTGTCGGCGATGGACATGACGGCACAGGCTCCGGGTGAAGGTGCGGGCACGTTAGCCTGTTCAGGCCGGCGGATCCAGCAACGACACCAACCGCGCCTCCAGCGAACCGCCGTCCGCCTCCAGCAACACCAGCGTCACCGGCAACCTGAACCGCCGAGGCCCGGCACTGCCGGGGTTGATGAACAACCGCCCGTCACGCCGCTCGATCAAGGGTTTATGGGAATGGCCGGTGATGACGAGTGAAATGGCCGGGTCGAGATCGGCGGGGACGTCGGCGATGTTGTGCACGAGGAGGGTGGGGTGGCCGTGCAGGTCGAAGGTGAGCAGGTCGGGCAGATCCTGCGCCCAGGGACTGTTCACGTCGTTGTTGCCGCGCACGGCGTGGACGGGGGCGATGGCGGCGAGTTGGGTGAGGATGTCCGGGTTGCCGATGTCACCGGCGTGGATGATGAGGGAACAGCCTTGGATCGCGGCCAGGGCTTCGGGGCGGAGGAGGTTGTGGGTGTCAGAGAGGATGGCGGTGGGCATGGGGGGATCCGCGGGTAAGGGGCTGCTTTCGGCCAGAAGCGGATATCGGCCAGCGACCGCTGTCGGCCAATAGCGGACGTTCACACGCGACCGCTACCGGCCAATAGCCGGCATTGCAGGTGAACACGTTCAATGTCCGTAACTGCTCGACGCAAGTCGCCTGCTGCTAGAAAACTCGTCAGTCGGGATGAGAACCTACTAGGCAAGAGGCACAGGAGATGGCGGTCCTTTTTAAGTTCTCTATTGCGCATCGCGGAACTCCACCCATAATCGGTAGGCACGATCTGAACAGTACCGTAGCGGCTATCCTCAAAGGTACTATCATAGACAGTCGATAAACTCTGAGTTATCTATTATTTTTGGTTTGTGCCCGTACTGTCAGAGATAGTTTGTGTATCTTCAATGCGTTAAGGGGAAACTGATGAAATGGATGCGCAAGTTCTTTGGTCGTAACTCTAAAACTACGAAATCATCAAATGATGAGTCTGTGACTCCAGAGTGCGAATACATTGAAGATAATAATCAATACTTTTCCGATGAGCCAATTGCATCTAAAGTTGACGATCGGTTTGGGCGGGCGCTTTTTGCCGCGAGAATTGCTGAGACAATCGCCAAGCGTAGAGATCCATCTAGCATAGTTATTGGTCTATTCGGTCCATGGGGAGACGGCAAGACTTCCGTGCTCAAGATGATGGAGGAGTCACTTGCTCTATATGAACAGGTCATCACCATACGGTTTAATCCATGGCACTTCCCTTCAGAGGATGCACTTCTACGAGGATTTTTCGCCACTTTGGCAGAGGCTCTAGGAAAGGAACCGGCCTTTAAAGAAAAAGCTGCAAAACTACTTGAGTCTTATGGCGCCATTTTATCTGTCGTTTCAGTCACTCTACCAGGCGTAGAAATCAATGCCGGTGATGCTGCAAAGAATATCGGGGAGTCATTATCCAAGGTCAGTCTTGATCAAATCAAAAGCCAGATAGATGCTTTCTTAGGTCAGAGCAGAAAAAGGCTGGTAATTCTCATCGATGACATCGATCGGTTAGATAAAGACGAAACCAATGCTATCTTAAAGCTGGTGAAATTATCGGCAAGCTTCAAATATACCAGCTACGTGTTGGCCTTCGACGATGATGTAGTCGCTGCTGCTATCGGAGAACGATACGGTGCGGGCGGGCATGAAGCCGGTCGCGCGTTTCTAGAAAAGATCATACAAGTTCCTTTGCACCTTCCTCCAGTTGATAGAATTAGTCTGCGTCAGATTACTTTTGAAGGTGTCGAACACGCTTTGAATCAAGCAGGAATAGTTCTCGACCAACGGCAAGCCGACGTATTCTCGCGTCACTTCGTGGATGGGCTTGAATCAAAATTAAAGACGCCAAGAGTTGCCAAGTTGTACACAAATGCGTTGATGTTTGCATTGCCTCTTGTGAAAGGTGAAGTGAATACTGCCGAATTTATGCTAATTGAAGGAATTCGAGTACTTTATCCAAAGCTTTATACGAGTATTCGCGATAGTTCCGAAATATTCCTAAAAGGTGAGCCTCGTGGAGCCTTAATAGGATTAGAGCGGCCACCTTCACCTATCGACAGAATTATTGAAGTCGCGATGCCCGAGTCGCTACCTGCAGAGCGCGAGCAGATAAGAGATCGGTTGCTGAAGCCCTTGTTTCCTCGAACGGGTAACTCAATGTATGGAGGGGATTGGGAGGAGAAATGGGCCAGAGAGAAACGCATCTGCTCTGCTCGGTACTTTAGACGCTATTTCGTTTATGGAGTACCTGAAGGGGATATAGCGGATAGTCACCTTAATGTTTTGATAGAGGCGCTCGTACCAGCTGATGCGCATGGGCGACGTAGTCTTCTGAGTGCGTACTCTAACAGGGCTATGCCACAGCTAATACAGGCATTGCGAGATCGTGTGGATTCTATGGGCGAGAGATTTGCTTTGCCGGTCGCAATCGCTTTCGCTGAAAATGGCGATCTCCTTCCCCGTGAGCGAGGGCCATATGTAATCGGTGGCACGATGATGCAAGCAGGCATACTGATATCTCAACTTATGAGATGTATTCCAGTACAGAATAGGCAAGCTGCCGTTGAGATGATTGTGGATGCGGCTTCACCTTTAAAAATGGGGAGTGAATGTGTTCGGTGGCTCATTAACTGGCCTGATAGAAATGATCAGTATCAAGTGCTTCCAAGTGAGGCGAATGAGACTATCTATAAGAGGTTTGCCGATCGCATTTATGTGGCAAACGCTACTGCACCCATATTTGAACAGGCTGGAGACGACGCACCTCAGCTATATTGGTATTGGCAAAAAGGCCGTGGCAAGGAAGAGGTAGAAATTTGTTTGCGTGAGCAGTTTGATGATGAGCCTGATCGAGTAGATGATTTTTTAGAAACTTATATTGGGGAGGGGTGGGAAATAGAAAGCGGCCTACCTGTACGATCGGATCTTCGGCGTGAGACATATGATTCAATAGCCTCATTAATCTCCCCTGACTACATCGCGGCTAATCTTCGCTCGCGCTATGGAGTTGATCTTGATGATCCAGATTACTATCAGGAAGGTACACCAGCGCAAATAATCGCCCACCAGTTTGTATACATTCACAAACATGCTCTAGCTGAACAGCAAATGCAGCCAGAGGGTGGCGCAGAATTAGGACCTCCATCGGGAGCGGACATTAGGGACTTATAGCCATATATTATGAGTTGATTACCATAGTGCTAAAATAGCCCACCTACCCCGAAGAGGGGGCTGAATTATTTCTGGAATGCTGATGTAGAAAATAAATCAGTCCTTTTTTTTCAGGTCTGAGGGATGGTCTTAGGCTATCCTTTCGGCAGGTCTCGATCCAAAACGACTAGGCATAGTGCCGGTAAAGCCAGGGTGGGTTAGAATTCAGAATCGACATCTTAGCCATGAAGTATTCACTCACCTAGAAACCACTTAATAGTAGGAGGTAAAAATGCCGAGAATTAGCTCAAGCGCAGGACGTCGAGCCTTGGATATAATGAGTTTAGCACTTCAAAGCGCTAAAAATGTCGAAAGGGTTGGTATAAATGAGCAGCTCGATGTTTTTGGGAAAAAAGCAAATTCAATTATCTCTTTTGTATATGGCTATCAACTAACGGAAAGCCTAATTTTTGACACAGGTGATGATATACTGAATTGGACAATTATTGATGTTGTTGATGATTTATCTGCATCAATATGGAATCTGGGGACCGGTTTTTATAAGACCTCTGCTTCGTGTCTGCGGGGTGCATTAGAAATGGCTTCAGTGGCCCTATACTTCCAAAGGCTTGAAAATGAAAAGCCCGTAGCAGGTGAGTATAATAAAGCATTTTCGGAATGGGATGGGGGTTTAACATCGACCCCTAACTGGGGTACGACCAAACCTCTTTTAAAGAATCACCCTCTGATCAAGAAATTCATGAGTGAAAACGGATTTTGTATTATTGATGAGGCGTATGATCACTTTAAGTATCTTTGCAGTTTTACGCACAGTCGGGCCATCTCGCCAGAGGACGGTGAAGGCACTAATTCAATGAATATGTTGAATCGAGCTGGCGAGTTTAATAAGGTAGAATTTGTTAGAATTGCGAAAGCTTTGGATGTAACAATTGCTAATATTGCATCCATCTGGGCGGTAACCTATCCACATACGGTATTCGAATGGACTGATGATGGAGTGGGGGGGGAGTTTGTTGGTATTGAAGAATTATTTTGCACGCCCTCGTCAATGAAGGCATTAAGCTTTGCTCGTTCAAATAACGTCAAATAGTTGCGTGTGCCTCATGATTTCTGCGGAACACTAAAAAAGCGAAAAAGGGGACCGAAAAAAGGGGACTGATCTATTTTCAAAAAATAGATCAGTCCCCTTTTTTATAAATTTACCTGATCATTTTTCCTTTGTTTGTGGCTATGTCAATTGCTCTAGATTGGGTCATCCCGATTTTTACAGAGGCTGCTAAGCGCTGCTTATCTTTGTCAGTGGTGTGGAACATGTGTAAATGATAAAACACTAAGCTTTGCAGTAAAGTAAAGGCGAGATTGTTAGTTGAAGTGTCGCGAGCAAGTTTTTCGATAGCATCGAACGGGATGTGACCTGGGTTGACTAAGCATGATGCTACACCGATCAATCGATAGGCATTATTAGATTTCGTGTCAACTAGGGTATTAATGTCTTCGCGAATTCGCTCGGAACTGACCACCTGTCCAACACGAGCAATGAATCCTGTGCATATCATGCCTAATACTTGAAAGGCTAGTTTTTTTGCGACATCCGTACTTTCTGACTCGGTTAAATCAGGTTTTCTCTCTCGGAGCATTTTCTCCAACTCTGTAACGAACGCATCTGGTTGATCGACGATTTCCTCGAACACTGCCTTCAACGTACGTAGTGTGCCGTCAAATATTTGCTCAAGATACTTAGCTTTGCGTGATCGCTCCAAAGAACCATAGTAGTTTTTTGTAATGTGCCCTAGAATTTCTGATGTTTTTATCATTAGGTTGATGTTTGAACTCAAGCTTAGTATGGAGTCTTTTTCGCCTTCTGACATGGCTGTCGATTTTGGTGGTTCAGGCAGATCTCTTGAGTCTGACTCGTCTGCATAGCGTCTAGACCTTAATTGATTTTTTTCAACGTCTTGTTCGTTAATCTCATTAATCACTATCTGGGCAGTAGCATTGACTAACGAGTTAATGGCGGCAACATCACCATTGAATTCAATTGGAGAATAATTGGGAAAACATTCGTTGAGTACTTCCGAGACTTGCTCGATTACCCAAGGGTCGTTGCCGTGATGAGTAAGAAACATGATAGAATTTGCATTTTCTTTACGGTATAGCTCTTTGCAGTAACCACTAATAAGGGTTTTTGTCTGTGGTTTGTGAAGGTTGGTGGCAAGATACTTTCCTACGAATAAGAAATAGATGTATGAATAACTAAAGCTAAAGTAGGTGCCGTCTTGGGTAAGTATCTTTGCGTGCCGGAGTACAACTAATCTCGAGTCGAAATCTACAGTCGCAAACTCCTCGCAGAATTTCGAGTTAAACTGCCGTAGTGTTGTGATGTCAAGCTCTCTAACGTCTTTTTCTTTATAAAACCAAGCCAGATTTGATAGGTAGTTAAACATTTCGTTTAAGTGTTCTACCCTGAAACCTACCTCTTTTAGACTCTTTGTTATTAGGTACTCGTAGTACTGGGAGAATCCGCTATTTTGAAGTTCTGTCTGCTGCTCTTGATCGCAACTCTGTAGCAATATCAATAGATAAATTGGCTTGGAGGGAACTAGGTTTTTTCCTAGAATTACAGATAGTAGTCGTTCAATGTTATGTACTTTTTTGTCTAGTACCGATTTTGTATTCAATCCGCCAAGTAAACACCATTTTCTTATCAGCTTGTGTCGCATTAAGTGACCGAATGGCCGTATTTTGTATGTTTTGAAGTTTGACAAAGCTACAGAGGCAGAAGAGTCTATGTATTCGTTTAGCTGATACCTAGAGCTGGCGGTAACAATAGCGACTCCGAAATGCTCGCTTAGATAATTAATTAATTTTGCTTGGTTTTTTGAACCGCCACTTATGCGATCTAGGTCGTCAACCAGAGCAACTTTTTTAATTCGATCTGCATAGATAAAATCTTCGCTTTTCAGGTATTGCTGCTCTGCGAGCTGTATTATCTTTCTATCAAGCTGGTTGTCCGCGACGGAGCTGAGTTCGGCTGCCTTTATGTACAAAGGCAGCCCTCCTTGTGTATGGATGTCAAAGAATGCTCTTTTTAAGCAAAATGACTTCCCTGACTCGTCGTCACCTAATAATAGCGAGTTTTCTAGTGCCTCCCAATCATTGATTAGTTGGTCTGCAAATATGAATTTTTTGTCCTGTTCTGCGGTTGCGTCTTCTAACTCGGGATACAGGAAGATATCCTCGGCAGTTATGTTTTGCTTGTGCGCATGAGTAAAATTTCCACCAGCATCGCTTAAGAACTGAACAAATCCACTTGATATCTTATTGTTGCTTCTCGCGCATCCACCCGATGCTCTCAGGGTGTGAGTTATCTCTTCAAGCACAATCGGCAAAAAATTAGTTGCTCTAAACCTTTTCTCGATTACGCTATTCTCATTAGTGTCAAATAACAAACAGCTAAACCTAGGGTCAAATGTAGCACCATGCGGTTGTAGAGCAGCCCCTTCAAAAAGCAATACACTTCCAATCGAAGAGTCGACAACCTCTTCAGATGCTGGCGAGTGCTCGTGACCTGACAATATTGCATTTGAATGGGTTCTCAGCGCTTTTTTAAGGGGATGATAGCTAGATTGGCAATACCAGTTTAGCGGATGATGTAAAAGTGACAGTCTTAGGTTTGATGGTGATTCTAATAAGTCATAATAATTTTCTATAGGAAAAACCAACGTTCCCTGAGGTTCAGGTAATCTTGACATCCACGCCGCGTTCAATGATGAGATTCTGATCACGGAGCCTTTAATGTTTAATTCATATTCCTTCCAAAGTTTATCTGAGAATATAGGCTTTATTGAAGATACGCTTTCCTGAAACTTGAAGAATTCATCCTGCACGCTCGTGCAGACATCAACCAGGCTTTGATTTTTGGCTCTGGTTGGTTCCTGTACAATTTGCTCAATGACTAGTGTGCGAATATCGTTCTCTGGCTTAAGCATGCAGTCATGGTTGCCAGGAGATACAAAAAACTCTACATCTCTCCCAATTTCTTTTTCAAGCTCTTCCTTTATGTGATCGAAAAATACTTTGGCAAGCGAATATTCTTCTTCTTTGCAGCTATAAGAAATGTCACCTGTGACAATAATAGCAAAGGAATCGCACTTATGAGCTGTTGCGTAACATGCTTTAGCTATGGAGGTGCTTGTCTCAAGGACTTTGTCTGCACTATTTTTGATGTGAATGTCGCTAATGTGTAAAATGCCTAACTTCATCACCATCATCTCCTTGTGAAAAAGTGTTGTTTCTAACATCGCAATTTTTGTAGTTTAAAAGCTCTATAAGCCCTTGGTCGACCCTGGATTTCTGCCACAAGCGTATTCATACGGCAGCATTTTGAGCATCCATGGCTACTACTATTACACACGTGTACCATTCGCTTCGATCACGGGGAGAAACCTCAATGATCAAGGAAATGTTGAGCAGAGTAGATTAAAGACGTCGGTGCTTTGCACAGCATAAAGAGAGGTTCGGAGATCTAGGAAGCAGACATACCTCACGGCAGAAGTGTCGCTCAGTCGGCGCCAAGTGATGATCTGCTGATAGGAGTCTCCACAGAAGCCCACGCTAACTCACTCCCCTTATGCTGGTACGCGGCAGGTGAAGGTATAGCAGCTCTTCGTATTTTTTCTCTGATTGTGGGTATGTCCGAATCGCCGTCAGCCTCGGAGTGTGGCTCGCAAAACGCGCCAAATCTGTTGCGTCGACCGGTTGAGTTCACAGCAGAGAGCCGCCATTCATGGCGGCTCTCTGTAAGACATCACATTTATCTGCGGCTAACACACGCAGGTCAGCCGCAGCCCCCCACACCTACTTCGGCTCAACATTATCCAACGCCTGATTCACCGCCACTTCCCCCAGCATCACCAACTGCGCAATGCCAATGGCCGTCTTGCGATGCATCGGCTCCAACACCGCCGCAAAGTTGTTGAGCATCGCGCTCGCGGAGCCGAGGGATTCGCTGGCGTTGGCCAGCAGGGATTCGGTGTCGTAGACCGGGTTGGCCAGGTACATGGGTTCGGGTTCTGGGCGGGTGCCCATGATGTTGGGTGGGGGATTGAGGTAGTGGTCGAGGGCGCGTTCGGCGGCTTCGTTGAGTTTTCGGGACTCAGGGGATTCGTATGGAGATGCCGGATCAGTGGCAGGGGGATTTGGTGTCGGTTTGAACATAAGTGGTACTCCAGCGCTTGTTGAATTGGAGCCGTCCACTCTCGCTACCAAACGAGGGGTGGTGGCCATACGCAGGTTGGTAGACCGGAGCACTGGAACCGGCGCTTCCGAAGAAGCCCTGAGCATGGCCACCATAAATCGAGCCGCCGGAAGGCAACTGAGAAGGTGACGCGATGCGTCAGTGCTGCGGGTCTACCAAACCCGATCACCGTTTTTCGATGACCCGGAAACAGTAAAACCCGCACCCTAGACGCACAAGCCGGCGGATTCTGGCGCAGGCGTAGGCAACGGCGCAAGGCGTTGTAGCCTTGGGGAAGTAACGGCGGGTGTCTTTAAACGCCATCCAAAAAGCTTAAACAACGGCATGCCTTTTCCGTGCGAGCACCTTGGGTTGAGCGGGCCGTGTCTACCTAGGCATTTGCCCGGTCATCAACCTGGAAGGGATGAGCAGCGTATTGGTGTAATACGCTTCGTACCCGTAGGCGGTGATGCGCACTTTGCAGGGGATTGCAGCTTGCGACGCCAGCAGGGGCCTGATGGCCTCATAGTCATTCAGGTCGCGTTGGGTTCCGTTCGGCTGGGTGTAGTAGAAGACGAGCTCGGAAGAAAACGTGTGATGGGGTCGGGTCTCGCTGATCGCGGTCACCCGTCCTTCGGCTCGGATGTCGATGGTGTGTTCCGAGGAAAAGTCCAGGTCTCGATTGAGGGAGCAAATCAGAGTAGGGGAGAGTTGGTTGGACTTTTCGTAGTCATTGAAAGCGTGCTGCAGATCCACCGTGGAGGTAAAGCGCGCCGTGAGCAGATGGCTGGCGCCACGTTCAAAAGACGTTAACGTGAGGTCGGCCGGTGGGATGTTCGCCGTTTTCGTGCATCCGGCGCAGAGAAGTATCGCGAAGCCAATAACGCTGTGGAGCTGACTCACTGAGTTTTACCGTCCTTGGAATTTCGCCGCGAAGGGTGCCGCAAGTCGCGGTCGCCTTCAACCGATGCAGAATCGGTGGTGCGGCAATCAAATAGGGCCATTCTGTCGTCGGCGGTAGCGCGCCCATTGCGCTCATTCACCTTTGCGGTACAGGCTCACCTTGGAATCCCCAAACCCGCCCTCATAACATCGCCTACACCCACACCCCGAGAGGACAGACCATGACCCGTCAAACCGAAACCGCCATTCTCGCCGGCGGCTGCTTCTGGGGCATGCAGGATCTGCTGCGGCGCTATCCCGGCGTGCTGCACACCCGCGTCGGCTACACCGGCGGCGAGGTGCCGAACGCCACGTACCGCAATCACGGCAACCACGCCGAAGGCATCGAGATCGTCTTCGATCCTGCCGTGATCAGCTATCGCCAGATCCTCGAATTCTTCTTCCAGATCCACGACCCCACCACGCCCAACCGTCAGGGCAACGACCGGGGGCCGAGCTACCGTTCGGCGATCTATTACCTGAACGAACAGCAACGGGACATCGCCGAGGACACCGCCGCCGACGTCGATGCGTCGGGCCTGTGGCCGGGGCGGGTGGTCACCGAGATCGAACCGGCGGGGCCGTTCTGGGAGGCGGAGCCGGAGCATCAGGATTACCTGGAGCGCATTCCGAACGGTTACACCTGCCACTTCATTCGGCCGAACTGGAAGTTGCCGAAGCGGGGTTGAGTCCGCAGGGGGTGAGTGGTGCCGGCAGCCGTCAAGGCGCCGGCAACTCAACCCGCGCCACCAACCCCGTCCCCGGCCGGTTGTGCAGCGTCAGGTCCCCACCTTGCTCGCGCACAATCGCCCGCGCCGACGAGAGCCCCAGCCCGACGCCGCCGGTGTCGCGGTTGCGCGAGGTCTCCAGGCGCACGAACGGGTCGAACACCCGCTCCAACGCGTCTTCGGGGATGCCCGGGCCTTCGTCGCTGACCTCGATGCAGATCGCGTGGGGGCCGACGCTCAGGGCGATGCGCGGGCGGCGGGCGTATTTCTCGGCGTTCTCCAGCAGGTTGACGATCACCCGTTTGATGCCCAGCGGGCGGCCGTCGTAGACCAGGCGGGCGGGGCCGCTGAAGTCGACGTCGATGCCCTGGTCGCGGTAGTCGTCGACGATGGTTTGCAGCAGCTCCGACAGGTCGAACGCGGTCGGCGCTTCCGGGCGGGTGTCTTCGCGGAAGAACGTGAGCGCGGCGTTGATCATCGACTGCATTTCTTCGATGTCGCGCACCAGTTTGTCCTGTTGGCTGAGGTCGTCCATGAATTCGCTGCGCAGGCGCATGCGGGTGAGCGGGGCGCGCAGGTCGTGGGAGATCGCCGCGAGCATGTGGGTGCGCTCGCCGATGAAGTGCTGGATCTGCGCCTGCATGGTGTTGAAGGCGATGATCGCCTGGCGGATCTCTTCCGGGCCTTCGGCCTTGATCGGCGGCGCGTGCAGGTTGCGGCCGAAGTGCCGGGCGGCGCTGGCGAAGCGTTGCAGCGGCCGCGCCAGTTGGCGGGTGGCGACCCAGGCGACCAGCACGGTGGCGATCAGGCCGAGCAGGATGACGATGGCGATGCGGGTGTGGATCTCCAGGCCCCAGCTGCGCGCCGGCGGCGTGAACGACAGCCAGCTGCCGTCGGCCAGCCGCAGGAGGGCGACGTAGCGGCCCTCGGTGCTGCCCGCCGGCCAGTCATTGGGGTTGTAGACCTCGATCGTGCGTCCGGTGCCCAGTAAGGTCTGCAGCACGGTCTCTCGGCCTGCCGAGGCGTCGTCGTCCACGTTGATTTGGCTGCCTTCCCCCGGCAGGCCGAAGTCGGCGCGTTGGGGCTTCCAGACCACATTGAGCAGCGGGCTGCTGGCGGCGCTGGCCAGTTGCGGCCGCAGCGGGGCGGGCGCGGCGTCGATCACGCGCACGGTCATGGCGATCTGTTCCAGCAGGCCGGTGCGCTCGATGGGCGGGCGCGCCCAGATGCCCGCCACCTGGACGAACAGGGCGTTGAGGGCCAGCGAGGCGACCATGGCCGCGACGATGGTCAGCGCGATGCGCCGGCTCAGGGTGTCGCGCCGCAGCAGTCGGCGGATCATGGGCGGGTGACCTTGGCGGAGAACATGTAGCCGCCGTTGCGCACGGTGCGGATCAGGTCCGGGCGTTTGCTGTCGGGCTCGATCTTGCGCCGCAGCCGGCTGACCTGCACGTCGATGCTGCGGTCGTAGACGTCGTGGCCCTGGCCGTGGGTCATGTCGATCAGTTGTTCGCGGGTGAGGATGCGTTGCGGGTGTTCGAGGAACAGTACCAGCAGGTCGAATTCGCCGCCGGACAGCGGGATCATCACGTTGTCCGGGGAGCGCAGTTCGCGGCAGGTGATGTCCAGGCGCCAACCGGCGAAGCCGATCACCGGCCGCGAGGGTTCGCTGGCCGGGTCGGGCCGTTCGCCGGTGCGTCGCTGCACCGACCGCAGCCGGGCGAGCAGCTCCCGCGGGGCGAAGGGTTTGGTCACGTAGTCGTCAGCGCCCAGCTCCAGGCCGACGACCCGGTCGCTGAGCTCGCCCATGGCCGTGAGCATGATGATCGGGATGCCCAGTTGCGTGTGCACCTTCTGGCACAGGCTCAGGCCGCCTTCGCCGGGCAGCATCAGGTCGAGGATGATCGTGTCCGGCCGCTGCCGGGCAATCGCCGCCCACATGGCCTGGCCGTCGGCGGCCACGTCCACCTCGTAGCCGTGCTGGACGAAGAACTTCTTCAGCAAGGACAGGATTTCCACATCGTCGTCGACGATCAGCAGTCTGCTCACGTTCACGGGGTTCCCTGGCGGCCCAAAAGAGGTGCGACTCTAAAACCATTCGGGTGTGCGGGTCATATATTTCAATCGAGCAACATTTCTGCGGCCCGGACATCAAGCGGACATCCTGCCGCAAAACCCCTCGTGCA
The DNA here is from genome assembly GCF_002112565.1 of Pseudomonas sp. R25(2017). Classification (NCBI taxonomy): domain Bacteria; kingdom Pseudomonadati; phylum Pseudomonadota; class Gammaproteobacteria; order Pseudomonadales; family Pseudomonadaceae; genus Pseudomonas; species Pseudomonas sp. R25(2017). The sequence continues at coordinate 84,788 of NZ_NEHZ01000020.1, forward strand.
CTCTGCTCGCCATTCCAAACGAGGGGGCTTTATGACGATTCAGAAAAGCACATGCATTGCCGTCCGCCACGCCACGCAGCGCCCGTTGGTGCTGCGCCAGCGCACCACGGTGCCCAAGCACGACAAGCCGATCCTGTTCCAGGAGTCCTGCCTGGGCTTGAGCGACGACCAGAGCCAGATCGTGCTGCGCCGCTATTTCGAGCGGTACAGCCCGTCCGGCACCGAATGGGTGGAGTACGTGCACACCCTTCCGACGGCCGACCTCATCCACTGGATCATGATCCATGGCCAGTTGCGCGTCGAAGGCTCGGAAACCATCCCGCCCGCCCAAGCCTCCGCCTGACGGACACCCAGGAATTGCACGGATGAAAAACAGATATTCGGTATCGCTGCTGTTCGTCGCCACCTTGAGCCTGTCTGCGTGCAGCAGCAAGAAGGTCGAACCGGCCACGAATGCGGGCTTTCTGCGCGACTACAGCGTTTTGAAGGAACACCGCACGCCTTCCGGACAGACCGCCCTGAGCTGGGTCAGCCCGGCCTTGAAGCGGGGCCGGTACAAGCAGGTCTACATCGCGCCGAGCCGGTTCTACCCCGACGTCGCGCCGACCGAACGCATCCCCCAGGGCACGCTGTACACCGTGACCGCCTACTACGATGCCGCGCTGCGCTATGAACTGGGCAAAGTCGTGCAACTGTCGTCGAAACCCGGCCCGGACACCTTGACGGTCCGGCCCGCCATCACCCGCGTCGCCGCCAGCACCCAGAGCCTGCGTTATTACGAATGGCTGCCGGTGACGCTGGTGGCCGCGGGCGTCAGCACTGCCACCGGCATCCGAGACCAGGACAGCGAAATCACCACGGAAGTGTCCTTCGAGGACGGCGCGACCGGCGAGGTCGTCGCCCAGGTGATGCGCAAAGGCACCGGCATACCGCTGGACGACGACAAGCAAGTGATGACCGCGGCCAACGTCAAGTCGGTGCTGGATGGGTGGGCCAGTGATTTGCGGGAGTCTTATGTGAGGGGGTATCGGTGAACGTCGCCGGCGTCGGCGGTGTGTGACGCTGCCGGTTTCTTCAGATCCCAAACGAGTGATAGCATGTGGCCTTCATGGAGGTGAGGCCTGGCTATCGGCCGCCTCGGTCACAGTGCAGGGACACGCGATATGAAGAACAAACTGGCCATCGGCAAACGTCACGAGTTCGCCATTTGGGGTGATTTGCTGAAGGAGGGGTTCGACGTCTTTCCCTCTTTGGTCGATGACAAAGGCATCGACGGCATCGCCGGGCACAATGGCCGTTACTTCGAAGTCCAGATCAAGAGCGGCCTCAACTGGAACAATCAGCGCGGGCTGAGTCGCGCCGCGGTCAGCGCGAACCCTGACCGGATCTTCCTCATCTACAACACGACAGCACGCCAAGTCCGCTACTTCACCGGTCAGCAGATCCTGAGTGAGGAAGAATGGGCGCAGTCCATCGATTGGCGCCTATCTCAAATCAAGCTTCCTCAGCGCATGCTCGATAAGTACCAGACCCATAACTGGGACGGTTTTGTCGCTTATCTGCGCGCGGATCCATCGATTCCGGCCTGAGCCGCGAGCCACACTTTTCTTGCAGGGCAATGCGGTCGCGCAGTGCCTTCTTCCTTCCGCCCCATGCGAGCCGGCCGTCAACGATGACGTTGCCGGCGTTTCTTCAATACAGGGATTTACCACGTGAAAAAAATTGCCGTACCGCTGCTTGCATCGTTTCTGGCCTTGCAGGGCTGTGCAGAGATGCCGGACTACTCGAACGCAAACGCCGGTGAAACGGTCGATGAAGCGCGCTACACCGTGCTGGAAACCGAAACCTACGCAGTAAGGCCCCAGCGCCACTTTCTGGATCTTCAGCCGGACCTGAACATCATCAGGGTCAACGACGAGAAAGTGGGGAACATCCCGTTCTCCACCTACTACTACAAGAATGACTCCCCCCAGCGTGCGGTGTTGAAGCCCGGCAAGTACACGGTCCAACTGGAGTACCACTTGCCCAGGAAGTTCTTGTTCACGAACCTTGAGTTCGAGGGCAAGCCTGGCCAGAAGATCATTGCCCGCTCCAAATACGTGGGGCTGGACCGGCTGCAGATCTGGCTGGAGGATGTCGCGACGGGTGAAGTGGTGAGCAAGGGGATGCACTGACCGGCGTTCTTGAGCCCGAGTTGAAGGCGTCGGTTCGGTGCATCAAGTTTCGGTACATACGTGACAGGCACACAGACAACAAAAAGCCCGGCTGTTGAAGCCGGGCTTTTTGTTGTGCGCGTTGATCAAACCCATGGATTCAGACTGCCCGACGTTCGGCCAGACGGTCTGCGCCCCCTTCGGCGATGGCGTCACTGAACAGCGGGTCGGTCTCGGTGGCGGCAACGGCGTCGCTGAACAGCGGATCGGTCTCGGTGGCGGCAACGGCATCACTGAACAGTGGATCGGTTTCGGTGGCGGCAACGGCATCGCTGAACAGCGGGTCGGTTTCAGTCGCGGCAAAGGCGTTCAGGGCGAAGAGCGAGAAGGCGATGCCGAGGAGGGTTTGGCGTTTCATGGTGATCTGCTCCGGTGTAGTGGTTGGGTATGGCGCCGATCCTACGCTCCGGGGCAGATAAGAGAATTTCATTGAATTAATGGTTGTTATTGATGTGGTCAATTATTCAGTCGCTGAACGACCCATCCTGATTCACCCCGATTCCAGCAACAGTGTTTGTCCAATCCCCCGATTTTTGCCCCGCCCGCCACCCCTTAGCATCGTCCCCAATCCGTGAATGAACACGGTTCCCCCAGAGACGGTGAACATCATGAACCTCAAGAAAATGGCGTGGGTTGTGCTCCTCGGCGGTTTCGGCGCGCAGGCGTTTGCGGCCACGGCGGACGCCGAAAACCTCCCGGTGGAGACCTACAGTTCCGCGACGCAACTGGACATCGAACACGTGATTTCCATCACCGAACCCGCCAACGAGTGCGCCCCGGTGCCGGTGCGGATGACGTATGAGGACTCCCACGGCGAGCGGCATGTCCTGCAGTATCAAGTGATGGGTTCGGGCTGCTCCAACGGTTGAGCCCGGTGCACGGGATGGAGGGTCGACACTCCATGTCCGCTGCGTTCAAACGGCCTTAGCGCCGACGATGTCTTCATCCGATGCCAGCAGTTGCGGTATCGCGGTCTTGAGAAATTCCACCCAGGTCTTGATCTTCGCATCGACGAACTTGCGCGACGGGTAGATCGCGAACAGGTTCAACTCCTCCAGCCGGTAATCCGGCAGCACCCGCACCAATGTCCCCGCCCGCAGGCCGTCCACGGCCGATGCGATCGGCTGTATGCCGATGCCCATGCCTTTTCTGATCGCGATGCTCATGCCGTCGGCGGTGTTGATGTGGAAGGGCGACAGGGGAATGGTGATGGTTTGCGTGCCTTCGGGCCCTTCGAATGTCCAGTTCTCCACCGGCATCACCGTGTTGACGATGCGCAGGCACTCGTGCGCGCTGAGTTCGCCGGGGGTGGCGGGTTTGCCGTGCTTGGCCACATAGCCGGGGGCGGCGCAGAGGATGCTGTAGGTGATGCCCAGGCGTTGGGCGACGAAGCCGGAGTCGGGCAGGTCGCGGGCCAGGACGATGGACATGTCGTAGCCTTCTTCGAGCAGGTCCGGGACGCGGTTGGTCAGGGTCAGGTCGAACATCACCGTGGGGTGGATCTCGCGGTAGCGGGCGATGGCGTCGATCACGTAGTGGTTGCCGATGGCGGACATGGCGTGGATCTTCAGGCGGCCGACGGGCAGGGTCTGGGCGGTGCCGGCCTCTTCGTCGGCTTCGCGCACGTCGTCGACGATCTTTTCGCAGCGTTGCAGGTAGCGCGCGCCGGCTTCGGTGAGCGCCAGGCGCCGGGTGGTGCGGTTGATCAGGCGCGTGTGCAGGCGAGCTTCGAGGGCGGAGACGGCCTTGGAGACATTGGTCGTGGTGGTGTCCAGCAGTTCGGCGGCGGCGGTGAAGCTGCCGCTTTGGGCCACGGCGATGAAGCAGCGCATGCTTTGGAATACGTCCATCGGGGTCGTCTCGGGTGGGGTGCGGGCATTATAGGGGCGGCTCAGGCGCTTTTTGTGGTGAGGGAGCCAGCGCCCTCACCACAGGGGCAAGTCAGCGTTTGTGGGTTTGGGGGATGAAGCCCGGGACGCCGGTCTCGACCACGGAGTTGAAGCGGATCCGCGTGGCGATGTCGTCCTTGATCTCCTGCATCGCCCGCATCGGCAGAGTGTCGATGTCGATGTTCTCCTGAATGTGCCCCGGCGTCGCCGACGTGGTGAGGAACGCGGTGCCGCGCTGCACCGCCCAGGCCAGCGCCACTTGCGCCGGGGTTTTGCCGACGCGCCGGGCGATGCCGGTGAGGACCGCGTCGTCCAGCACGTTGGGCGTCATGCCGTGGCCCAGCGGGGCGAAAGCCAGGAGGATGATGCCGTGGGCCTTGCAGAAGTCGAGCATCTCCCATTCCGGCAGGTACGGGTGGGATTCGATCTGCACCACGGCGGGTTTGATCCGGGCGGCGGCGACGATCTCCTTCAGCGCCTCCAGGGTGATGTCCGACAGCCCGATGGACTTGCACCGGCCTTCATCCACCAGGCTTTCCAGTGCCCGCCAGGTGTCGATCAGGCGCACCTCGCCATCGTAGATAACGTGGCCGAACACATCGCGCGGGTCCTGGTCGTCGCCGGCCTTGAAGGCGAACGGTGTGTGGATCAGGTAGCAGTCGATGTAGTCGGTGCCTAACCGCTGGCAACTGGCCTCGAAGGCCGGTTTGACCCGCTCGGGGCGGTGGTTGGTGTTCCACAGCTTGGTGGTGATGAACACGTCTTCGCGGCGCACGGTGCCGGCGGCGAAGGTCTGCCGGAAGGCCTCGCCGATCTGAGCTTCGTTGCGGTAGCGCTCGGCGCAGTCGAAGTGGCGAAAGCCAATTTCCAGCGCGCATTTGACCGCGTCGGTGGTGGTGCTCAGGTCGCGGAACAGGGTGCCGAACCCCACGGCGGGCATCGCGCCTGCGCCGTTGTTGAGCGGCAGGCGGGTGTCGCGCAGGGTGTCGTGGAAGGCTTCGTAGGTCATGGCGGTTCTCCGGGAGCGGGCGTTAAAGGGTGGTCGGGGCCGGGCGGCTGGCGAGGCGTTGGTCGTGGGCGCCGACGGCGTTGCCGCCGAGGGCCACGTACAGGCGCACGGCGTCGAGGTACTGCGAGGTTTTCACCTGGATCTGCCCCAGCAACGCCTGCTGATAGGCGCGTTCCGCCTCCAGCACTTGCAGCAGGCTGTTTTCGCCTTGGGCGTAGGCCTGCCGGTTGAGGCGCAGGCTGGTGTCGGCGGCGCGCAGGGCGTCGCTTTGGGCCTGGTCCTGTTCGGCGCTGTGGTTGATCGATTGCAGGGTGTCCGCCACTTGGCCGAAGGACTGGATCACCGTCTGCCGGTAGCGGGCGAGGGCGGCGTTGTAGCCCTCGACGGCGCCTTGGCGTTCCGCCTCCAGGTTGCCGCCGGTGAAGATCGGCGCGGTCAGCCCGGCGGCGAAGCCCCACAGCGCGGCGCCGCCGTTGCCCGACGCGGCCTGGGCCAGCGAGGCCGACAGTTCGATGTGCGGATAGAGGTTGGCCGTCGCCACGCCCACCGCCGCGCTGGCGATGTGCAGCTCGGATTCGGCTTGCAGGATGTCCGGGCGGGTGCGGGCCGTTTCCGACGGCAGGCTGACCGGGATGTTCGACGGCAGGGCGAACTCGTCGAGGGTGAAGTCCGGCGCGATCCAGTCCGCCGGGCCTTTGCCGGCCAGCACCGACAGCGCATGCCGCGCCGCGTCCCGTTGCTGGGCCAGGGGCGGCAGCAGGGTGCGGTCCTGGGCCAGGCGGGTTTCGGCCAGCGACACGTCGATCCGGGTGCTGACGCCGCTCTGCTGCGCCTTGCGCACCAGGTCGAGGTTCTTCGCGTCGTTGGCCAGCAGGGTCTGCACCGCGCCGATCTGCGCGTTGGCCGAGGCCAGCAGCAAGGCCTGGCTGGCGACGTCGCCGGTCAGGGTGAGGTACGCGGCTTCGTAGCGGTGCCTTTGCAGGTCGGTCGCGGCTTGCTGCACCTCGACCTGACGCTTGTTGCCGCCGAACACGTCCAGGTCGAACGCGACCCGCGGACCGATGGCGTAAAAGTTCGACACGCTGGGCTGCGGGCCGTTGTGGGTGCGCTGGCGTCCGGCGGTGGCGGCGAAGTCCACCTGCGGGTACAGCGCGCCCTCGGCGGCGGCCACCGACGAGGCGGCCTGGCGCAGGGTGGCGTCGGCGGCCGCCAGTTCGAGGTTGCCGTCGATGGCGCGGCGCATCACTTGATCGAGCTTGGGCGAGCGCAGCGCCGCCCACCAGTCGCCGTCGAGGCGCTTGCCCATGTCGAAGCGCTGCTCGGCCTGCGGATCGTAATGCTGCGAGGCGTTGGCGGCGGGCCGCTGGAAGTCGGGCCCGACGGTGCAGGCCGACAGCGACACCAGCAGGGCCAGTGCGCTGAAGGCGGTCGGGATCGCAGACGGGGTGAAGCGTGCAGAAGTGTTCATTGTCCAGACTCCACGAAAATCAGTTGGCCGAAACGGGCTTGCGCAGGAACAGCACCAGCGGGCTCACCACCAGCATCGCCACCAGCAGGATCTTGAATTGGCCCATCACGGCGATGAACGCCGCCTGGTGGGTGACCAGGTGATTGAGGCCTTCGAGCGCCGGCAGCGAGGTCGGCAGGGCCGTGCGGTAGGGCGTCAGTTGGCTGACCAGCGCCGAATGCACCGCCTGGGTGTTGTTGAAGAAAAAGATCTGCACCACCGCCACGCCCAGGGTGCTGCCGTAGACGCGGATCAGGTTGAACAGGCCGGTGGCCTCGGGGCGCAGCTTCGGTTCGAGCGTGCTGAAGGCGACCTTGCTCAGGGTCGGCATCAGGATCCCCAGGCCGACGCCCTGGATGAACCCGCTCACCGCCACGGGCGTCCAGTCCATCAGCGGCGAATAGCCGAGCATCAGCCAGTTGGCGTAGCTCACCAGGGCAATGCCTGCGGCGATCAGCCAGCGGGCGTCGACCCAGGCCGGCGCACGGATCGCCAGCAGGAACGCACCGACCAGGCCGATGCCGCGCGGCACGGTCAGCAGGCCCGTGGTGTCCGGCGGGTAGCCGAGGATCTCGTCGAGCATCGGCGAGGTCAGGGCCATGGTCGACAGCAGCACGAAGCCGAAGGCGAAGAAGATCGCCGTCGACAGCAGGAAGTTGCGGTCGGCGAACAGGGCCTTGTTGAAGAAATGCGCCTTGGCGGTCAGCACGTGCACGGCGAACAGGTAGAACCCAAGGGCGCAGGCCAGCGCCTCGGTCCAGATTTCCGGCGAATCGAACCAGTCCAGCCGTTCGCCGCGGTCCAGGAGCATCTGCAGGCCGATCATGCCGAGGGTGAAGGCGCCGTAGCCGAAGAAGTCGAACGAGGGGCGCTGTTCGGCTTTCTTCTGCGCCAGCAACAGAGTGACCGCCAGGAAGATGTACGCCACCAGCGGCAGGCTGAGGTAGAACATCGGCCGCCAGTCGAAGTGCTCGCAGATCCAGCCGCCCAGGCTCGGCCCGCTGACGATGCCGAGCAGCACCAGCGCCGTCCATTTCGGCCCGAAGGCGGGGCGGCGTTCGGCGGGCAGCGTCTCCAGGGCGATACCCATCGACAACGGCGCCAGCACCCCGGCGGCGAGGCCTTGCAGGATGCGCGCGGCAATGAACGCCAGCGGCGTTTCGGCCAGGGTGGCGAGCCACAGGCCGAGGGCGAACGCGACCAGCGCCGTTTGATAGACGCGCTTGAGCCCGAAGCGCCCGGCCAGCCACTGCGCCACCGGCGTGGTGACGGCGCTGGCGGCCAGGTAAGCGGTGAAGATCCAGCCGGCCTGGTCGTCGGTCATCGATACGCTGCCCTGGATCAGGCGCAGCGCGGCGTTGGGCAACGGCAGGTTGGCCGATTGCAGGTAGGTCGCGAGCAGGGCGACGTACCGCAGCGACCGCGCATCGGCCGTCGTGGACGCGGTGGCGGCGTTCATCACGCGTTACCTGCGCTGAGCAGCGATTTGAACGGATACCACCACGGCGTGCGGTGCCCGGTGTCGACGGTGACCGTGGCGCTGGTGCCGGAGAACAGCGGCAGGGCCGGGTCGACGTCGTCCAGTTCCAGGCGCACCGGAATCCGCTGCACCACCTTCACCCAGTTGCCGGTGGCGTTCTCCGGCGGCAGCAGGGCGAAGTCGGCGCCGGCGCCGGGGCTCATGCTGATGACATGGGCCTGGAATTCGCGGTCCGGGTAGGTATCGAGGGTGATGGTGGCGCGCTGACCGGGCCGCATGTGGGTCAGCTGCGTCTCGCGGAAGTTGGCTTCGACCCAGACCTCCCGGTCGGAGATCAGCGCAAACGCCGCTGCACCGTTATTGACGTAGTTGCCCACCTGCAAGTCGTCGACCTTGGCGACGATGCCGTCCTCGGGCGCGGTGACCGTCGCGTAGGACAGGTACAGCTGCGCTTCGTCGAGCTGGGCCCGGGCCTCGCGCACGGTCGGGTGGCTGTCGGGGGCGATGTCCGGATTGCCGTTGAGGGCGATGACGGTGCTGGCGATCTGTTGCTCGATGGAGGCGATGCGCTGGCGCGACACCTTCAAGTCAGTCTCGGCGCGCTCGTACAGGGCCCGGGAGACGAACTCGGTGGCGATCAGGGCCTTCTTGCGGGCGAACTCCTTTTGGTCGAAGTCCGCCGACTCCTTGGCCGATTGCAGTTGCGCCTGCTGTTCGCGGTAGCTGGCCTTGAGGCCGTCGATGCGCAGGCGGGCATTGCTGAGTTGGGCTTCGGCCCGGTCGACGGCGATCTGCAAGGGTTTGGGGTCGATGCGAAACAGTACCTGGCCCTTGCGCACGGACTGGTTGTCGTCGACGGCGATCTCGATGACCTGCCCGGACACCCGTGCATTGATCGATGCCTTGGCCACGCGGGCGTAGGCGTTGTCGGTGGACACGAACGGTTCGCCAGCCCGGTAGTGGCTGTAGCCGACCACGGCGAAGAGGGCGGGCAGGCCGGCCATCAGCCACGGTCGCAGCTTCTGCTTGAGGGGCTTTCTCGGCGGCGCGTCGTTCAGGCGCGGGCCTGGGTGTTCGTGGGCCGGTGCGGCGGTGAGGTCCAGTTGCTGTGTCATGATCGATACACCCTTGTCCGGGACATCGGGCCGACCGGTGCGCATTCGCCCGCGGCCCTGACGTGATTGGTTGCTGTGAGTCATCAAGTCCATGGGCGGCGGGAGGATCGCTCCACCGCTGTTTCGTCGTCGCTGCACCCGGTCCGAGCGCTGTTACAACAAACCCTGCCAACCAAGGAATTTCTGGTTCCTTGGTTTTGTGCGATGGTGTAAGAATATGAACGAGAAATCTTTCCCGCAAGGAATTTATACGAGATGGCACAAAATAAACCGACAACAGGAAAAGGCCGCGGCCGTCCGCGTGCCTACGATCCGCAAACGGCGTTGCAACAGGCCCTGGGCGTGTTCTGGAACACCGGCTATTCCGCCGCCTCGCTGGACAGCATCGCCAGCGCCGCCGGCATGAACCGGCCGAGCCTGTACGCTGCGTTCGGCGACAAGCACGCGCTGTACATCAAGGCGCTCGACCAGTATTGGGACACGGCGCACGCCGCCATGCAGGCGGCGCTGAACGACGCCAGCCTGACCCTGGAACAGGCGCTGACGCGGTTCTACGAAGGGCAGTTGTCGATCTACTTTTCCGGCGACGGCGCGCCGCGAGGCTGCTTCGCCATCGGGACGGCGACCACCGAGGCGGTGGAGGATCCGGAGATCCGCGAGGTGCTGTCGCGGCGCCTCAGCCAGCTGGATGCGGACCTGGAGCAGCGCCTGCGCCGGGCCGTCGAGTCCGGCGAGCTGAAGGCTGGCGTGGATGCGGCGGCGTTGGCCCTGCTCGCGTCGTCGCTGCTGCACAGCATTTCGATCCGGGCGCGGGCGGGCAAGTCCCGTCAGGAACTGACCGAACAGGCCAAAAGCGCCGTGCGGGTAATCTGTGGGTGAGGGTGGCCATGGACGGGCTTGAGGACATTCTGGCGCCGGGGCTGTCCGTGGTGTTCTGCGGGATCAATCCCGGTTTGCTCGCTGCGGCCCAGGGGCACCATTTTGCGGGACGGGGCAACCGTTTCTGGCGCACCCTGCACCTGGCCGGGTTCACGCCCGACGAGCTGCGCCCGGAACAGGATCGCTCGATCTTGTTGCACGGCTGCGGGTTGACGGCGGTGGTGGAGCGGCCGACGGCGAGGGCGGATCAGTTGGCCGCCCATGAGTTCAGCGCGGCGGCAGCGGCGTTCGAGGGCAAGATCCTGCGCTACGCGCCGCGTGTCGTGGCGTTCCTGGGCAAGGCGGCCTACGCCGGGCTGACCGGCCAGAAGACGGTGGCGTGGGGGCTTCAGGCGCAGGCGTTCGGCAACGCGGCGGTGTGGATCCTGCCCAATCCCAGCGGACGCAACCGGGCGTTTTCACAGGATGAACTGGTGGCGGCTTATCGCCCGCTGCGCGAGGCGGTGGTTCAGCGGCCCTGAAGCCAGGTGTTCACCACTCGCCGGTCCAGCTCTTCCCAGTCCGCCATGCCCAGCACCCGCGTGGTGTTCAGCCCGCGCAGGTAGCCGCGCAGCTGATTGGCCACCGCCGTGACGCGCTCCGGCTCGGTCGCCTCGCCCAGGGCAGTCTCGTACTCCACCAGGTAGTCGGCCACGCGGTCGCGGAATTCGGGCAGGACGGTGTCGCGGATCAGGTCAAAGGTTCGCACTCGGGGTTTCCTCACGGGTTGTTCTGATTGTGGTCGCACGGCTGCCAGTCTGCACGGCGGGCAACTATTGCTTCAAGTAATAGTGACCATCAAGAAACGCAAGTTCTGCTTTGCGGCCGATGGGCGGAAAATCGCCTCCATCGAAACGCAGCTCAAGGAATTTGCGCGATGAAGACTCTGACCCGACTGGCTATGGTCGCCCTGATGATGGGCGGGGTGGCCGCGACCGCACCGGCCAACGCAGACGACGCCCGGTCGTGCCATTTTCTGCCCGTCGCCGCCAGTTCGGCAGGCTTGCAGCACTCCCAGACCGTTGGCGTGCTGTACAGCGAAAACACCCTGGAGAACCTGCAATACCTTGAGCGCTACCACGATGTGGCGGTGAACGGCGCCAAAGGTGCGCTGGATGCGCGGATCCGCGACGCCTTCGTCAGCAGCTCCGACCCGGAACTGGCCATCGACTGGCTGATGAGCTCGCTGCAACAGCAGTTTCTCTCGGTGACGGTCTACGACAGCCTCGATGCGCTGGTGCAGGCCCACCCGGACGTGGTGGTGATGCTCGACACCCACAACCGTCTGCTGACCCAACGCAACAGCCAGGTCGAGGCGCGTTTCGCCGCACGGTTCTACGACGCCGACCTGCAATACATCGGCAAGGCCGAAGGCGCCGTGGAAAAACAGATGCCGTCGGTGTGGGTGCACAACAAGGCGGCGCCGGAGATCGCCGCGCAGATCGCCCGGCAGCGCGACCTGCAACTGAACGCCTTGCGGCAGTTTGACGACTCGCTCAAGGCCCTGGTGGCCGCCGGCTGATCCGGGGCCCCGAAAAACACAACGGCAACGACGGCGCCCGTGACGCCAAACGTTGCCGACGAACTGAACCTTTGTTTTCAGGATGTGATCCATGCGTGCTTTTTTCTTCTCCGCTTTCGCCTTGGCCGTCGCGACGCTCGCCGGCTGCGCCAGCGCACCGAACGACCCGAGCCTGACCTTGCAGACCAGCAAGACACCCGCCGAGTACGCCGATTGCGTCGTGCCGAAACTGCAGGGCCGTGCGCTGAACCCGAGCGTGTCGCAGACCCAGCGCAGCTACCGCATCGTGGTGCCGAGCAAGGTCGCCGCCGACAACGTGCTGGAGGCCTACAAGTCCGGCAGCGGCGGCAAGGTGTTCGTCTACGAGCGCCACTTGCTGGCCTCCAACTTCACGCCGTCGAGTTTCGAACGCGCCGCCCAGGACTGCCTGTAACACGCAATACCCGCTTGCTCTGAACGCTCCTTTGGTTGGCCGCAACCAACCAAATTCCCTTGCCCCGCTCTGCGGGGCTTTTTTTTGCGCGCGCGGCCGGGCCGGCGTCTACAGTTCCCGGACGTCAACCGGAGAGGGCAGCCATGAACACGGAAAACACCCAATCAGCCTCCGCACTCATCGACCAACGGATCGCCGAACTGGCCGACTGGCGCGGTGAAACGCTGGCGCATGTCCGCGCACTCATCCATCAGGCCGTGCCCGAGGTGGTGGAGGAATGGAAGTGGCGGGGCGTGCCGGTGTGGTCCTGCGGCGGCATCCTCTGCACCGGGGAAACCTACAAGTCTGCGGTCAAGCTGACCTTCGCCAAGGGCGCCGCGCTGGACGATCCCGCGGGGCTGTTCAACGCCAGCCTTGAGGGCAACACCCGGCGGGCCATCGATGTACATGAGGGCGAACGCTTGGACGAAGCGGCGTTCAAGGCGCTGATCCGGTCGGCCGCGGCCCTGAACGGTTCGAAGAAAAAGGCCTGAAGAACGGACGGATCGCGCAGGAACCGGACAGATCGCGCAGGGATTTGCGGCGGGCGGTGTTTTGTCATATTGAGCAACATTTGATTCCCGACAGTGGCCAGCCCAACGGTTTTCCATGAGGCTGCACTGTGTTCCGACGTCTTCTGTGTTCGCTGTCCGTTTTGAGCGTGTCCATCGCCACCGCCCAGGCCGCCGCCCTCGATACGCCTCGCCTGCAAGGCATCGACAACTTCCGCGACATCGCCGGCACCACCGACGCGTATGCCACGGCCCACGACGGCACGATGCGGGCCGGGGTGTTCCACTGCACCGCCGGCAAGGACCGCACCGGCTGGACCGCGGCGGTGCTGCGGAGCATCGCCGGGGTCGACAGCGCCACGATCATGAGCAAGCACCTGGCGACCAACGACTACACCGCCGCCCGGGTGGCGAAGACTGAAGCCTATGCCACAGGTATCCCGGGTGTTTGCAGGATCCAGCACACCACAGAACCTGTAGGAGCTTGCCTGCAAGCGATGAGGCCATCACAGCCGACATCTTCGGTGCCTGGCCCACCGCTATCGCCAGCAGCCCGTCTCCTACAGGCGCAAGCCTTTGCGCAACGCTGCCGGGCTCACGCCATAGGCTTGCTGAAAGTACTGGCAAAACCTGCCCACATTGCTGAAGCCCAACCGCAGCGCCACGTCGGTCACCGACGGCGCGCCGCTCCGGGCCAGGATGTCGTGCGCATGCTCAAGCCGTACCCGGCGCTGATAGGCGACGATGGACATCCCCGCGAACCGTCGGAACCCGTCCTGCAAGGCGCGCAGGCTGACGTTGCTCAGCCGCGCCAATTCCGTGCCGCTGACCGGATCGTCGGGATGGGCCTGAAGGTAGTCGATGGGCCAGCCCGGTGCGGGCGACCCCCACCGATTCGGTGCGGTGGCTGAAGAGGATCTTGCCCGCCGTGGGCAGGACGAAAGTGATCTCATCGAACGGCTCCGCAAACGCCACCGAACAATCGCCCCGGTAATATGCGCCGGAAACAGCCCCGTGAACGGCGGCGCCGTCGCGACGGGCCCAATGCCTGCCGCGACGGCGTCGGGCGATCGTCAGCTCAACGTCCCCGGCGCAATCCCCAGCAACCCGGACAAGGTGTTGACGATGGCCTGCTGGCGGGCCCGGTCGGCCTGGTGCTGCGCTTCGGCGGCGGCCACGTCGGCGTCGCAGTGCGGGCACAGGGTCTCGTGGGCGTGGATGTATTGCAGGCAGTGCCTGCACAGCGCCAGTTGCTCGGGGATGCGGCCTTCCTCCGGGGATTTCTGCCCTTGGTTGAGCCAGGCCAGTTTGACCACTTGGCCGCTGTCGCTGACGCTGCTGACCCGCTCGCCGGTGTCGATGCGTTCGGTGATCAGGTCGAAGCGCCCGACGGCGAACGACTGCGGCGCGGCGTCCTGCAGTTTGACGATGCGCTCGCGCAGCCCGCGCTTTTGCAGCTCCAGGGTGCGGTAATGGCAGTAGGGGTTGTTGCCGGGCTTGCCCAGCAGCGAGTGCGACGTCCAGGTGCAGCCGCCCCGGCAGACGTCGTTGTAGTAGCAGGTGCGGCAATGGCCCCACAGGTCGTCGACCGAGCGCAGGCGGCCGAAGTGGATGCCTTCGCTGTAGTGCCAGATGTCGTGCAGGCTCATGTCGCGCACGTTACCCCCGGAGAAGCCCACCGTCGCCAGGGATGGGCAGCCCTTGACCGTGCCGTCGGCTTCCAGCGCGAGCACGGTCTGGCCGGCGGCGCAGCCGCTCCAGTGCACGCGCTCGTCGCCGAAGCCGCGCCACAGGTGTTCGTAAGGGCCGTAGTAGCCGATGTTGTTGCCGACGTTCATCAAAAGGCCGCGGTCCAGGCCTTCGCGGTAGAGCCGGGCGAGCAGCGGCATCACCTCCAGCAGTTGGTAGGGTTGGAGCAGCAGCTCCGGATGATCGACCGCGTTGCCCATGGCCACGGTCAGCTGGATCTGCCAGTGGGTGGCGCCCAGGCTGATGATGGTGTCCATCAGCTCGGGCAGGTCGGGCAGGGTGGCGGCGCCGATCTGGGTGTTGACGCTCACCGCCAGCCCCGACGCTTTCGCCCGGCGCAGGGTGTCCACGGCCTTGTCGAACGAGCCGGGCACGTTGCGCACCGCGTCGTGCAGCGGCGCGAGGCCGTCGAGGGACACGCCGACGCCGTTGAGGCCGGCGTCCACCGCCGCCTGCATCTTGGCCGGCGTCAGGTTGCGGCCGCCGGTCTGGATGGCGCAGTACATGCCGTGGTCGCGGATGGCCTGGATCAGTTGCGTCCAGTCCTTGCGCAGGTAGGCTTCGCCGCCGATCAGGGTGACCTCGCGGGTGCCGAGGGCGGCCAGGGCGTCGATCACGTCCAGGCATTCGCGGGTGCTCAGCTCGCCGGTGCGCCGGTGGCCGGCGCGGGAGCCGCAATGCAGGCACTTGAGGTCGCAGGCCAGGGTGATTTCCCAGACCACGTGGACCGGCACGTAGCGTTTGAGGTCGGACTCGCTCAGGTAGCGGGCAGGGAGGGTGTCTGTCATGGCAGGTCCTTGCGCACGGTCGCGTGCGCGACACGGAGGGAGGGCGACAGAACCCGGCGGGGCCGTCGTGGCCCCGCCGGGGAGCGACGGTCAGCGCGCTTCCAGTCGGGCGATCTCCGCGTTCAGTTGCTCCAGGGCACTGCGCAGCGAGGCCTCGTGGGCCACTTGCTGTTCACCCTGCTGCACCACGGTCTTGAGTTGCGCCACGTCGCCGCCGGCCTGGGCATGCTGCACGGCCACGGCATACAGCGGGATGTGCGGATGCGGCACCGGCTTGACCTCGACGCTGGGCGCCTGATGCACCGCAACGTGCCTCACCACATTCCACTGGCCCTCGTACTCGTAGCGGTAATCGGCAAAGCCGCTGGCCCAGTCGTCGCCCAACAGGCCCTTGAGGTGGAACGTCTGGGCGATCTGGCTGAGCGGGCCGCTGGGGCTGCCGGCGAGGTCGAGGATGATGTGGTGCTCGGCCGAAGGCGCCAGCTTGAGCTGACTGTAGTTGCCCCAGACCCGGGCGTGGAAGTTGACCGGCGGCCAGGTGCTCTGAAAGACGCTGGCCACGCCGCTGACTTTCTTGGAGACGGTGTTGACGACAAGGTCCAGGGTCAGGACCGGTGCGCCCAGCAAATCGTTTCTGACGATGAGGCGGGTATGGAAAAGTCCGATCGACATGATGCTGCTCCCTAAAGTGAATGACGGTTCCGGTGGCCGATCAGCGGCTCAGCAGTTGGCTGAGTTCTTTCTTGGCGGATTCCAGCGCGATGCGCAGTTGCGGCAACTGCTCCAGTTGCTGCTTGCCGAGCTTGGCGAGGTTTTTCATCTGCGCCAGGTCGCCGGCGGCGATGGCGCTTTGGATCGGCGCGGCGTACAGCGGCATGATCGGGCGGTACGGCTCGATCACAGGGCCCGGCTCGAACGGCGGCAGCACATGGGACGGCACCGGTTGCAGGTGCGCCGGCACGTTGTTGACCTCAACCCACTGGGTGCCGTTGAGGTATTGGTAGTTGGCGACGCCTTCCTTCCAGTCGGTGCCGACCACCAGGTGCACCCTGAAATTGACGATGCTGTTGGAGCCCGGTCCGCCGTGGTTGCCCTGGGCGGTGATGAGGATTTTGCTGACCCCAGGCTTCATGACGGTCAGGTAGGTGTACTCGCCCCAGACATCGGAGTGCACGTCGAGCGGCGGGTTGGTCGCCTGGGTGACGGCGGCGGTGCCGGTGACTTCCTGCTGCGGCGTGGAGATCAGCAGGTTGAGCGCCAGGCTTTGCGCGCCGGGCTGGCCCGTGCCGATCCGGTAGCACACCGGGAACAGGCCGACGTTGTGTTGCGAAACAGAACCAGACATGGTGATTGCCTCCATTGCAATGCGGGTGATGGCCTTAGGGTCTTTCCAGACGGGACACTTCCTGGGCCAGTTTTTCGTACGCGGTTGTAAGCTCCTTGGCTTCAGGCTTCGTTGAATCGCGCTGCTTCAACAAACTCTTCATTTTCTGCAGGTCGCCGTCCGTGATCGCGCTCTGGATGGCGACCCCGTAAGGGGGAATGTTGTGAGACTTCGAGTCGCTCATGCCGAAGGTTTCCTTATGGGTGTGCACACTGTCCCCTGTCGTGCAGGGGGCCTTTCCTGGCGGTCAGGCCGAACGCCTGCGCAAGAAAGGCTTCAGTGAGCTTTCCTGGCGGCGCGGGCCGGTCCGTCCGGATCCGATCAAAGGGCAGGGCGCGGGCGTGCGGGGCACGGCCGTCGCCTCAGGGGCAGGCGGCGTCAGCCGAAGCCGTCGGGGCTGGCCTGCGGGGCGGTCGCGAGGGGGTGTCGCAGCGACAAGGGGGTGGAACGCGCCTGTGCGTCGGTCATCTTTCTGTCCTTGATAGAAAGCCACGAACCACAGGGATCGCTCGAACGGTCCGCGAGCCTGCGCGTGCTTGCGCAGGCAAAAGAGACATCCCTGTTTTCCTTTCCAGTGCTGCTCCTGGCGTGCGTCCGGAGGACGGTGGCCGACGTGCTGGCATATCGCTGGCAACGCAACCCTAGATCCGATTCGGCGGGCCTGCCAGAAAAAGCGCCGAACGGTAGTGACCGGCGGGTCACGCTGTCTGGCCGACGGAGCCATCAGCGCCTGGGAAGGTGACTCAACCGGTTGATTCCCAAGAAAAAAGCCTCGCTGGCGCTGGCGGCCCGACCCCGTGGAACCAATCGAAATAACGCCGCCCCGATTCAGGCGTTTTGCGTTGCGCTCACACCGGCGGCAGGGCGCGCATCCCCCGCATCGGGTCGTCCAGCAGGCTGAACTGCTCGACCAGGAAATCGATCAGCTTGCGCAGCGACGGCAGCATGCCCTGACGGGTCGCGAACACCGCGTAGATCATTTCGGTGCGCGGCGTCCAGTCTGGCAGCACCACGGCCAGTTGCCCGCGTTCGATGAAGTCGTGCACCAGCGACATCGGCATCTGCGCCACGCCGATGCTGTCGATGGCCGCGCAGCGCAGCATCGGCAGGCCTTTGGTGATCAGTTGCGGGCGGTGCGCAAGGGTGAACTCCGCGCCGTCCTGGTGGAACAGCGTCCAGCTGTAGTCGCGCTGCGGGCTGCCGTGGTGGACGCTGGGGAAACGCGCCAGGTCCTGCGGCGCCTGAGGCTCGCCCAGGCGCGAGAGCAGCGCCGGGCTGGCCACCAGGCACTGCGGGCGCTGCGACAGCACCCGGCTGACCAGGTCCGAATCCTGAAGGGGCGGCGGGCGCACCCGCAGGGCCAGGTCGACGCCCTCGGCGACCACGTCCACCTGACGGTCGCAGGCGTCCAGGTGCACCTCCACCCGCGGGTGCTCGGCCATGAAACGGGTGATGAGGGCGCCGACGCATTCTTCCAGCAGCGTGGTCGGGCAGGTGACGCGCAGCACACCGCCGGGTTCGGCGTGGGTCAGGGCCACGGCGGCCTCGGCGGCTTCGGCTTCCTTGAGCATGGCGCGGCAACGGGCGTAGTAGGTCTGGCCCAGTTCCGTCACGGTGAAGTGGCGGCTGTTGCGGGTGATCAGGCGCACGCCCAGGCGTTCTTCCAGCAGCGCGATGCGCCGGCTCAGGTTGGACTTGGGAATGCCCAGGGCCCGCGCCGTCGGGGCAAAGCCGCCGTGGTCCACCACCATTACGAAATACTGCAGGTCATTGAGGTCCAGCACGGGGGGCATTCGCTTGGCCGAGGGACGCCCACTATACAAGCGCAAAGGTCCGCCGTGTGGGACGCAGCGGACCGTTTTTCGCCTCTGGCGGGCGTGCCGGCCGAACCGCAGGATGGGCGGCTTTTGGAGGCCGGCCTTGAACAAACTCAACGAGATGCAAGCGTTCGTCACCGTGGCGGACACCGGCAGCATGTCCGAAGCCGCCCGGCAACTGGGGGCCGCCAAGTCCATGGTCAGCCAACGCATGGCGCAGTTGGAGAAGCGCCTGGGCAGCACGCTGCTTGAACGCGGGCGCCAGGCCCGGCTGACCGAGTCCGGCGAGGTGTTCTACCGCTATTGCCAACGGATCCTGGCCGAAGTCGATGAGGCCGAAGAGGCGGTGCAGGCGTTCGGCGCCAGCGTCAGCGGCACCTTGCGGCTGGCGGCACCGATGGCCTTCAGCGTGCGCTACCTGGCCCCGGTGCTGGCGGACTTCGCGGCGCGCTATCCGCAGTTGCGGCTGGACGTCGAGGTCGACGACCGTCGGGTCAACCTGCACGAAGAACGCTACGACGCGGCGATCCGCATCGGCGAACTGCCGGACTCCTCGCTGGTGGCCAAGACCATCACCGCCAACCGCCACATCATCTGCGCCAGCCCCGCGTACCTGGCCGCCCATGGCACGCCGCAGACCCCGCAGGAATTGGCCCGGCATTTCGCGATCCACTACGTGAACCGCGAGCCCCACGGCACGTGGACGCTGCCGGTGAACGCTGGGCTGGAGTCGTTCCGGGTGCGCGGCCGGATGCGCACCAACAGCGGCCATCAACTGATGGCGGCGGCCAGGGCGGGGCTGGGCCTGACCATCCTGCCGACCTTTCTCGCCGCGCCCGACATCGTCTCCGGCGAACTGGTGGAAGTGCTGGCGCCCCACGCGCCGCGCGGGGGCAACATCTCGATGGTGTACCGAAGGTCCCAACGGGCGTCGCCCAAGCTGCAAGCCCTGGCCGACTTCCTCGGCGAGCGGCTCGGCAACCCGCCGCCGTGGGAGCGGATGCTGGCGGACCACGCCGCCGCCCGCCGCTGAACCGTTCGGAAAAAGCGAAACCGCGATTCGTTTTTCTGCGGCTTATGGGCCTGTCGGGCCTTCCCTAAGCTGGCGGGCGACAGGCGCGCTTCGACGCCTGACAGGGAAGAAACGCAATGAACGATACCCTTGATAATCCTGCCCGCCGCACCGTGCTGGCCGGTGGCGTCGTGGCGGCGGCCACGCTGGCGGCGGGCGGTCTGGCCCAGGCGCTGGAGTCCGCCGACAACCCCAAGGCCGGTGCGCGGGCGCCGGTCGATGTGATCATCGTCGGCGCCGGTTCGGCCGGCGCGGTGCTGGCCCGGCGCCTGAGCGAAAACGGCCAGCGGCGGGTGCTGTTGCTGGAGGCGGGGCACAGCTATGCGCCGGACCGTTATCCCGCGACCGTGGCCAGCAGCGACATCGTCGGCGCCAACGGTAACCGTGAGTTCGAATGGGGCTACACGGCCCGGCCGGGTTATGTCGGGCACCCCATCGGCGCCCTGCGCGGCAAGGTGCTGGGCGGCAGCTCGGCGATCAACGGCGCGGTGGCGATCCGCGCCCGCCGCGAGGATTTCCGGCGCTGGAACCTGCCGGGCTGGAGCTTTGAAGAGCTGCTGCCGGCGTTCAAGAAACTGGAGCGCCACAGCGGCGGCGCCAGCGCGATCCACGGCCATGACGGGCCGTTGCCGGTGCGCCAACTGTCCACCGCGGACGTCACGCCGATGCAGAAGGCGTTCATCTACGCCACGGTCGCCAACGGCTACCGGATGGTCGACGACTTCGACGGCGCCCAGGCCAACGGCGTCGGCCCGTACCCGATGAACATTGTCGACGGCGTGCGGGTCAACACCGGCATGGCTTACCTCACCGACGAGGTGCGGGCCCGCAAAAACCTGCAGATCCGCGCCGACAGCCTGGTGGACAAAGTGCTGTTCGAGGGGACGCGGGCGACCGGCGTGCAACTGGCCAACGGCGAGCACCTGCCGGCGGGTGAAGTGATCCTGTCGGCGGGCACCTACGGCAGCGCGGCGATCCTGCTGCGCTCCGGCATCGGCCCCGGCGACGACCTGCGCGCCCTGCAGATCCCCCAGGTGGCCGAGCTGCCGGTGGGGCAGCGGCTGGTGGATCATCCGTTCTACTACAACGCCTACGCCGCCAAACCGGACCTGATCGGCCGCCAGTCGCCGGCCATCGGCGCCAAGCTGTGGACCCACAGCCGCAGCGCCGCACCCGGCGAGTTGGATCTGCACATCACCGCCACCCACCTGTTTCCCCATGAGCAGAGCCCGACCCAGGTCGGCTTCGTGCTCGCGGTGGCCCTGACCCGGCCGCTGTCGCGGGGCCGGCTGAAGCTGGCCAGCCGCGATCCGTTCGCCGCGCCGGACATCGATCTGAACTTCCTCGCCGAGCCCGCCGACCGCCGGCGCCTGCTGGACGGCATCCGCCTGGCGCGGCGGATCGGCGCCACCGCGCCGCTGGCCGGGATGATCCATGCCGAGCTGAACCCGGGACCGGGCAACGATTCCGACGAGGCCCTGCTGACCAGCGCCCGCGCCACCCTCGACACCTATCACCACCCGACCTCCACCGCGCCCATGGGCCGGCCGGGGGACGCCCATGCCGTGGTCGACCTGCAAGCGCGGGTGATCGGCACGCAAGGGCTGCGGGTGGTCGATGCGTCGATCTTCCCTGACGTGCCTTCGGTCGCCACCAACGTGACCGTGATCGCCACCGCCGAACACATCGCGGGCCTCTACGCCTGACCCCAAGAAGCTATCCCAAGAAGCTATCCCAAGAAGCTATCCCAAGAAGCTATCCCAAGGAACTTTACCCATGAACAACACCCCGGTCTTGAACTGGATCGACGGCCTTTGGCTGGACTCCGGCGTACACCACGACTCCTTCGACCCGGCCACCGGCGAACGCATCGGCCGCTACGCCGAAGGCGGCCTGGCCGAAGCGCAATTGGGCATCGCGGCGGCTCGCCGGACGTTCCGTGACACCCCGTGGAAGGACGACCGCGCCTGGCGCGCCCGTGCCTTGCTGGAACTGGCGGACGCCTTCGAGCGCCACGCCGAAGCGCTCATCGACACGTTGGCGCTGGAGAACGGCAAGATCCGTCCCGAGGCCGGCTTCGAGGTCGCCATGGTGCCGTCCAAGCTGCGCTACTACGCGGGCCTGGCCCGCACCGAATACGGCCGCGCCGCCGAGCCGAAGCCAGGGCGGATCTCGCTGGTGCTGCGCCAGGCGGTGGGCGTGGCGGGGATCATCGTGCCGTGGAACTCGCCGGTGGTGCTGATGATCCGCTCGCTCGCCCCGGCGCTGGCCGCCGGTTGCACTGCCGTGGTCAAGATGCCGGGGCAGACCGCGCAGACCAACGCGCTGGTGGCGAAGATCCTCAGCGAAGCGCCGTCGTTGCCCCGTGGCGCGGTGAACCTGTTCAGCGAGCAGGGCGCGGCCGGTTCGATCCACCTGGTGGAGTCGCCCGACGTGCCGGTGATCAGCTTCACCGGCAGCACCGGTACCGGCCGGGCCATCTCCGCCGCCGGGGCGCAGCACCTCAAGCGCTTCGGCCTGGAACTGGGCGGCAAGACGCCGATGCTGGTGTTCGACGATGCCGACCTTGAGACCGTCGTGCCGGTGCTGGTCAAGGCCCTGACCGTGTTCGCCGGGCAGTTCTGCATGACCGGCTCGCGCCTGCTGGTGCAGCGGGACATCGCCACGGCGCTGACCGAGCGCCTGGCCGAACGCCTGAGCGCGGTGCGGGTCGGGCCGTCGGCGGATCCGGCCAGCGACATGGGGCCGTTGATCGACAAGGCCAACGTGCAGCGGGTCGACCGGGCGGTGGAGGAAGCCATCGCCGCCGGGGCGCAGGTGATCGTGCGCGGTGGCCCGGTCACCGACGGACCGCTGGCCCGGGGCGCGTTCTATCGCCCGACGCTGCTGCGGGTCAGCGACCCGGACCTGGCCATCGTCCGGCAGGAGACCTTCGGCCCGGTGCTGACCTTGCAGGTGTTCGACAGCGAGGCCGAGGCCGTCGAACTGGCCAACCGCAGCGAGTTCGGCCTGGCGGCCAGTGTCTGGACGCGGGATGGCGACCGCTCCCTGCGGGTGGCCCGTGAACTGGAGGCCGGCACCGTGTGGGTCAACGACTGGGCGGTGGTCTACGACGAGTTCGAGGAGGGCGGCTTCAAGCAGTCGGGGCAGGGGCGGCTGAACGGTGTGGCGGCGCTGGACGATTTCGTCGAGTACAAGCACATCGCCCTCAACCCTGGCCGGCGTGAGGCGTGAGCCCGATGCGAGCGACCCGACCCGTTGTTGTCGCGCTGCTGGCGGGGGCGCTGGCCGCGTCCCCGGCCTTCGCCGCCGACCTGTCCCCGTCCCCCACAAGGAGCGCTTCCGTGCCTGAGGACACACTCTATGACGCCTTGCTCGATGCGCTGCAGGCGACCTTCGGCCACCATCCCGGCTTTCGCGCGACCCACGCCAAAGGTGTGCTGGTGACCGGCACTTTCGTCGCCTCGGCGGCTGCGGCGGGCCTGAGCCGCGCTGAACATTGGCAGGGCCAGGCAGTGCCGGTGGTGCTGCGGTTCTCCAACTTCAGCGGCGTGCCGGCGACGGCGGACGGCGATCCACTGGCTAGCCCGCGCGGGTTGGCGGTGCGCTTCAGCCTTTCAGACGGGACGTTCACGGACATCGTGACCCACTCGTTCGACGGCTTCCCGGTGGCCACGCCCGAAGACTTCCTGGGGTTCTTGCAGGGCATCGCCGCCAATGTCGCCACCCCGGCGGATCCGGCACCGCTGCAAGCCTTTCTGGCGGGCCGCCCGAGGGCCCGGCAGTTTCTGGAGGCGCCCAAGCCTGCACCGTCCAGTTTCGTCGGCATCGACTACTTCGGCGTCAACGCGCTGGTGTTCAGCGACCGTCAGGGCAAGGAGCAGGCCGTTCGTTACCGCATCGAACCGCTGGCGCCGGAACCGACCTTGAGCGAGGCCGAAGCCGCCGCAAGACCGGCGGACTACTTGCAGGAGGAACTGGCGGCGCGGCTGGCCAAGGGGCCGGTGACGCTGCGCCTGATCGCGCAATTGGCGGCGCCGGGGGATGCCGTGGCCGACGGTTCGCTGCCCTGGCCCAGGAACCGCCGTGAGGTCGAGCTGGGCCGTTTCACCCTCGATGCGCTGCTGCCCGCCGGCGAGCAGCAAGCGGCCCAGCAGCGTCTGGACTTCAGCCCCGGGCGCTTGACGGACGGCATTGCGGCCAGCGCCGATCCGATGATCGTGGCGCGCGACCGGATCTACCGGCGCGCCGTGCTGCGCCGGCAGCAGCCATGAGCGTGGAGGCGGTGCGCTGGAAGCAATGGCTGCTGTCGTGGCTGATCGTGTGGCCGCTGTCGGTGTCCATGCCCTGGGCGCTGGCGGCGGTCTTGGAGATGGGGGATCTGCGGGTGCCGGAGTGGCTGTTCAAGGCCCTCGTCGCCGGGCTGATTTCCTTCAACATGGTCTATTGGCTGGTGCCCCGCAGCCACCGGTTGATGGCCCGCTGGCTACTGCGCTAGGCGCGGCGCCTGCCCGTTCCCGGCGGGAGCGGGCAGGCGTCGGGCTCAGCTGTGATGGATCTCGCGGTCCTTGGTTTCCGGCATGAAGAAGATGCCGAGGACGGCGGTCATCACCGCGATCACGATCGGGTACCACAGGCCGTAGTAGATGTCGCCCGTGGCCGCGACCATGGCGAACGCCACCGTCGGCAGGAAACCGCCGAACCAGCCGTTGCCGATGTGGTAGGGCAGCGACATCGAGGTGTAGCGGATCCGCGCCGGGAACAGCTCCACCAGCCACGCGGCGATGGGGCCGTAGACCATGGTCACGTAGATCACCAGGACCGTCAGCAGGAGCAGCACCATCGGGTAGTTGGTCTTGGCCGGGTCGGCTTTCTCCGGGTAGCCGGCGTCCTTGAGCGCGGCGCCGAGGCTGGCGGTGAAGGCGTCGTTCTGGGTCTTGAAGTCGGCGGCGGGCAGGTTGCCCCCTTCGAAGCTCTGGATGACCTTGTCGCCGATCTTCACCTGGGCCACGGTGCCCGGTTCGGCCTTCTCGTTGTTGTACGGAATCGCCCGTTTGGCCAGCACGGTCTTGGCCAGGTCGCAGGAGCTGGTGAAGCGCGCCTTGCCCACCGGGTCGAACTGGAACGAGCACTGGCCGGGGTCGGCGACCACCGTCACCGGGTTCTTCGCCTGGGCTGCGAAGACGTCCGGGTTACCGTACTGGGTCAGCGCGTGGAAGATCGGGAAATAGGTCAGCGCCGCCAGGATGCAGCCGGCCATGATGATGCCCTTGCGGCCGATGCGGTCGGACAGGCTGCCGAAGATCACGAAGAACGGCGTGCCGATCAGCAGCGAACCGGCGATCAGCAGGTTGGCGGTCTGCGGGTCGATCTTGAGCGTCTGCAACAGGAAGAACAGCGCGTAGAACTGCCCGGTGTACCAGACCACCGCTTGCCCGGCGGTGCCGCCGAGCAGGGACATGATCACCACCTTGAGGTTTTCCCAGCGGGCGAAGGATTCGGTCAGCGGCGCCTTCGACGCCTTGCCTTCGGCCTTCATCTTCTGGAACACCGGCGACTCGCTCAGTTGCAGGCGGATGTACACCGAGATGATCAGCAGCAGGATCGACAGCAGGAACGGGATCCGCCAGCCCCACGCCTCGAAGGCTTCGGTGCCCAGCGCGGTGCGGCAGGCGAGGATCACCAGCAGCGAGAGGAACAGGCCCAGGGTCGCGGTGGTCTGGATCCACGAGGTGAAGAAGCCGCGCTTGCCCTTCGGCGCATGTTCGGCCACGTAGGTGGCCGCGCCGCCGTACTCGCCGCCCAGCGCCAGGCCTTGCAGCAGGCGCAGGCTGATCAGGATGATCGGTGCCGCGACCCCGATGGAGGCGTAGCCCGGCAGCAGGCCCACCACCGCCGTGGAGACGCCCATGATCACGATGGTGATCAGGAACGTGTGCTTGCGGCCGATCATGTCGCCCAACCGGCCGAACACGATGGCGCCGAAGGGGCGCACGGCGAAGCCGGCGGCGAACGCGAGGAGGGCAAAGATGAACGCGGTGGTCTCGTTGACGCCGGCGAAGAAGTGCTTGGCGATGATCGCGGCCAATGAGCCGTAGAGGTAAAAGTCGTACCACTCGAACACCGTGCCCAGGGACGAGGCGAAGATGACCTTGCGCTCCTCCTTGGTGATGCCCTGCCGCGTTGTGCTGCTGTCGTCGATTGCCGCCATGGGTCTTCTCCGTCGTGCTTTTTGTTGTCAGGCCGGAGCACCTCTTCAACGTTTTCGTACCCGGGCCCTGGGGCTTGAATCGGATAAGCGCTTGCATGCTGCGTGGACAGGTGGAAAGCCTCGCGTCGCGGCGAGGTTTCCTTGAGCATAATCAGCTTCGCGCAGATATCCACTCGCCATCACGGGAAGGCGCGGCCCGGGCGCTACGCCTTGACCCAGCGCTGGCGGCTCCAGGCGCTCAGCGAGTCCACGGCGAACACCAGCGCCAGCATCGCCAGGATCACCGTGCTGGCCTGGGCTTCCTGGAACAGGCTGAGGCTCACGTACAGCATCTGCCCCAGGCCGCCGGCGCCGACGAAGCCCAGCACGCTGGCCATGCGGATGTTGTTTTCCCAGCGGTACAGGCAGTAGGCGATCAACTGCGGCGCCAGGTTCGGCAAGGTGCCGTAGCAGAAGGCGAGCACCGGGTTGGCGCCTTGCCGGCGCAGGGCTTCGGCCGGTTCCGGCGGGGTGTTCTCCAGCGCTTCGGCGAACAGCCGGCCGAGCACGCCGGTGGTGTGCAGGGCGAGGGCGAGGGTGCCGGCGTTGGGGCCGAGGCCGGCGGCCAGCACCATCAGCGCCGCCCAGACCAGCTCGGGAATCGCCCGCAGGGCATTGAGCAGCAGGCGCGCGGCGCTCTGCCCCGGCCAGCCGAAACGTCCGGCGGCGGGCAGCGCCAGCACCAGCCCCAGGCCGGTGGCGAGCAGGGTGCCCAGGGCCGACATGGCCAGGGTCTCCAGCGCGCCGTGGAAAATCGCGGACAGGTAACCGGCGCTCAGGTCGGGGCTGAGGAAACGCTGCACATAGGCGCCCATCTGCTTCAGGCTGGCGGCGCTGCCCAGTTCCGCCAGGTCCAGTTCCAGATAGGCGAACGAGGCGACCACCGCCCAGCCGATGGCAAGGATCAGCAATGCGTTGACCAGGCGCCTCATGCCAGCCTCCCGCGCAGCAGGCGGCTCAGCTGGTCGGCGCCCAGCACCAGCAGCAGGAAGGTCAGCAGCATGCTGGCGACTTCGCCGCCGGCGAACATGCGGATCGACAGGTCGATCTGCTGGCCGAGCCCGCCGGCGCCGACGAAGCCCATCACCACCGAGGCGCGGATCGCGCATTCCCAGCGGTAGACCGTGTACGACAGCAGCTCCGACGCCACGTTGGGCAGGATGCCGTAGGCGAACGCGCCCAGGCGACCGCTGCCGGCCTGCATGAGGGCGTGGGCCGGGCGCTGGTCGGTGGACTCGAAGATTTCCGCGTAGACCTTGCCGAGCATCCCGGCGTAGGTGATCGCGATGGCCAGTACGCCCGCCGCCGGCCCGAGCCCGACGGCCCGGACGAACAGCAGGGCCCAGACGATCTCCGGCACGCTGCGCAGGAAGATCAGCAGGCCGCGCACCGGCCAGCGCAACAGGCGCCCGCAACGCCCGGGACGCCCGCCGCGCGAAGCGGCGGACAGCGACAGGGCACGGCTGGCCAGCAGGCTGGCGGGCGCCGCCAACAGCAGCGCGAGCGTCATCCCGGCGGTGGCGATGGCCAGGGTCTGCAGGGTGGCCTTGAGCAGCAGTTGCATGAACGCGTCGTCGTGGGCCGGCGGCCAGAAGCCGGCCACGAAACGGCCCATCTCGCTTTGGCTGTCGGCGCGCAGCAGCACACCGGGATCCAGTTCGCTGAGCTGCACGCCCGGCCACAGCAGGGCGACGGCCAGCAGCGTCAGCAGCAGGCGCGGCCAGGCGGCGGGGTCGCGGGAATCGGCGCTCAGCATCGGGGGATCTGCACGGTCAGGGGCGGCACGACCGTCGGCGGGGATTGCAGCTGTTCATTGGCGTAGAGCGCGTCGAGCCGCTCGCGGTCCACCTCGGCGGCGGGGCAGTCGAACAGGATCCGGCCTTCGCGCAGGCCAATGATCCGCGGGAAGTGCGCCAGCGCCAGCTCCACCGCGTGCAGGCTCGCCACCAGCGTGACCCGGTGCTCGCGGGCATGGCGCGAGAGCACCGACAGGGTATGCCCGGCCAGCACCGGATCCATCGCCGACACCGGCTCGTCGGCCAGCAGCACTTCCGGCGCCTGGTACAGCACCCGGGCGATGCCGACCCGTTGCAGTTGGCCGCCGGACAGTTGCTGGCACTGGCTGAACAGTTTGTCGCTCAGATCCAGTTTCGCCAGCGCCGCCCGGGCGCCGGCCACGTCCAGCGGATGCAGCAGGCTGACCAGGCTGCGTAACAGGCTCCACTGGCCGAGCTTGCCGGCCAGCACCGCCGTCACCACCCGTTGCCGGGGCGGCAGGGGCGGCGCCTGGTGCACCAGGCCGATGCGGGCGCGCAGGCGCTGGCGCTGACCGGCGGACAGCTGCCAGGCGCGCTGGCCGAGCACGTCGAGTTCGCCGCCGCTGGGCTGCACGGCGGTGGCCAGCACGTTGAGCAGGCTCGACTTGCCGGCCCCGGACGGGCCGATGATCGCCACCTGCTCGCCGGCGCCGATGTGCAGGTCCACGCCTTGCAGGGCGTGGACGCCGTTGTCGTGGTGCAGGCGTCCCTGGGTCAGGCGCAGGGTCATTTCAGCAGTTCGGCGGCGCGGGCGGCTTCTTCGATGCCTTTGTAGTTGTCCGGGCTGGTCTCGATGAAACGGCTGGCGGCCTGCAGGTCGAGGATCTTCTTCTGCTCGGGGTTGGCCGGGTCGAGGGCGAGGAAGGCCTTCTTGATCTTCGCCGCCAGGGCCGGGTCGAGGGTGCCGCGCACGGTCCAGTTGTAGTCGAAGTAGGCCGGGGTGGTGGCGAAGACCTTCACCTTGGCGGTGTCGACCTTGCCGGCGTCCACCAGCTTCTGCCAGACGCTGGCGTTCAGCACGCCGGCATCGACCTTGCCGGCCTGCACCCAGGCGACGGTGGCGTCATGGGCGCCGGAGTAGCCGACGCGGCTGAAGTAGGTTTCAGGCTTGATGCCGTCCTTGAGCATGAAATAGCGCGGCATCAGGCTGCCGGAGGTGGACGACACCGAACCGAAGGCGAAGGTCTTGCCCTTGAGGTCAGTCAGGCTCTTGACGTTGGGGTCGGCGGTGATGAACTTGCTGGTGAACTGCGCATCCTGCTCGCGCTGCACCAGCGGGATCACCGGGGTGGTGGCGTCGGTCTTCAGGCGGGCCTGGACGAAGGTGAAACCGCCGAGCCAGGCCATGTCGAGGCGGTCGGTGGCCAGCGCTTCGACCACCGCCGGGTAGTCCGCCACGGGGACGAACTTCACTTTCATGCCCAATTGCTGTTCCAGGTACTTGCCCAGCGGCTCGAACTTGCGCAGCAGTTCGGTGGGGGCTTCATCGGGGATCGCGCTGACCCGCAGCACCTCGGCGGCGTTCGCCAGCAGCGAGGAAAAGGTCAGGGCCAGGCCAGCGGTCAGTGCCAGGGTACGTTTGAGCATGGAATTCTCCGTTTCATGAGCGTCGCAATCGAAGCGCCCGCGAAGAAGCCAGGCGCAACGTCAGGTTAGACGAAACGGGCGGTGTTATACGCACTCATGCCGGCGTTGGCGAGTCTGCCGAAGGTGTCGGTGGCCGGCATGTGTGGCGATTTGTTGCGCCTGCTGCCGACACCTTGTCCGTAAGCCGGGCCGCGTGCCTCAGAACGCGTAGGGAATGCTGATCTTGGCCCAGAGCATTTCGCCCTCGGGGCGGTTTTCCACGTCGAACTCCTTGGCCCATCGGATCTCCGCGCTGGCGTACTTGAGAAAGGTGAAATACAGGGCAGGACCTATGGCGAACACCTTGCCGCGCACGCCGTCGTTCACGTCTTCGCCGGCGAACTGCACGGTGTGGCCGAACTGCTTGTCGTCGGTGGTCTGCTTGAGGAAGTAGCCGTTGACGCCCAGGCGCAGGTTGTCGGTGACGCGGTAGCTGGCCGAATAATCGAAATGGAAGATCTGCCCGGACTTGTAGTCGGTGTCCTTGTTCTTTTCGTTGAAGCTGTAGGTGGTCTTCATCGACAGCTCGGTGCGCTCGGTCGGCAGCCAGGTGAACGAGAACAGTGGCTTGTACGTCCAGAAGTTGTTGCTGGTGTTGGCCAGGCGTTCGGCGTCGTACTCGCCGGTGGGCGCGGTGATCTCCACGGCGGCGCCGAGGGTGAGGTTCTTGCCCATGTCCCACAGGATGATCGGGGCGAACGTGGTGTCGCCCATGCTCTCGCGGGTGTCGCTGAGGCCGAACGCCGCCACTTCCTGCTTCATCCACGGCTGGGCGACGTAACCGGCGAGCCGCCCGCCGAGCACCCGCACCGGGCTCAGGTAATCGAGGCGCGGCACCACGGCGGTGGACTCGATCTCGACGTTCGGCACCTTGCCGCCCAGGGAACTGATGTTGAGCTTGGTCGCCTTGTAGTGGTTGTAGTAGAGGTTGAACGCGACCATGTTTTCCGGAAGGTTGTCGACGTCCAGCGGCAGGACGAAGAAACCGTCGGTGCCGGGGCCGATGTTGTCGACGCCGGATTCGGTGGCCAAGGCGGGCAAGGGGAGTGCGCCGACCGTCAGCATCAGGGCCAACGGGAAGGGACGTGTCGCGCGGTTCGGGCTCATGGTTGTCCTCGTTATTATTGTGATGGGGACGCGGCGCGGCCGCACGGGGCGCCGGCAGCCTAGGATCAAGCCTTTGGCGCACGCCGGGGCAGGGTATTGGCGGACACGCAGGGGGGCATCTGCGGACAGGCCGCCGGCCCTGTGCTAACTTCTTGTGACATAACCGGTTACAAAAATAACAACTCAGCACGATCCGGAATGTCCAGCCCCATGAACGTCAAAGTCCAAGACCCC
Source organism: Pseudomonas sp. R25(2017) (assembly GCF_002112565.1). Classification (NCBI taxonomy): domain Bacteria; kingdom Pseudomonadati; phylum Pseudomonadota; class Gammaproteobacteria; order Pseudomonadales; family Pseudomonadaceae; genus Pseudomonas; species Pseudomonas sp. R25(2017). Next base: position 115,269 of record NZ_NEHZ01000020.1, read on the forward strand.
ACCTACGAACTGGCGCTGGTGTCGCCGTTCCTGCTGCAGACCCTGGCCGAAGTCGCGCAACTCAAGGGCATCCAGCCGCAAACCCTGTGCCGTGGCCTGGGTTTCACCCTCGACGACCTGCAGGACCCGGCGCAGCGCATCTCCTACCGCCAGGCCGTGGCCATGATCCAGCGCGCGCTCAAGGCCTTGCCCAACCAGGGGCTGGGCCTGTGGGTCGGGGCGCAGAACGTGCTGGGCACGCTGGGCCTGCTGGGCCACGTGCTGTCGCTGTGCAAGACCCTGCGCGACGCCTTCGCCCTGGGCATCCGCCATCAGCACACCTCCGGCGGGATCGTGGTGTCCAGCGTGGACGTGGTGGGGGAGCAGGTGTTCGTCAACGCCGAATGCCGCCTACCGTTCGCCGAAGTGCAGATGTTCGCGGTGGAGGAGTTCTTCGCCAGCCTGCTGGTCTACGGGCGGGCTTTGGTGGGGGAGGACTTCAAGGCCATCGCGGTGGAGTTCGTCCACGCCGCGCCGGACTACCTCGACGAATACCGGCGCCTGCTGGGGCCGGACGTGCGCTTCGGCTGCCTGCACAACCGCATGCTGCTCGACGTGCGCTGGCTGGACGTGAACCTGCCCAACCACCATTCGCTGGCCTTGCGTCAGGCGGTCAAGCTGCTGGAACTGGAGGCGGCGCAGGTGCACCAGAAACTGGACCTGATCCAGGCCGTGGAGCGGGCGATCGCGCGGGACCTGAGCCGGGGCAGCCACATCGAGAAGATCGCCGGCGACCTGAACATGAGCAGCCGCACCCTGCGCCGACGCCTGACCGAGCACGCGCTGACCTTCGAAGCATTGCTGGAGCAAGTGCGCCAGGCCCGCACCATGAGCCTGTTGGCCAACCCGCAGATGCCCATCGAACGCATCACCGAGGAAGTCGGCTACAGCGACGTGCGCAGCTTCCGCCGGGCGTTCAAGCGCTGGACGGGGATGAGCCCCAGCGCGTGGCGCCATGACGGCGGCGCTCACGAATAACCTCTGTTCTGAACCCACACAAACCCTCCGGCTACAGTTAAACTCCGCGCTCTTTCCCAAGGAGTTCACATGAGTCACTACCAGCCGGGCATCCTCGCCACCCCCGTTCCGCCGCAGGCACGTCACCTGTTTTTCGCCCTTGAATCGCTTGAGGCGCTGCCGCAGGCGATCGACAACCTGCTGAACCTGGTGGACGGCAAATCGGCGGTGGTCGGTTTCGGCGAGTCCCTGGCCAAGGCGCTCAAGGTGGACATCGACGGCCTGCGCAGCTTCCCGGCGCTGACCGGCGTGGGCGTGGAGAACCCGTCGACCCAGCATGCGCTGTGGGTCTGGCTGCACGGCACCGACCGTGGCGAACTGCTCAACCGCAGCCACGCGTTCGAGGCGGCGCTGGCCCCGGCCCTGCGCCTGGTGCAGAAGCAGGAAGCCTTCCGCCACATGGGCGGCCACGACCTCACCGGTTACGAGGACGGCACCGAAAACCCCCACGACGAAGCCGCCGTGGCCGCCGCGCTGGTCAGCGAGGGCGCGCAGGGCCTGGTCGGCGGCAGCTTCGCCGCGATCCAGCAATGGCAGCATGACCTCAAGGGGTTCCACGCGCTGTCCGCCGAAGACAAGGACAACATCATGGGCCGTCGCCTGAGCGACAACGAAGAGATCGACGACGCGCCGGTCTCCGCCCACGTCAAACGCACCGCCCAGGAAAGCTTCGCGCCCGAAGCGTTCGTGGTGCGCCGTTCGATGCCGTGGATCGAAGGCGACCGCGCCGGCCTGATGTTCCTCGCGTTCGGCTTCTCCCTCGACGCCTTCGAAGCGCAGCTGCGGCGCATGAGCGGCCTGGAGGACGGCATCACCGACGGCCTGTACCGCATCAGCCGGCCGATCACCGGCGGCTATTACTGGTGCCCGCCGCTCCAGGACGGTCGCCTCGACCTGCGCGCACTGCGCATCGGCTGAGGGCTGGGCATGGACGTGGTGCGGTGGGGCATGATCGGCTGCGGCAGCGTCACTGAACGCAAGAGCGGCCCGGCGCTGCGCAAGGCGCCAGGTTCGGCGTTGGTGGCGGTGATGGGGCGACGGCTCGACGCCGTCAGCGACTACGCCGCCCGCCACGGCGTCGGGCGGTTCTACACCGACGCCGACGCCCTGATCAACGACCCCGAGGTGGACGCGGTGTACATCGCCACGCCTCCCGACAGCCATCACGCCTACAGCCTCAAGGTCGCCGCCGCCGGCAAGCATTGCTGCGTGGAAAAGCCCATGGCGCTCAACGCCGGGCAAAGCCGCGAGATGCACCAGGCGTTCGCCGATGCCGGCCTGCACCTGTTCGTGTCCTATTACCGCCGTTCCCTGCCGCGCTTCCGGCAGGTGCGGCAATGGCTGGACGAAGGGCGGATCGGCGAGGTCCGGCTGCTGAGCTGGACGCTGACCAAGGCGCCGTCGACGACCGACCTTGAGGGCGGCGACAACTGGCGCACCGACCCGGCGGTGGCCGGCGGCGGCTATTTCGCCGACCTGGCCAGCCATGGCCTGGACCTGTTCCAGTACCTGCTCGGCGACATCGTCGACGTGGCCGGCTTCACCGCACGCCAGGCCGGGCTGTACGCGGCCGAAGATGCCGTCGGCGCCAGTTGGCGGTTCGCCGGCGGCGCCCTGGGCATGGGCTGCTGGAGCTTTGCCGCGGATCGGCGCGAGGACAGGGTCGAGATCGTCGGCAGCCGCGGGCGGATCGGTTTTTCCGTGTTCGACGAACAACCCGTCGAACTGCACGCCGATGAATACGTCAGCCTGCACATCCCCCATCACGAACACATCCAGTGGCATCACGTCCTGGGCATGAACGCCCACATCCGCGGCCAGGCGCAGCACCCGGCGGTGGCCGCCGAGGCCCTGAAGACCGATTGGGTGATGGACCGGATCCTCAAGCGCGGGTGACGCCCTGCGGCGTCCGGACTGACGCCATCGCCAGCAGGCTGGCTCCCACAAGGGATCTCGGTCGGCTGCAAGGTTGGCGATCACTGCAGAACAATGTGGGAGCCAGCCTGCTGGCGATGACGCCAGTGAGCGCACCGCAGGGCAAGACAGCCGCTCCCGCAGCCACCGCATCTAAGGTTATGCCCAAACAATATTTCTCAAGCCTGACACCGCTTCCCTAAGATCACGTCATAACTCGTTATGACAAGTGATCGCCGATGACCGACAACCTCCTTTCCCTGGGCGGCGTCCCGTTGCACACCCAACTGCGCGATGTGCTGCGCACGCGCATCCTCGACGGCCAATACCCGCAAGACAGCCAGATGCCCTCCGAAAGCGAGTTGGGCGCGATGTTCAAGGTCAGCCGCATCACCGTGCGCCAGGCGCTGGGCGATCTGCAGAAGGAAGGGCTGATCTTCAAGATCCACGGCAAGGGCACGTTCGTCGCCAAGCCTAAGACCTTCCAGAACGTCAGCACCCTGCAAGGCCTGGCCGAATCCCTGGCCGGCCGCGGCTACGAGGTGATCAACCGCCTGCGCAGCTTCAGGTTCATCGCCGCCGACGCGCGCATCGCCGAACGCCTGCAAGTGGCCGAAGGCGACACCGTGGCGCAGATCAAGCGCGTGCGGCTGATCAACCGCGAGCCGGTCTCGCTGGAGATCACCTACCTGCCCAAGCACCTGGGCGAGCGCCTGGAGAAGGCCGACCTGGTGACCCGCGACATCTTCCTGATCCTGGAGAACGACTGCGGCCTGGCGCTGGGGCATGCGGACCTGGCCATCGACGCGGTGCTGGCCGACGACGACCTGACCCAGGCGCTGGGCGTCGAGGCCGGTTCGCCGATCATGCGCATCGAGCGCCTGACCCACGATGCCGACGGCCAGCCCCTGGATTTCGAACACCTTTACTACCGCGGCGATGCGTTTCAGTACCGCCTGCGGATCGACCGGCAAAAAGGGGAGCGCACATGACGCAGGATTCGACGGCAGGCACCACCATCGAACAGGAATACGACATCGTCGTGATCGGCGGCGGCACCGCCGGCCCCATGGCGGCGATCAAGGCCAAGGAGCACAACCGCGACCTGCGCGTGCTGCTGGTGGACAAGGCCAACGTCAAGCGCAGCGGCGCGATCAGCATGGGCATGGACGGCCTGAACAACGCGGTCATTCCCGGCCATTCGACGCCTGAGCAGTACACCAAGGAAATCACCGTCGCCAACGACGGCATCGTCAACCAGGCGGCGGTGTACGCCTACGCCACCCACAGCTTCCAGACCATCGAGCAGCTCGACCGCTGGGGCGTGAAGTTCGAGAAGGACGAAACCGGCGACTACGCCGTGAAGAAAGTCCACCACATGGGCGCCTACGTGCTGCCGATGCCGGAAGGGCACGACATCAAGAAAGTCCTCTACCGCCAACTGAAGCGGGCGCGGGTGAGCATCACCAACCGTCTGGTCTGCACCCGCCTGCTGACGGACGAAGAGGGCACGGTCAACGGCGTGATGGGTTTCGACTGCCGCACCGCCGACTTCCATGTGATCAAGGCCAAGGCGGTGATCCTGGCCTGCGGCGCCGCCGGGCGCCTGGGCCTGCCGTCCTCCGGCTACCTGATGGGCACCTACGAGAACCCGACCAACGCCGGCGACGGCTATGCCATGGCCTACCACGCCGGGGCCGAACTGGCGAACCTGGAATGCTTCCAGATCAACCCGCTGATCAAGGACTACAACGGCCCGGCCTGCGCCTACGTCACCGGCCCCCTGGGCGGCTACACCGCCAACAACAAGGGCGAGCGCTTCATCGAATGCGACTACTGGAGCGGGCAGATGATGCGCGAGTTCCACCAGGAACTGGAAAGCGGCAACGGGCCGGTGTTCCTCAAGCTCGATCACCTGGCCGAAGAAACCATCCAGGACATCGAACAGATCCTGCACAGCAACGAACGCCCGAGCCGCGGCCAGTTCCACGCCAACCGCGGCACCGACTACCGCACGCAGATGGTCGAGATGCACATCTCGGAGATCGGCTTCTGCAGCGGCCACTCGGCGTCCGGGGTGTGGGTCAACGAGCGGGCCGAGACCTCGGTCAAGGGCCTGTATTCGGCCGGTGACATGGCGGCGGTGCCGCACAACTACATGCTCGGCGCGTTCACCTATGGCGGGTTCGCCGGGCAGAACGCGGCGCAGTTCGTGGAAGGGCGCGGGTTCACCGCACTGGATGCCGAACAGATCGAGCGGGAGCGGGCGCGGGTGTTCGCGCCGCTTGCGCGCGAGCACGGCCTGCCGCCGGCCCAGGTCGAGTACAAGCTGCGGCGCTTCGTCAACGACTACCTGCAACCGCCGAAGGTGACCAAGAAGATGGAGATCGGCCTGCAACGCTTCAGCGACATCGAACGCGACCTCGAACAGCTCAAGGCCCACAACGCCCATGAACTGATGCGCGCCATGGAAGTCAGCGTGATCCGCGACTGCGCCGAAATGGCCGCCCGCGCCTCGCTGTTCCGCACCGAAAGCCGCTGGGGCCTGTACCACTACCGGGTCGACCACCCCGAGCGCAACGACCGCGAATGGTTCTGCCATTGCCACCTGAAGAAAGGCGAGGACGGGCGCATGACCAGCTTCAAGAAGCCCGTCGAGCCTTACATCATTCCCCTGGACGCCGTTGAAATGCAGGCCTACGACCGCCTGCGGGTCGGCGCCGCCTGAACCGCACCCAGAGAGAGCCCCGACCATGGCCCATCAAGCCCAGGATATCTTTTTCCGCTCCAACGCCCCCGTCACCGTGGACGAGGACAAATGCATCGCCGACAAGGGCTGCACCGTATGCGTCGACGTCTGCCCGATGGATCTGCTGGCGATCAACCCGGCCACGCAGAAGGCCTACATGGCCTTCGACGAATGTTGGTACTGCATGCCCTGCGAAAAGGACTGCCCGACCGGGGCGGTGAAAGTGGAGATCCCGTACCTGCTGCGCTGATCCGTGGCGCGCTCACTGACGCCATCGCCAGCAGGGCTGGCTCCCACCGTTTTCTATCTGCCCCACAAGCCACCGTGCGGGAGCCAGCCTGCTGGCGATGAGGCCGCCACCGACAACGCAAGACGCCATCCGGCCACCCCGGACGCCAAGACAAGAACATCCCGCGTTTCCCACCGCCCACCGACAGCGGCGCAAACGCACCGTCCGAACCTAAGCCGTGGTGAGCCCATGACCTCTTTTTTTGCTGTGACCGACAACGCCGACATCCTCGCCCTGCAACCGCGCCTGACCGCCGAGGATCCGGGCGTGCGCCGCATCGCCCTGATCGACCTGGCCGACCTCGAAGAGCCCGACGGCCTGCTGTGGCTGGTGGGCCGGCTGACGGACGATCCCGCCGAAGACGTGCGCGCTGAAGCGGCGCGCCTGCTGGAGGCCTGGGAAGACGCGCCGGTGGTCGAGGCCTTGTGCCGGGCCCTGACCGATCCGTCGCCGGCGGTGCAGGCCGCCGCGGCGCAAAGCCTGAGCCTGCTCAAGAGCGAAGCCGCAGGCCGGGTGATCCTGCCGTGGACGGCGCACGCCGCAACCTGTGTGCGCACGGCGGCCTGGCGGGCCCTGCGAGAACTGCGCCTGGCCGAAGCGGCACCGGCAGCGGTGGCGGCGCTCGACGACGCCGAGGCGGGCGTGCGCCGCGAAGCGGTGGGGGTGCTCGGCTGGCTCAAACAGCTCGATGCGCTACCGGCGCTGGCACGGCTGGCCAGCACCGACCCGGACAGCGAAGTGCGCCGCGCCGCCACCGGCGCCCTTGGGCTGGCGTCCGGCGCCGATGTGCTGCCCGCCCTGCAACGGGCGTTGCAGGACGCGGCCTGGCCCGTGCGCGAAGAAGCCGCCACGACCCTGGGCAAGGTCGGCCACCCCGACGCCGGCCCGGCCCTGATCCAGGCCCTGAGCGACGACTACTGGCAAGTGCGCCTGCGCGCCGCCCGCAGCCTCGGTCGCCTGCGCCATGTCGCCGCGTTGGATGCGTTGATCGAGACCCTGGGCCACCGCATCAGCAACCTGCGCAAGGAGGCGGCGTTGGCCCTGGGCGAACTCAACGACCGCGGCGCGGTGGCCGCGTTGCAGGCCGCCCAGGACGACGGCGACCCGGAAGTGCGCAAGGCCGTGCGCATTGCCTTGAGTCAGTTGCAATGAGCCCGTTGGCCATCGGCAATGCCTCGGCCGGGCAGACATTGCGCTTGAACTGGCCGGACGGGCGCGAACAGCGCCTGGGGCACGCGGAGTTGCGCCGCCGCTGCCCGTGCTCGCAGTGCCGGGCCTTGCGCCTGCGGGGCATGACACCGCAGGTCGATGAGCGAGTCCGGATCATCGAACTCAACCCCCAGGGCTATGGCCTGCAACTGGTGTTCAGCGACGGCCATCAGCGCGGGATCTACCCGTGGCAGTACCTGGCGCAACTCACCTGCTGACCTGCCGCAATTCCAACTGTGGGAGCCAGCCTGCTGGCGATGGCGGTGGATCAGCCTCGACAGGTGCGGGATGTGCCGGCGTCATCGCTTGCAGGCAAGCGCCTACAGGTTTTGCGGGGGCAGCAAATCCTGCATTCATCCGCCCCCGCATGGCTCACTGCGCAGCCGTCATCGCCGGCCGGCAGCCGCGGAAGATGTCCAGCCCCGGCTGGTACAGCGAGGTCTTGACTTCGAACAGCCCCAGCACCGAGTGGAACAGGTTGTCGTGGCTCAGGTCCGGCTGGCCGCTTTTGCCTTGCAGGCAGCCACGGTCGATGCCCATTTGCGCCAAGGTATTGTTGCCGAACCACATCACCATCGGCACATGGGTCTGCGCCTCGGGAGCCAGGGCGTAAGGCGCGGCGTGCAGGTACAGGCCGTTCTCGCCCAGGGATTCGCCGTGGTCGGAAACGTACAGCATCGACGTGTCGAGGGTGTCCTGGTTGCGCTTGAGCAGCTCGATCACCTTGGCCAGGAAGTGGTCGGTGTACAGGATCGTGTTGTCGTACACGTTAACCAGTTCCTCGCGGCTGCAACTGCCCAACTGGTTGGTGTGGCAGATCGGCTTGAAGCGTTCCTGCTCCTTCGGATAGCGCTCGTAGTATTCCGGGCCGTGGCTGCCGTCGGCGTGCAGGACGATGATCGCGTGACCCTTGAGGCTGTCGATGTAGCCCTGCAGGTCCGCCAGCAGCGCCTCGTCCAGGCAGTTGTTGCCGTCGCAGAACGGCCCCGGCTGGTTCTTGGCGATATCGCGGTGCGGCACCCGCAGGCAGGTGCCCTTGCAGTCGCTGTTGTTGTCCAGCCACAGCACCTGCACGCCGGCGCGCTGGAGGATGTCGAGCAGGCCTTCGTAGGTCTTGCCTTTCTTGTCGCTGTAGTCCTCGCGGGGGAACATCGAGAACATGCACGGCACCGACACCGCCGTGGACGTGCCGCAGGAGTGCACCTGGGTGAAGTTGAGGATGTCCAGCTTGCTCAGCTCGGGGTTGGTCTCGCGCTCATAGCCGTTGAGCGAGAAGTGGTCGGCCCGGGCGGTTTCGCCGACCACGAACACCATCAGCGACTTCTTCCCGCGGGCGGTGGCCTTGGCGCTCATCACCGCGTCTTCGCCGACGGCCTGCACCACGAAGTGCTTTTTGATCCCCAGCCGCTGCTTGGCGTACTTGCTGATCGCGTAGATGTAGTTGGTCGGGTTGATGAAGTGGGTGAGCTTGTCTTCCTCGCGGAAGATCGGCGCGTAGGTCGAGTAGAACGCACCCACCGACGCGCCGATCACCAGCACGCAGGCCACCATCACCAGCACCTTGTTCAGCAGCCCGCGAAAGAACGGCCGGTACGCCACCGGCCAGCGCCAGATCAGCGCCGCCGGCACCACGCCGAGCACCAGCACATAGGCCAGCAGCTTGCCGCTGAACAGCGCGGAGGCTTCCTCCGGGTTGGTTTCGAAGACGTTCTGGATCATCACCGTGTCGATGGTGATGCCGTACTCGTTCATGAAATAGGCGGCGCAGGCCGAGAGCAGGGCGACCAGGGTCAGCGCCGGCTTCAGCGTCCAGCGGAACGACACCAGGGTCAGCAGCAGGGTGATGGCGGCCCACAGGAACAGGCCGAATGAGGCGAAGAACGCCAGCTTGTGTGCGCCCTGCAAGGTGATCAGCGTGCCCAGCGCCTTCCATGTCGCCAGGTTGTACAGCGCCACCAGCGCCAGGGAAAACAGCAGTACCAGACGGGTGGGGGTGATGGACGGTAAACGCAGTCCTTTGCCTGCAGCCATTGGGTTTTTTCCTCTACTCGAATAGAAAACACACGCGGTTCGCGTGCAACTGTAGAAGATCGTTGGTCAAAATTTCGTAAACATCCTGTAACAAACCTTCGGGGAGGGTCAGGGTTCATGCGCCAGGACGATGGATGACCAGGATCCTTGTGGGCACAGAACTGCGGCCGCTGCTGAATTCTGTGGAAGCCAGCCTGCTGGCGATGGCGGTGTGCATGGATCCTGCGGACACCGGTGATACCTGTGGGAGCCGGCTTACCGGCGATGGCGGGGGGCCAGTCACCGCAGATGTCGGCAGTGCCGGCCTCATCGCTTGCAGGCAAGCTCCTACAGGTTTTGGCCTGACTGACGGTCGTTGCCAGAAAAACCCCGGTAGAGTACAAATGTACTCCATGACGACCCTGACTCCCCGCCGTACCGCCATCCTGACCTTCATCCGCGAACGCATCGCCGAACACGGTCAGCCCCCGAGCCTCGCTGAAATCAGCGAGGCTTTTGGTTTCGCCTCCCGCAGCGTGGCGCGCAAGCATGTGCTGGCGCTCACCGAAGCCGGGTTCATCGAGGTCAATCCGCATCAGGCCCGGGGCATCCGCCTACTCAACCAGCCGCCGCGTCCGGAGCTGCTGGACGTGCCGGTGCTGGGCCGGGTGGCGGCGGGTGCGCCTATCGGCGCCGACGCCGAGGTCCACAACCGCCTGATGCTCGACCCGGCGCTGTTCGCCCGCGCACCGGACTACCTGCTGCGGGTGCAGGGCGACTCGATGATCGAGGACGGCATCCTCGACGGCGACCTGGTGGGCGTGCGGCGCAACCCCGAGGCGCTCAACGGCCAGATCGTGGTGGCGCGCCTCGACGGCGAGGTCACCATCAAGCGTTTCGAGCGGGTCGGCGATGAGATCCGCCTGCTGCCGCGCAACCCCGCGTACCGGCCCATCGAGGTGCGGGCCGACCAGGACCTGGCCATCGAAGGGGTGTTCTGCGGCCTGGTGAGGCAAGGCTGATGGGCGCCGTCGTTGCGTTGGACACGCTGTTCAATGGCGGCCAGGTCTGGAAGGGCCGGCCTGCAGTCCCGGCCGCCAGCCCGCAGCCCACCGGCCACCCTGCGCTGGACGCGGCGTTGCCCGGCGGCGGCTGGCCGGAGTCGGCGTTGAGCGAAATCCTGTTCGCAGGCCCCGGCGTCGGCGAGCTGCACCTGGTGTGGCCGACCCTGGCGCGGCTGTCGACGGCGGGCGAGCGCATCGTGCTGGTGGCGCCGCCGTTCGTGCCGTACCCCCAGGCCTGGGCCAATGCCGGCGTCGATCTGCGCCAGTTGTCGGTGATCCGGGCCGGCGAGCGCGAGGCCCTGTGGGCGGCGGAGCAATGCCTGCGTTCGGGCAGTTGCGGCGCGGTGCTGTGCTGGCCGCACAAGGCCGATGACCGGGCGCTGCGGCGCTTGCAGGTGGCGGCGGAAACGGGCCAGACCCTGGCGTTCGCCTGGCGCCCGTTGAGCGAAGCGGCCAACCCGTCGCCGGCGGCGCTGCGGATCGCCGTCGACGCCCGGCCGGCGCAGCTGCGGGTGCTCAAGTGCCGTGGCGGGCTGGCCCGCACGGCGCCGATCGCCTTTGCCGTGGGGCATTGAGGCCGCCATGCGCTGGGTCTGCATCCTGTTTCCGCAATTGGCGCTCGACGCGGTGCTGCGTCAACGCCCCGATCCCGACCAACCGTTGGCGCTGCTCAGCGGCCCGGCCCAGCGCCGGGTGCTGCAGGCCGTGAACGACGCGGCCAGGGCCCAGGGCCTGCGCCCCGGCCAGTCGATGACCGCCGCCCAGGCCCTGACCCGGGATTTCGCCAGCGCCGAGTACGACATGGCCGAGGTCGAACACTGGCAATGCTTTCTCGCCGCCTGGGCCTACCGCTTCAGCGCGCAGGTCAGCGTGCATTACCCGCGCACCGTGGTGTTCGAGATCGAGTCCAGCCTCGGCCTGTTCGGTTCCTGGGCACAGTTCGAGGCGCTGCTGCGCTCGGAACTGACGGCGCTGGGCTTTCGCCACCGTATCGTCGCCGCGCCCAACCCGGCGGCGGCGCGGGTGCTGGCCAACGTCGGCGACGGTCTGGTGGTGCCCGACGGCGAAGCCTTGCGCCATCATCTGGGACGGCTGCCCGTCGACCGGGTCGGGCTGGCGCCGAACGTGGCCACGGCGCTGGAGCGCATGGGCCTGCGCCACCTCGGCCAGGTGCAGGCCTTGCCGCGTCAGGCCCTGGCAAGGCGTTTCGAGGCGCAGGTGCTCAAGCACCTGGACACCCTGTTCGGCGCACGGCCGCTGGCGCTGGCGTTCTACCAGCCGCCGGACCGCTTCGACGTACGCATCGAGCTCAATTTCGACGTGCAGTCCCATCAGGCGCTGCTGTTCCCGTTGCGCCGCCTGACCGCCGACCTGGCGGCGTTCCTCTGCGGCCGCGACAGCGGTGTGCAGCGGTTCGACCTGCACCTTGAGCATGCCGGCCTGCCGGACACGCTGATCAAGGTCGGCCTGCTCAGCGCCGAACGCGATCCGGCGATGCTGTTCGAACTGGCCCGCGGGCGCCTGGAACAGGTGCAGGTCGAGGCGCCGGTTCGCGGGTTTCGTCTGTGCGCCGAGGACCTGCCCGACTTCGTGCCCCAGCATCAGGAGCTGTTCGACGAGCGTCCCCAGCAGACCTTGCCCTGGGAACAGCTGCGCGAACGCCTGCGCGCCCGGCTGGGGGACGACGCGGTGCAGGGCCTGCGTTTCCAGGCCGATCACCGCCCCGAATGCGCATGGCAAACCGGTGTCGACAAACTGCCTTGCGCGCCGCTGCCGGGCGTGCACCGTCCGGGCTGGTTGCTGGACGAGCCGCAGGCGGTGCCCGAGGGGGCGGCGCGGATCCTCATGGGCCCGGAGCGCATCGAATCCGGCTGGTGGGACGGTGACGACGTGCGCCGCGACTACTACCTGATCCAGAACCGCGCCGGGCAGCAGGGCTGGGCCTACCGGACGGTGGGCGAGGGCGGTCCGCTGTGGCTGCAGGGTTGGTTCGCATGAACGACGGCTACGCCGAACTGCACTGCCTGTCGAACTTCAGTTTCCAGCGCGGTGCCTCCAGTGCGCTGGAACTGTTCCAGCGGGCGAAACAGCAGGGCTACCAGGCCCTGGCGATCACTGACGAATGCACCTTGGCCGGGATCGTCCGGGCCTGGCAGGCGGCGAAATCCGTTGAACTGCCGCTGGTCATCGGCAGCGAGGTGCGCATCGACCAGGGCCCGAAACTGGTGCTGCTGGTGGAGACCCTCGAAGGCTATCAGGCTCTGTGCGGCCTGATCACCCGTGCCCGGCGGCGCACGCAGAAAGGCTGCTATCAGGTGCTGCGCGAGGACTTCAGCGAGCCGCTGCCGGGGTTGCAGGCGCTGTGGGTACCGGACGCCACCGATGACATCGAAGAAGGCCGCTGGCTGCGGCAGGCCTTCGGCGAGCGCCTGTGGCTGGCGGTGCAGCTGCATTGCGGGCAGGACGACCGCCAACGGCTGGCGGCGTTGCTGGAACTGGCCGACGGGCTGGGCATCCCGGCGCTGGCCAGCGGCGACGTGCACATGCACGCCCGTGGCCGCCGGGCGTTGCAGGACACCATGACCGCGATCCGCCACCACGTCCCGGTGGCCGAGGCCGGGCTGCGCTTGCACCCCAACGGCGAGCGGCACCTGCGCAGCCTCGACGCGCTGCGCGGGCTCTATCCGCCGGCCCTGCTGCAAGCCTCGGTGGATCTGGCTCGGCGCTGCACCTTCGACCTGGGGCAGTTGCAGTACCGATACCCGCAAGAGCTGGTGCCCGACGGGCACACCGGCCGTTCCTGGCTGCGGCGACTGACCAAGGACGGCATCGCCTGGCGCTGGCAAAAAGGGGCGCCCTACAAGGTGCTGAGGCAGATCAACAAGGAACTGAAACTGATCGCCGAGCTGGGTTACGAAAGCTACTTCCTCACCGTCCACGACGTCGTGAGGTTCGCCCGTGATCAGCGCATCCTCTGCCAGGGACGCGGCTCGGCGGCCAACTCGGCGGTGTGCTTTGCCCTGGGCATCACCGAGATCGACCCGAACCGCACCACGCTGCTGTTCGAGCGTTTCATGTCCAAGGAGCGCAACGAGCCGCCGGACATCGACGTGGATTTCGAACACGAACGCCGCGAAGAGGTCCTGCAGTATGTGTTCCGCCGTTACGGCCGCAGCCGCGCCGCATTGACGGCGGTGGTCAGCACCTACCACGCCGCCGGCGCCGTGCGCGACGTGGCCAAGGCCCTGGGCCTGCCGCCGGATCAGGTCAACGCGCTGGCCGACTGCTGCGGCCACTGGAGCGACGACGTGCCGCCGCTCGAGCGTTTGCGCGAAGGCGGGTTCGACCCGGACAGCCCGATCCTGCGCCGGGTGCTGAGCCTGACCGGGCAACTGATCGGCTTCCCCCGGCACCTGTCGCAGCACCCCGGCGGGTTCGTGATTTCCCAAGAGCCGCTGGACACCCTGGTGCCGGTGGAGAACGCCGCCATGGCCGACCGCACGGTCATCCAGTGGGACAAGGACGACCTCGACGCGGTCGGGCTGCTCAAGGTCGACATCCTCGCCCTCGGCATGCTCAGCGCGATCCGCCGTTGCTTCGACCTGCTGCGCCGCCACCGCAACAGGGATCTGAGCCTGGCGACGATTCCGGCCGATGACCGGCCGACCTACGACATGATCAGCCGCGCCGACACCATCGGCGTGTTCCAGATCGAGTCGCGGGCGCAGATGTCGATGCTGCCCCGGTTGCGGCCGCAGAACTTCTACGACCTGGTGATCGAGGTGGCCATCGTCCGCCCGGGGCCGATCCAGGGCGGGATGGTGCATCCGTACCTGCGCCGCCGGAACAAGGAGGAAAAGGAAACCTATCCGTCACCGGAACTGGAGACGGTGCTCAAGCGCACCCTCGGCGTGCCGCTGTTCCAGGAGCAGGTGATGCAGATCGCCATCGTCGCGGCCGACTACAGCCCCGGCGAGGCCGACCAGCTGCGCCGCTCCATGGCCGCGTGGAAGCGTCATGGCGGGCTGGAGCCGCACAAGGAACGGCTGGCCGCCGGCATGAAGAAGAACGGCTACTCGCCGGAGTTCGCCGCGCAGATCTTCGAACAGATCAAGGGTTTCGGCAGCTACGGGTTTCCCGAGTCCCATGCCGCCAGCTTCGCCTTGCTCACCTATGCCAGTTGCTGGCTCAAGTGCCACGAGCCGGCGGCGTTCGCCTGTGCGCTGATCAACAGTTGGCCGATGGGGTTCTACAGCCCGGACCAGATCCTCCAGGACGCCCGACGGCATCATTTGCAGATCCGCCCGGTGGACGTGCGCGCCAGCGACTGGGATTGCGGCCTGGAACCCATGGCCGGCGGGCAGCCGGCGATCCGCATGGGGTTGCGCCTGGTCAAGGGCTTTCGCGAAGAGGACGCCCGGCGCATCGAGGCGGCGCGGGAGCGGGGCGCCTTCGCCGACCTCACCGACCTGGGCGGACGGGCAGGGCTCGACAGCCGGGCCCTGGCGTTGCTGGCGGACTGCGGGGCGTTGCGCGGGCTGGCGGGCCACCGCCACCGGGCGCGCTGGGAAGTGGCCGGGGTGCAGGCGCAGCTTGGGCTGTTCGCCGGGTTGCCAGGGCAGGATGAACCGGAAGTCGTGCTGCCCAAGCCCAGCGTCGGCGAAGACCTGCACGCCGATTACGCCACCCTCGGCACCACCTTGGGGCCGCATCCGCTGGCGTTGCTGCGCGATGAGCTGAGGGCGCGGCGGTGCCGCAGTTCGCGGGAGTTGCAGGAGGTCGAGCACGGCCGGCCGGTCAGCATCGCCGGGCTGGTGACCGGACGCCAACGGCCGGGCACCGCCAGCGGCGTGACCTTCGTCACCCTCGAGGACGAGTTCGGCAACGTCAACGTGGTGGTCTGGCGCGACCTGGCCGACCGCCAGCGCCGGGTGCTGGTGGGCTCGCAACTGCTCAAGGTCGATGGCCGCTGGGAGCGCGAAGGTGAAGTGCGGCACCTGATCGCCGGACGGCTGAGCGACCTGAGCCCGCTGCTCAACGGCATCCGCGTGCAGAGCCGCGACTTCCACTGACCCCCACCCCAAAAACTGTGGGAGCTGCGGTGCCCGCAACATTCAGGTTCACCCCAAAACCTGTAGGAGCTTGCCTGCAAGCGATGGGGCCGGCCCTGCCGACATCTCTGTTGCCTGACCCACCGCCATCGCCGGCAAGCCGGCTCCCACAGGTATCACCGGTGTCCGCAGGATTCATGTTCACCCCAAAACCTGTAGGAGCTTGCCTGCAAGCGATGAGGCCGGCACTCCTAGCATCTCTGTTGCCTGACTCACCGCCATCGCCGGCAAGCCGGCTCCCACAGGTATCACCGGTGTCCGCAGGATTCATGTTCACCCCAAAACCTGTAGGAGCTTGCCTGCAAGCGATGAGGCCGGCACTCCTAGCATCTCTGTTGCCTGACTCACAGCCATCGCCGGCAAGCCGGCTCCCACAGGTATCACCGGTGTCCGCAGGATTCATGTTCACCCCAAAACCTGTAGGAGCTTGCCTGCAAGCGATGAGGCCGGCACTCCTAGCATCTCTGTTGCCTGACTCACCGCCATCGCCGGCAAGCCGGCTCCCACAGGTATCACCGGTGTCCGCAGGATTCATGTTCACCCCAAAACCTGTAGGAGCTTGCCTGCAAGCGATGAGGCCGGCACAGCCGACATCCCTGTTGCCTGACCCACCGCCATCGCCAGCAGGCTGGCTCCCACAAGGGATCTCGGGTGTCCGCAGGATTCATGTTCACCCCAAAACCTGTAGGAGCTTGCCTGCAAGCGATGAGGCCGGCACAGCCGACATCCCTGTTGCCTGACCCATCGCCATCGCCAGCAGGCTGGCTCCCACAAGGGATCTCGGGTGTCTGCAAGATCCAGGCACACCACAAAACCTGTGGGAGCTGGCTTGCCAGCGATGAGGCCGGCACAGCCGACATCTCTGTTGCCTGACCCATCGCTATCGCCAGCAGGCTGGCTCCCACAAAGGATCAGTCCATGTACACCACCAACCTTGTGGGAGCTGACAAGCCCGTTCCCACAAGGCACGGCGGCGGTCATTCGGCCGAAGGCCAAAGCCGTTCGCCGCCGCCCGGCGCTTCGGTCCAGGCCTGCAGCGAGCGGGTCGGCAGGTCGAAGTAGTCGCGGGTGCGGGCGTAGCCGTGGCCGCCCATGCGGCCGATGGCGTCCAGGCCCAGTTGGTCGATGTACAGGGTCTTGGGGTCGATCAGTTCGTCGCGCACATGGGCCATCAACACTTCGCCCAGGATGATTTCCCGGGAGTGACCGATGGACAGCGCCATCATCCGCCGGCATTCCAGCGCCACCGGCGCCTCGCCGATGCGCGGGCATTTGACCGTGGTGCCGGCGATGGCGGTCAGGCCGGCGGCGGTCAGTTCGTCGAAGCCCGGCGCGAAGGGCACGGCGCAGACGTTCATGGCCTCCACCAGGGCATCGCTGACGATGTTCACGGTGAACTCCTGATTCAGCTGGATGTTGCGGGTGGTGTCCTTGGGGCTCTGGTCCTGATAGTTCTCGACGCCCAGGGCCAGGATCGGCGGGTCCGCCGACAGCGCATTGAAGAAGCTGAACGGCGCGGCGTTGACCCGGCCTTCGCCGTCCACGGTGGTGACCAGCGCAATCGGCCGGGGCACCACGCTGCCGATGAGGATCTTGTACTTTTCCCGCGGGCTGAGTCGGCTGAAATCGAAGCTGTGCATGGCAGAAATCTCTAAGGAAGGGGATCGATGGCGCTCAAGGGCGCGTCGGCGCTGTAGTCGTCGGCGAACGGGATGGCCGGGCGGAACAGGGTTTTCCAGTCCGGTCGGCCGAAGGCCCGGTCGCTGTGGCTGCGCATCAGTTTTTCGTATTGGCGCTGGGCCTGGCGCTGCAGGGACGGGTAGTCCACGCCAATGACCTGGCCGTCGCGCATCACGCAGCGGCCGTCGATGTAGCTGGCGATGCAGTCGTCGCCGCGTCCGGCCAGCAGCAGGTTCTTCAGCGGGTCGAACAGTGGCCCCAGGTGCATCCCGCGCAGGCTGAACACGGTGATGTCGGCCTTGGCGCCCGGCGCGAGCCGGCCGAGGTCGTCGCGGCCCAGCGCCTGGGCGCCGCCGAGGGTGGCGGCGTTGTACAGGTCCAGGCCGCAGGTCAGCGAGGGGCCGCCCTCCATCAGCCGGGCGATGTTCAGGCCGTGGCGCATGTTCGACAGCAAGTCCGCCGGCCAGGTGTCGGTGCCGAGGGCGAAGTTGACGCCTCGGGCCCGGTGGCGCCCGAACGAGTCCAGCGCTTCGCCGTCCCGGACGAACACCAGCGGGCAATGCACCAGGCTCGCGCCGCCGTCGATCAGCCGTTGCAGGTCGTCGTCGCCACGGGTGTAGATGCCGTGGGGCAGCAGGCTGCGCGGGGTCAGCAGGTCGAGCCGTTGCAGCCAGCCCAGCGGCGAGGTGCCGTGCAAGCGCTCGACCATCGCCACTTCCCCGGGCGCCTGACAGCAGTGCAGGCGCACCGGCGCGTTCAGTTCGCGGCTCAGTGCGGCGGTGCGTTGCAGCAGTGCCGGGGTGCAGGTCTGGATGCGATCGGGCAGCAGGGCGCCGCGGATCAGCCCGTCATGGGCGCCGTCGAAATCCTTGAAGAACCGCTCGGCGTCATCGAGCCCAGCCAGGCCCCGGCCTTCGTCCCAGTGATGGGCGAGGGTGCCGTCGGCGCGCCAGTAACTCATGCCGCTCATGTAGCAGGGGCCCAGGTAGGTGCGCAGGCCCAGCTCGGCGGCGACATCGGCGACCGCCGCAAACTCGTCGTAGCGCTCCGCCCATTCGCGGTAGTACATCGAGGTGATCGGCATCGCCGTGGTGATGCCGTTGCGGATCAGTTGGGTGAAGGCGTAGCGGTACTTGAAGACCTCTTCGTCGGCGCTGAACGACTCCCGCGGACCGGCCGCCAGGTAGTCCGCCGACCACATGCGGCCCATGGCGCGCTCGTCGCCGTTGTCGAGGGTCAGCACCGTGGAGTCGAGGTCGCCGAGGGCGTCGAGGTCGATGAAACCGGGACCGATCAGGGCATTGCCGTAATCGGTCCAGCTGTCCACCGGCCCCGGATAACCGCGCCCGACGAACACGATGCAAGAGCCTTCGAACACCACCTCGCCGTCGCGCCACAGCACATGCCGCGTGCCGTCGAAGCCGACCACGCAAGCGGCCTTCAGGCCCGAGCGCTTCACAAGCGGCTGCCCAGCAGGCGGCCGCCGTCGGCGATCAGTTCGCCGCCCCGATAGACTTGCCGCACCGGCCGCGCCACCACCGCCTCGCCGAGGGTCTCCACCGGCATCAGCAGAAAGTCGGCCGCCCGGCCGATGCCGAAGCCATGCCCCTCGACGCCCAAGGCGCGGGCCCCGTTGACCGTGGCTGCGTCGAACGCCGCGGCCAGTTCCTCGTCCTTGTTCAGGTCGAACCGGAACGCCAGCAGCATCGCCCGTTCCAGCATGTCGCCGTTGCCCATCGGCGACCACGCGTCGCGGATGCCGTCCGAGCCCAGGCACACGTTGACCCCGACCTCACGCAGGGCCAGGAACGGCGGCACCGGGCAATCGGCCGGCGCCGAGCTCATCAGCGAAATCCCCAGCGCCGCCAGCCGTTCGGCCACCGGCCGGACCTGGCTCCACGGCAGCATGCCCAGGCAATAGGCGTGGCTGATCATCACACCGCCCTGCAGGCCGAAGCGTTCGGTGAAGTCGGCGATCCGGGCGATCTGCCACAGGCCCAGCTCGCCCTTGTCGTGCAGGTGAATGTCGACGCCGCGCCCGAATTCGGCGGCCAACGAAAACACGAAGTCCAGTTGCGCGATGGGGTCGTTGTCGATGCCGCAGGGGTCGAGGCCGCCGACGTTCTCCACGCCCAGGGCCATGGCTTCGCGCATCAGGTCGGCGGTGCCGGGGCGGCTGGTCAGGCCGGTCTGCGGGAACACCACCAGTTGCAGGTCGATCAGGTCGTTGTAGCGTTCGCGCAGTTGCAGCATGGCTTCGACATGGCGCAGGCCGAATTCCGGGTCGATGTCGACGTGGCAGCGCATCGTCAGCGAACCGCGGGCGATGCAGTTCTCCAGCAGGGCCCCGGCGCGTACGGCGATCGGCGCGCGAACCTCGCGCAGCACCCGGCGTTCGTTGGCGATGTAGTCCTTGAGGGTCGGGCCTGCGCTGTTCGGGCGCCAGGGCTGGCCGTAGAGGGTCTTGTCCAGGTGGACGTGGCTTTCCACCAGGCTGGCGGTCAGCAGGCGGTGCTTGCCGTCGATGTCGGTGGCGGCCAGGGGCGCCGGGGACGCGGCGCGGCGCTGGGTGAAGCGGCCGTCCTCGATCAGCAGGTCTTCGGCGGGGGCGCCGTAGGGGCGTACGTTTCTGAGCCAGCGGGGGTGGGACATTTCATACCTCTATTTCGATGTTGTCGGGGCGGGCCTCATCGCTCGCAAGTCGAGTCGTCGCACCGCAGCTCCAGGCCTGTGGTGCCTGGACTGACGCCATCGCCAGCAAGCCGGCTCCCACAGGGGAATGTGCGCAAACCCAGGCTCCTGTGGGAGCGAGCCTGCCCGCGATGGCCGCGATGCGGTCTTCAGCCCTTGAGCTTGGACCAAATGCGGTCCTGCAGCTCCCGCGCCTTGTTGCTGCATTCCTTTTCCGGACGCAGGCGCGAGGCGTATTCGTCGGGCATGTTGATGGCGTCCATGACCTTCCATTTCGCGTCGAGCAACTGATCGCTCTGGATGCCGTTGGCGTAGGCGATGGCGTTGGACACGGCGGCGGCGTTTTCCGGTTTCATCATCCAGTCGATGAAGATCTTCGCGTTGCCCGGGTGCGGCGCGCTCCTGGGCACGGCGAAGTTGTCCTGGAACATCGCCAGGCCTTCGCGGGGGTACACGTAGCGGATGGTGCTCTTCTGCAAGGTGGCGCGGGCGGTGGAGCCGTTCCAGTTCTGCATCATGATCACTTCGCCGGAGGCCATGCGGTCGACGGTGTTGTCGGAGCTGTACATCTTCAGGAACGGCTTCTGCTTCTGCAGCAGCTCCAGGATGCGTTTGGCGTCCTGCGGGTTTTCCGTGCACTCGTCGACGTTCAGGTAATGGCTGGCGGCGTTGATCACGCTGCTGGAGGTGTCGAGGGCGGCGAGCTGGCCTTGCAGTTCCTTGCGCGGTTCGAAGAACTCCTTCCACGAGTCGTCCAGCTTGCCGCCCGGCACCCGCGCGCTGTCGTAGGAGAACCCGGTGGTGCCCCACAGGTACGGCGCCGAGTATTTGCGGCCGGGGTCGAAGCTCGGGTCACGGAACGGCCCTTTGACGTACTGGAAGTTGCTCAGGCCCGGCGCGTCGATCTCCAGCAGCAGGTTCTGCTGGATCAGCGTCTGCATGATCGACTGCGACGGCACGATCACGTCGTACGCCGCGCCGCCGGCCTGCAGTTTGGCCAGCAGGGTCTCGTTGCTGTCGTAGCCGTCCATGGTGACCTTGATGCCGGTCTCTTTCTCGAACTTGGCCAGCAGATCCACCGGGTAGTAGTCGGTCCAGTTGTAGAAGAACAGCTCCTTGGGCTCGGCGGCGTGGGCGCCGAACGCGGTGAGACAACTCAGGGCCAGACCGGATACCGCCAGACGCATGCCTTTGGTTTTCATGAGAGCGCTCCAGGTTTTCTTCATTGTTGTTTGCCGCGCTGGCCCAGCCAGAAGGCCAGCACCACCAGCACGATGGAAATCACCAGCATCAGGGTCGAGATCGCGTTGATCTCCGGGGTCACGCCGGCCTTGATCGCCGAGAAGATGTACACCGGCAGCGTGGTGGAACCGGGGCCTGCGACGAAGAAGGTCATGATGAAATCGTCGAGGCTGACCACGAACGCCAGCACGGCGCCGGACAGCACCGCCGGCCACAGCAGCGGCAGGGTCACGCGGCGGAACACCTGCCACGGGTTGGCGTACAGGTCATTGGCCGCCTCCAGCAGGCTCCGGTCCAGATCGTTGAGGCGCGCGCGGATCGGCAGGTAGGCGAACGGGATGCAGAAGCCGATGTGCGCCACGATCACCGTCAGCAGGCCGAGCTTGATCCCCAGCGACATGAACAGCAGCAAGGTCGCCACGGCAGTGACGATCTCCGGCAGGATCAGCGGCAGGTTGATCCCGCCCTCGACCATCTTCTGCCCGTAGAACGGCCGGCAGGTGGCCAGCGCCGCCAGCAGCGCGATGGCCGTGGCGCATACCGTGGCGATGGCCGCGACGATCACCGAGTTCAGCGCCGCCGTCTGGATCGACGGGTTGGCCAGGATCCGCCCGTACCAGGCGAACGAGAACTCGGTCCACACCGTCGCCGAACGGTTGGCGTTGAAGCTGTAGACGATCAGCACCAGGATCGGCAGATACAGGTAGGCCAGGATCAGCAGGCTGATCTCCCGGGTGGCGGGCAGTTTCTTCAGGTGCAGGGCGATCATGGGCGGGCTCCCCGGTGGAGGTTCTTGGCCGCGTTGCGGCTGTAGAGGGCGTACAGCACCAGCGACAGCAACAGGATCCCCAGCAGCAGGAACGACAGCGAACTGCCCAGGGGCCAGTTGCGTGCGGTGCCGAACTGCTGCTGGATCAGGTTGCCGATCATCAGCGTCTTGCCGCCGCCCAGGATCGCCGGGGTGATGAACGCCCCCAGGCTCGGCACGAACACCAGCAGTGCGCCGGCGATCACGCCGGGCATCGACAGCGGCAGGATGATCCGGCGCAGCGCGTGCCAGCGGTTGGCGCCCAGGTCGTAGGCGGCCTCCACCAGGCGCCAATCGAGTTTCTCCAGGGTCGAGTAGATCGGCAGGATCATGAACGGCAGGAAGCTGTAGACCAGCCCGACGCTGACCGCGAAGTCGTTGTAGAGCAGGGTGATGCCGCCGGCCTGGGGCAACAGCGCGTTGAGGCTCTGGGCGACCCAGCCCTGCTCGCGCAGGATGATCAGCCAGGCGTAGTTGCGGATCAGCAGGTTGGTCCAGAACGGAATGGTGATGAGCAACACCATCAGGTTGCGCCGGCGCGGGGTCAGGCTCGACATCCACAGCGCCACCGGAAAGCCGAACAGGAAGCACAGCACCGTGGTGCCGCCGGCCTGGAACACTGAGCGCAGCAGGGCCTGGGCGTACACCCAGTTCAGTTCGAGACCGCCGTCGAAGCCTTCCTGGAAAAACAGCTGCACGTAGCTTTGCAGTTGCCAGTCGGCCTGCCAGTCGACGCCGCCGTAGAGGTTGCGCGGCAACAGGCTGATGTAGCCCATGATCCCCAGCGGAATGGCGATCAGGGCAAGCAGGGTCAACACCACCGGGCTGAGCAGCAGCGCGCGGTTGAGGGTCGGGGACGTGCCGGTGACGCTCATCTCAGGCCTCCATCAGCAGGCAGGCCTGGGGCGGCAGGTGCACCGCCACGCGCTCGCCGACGCCGCGGCCCTGGTGCAGGCCTTCGTTGTTCTCGCGCAGCATGACCTTGATGTCGTTGTTCAGCCGGCACTGGTACAGCGTGGCGGTGCCGACGTACAGCACCGCCTCGATCACCCCGCCCAGGTGATGGGGCTCGTGGGGTGCGACCAGCCGCGAGCGCTCCGGGCGGAACGCCAACTGCACGCTGGCGCCGTCGACGCCCTGGGGCGGGCAGGGAATCTCCACCGGCATGCCGTCGGGCACGAACAGGTTCTCATTGCGCTCGCCGCGCTTGAGCCGGCCGGGGAGGAAGTTGATGTCGCCGATGAACTGGGCGACGAAACGGTGCTGCGGGCGTTCGTAGATCTCAGTGGGCGTGCCGATCTGCAGGATCTTGCCGGCCGACATCACCGCGATGCGGTCGGACAGGGTCAGGGCCTCTTCCTGGTCGTGGGTGACGAAGATGAAGGTGATGCCGGCTTCCTGCTGCACGCGCTTGAGCTCGACCTGCATTTCCTTGCGCAGCTTCAGGTCCAGCGCCGACAGCGGCTCGTCCAGCAGCAGGACTTTCGGCTTGGGCGCCAGGGCCCGGGCCAGGGCCACGCGCTGCTGCTGGCCGCCGGACAGCTGCGCCGGCTTGCGCCCGGCCAGGTGCTGCATCTGCACCAGCGCGAGCATCTCTTCGACGCGGTCGGGGATCAGCTTGCGCTCAAGGCCCTGCATCTCGAGGCCGAAGGCGATATTCTGCGCAACACTCATGTGCGGAAACAGCGCGTAGCTCTGGAACACCGTGTTGACCCGGCGCTTGAACGGCGGCAAGTCGTTGACCGGCTCGCCCGCCAGGCGGATCTGGCCTTCGCTGACGTGCTCGAACCCGGCGATGGTGCGCAGCAGGGTGGTCTTGCCGCAGCCGGACGGGCCCAGGAGGGTGAAGAATTCGTTGTCGGCGATGTTCACCGACACATTGTCGAGAGCCGGCGCCAGGCCGGGGTCTTCGGAGTACCGCTTGGAGACGTTGCGCACTTCAATTGCTATTGGTTGACCCATAATGGTGCAATCCTCTAATTATTGTATGCAATATCTGAATGCAATTTAGAAATACCCGGATTAATCTGGCTGTGCAACCCCCTTTTTCCGCGGCTGCGCTTTTTGGCAAGCAGCGCCGACGGACCGTTGCCGGCACTGAAGGAGCTTTGCAATGACCGAGAAAAAACCGGAAACCTTGGTCGACCGCGTCTACCAAGGGGTTTACGAGGCGATCAGCAAGCGCTCGCTGCGCCCCGGCATGAAGCTGGGCGAGGCGTCGCTGGCGGAACTGTTCAATGTCAGCCGCACGTCGGTTCGTGCGGCGCTCAAGCAACTGGAGGCCGACGGCCTGGTCACCACCGAGCCCAATAAAGGTGCGTCGGTGTCGCTGCCCAGCGACGAAGAGATCCGTTCCCTGTTCGAAACCCGGCGGCTGGTGGAGATCGGCATCGTCACCGAGCTGTGCCGGCGCAAGGACACGGCGGCGATGCAGGACCTGCGCGACCACCTGCTGCTGGAGGACGAAGCCCATCAGGCCGGCGACCACGAGCGGTTGATCCACCTGCTCGGCGAGTTCCACATCAAGTTGGCCCGCAGCCTGAACAACCCGGTGCTGCTGGACTGGTTCCAGAAACTGATCTCCCGCGCTTCGCTGTACGCCGCCGCCCTGGACGACGACAGCCACGAAGCCTGCCGCGACGACGAGCACCTGCGGCTGATCGAGTACATCGAGGCCGGCAACCAGAGCGCCGCCGTCGAACTGACCTGCATGCACCTCAACGGCATCCAGAAGGCCATCCTCGACGTGGCGGCCCGGATCAAGACCGGCTATCACCCGCTCAAGCACTTGATCGAAGTCTGAAGGCCGGGGCGGGGGAAATCGGCTATACCTCTTATGCAACCATTTGCGGCGCGGGAGGTTCGAAACACAGGGGCGTGGCGTCACCGGGCGTTGCGATTGATCGGACTCACCACAGAGTGTTGAATCGGGCGATGCAGTTTCTATCCGACAACCATGGATGCGATGGCTGGAAAGGTGAAATGGCCGGGCGCATCCGTGCCTTTGACTGGGGCCGAACCGGTCTGGGCTCCCTCGAGACCTGGCCGGCCAGCCTGTGCAGCACGGTGCGGCTGATGCTCGCCTCGCCGTTGCCGATGGTCATGCTCTGGGGCCGTGACGGCTACATGATCTACAACGATGCCTATTCGCGGTTCGCCGGCGGACGCCACCCGTACCTGCTGGGTACGCCCGTGGAACTGGGCTGGCCGGAAGTCGCCGACTTCAACCGCCACGTGGTCGACACCTGCCTGGCCGGCGGCACCCTGGAATACCGCAACAAGGATCTGGTGCTGTTGCGCGACGGCGTGCCCGAAGACGTCTGGCTCGACCTCTACTACAGCCCGGTGGCCGACGACCGGGGCGCCCCGGCGGGGGTGATGGCGATGGTGGTCGAGACCACCGAACTGGTGCTGTCCGAGCGCCTGCGCCAGGCCGCCGAGGACGCCTACCGCGCCGACAACGAACGGGTGCGCCTGGCGCTCAACGCCGGGGCGCTGCTGGGCTCCTTCGTGTGGGACGTGAAGAACGACGTGCTGTCGGCCGACGAGCGTTTCGCCCGCACCTTCTCCTATCCGTCGGGCCAGGACCTGACCAACCTGCCGCAGCACATCGCCGAAGCCCACATCCATCCCGACGACCGCGTCTGGGTCGCCGAGTGCGTCGAGCAGGCAGTGCTCACCGGCGAACCCTACAACGCCGAGTACCGGGTGCTGCGCGCCGACGGCAGCTTCCTGTGGGTGTTGGCCAGCGGCGCCTGCGAATTCAACGAACGGGGCGAGGCGTTCCGCTTCCCCGGCGTGCTGATCGATATCCATGAGCGCAAGACCGCCGAAGAATCCTTGCTCAAGTTCACCCGCAACCTCGAGCAGCGGGTGGCCGCCGAAGTCGAGGCGCGGCTGGCGGCCGAGGAGCAGTTGCGCCAGTCGCAGAAGCTGGAGGCCATCGGCGGGCTGACCGGCGGCGTGGCCCACGACTTCAACAACCTGCTGCAAGTGATCGCCGGCAACCTCAACCTGCTGGCCCGGCACGAGCGTGACAACCCCAACGTGCAGCGTCGGGTCAACGCTTCGCTGGCGGCGGTGGACCGCGGCGCCAAGCTGTCGTCGCAATTGCTGGCCTTCGCCCGGCGCCAGCCGCTGACGCCAGCGGTGTGCAACCTGGCGGACATCTTCGACGGCCTCGGCGAACTGCTGCAGCGGGCCCTGGGCGAGACCATCCGGATCGACGTGCACTTGCCGCACAAGCCCTGGCGGATCAACGTCGACCGCAACCAACTGGAAAACGCCGTGCTCAACCTGGCGATCAACGCCCGGGACGCCATGAAGGGCGAGGGCACGATCACCCTCAGCGCGGACAACCTCACCCTGGATCAGTCGTTCTGCGCCGGCAAGGGCATCCTGCCGGGGGATTTCGTGCGGATGTCGGTGGGCGACAGCGGCGTCGGGATCGCTGCGAACCTGCTGGAGCAGGTGTTCGAGCCTTTCTTCACCACCAAGGCCGACGGCCAGGGCACCGGGCTCGGGCTGAGCATGGTGTTCGGGTTCGTCAAGCAGAGCGGCGGCCATGTGGAGATCGACAGCCGAGTGGGCGAGGGCACGCGGGTGCAATTGTTTTTCCCGCGCAGCCTGCAGCCGCTGCGGGACGAATCGCCGGGCGCCGGCCGCCAGCAGCAGGGCGGCCACGAGACCCTGTTGGTGGTCGAGGACAATGACGCGGTGCGCGGCTCCACCGTGGAGCTGCTGCGCGAGGAAGGCTACCGGGTGCTGACCGCCGGCAACGGCGACGCGGCGATGCAGTTGCTGCTCGACGGCGCCTCGGTGCAGCTGATCTTCACCGACGTGGTCATGCCCGGCCTGATCAAGAGCGCCGAGCTGGCCGCCTGGGCCAAGGTGCAGTCGCCGCCGGTGGCAGTGCTGTTCACCTCCGGCTACACCCGCGACATCATCTCGCGCAACCACCAGCTCAGCCCCGACACCCACCTGCTCGGCAAGCCCTACAGCCCCCAGGCGCTGCTGCGGATGATCCGCACGGTGCTCAGCGCCTGAGGCCCGGGGCGTACGTCACTTGCTCGGGTGTTTGGCCTGCAGCTCCTTGGCGTGTTTCAAGTGCTGCTCCAACGCTGGCAACATTTTCTGGGCAAAGGCCTTGAGCTCGGGGCCGCCCTTGACCTTGTCGTCGGTCACGGTATTGGCTTCTTTCTTGAACAGCTCGATGGCTTCTTCGTGGGCCTTCACCTGATTGTTGGCGTAGGCCGCATCGAAGGATTCGTCGCGCAGTTCGAGGATCTTTTCCTTGGCCTGCTTGACCAGGGTGGTGTCGTCGGGCACTTCGATGCCGTTGGCCTTGGCGATGGTGGCCAGTTCGTCGTTGGCGTTGCCGTGGTCGGTGATCATCATCGTCGCGAAGGCCTTGATGTCGGCCGAGGCGCTTTTCTCCAGGGCCAGGCGGCTCGCTTCGATCTCAGCGATGCCGCCGGCGGCGGCGTTGTCGACGAAGGTGTTGGAGGTGGCGGCGAAGGCGCTGCCCATGCCGGTGCACAGGGCGACGGCCAGGGTCAGGTGACGCAGGTTGAATCCGTCCATTGGTCATTCTCCACGCATTGGTTGTGAGCGTTATCCAGTGGAGGGAGATGGGCCGGCAAAGGTTTGGTCCGGTTGGCGCCAGGGCGACGAACGGTCGTTTGCCGCCTGGCCGGCAGTCGACAGAACCCGCAACCGAGGCCATCCTGATAGCTGGCGAACGCATAGGGCGCGTTGGCCGCGATCAATTGACGGAGGTGTTCCATGCCGGTTAAGCATGACCTGCTTGAGGATTTGAAGATTACGAAGGATGCGTTCCAGAAATTGCGCACCCAAAGGCCGCATCTGGATTCATTGGCCAACCAGTATCAGGACATGGACGACGTCGTGGTCAAGGCTGAGAACGCCACCTCGGATGCCCCCAGCGATGACGCCTTGAAGAAGCTCAAGGAAAAGCGCTTGCAGATCAAGGACAAGATTGTCCAGGAACTGCAGCGACAGGCCTGAGCCGGGCCGATCCGCCGACCATCGGCGGCGGATCGGCCGGAACGTTGAACCCGCCCGGCACCTCGAATGTTCAGAGCCCGCATGCAGCGGCTCCCGGCGAGGTGCCCCATGAACCGTCCCACCCCCTCCCAAGACAAGTTCCCCAGCGAAGAGCAGGGAACCTACGACCCCGTGCCGACCCACCCTGAACCCAACAGCCCGGCGCACACCTACCGGCATCCGAAACGGGAGCCGGCGGCGGATGAGACCGAGCCGGACAAGCCTCAGACGCCCGGTGCCTGACCGGCCGCCATCGCCAGCAGGCTGGCTCCCACAGGGGATTTCGGGTGTTTGCAGGATCCAGGTACACCACAAAACCTGTGGTAGCAGACCCAACGCCATCGCTGGCAAGCCAGCTCCCACAGTTTTTGTGGTGTGCTTAGATTCTGCAAACACCCGGGATCCCTGTGGGAGCTGGCTTGCCAGCGATGAGGCCGGTGAACCCGGCACGCCTCTGGAGGCTTACTTGAGGGCCGCCCCCAACGGCATCCGCGTCATGTGCGAAGCCTTCAGCGAACCGAAATACAGCCAATCCCCGTACTCCCGCGCCGTGGTGATCGGCGAGTAGTTGCCGGCGCTGGCGTCCTGCAGATTGGCGATGACCTTGCCGTCCAGGTCCAGCCCCAGCACGAACGCGCGTTTTTCCAGGGGCTTGGGCAGCACGGTGAGCGCCCGGACAATCACCTTGCGCACGAACGGATGTTCGGCGGTGCGGTCCAGCAGCGGATTGCGCGGCGCGTACAGCGCCACCCAGAAGCGGTCGCGGCCGTTGAAGGCGAGGTTGTCCGGCAACCCCGGCAGGTTGTCGATGAACAGGTCGTGGGTGCCGGCGTTGGGGCCGGTCAGCCAATAGCGGCTGATGCGGTAGGCGCCGGTTTCGTTGACCAGCACATAGGCGTCGTCCGGCCCCAGGGTGACGCCGTTGGCGAATTCCAGCCGATCCAGCAGGACGCTGGTCTTGCCGGTCTGGAAGTCGTAGCGCAGCAGACGCCCGTCGCCGCCGTGCTCGATGATCGCCTCGCCGTCGTGGCCGTAGCCCCAGCGGCTGGAGGCATCGCTGAAGTAGGCGTAGTGCCCGGATTTGTCGATGGCCACGTCGTCGGTGAAGCCGAAGGGCAAGCCGTTGGCTTCGGTGGTCAACGCCACCAGCCGGCCCTGGGCGTCGAGGGACAGCAGGCCCTTGTCCGCATCGGCAATCACCAGCAGGCCGTTGGGATGCCGCGCCAGCCCCAAGGGACGGCCGCCGGTGTCGGTGAGCACCTTGCGCTGGTGGCCGTCGAGGCTGGTGCGGATCACGCGGCCGTCGTGCAGGCCGGTGATCAGCTTGTCGTCCTCAAGCAGCAGCGCCTCCGGCCCTTCGATGCCGCTCGGGCCGACCTGGCGCAAGCCGCGCAGGCGCTGGTTGTCGGCGTAGGGCCCTTCGGTCATGGACGGTGCCGGCGGCGGTGTCCAGGCCACCGGTTCGACGCGGGTCGGCATCAGCAGCAGAAACGCCAGCACGATGACGATCAGCAGCACGATCAGATGGCGCAGTTTCACGCGTCGGCTCCTGCGCGGGACACGTGCTGAGCGGCCCGGTCGCGCAGGGCCAGCATCGAGGCGGCAGACTCGCGCTCGATGCGCCGCTTGAGCAGCAGAAGGTTGGCCAGGCGCATGCCCAGTCCGTCGAACCGATAGTCCAATGTGCGCACGAACCGCGTGCGCCCCCCGAGATCAGCACACTCATAAACCAGCGACAACGACAGGCCGTGGTCGCCCCGCGCCCGTGCGCACCAGCGCCGCCCCGGCAGGTACTCGTCCACTTCCCAGACCAGATGGCCGTCGCGCCCGCCGGCGCGGATGTCCTCCTCGAACCGTGCACCGGCATGCAAGGGACCGGCGGGGCCGTGAATCTTCAGCGACGAGGGGTGCCACTGCGGCCAAAGGCTGACGTCTGCGGCGTAGGCGAGCACGGCGTAGGGCTCGCCGTCGATGTCGATCCCGTGCTGCTGGCGGGTCATGGGCGTCCTCGGTTCGTTCGTGTGGGCGGGTTCCGGCTCCCAGTACAGGGTGCCGAACAGGTAATCCATCAGGGGCAGGACGATGTTGAAGTTGCGCTCCTGCATGCGTTCGCGGCGGTGATGCAGTTCATGCAGGCGGTGCATCTGGCGGATCCACGGCAGGCGGGCCAACGGGTGGCGCGGCGGCAGGTGTTCGCAGGCGTGGAACACCTCGTAGGTCAGGTAGCCCAGCACCATGCAGCCGCCGAACAGCCCGGCCACGTTGGCGTTGAGCTGCGCGAACAGCCACCACAGCGGCAGGGCCACGAGCAGCGTGTGCACCACGATCAGCCAGGCGGGAAACAGGATCACCCGCCAGTCCCGGGCGCTGTCCCAGGTCATGTGGCCGGGGGTGAAGAAACTGTGGTGGTCGCCGGCGTGGCGGGCGTAGAACATTTTCGCGAAGCTTTTCTTGTGGTGCCCCAGGTGCCGGTGCACCACGTACACGCCGAAGTTGAAGAACAGCAGGGTCAGCGGCACCGTCAGCCACTCCAGGGGCTGCACCTGCCGCACGCCGCTCCAGAACGCGCCGATGGCCAGCACGCCGAACAGCAGCACGAAGGCGCCGTGCAGCCACGGGTTGTACAGCGGATGGATCGCCGCCCGGTAGCGGCTGCGGAATGCTTCGGTGGTTTGCCTCACTGCGGTCACCTGCGGATATTGTTGTTGTATCCGGCAGATTAGCTGATCCCTCGGCCTGCGCAGGCTCGGGGGCGAGGTCACAAGTGACAGGTTCCGGTACGCAGCGCCGTGGGCTTCAGCTCAACGGGTTCCAGCGCTGCGACCAGTCGTCGTCGGCCTTGATCACGGCGCGCAGCAGGTCGAAGGCGTGCTGCAAGGTGGCCGAGTCGCGGTCGCGGGAGTAGACGAGGTAGGTCGGATAGCCGAATTCCGGGGCTTTGGTCACAGCCTCCAGGGCGCCGCTTTCCAGGTAGGTGCGCACCACCCGCGTGCGGAAATAGCCGCTGCCGCCGTTCTCCAGGATGTACTGCAAGGCCAGCGGGCCGAGGTTGAAGCTCAGGGCGGCCTTGGCCTTTTCCGGCAGGGCGGCGTCGTGCTGGCGGCGGAAGTCCGGGCCCCAGTCGATGTAGACGTAAGGGGCGGGGCGGTCGGGGGTGTGCACCAGGATGAGTTTTTCCTCCAGCACCTGCTCGACCTGCAGGCCCGGCCAGTATTCCGGCTGGTAGACGAGCGCGGCGTCGAGCACGCCGAGTTCGAGCTGGCGCAGCAGGTTTTCGCCGTCGCGGATCTCCATGCGCAGGGCATGGCTGGGGATGTGCTCGCGCAGTTCGGCGGCCCAGCTGAGCATCAGCGGGTTGCACAGGCTGACCTCGCCGCCGATGTGCAGCACGTTGTCGTAGCCTTCGGGCAGCGGCAGGTCGCGGCGGGCGGCTTCCCAGGTCTGCACCAGCTGGTTGGCGTACACCACGAACGCCTCGCCGTTGGGCGTCAGGCGCGCCCCGGCCCGATTGCGCACGAACAGGGTGCTGCCCAACTGGCTTTCGAGCTTCTGCACGCGGGCGGTGATGGCCGTCTGCGTGACGAACAGTTTCTCCGCCGCCGCGGCGAGACTGCCGTGGCGGACGATTTCCAGGAAGGTACGGGCGAGGTCGATGTCCATGGGCGGGCCGGCGTCTGAGGTGCCGGCATGATAAGCCGCGGTGCCTGAGGGAGCCAGCTTGCTGGCGATGGCGGTGGGTCAGGCAACAGGGATGTTGTCTGTGCTGGCCTCATCGCTTGCAGGCAAGCTCCCACAGGGTTCTTGGGTGTTCGCCGGTCCGGCGGGCAGCCGCAGTACCTGTGGGAGCCAGCTTGCTGGCGATGGCGGTGGGTCAATCACCACAGATGCCGGCTGTGCTGGCCTCATCGCTAGCAAGCTAGCTCCCACAGGTTTTGTGGTGTGCAGGGATCCTGCGTCCAGCCGGGATCCCCTGTGGGAGATTCTATGGTTGAGGCAAAGCCCTCAGCCTGCTTTCGGTTCATATTCGCTTTGTCCTTTGAGCAGGGCGAATACGATCCGGGCCAGTTTG